>JADHSV010000007.1 GCA_016776725.1 Rhodospirillales bacterium
GGGCGTTGCCGCGACGACTACGTCCGAGGCGGTTTCACAGGCCAGGGCTTTCGAGCAAATGGGCGCCGACGGCATTTTGGCCATCCTGGAAGCCTATTTTCCAGTCGATGATGCGGGTGTGGAAGCCTATTTCCGCGCAGTTGCCAACGCCGTTTCGTGCCCGGTGGTGCTGTATACCAATCCGAATTTTCAACGCTCGGACTTGTCGTTGCCGGTTATTGAGCGCCTGGCCGAGGTTGGCAATATCGGCTACCTGAAGGACGCATCCACGAATACCGGTCGGCTGCTGTCGATCATGAACCGCGTGGACGGGAAAATGAAAATTTTTGCCGCGTCCGCCCATATACCGGCCTGCGTAATGATGTTGGGCGGCGTCGGCTGGATGGCCGGACCGGCGTGTTTGATTCCTGAGGCCAGCGTACGCCTGTACGATCTTTGCCGGGCGGGGGAATGGGACCGGGCAATGGAACACCAACGCCGCCTTTGGGCCATCAATCAGGTCTTCACGAAATATTCACTGGCCGCCTGTATAAAGGGCGGACTGGAAATGATGGGATTTGACGTGGGTCGCCCACTGGCCCCGCAACCGGCCCTGCCAACACACGGGGAAGCCGAAATCCGCGGGATTTTGAAGGATATTGGTGTTCTCGAGTGAACGCGGTATTATTATCAGGTAATTGATGGCCGCGCTTGTGTTGAATGGGGGGTCCCGGTAGGCTTGGCATACCGGTTGAAGGACGAGTGGCAGGAATTAGATGGCCGAAAACGACGAAGTTGAAATAATTGAACGCGAAAACGTGCTTAAGGGTAAGGTCGGGACCGAAGGTCCGTCCGAGTCCGATTTTCGCGCCATCGAACGCGCGCAAGCTGCCATTGGCAGCCTTTCCGGAAAATACATCGAAGTCGCCGACGAGGATCTCCTCAACCTGACGACGGCGGCCGAAAAAATGAAAAGCGATCCTGATAACCGCGCCACCCACCTGAAACGCGTTTACCAGGTATCCCACGACATGAAGGGGCAGGGCGGTAGCTTTGGCTTTCCCATGATTTCGTTGGTCACCAATCAGCTTTGCCGGTTCATTGAGAAAATAGGCGATGACGTTGGTGACGTGGAAACCGAAGTGGTTTCGCTTTATGTCAACGCGCTCAACGTCGTGGTGCGCGGGCGTATCAAGGACGCCGACAACAAACAGGCCAAGGCCTTGCTCAATGGCCTTGATCTGGTCAGCCAGAAAATCCTGAAATAACGACCACCTACATCAGGCCGGAAAATAAGGCGACAGAATTAGGTGACAGTATACTAAATTATTTAAAATAATTTAGTATACTGTCACCTAATTCATTGCGTAATTCTAGGAACGGTTTTTTCTGAATTCGCCAAGCCAGACGAGGCGCGTTTGGGCCTGCCCGATCTCGTGGTCGATCCATTCGACGACGAAACCTTGGTCGGACGCGTGGTAATGGCGCAGATCATCGAGACGCGCCAGTTCATTCTCGCAAAGTTCAATCAACAGATCGACCTGGGCGATTTGGTCTTCGGCATCCAGCAGATGAAGGAAACGGAATTTCAGGGCGACCAGCAGTTTGTTGAGTTCGGCCGCGCCCGAGCGCAGGCCCGCGGTCAGAAGTGTCTGCAATTCAACCCGGCCCGCTTCGGTGATGCAAATTTGCGTTTCTTTCCCCGCATCCTCGGCGTCCGCCGTTTCGATCAATCCTTCGTATCTCAGAAGTTCGATGGAGGTTCCCATGAGATCCAGCGACGGACCCAGCATGTGCCCCGTGAAATGACGCACGGCGTTGGCCAGCGCGGCATAGTGCCGTGGCCCAAGCGCCAAGGTTCCCAAGGCGCACAGGCGAATGGCTTCTTTCGGGGTCAATGTGTTGTCGGCGTACATGGCGCTCTCCAGAGTGCTTCTTGAATATAGGCGCACATAAGGCGCGTGTCCAATCACAACGGGGTTGCAGTGGAGCGCGATTTCTGGTCAATGGGCGGCAAATCTGAAAAGGAGAAGTTATTTGTCCGGCAATGTGATCCTCGATGTTGATTTTGCCCGTTCTTTCTTTCCCGCGCTGAACACTTCCTGGTCTTTTCTGGAGAATGCCGGCGGCACCCTGGTTCCGACCACGGTGGTTGATCGGGTCTCCGCCTATATGACGCAAACCCAGGTGCAGCCCGGAACCGACTTCGATGCTTCGCGCATTGCCGCCGAACGAATGGACGAAGGCCGCGATTTCATGGCGGCGGTCATCAACGCGAACCCCGATGAAATCGTCATCGGGCCATCGACGACCAACAACGTCTATGTGCTGGCCAACGCCTTGCGCCCGTGGTTCGCCGATGGTGACGAGGTGATCGTGACCGACGTGGATCACGAGGCCAACAATGGCGCGTGGCGGCGCTACGCGGACACCGGCCTTGTGGTACGCGAGTGGCAAATGGACCCGGAAACCGGCGAACTTCGCATCACCGACTTGCAGGCTCTTTTGACGGACCGAACCCGGCTGGTTTGCTTTACCGCATGTTCCAATATCACTGGTTCCATCAATGACATTTCCGCCATTGCGAGGCTCGTTCATGACGCGGGCGCGCTGGTGTGCGTGGATGGCGTCGCCTTCACGCCGCACCGGCCTGTGGATGTCAAGGAACTGGACGTCGATTTCTATCTGTACAGCATCTACAAGGTGTTCGGACCGCATTCCGCCTTGCTTTACGCAAAACCCGAACATCTGGCGCGTATGGCGAACCAGAACCACTATTTTGTCGATGGCAATCCGTTCCTGATGCTAAGCCCCGGCGGCCCGAACCACGAACTGACGGCAGGCGCGGTGGGCGTTTCGGACTATTTCGATGCCCTCTATGAGCATCATTTTGGTGACGAACCCGCTGATACGCGCCAAAAACTTACGCGCCTGTTTGGTCTGTTCGCCGATCACGAAACACGTCTTGGCGGTCCATTGGCGCAATATCTCTCGGCCAAACAGGGCCTGCGCCTATTCGGGCCGCCCTCGGCGGATGCAGAAAAACGCGTTGCCGTTTTTTCCTTCGTGGCCGACGGGCGCGATTCGGCCGAGGTTGCAGGGCGGCTGCAGAAAAGGGGGGCGGGATTACGATCCGGTGACTTCTATGCCGCCCGTTGCATTGACGGGTTGGGGGTCAGGCCTCAGAATGGCGTTATCAGGGCGTCGTTTGTTCACTACAATACGCTCGCCGATGTCGAACGCTTGATTGAGTGTCTCGACGAAGAAGTTTAAAGACAGGGGAAACTACGTGACCGACAAAAAACCGGCGCTGGCCGTTCAGGGAATATACAAAAGGTTCGGGGAACTGGAGGTGCTGAAGGGCATCGACCTGTGGGCCAAGGAACACGATGTCATTTCAATCATCGGCGCCAGCGGATCGGGCAAAAGCACCTTCCTTAGGTGCATCAACCTGCTGGAGGTTCCCGACGCCGGACGCGTGGAAGTCGATGGCGAATTAATTGAAATGCACACCTTGAAGGACGGGCGCTACGTGCCCGCCAACCAGAAGCAGGTTGACCGCATCCGCGCCAGCGTCGGCATGGTGTTTCAGAACTTCAATTTGTGGGCCCACATGACGATCCTCGAAAACGTGATCGAGGCTCCGGTTCATGTCCTTAAAATGCCCAAGGACGCGGCCATCGCAAAGGGCGAGGCGCTGCTGGAAAAGGTGGGAATCGCCGATAAAAGGCACCATTACCCTTCGCAGCTTTCCGGAGGCCAGCAACAGCGTTGCGCCATCGCACGGACCCTGGCCATGGATCCCAAGCTGCTGCTATTCGATGAAGCGACGTCTGCTCTGGACCCCGAACTGGTGGGCGAGGTGCTGAAGGTCATTCGAGATCTGGCCGAGGAAGGCCGCACCATGATCATGGTCACCCATGAAATGGGATTTGCTCGCGAAGTATCTGATGAAATCGTCTTTCTTCATAAAGGCAAGGTCGAGGAACAGGGGCCGCCGTCGCTGGTGTTTGAGAACCCCAAGTCCGAACGGTGCCGTCAGTTTCTGGCGAGTACGCTTTGACGGTTCGCAAGGTGTCGCTTCGGCTTGACTGACCTAGCCACTTCGGTCATCCTAACCACTTGGTTGATTTCGTTTTTTGGGCGTTCGATCCGTCTGTACGGATGGGGGTGCCCTTCATTGGCAGGGAGGAAGTTAATGAGGAAACTTGGTTTATTGGCAGCCTTTGCCGCGAGTGCGACGATCGCTCTTGGTGGCGTGGCGATGGCCGATTGGATGCCCAACAAGCCCATTCGCATCATCGTTCCTTGGGGGGCCGGCGGCTCGACGGATCAGCAGGTCCGCGCGATTGCTCCGGTTCTTGAAGAAGGTCTCGGCCAAAAGGTCGTGGTCGTCAATCAGGGCGGCGGTGGTGGCTCCATCGGCACCAAGAGCGCTTTGGAAGCGGCCAAGGACGGCTACACCTGGACCGCGGGTGCGGTCAAGGATCTGGCGACCTATCCGGTTACCGGCAAGCTCGACACCAAAGTGCAGGACTGGCATCTGTACTTCACCATCGCCAACATGACCCTCGTATCGGTGCATCCGGATGCGCCCTACAAGGACTTCGGTGATTTCCTGAAGGCTATGAAGTCTGACCCGAGCTCCGTTTCCGTGGCGACGGCTGGCGTTCCGTCATCCGGCCATTCGGCCATCGAATCCATCAAGACGGCTGCCGGCGGCGATTACAAGCTGGTCAACTATGACGGCGGCAACCCGGCGGTGAAGTCCACGGTTTCCGGCGAAACCGTTGCGGTTCCGCAGCTTCTCAGCGAACAGATCGAATTCATCCGCGCCAAGAGGCTTCGTCCGCTGGCCGTGTTGAAGGGCGACACGCTGACCATTGACGGCTACGGCGACGTTCCGTCGATCACCAAGTGGCTTCCCGACTTCAAGGCCGGTCCGATCCATTTCGGCATCTGGGCTCCCAAGGGAATCCCCGCCGACGTGGTTGCGAAGATGGACCAGGTTTGGGCCAAAGTTGCCACCTCGCAGGTGCTTAAAGACTACGCCTACAAGAAGGGCCTGGCGGTGACGCCGTACTTCGGTAAAGAAGCCCTTGAACGTGCGTGGCCGGTGATTTCGGCAACGGCGTGGGGTTATCAGGCTGCCGGTAAGGCCGTCGTGAGCCCCGATACGGTCGGTATTCCGAAACCGTAAGACTAAATCGTTGCGGGTGGGCGGATCCGCGTTTACGGGTCCGCCCACTTTTTTTGTTTTGATAGTATTGTGGAGCCTGTCATGAGGCCGGACACCCCGGATACCATGACCAAAGCCGATTTTATTACCGGCATCGTGCTGGTGGCATTTTCGACGATTGTTGCGGTTGAATCGTGGCGCATGCCGCGTTTCGAGAATACCAACGTTAACCCCTACAGCGTACCCGGTATCGTTCCCGGCATCCTGTCGGTCATTATCATGATCCTGGGTGCGGTTCTGATTGCGCGTTCCATTTACAGGGGCGGACATAGGCTGGGCTGGACGTCGGGTACGGTTAAATCGACCCTGACGGCGCCCGAGAACAAGCGACTGTTTTTTGCCGTATTCCTGACGGTCGGTTATGGCGGTGGATTGATCGGCTCGGCTCCCTACTGGCTGGCGACATTCCTTTTTGTCTTTTTGTTTATTTTGATTTTCGATTTGCAATCCTCGACGACGCGCGCGCGCAAGACCCGCGTTGCGATTGTCGGGTTCGTGGTGGCGGCGGTGACCTCGGGGTTGGTGACCTGGGTGTTTACCGAGGCCTTTTTGGTCACGCTTCCATAAGGGGCCAAAAGGGTCCAAAAGGGGAAAGCCGCTTTGCTGCAAAATCTAGTTTCGCTTATCGATGCCATTTACGGGTTTGCTTCGCTGGAAGCCCTGTTCCATGTGACGTGGGCGACGGTTCTGGGCATTGTTATCGGGTCGTTGCCGGGATTGACGGCGACTATGGGTGTCGCCCTGATGACCACCCTGACCTACAAACTGCCCCACGATCTGGCCATCCTGGTGCTGATCTGCATGTACGTGGGGGCCATTTACGGCGGCAGCCGCACGGCCATCTTGCTCAATATTCCGGGGACACCGGCCAGCGCCGCGACGACCCTTGACGGCTTTCCTCTGGCGCAGTCCGGGCAGGCCGGTCGGGCCATGGGCATTGCGACGTCGGGTTCGGTTTTGGGCAGCATTATCGGCATGGTTTTTCTTGCCATTCTGGCGCCGGAACTGGCCGACTACGCGTTGCAGTTCCAATCCTACGAATTTTTCTGGCTGGCCATTTTCGGTGTTGTCATTTCCGGCCATCTGACCGCACTCGATGACCCGATCAAGGGATGGATTGCCGGTTTTCTGGGCCTGTTGGTGGCCATGGTCGGTCGCGAGGCGATACACTCTTTTGACCGCTTCAGTTACGGGATTGTCGAGTTGACCGGCGGCTTCAACCTGATCCCCGCCATGGTCGGCGCGTTTGGTTTTGCCGAGGTTCTTTCGGTGATGCGCCGCCGCGCCGCCAAAATGGTTGGTAAAAGCAACGACAGTATCATCCCCAAGGTTGGCGAGGTGTTGAAACACTGGCGGACCATCCTGCGCAGCGGTGTCATCGGCACGACCATTGGCATTATTCCCGGGGTCGGCGAAGACATCGGCGCCTGGGTTTCCTATGCCGCCGCCCGGCGCGCCAGCAAGAACAAAGAGGAATACGGCAAGGGCTCCATCGAGGGCCTGATGGCGGCGGAAACCGGCAACAGTGCCGCCGTTCCCGGCGCGCTTATTCCGGTTCTGACCCTGGGCATTCCGGGCTCGGCCCCGGCGGCTGTCCTTCTGGCTGCCATGCTGATCCACGGCATCATTCCGGGGCCCATGATCATGTTCGAATCGCCCGGCTTCATTCAGGAAGTCGTGGCCATGGTGCTGTTTGCGTCGCTGGCGATCCTGATTTTCGGGTTGTCGTTAACGCGGGTGTTGCTGTTTCTGCTGGCGGTTCCGCGCGAAAAGCTGATGCCCATCGTGTTTGTGCTGTGCGCGGTCGGTTCATACGCCATCACCAACCGCTTGTTCGACATCTGGGTGATGATGGGCTTCGGGCTGGCCGGTTATGTACTTCGCGAAATGAAGTACCCCATGGCGCCGCTGGTACTGGGCATCATTCTGGGCAAGATCCTGGATGACAATCTGCGCCGCAGTCTGGTGTTGACCGACGGTGAATTGCTGCCGCTGTTCACCCGGCCCATCTGCGCCGTTATCTGGATCGTTACGCTGGCCACCATCCTGATGAGCATCGAATCGATCCGGGAACCCATTAAGGGTGTTGTCCGGCGTTTCATTCCGGGCAGCCGGTCGAACTGATTTGAAACAGGGAAGGGGGGTAGTCGATGCGGATCGCGCTTTGCAACGAAGTTATCCGCGAGATGGACTTCGCCGCCCAATGTGAATTTGCCGCCGGGCTGGGGTACGATGGACTGGAGATCGCGCCCTTTACGCTGGATGAAAACCCGCATTTGTTGCCGGCAAACCGACGGGCGGAAATTCGCCGCGCCGCCGAAGACGCGGGAATAGCGATCACCGGTCTGCACTGGCTTCTGATCACGCCCGAAGGCCTTTCCCTGAATTCACCGGACGACGCCTTGCGCGCCCGCACCAAGGACGTGATGGAACGGCTGGTTGGCCTGTGCGCCGATCTGGGCGGGTCGGTGCTGGTGCACGGATCGCCCAAGCAGCGAACCATCCCCGATGGCGAGGACGCGGGGCCGTGGCTGGAACGAACGTTCGACACATTGGGCGCGGCGGCCCGTGCTGCCGAGAGCGCCGGTGTCACATATTGCATCGAGCCATTGAGCAGCACCGAGACCAACTTTGTCACGACCATTGCCGAGGCCGTGGCGGTGGTTGATGAAATCGGCAGCCCGGCATTTCGCACCATGATCGACAACAAGGCCGCGACACCTATGGAAGACATGCCGGTGCCTGATCTGATCGATACATGGCTGCCAACGGGAAAGATTGGGCACATCCATCTGAACGATACGAATTTGCGCGCGCCGGGGCAGGGGGAAGACCGTTTCAGGCCGATCATGAAGGCCTTGAAACGCCAGAAATATGAAGGCGTGGTTGGAATCGAGCCCTTTATCTACGATCCCGACGGCCCGGCGACGGCGGCTTTCGCCATTGGGTATGTCCGGGGAGTGATGGAGGATTGAAAGTTATCAACCAACTGGTTGACAAATAAGCCGAAGGCACGTATTTGGTTTTCGGAAATTGGAAAACGTGAAGGGAGCCGCAAGATGGCCGAGAAGCGTCTTGGAATTATCATGAACGGGGTCACGGGCCGCATGGGCACCAACCAGCACCTCGTTCGGTCCATTCAGGAAATTCAGAAAGAGGGCGGCGTCGCGCTCAAGGACGGCACCCGGGTCATGCCCGACCCGATTCTGGTTGGCCGCAATGCGGACAAAGTCTCCCGTCTTGCCAAGCAAACCGGGATCGAGCGCTGGACGACCGATCTGGACGCCGCGCTCGCCGACAAAAACGACGAGCTGTTTTTTGATTCGGCCAGCACTCAACTGCGCGCCAATCTTGTCAAAAAGGCCATCGCCGCCGGCAAGCACATCTATGTGGAAAAGCCGACAGCTGACACCCTGGAGGATTCGCTTGAAATTTACCGCATGGCCGAAAAGGCCGGTATCAAGCATGGCGTCGTGCAGGACAAGCTGTATCTGCCGGGCCTGTTGAAACTGAAGATGCTGCGCGAAGCCGATTACTTTGGGCGCATTCTCTCGTGTCGGATCGATTTCGGCTACTGGGTCTTTGAAGGCGATTTGCAGGACATCCAGCGCCCCAGCTGGAACTACCGCA
Organism: Rhodospirillales bacterium; assembly: GCA_016776725.1. Lineage (GTDB taxonomy): Bacteria > Pseudomonadota > Alphaproteobacteria > Rhodospirillales > Shumkoniaceae > JABGRG01. The sequence continues at coordinate 8,849 of JADHSV010000007.1, forward strand.
AGAAAGACGGCGGCGGCATCATCCTGGATATGATCCCGCACTGGCGTTACGTGGTGGACAACCTGTTCGGCGAGATCACGGGTATGTTCTGCATCGGCGCCAACCACATCAAAACCCGCTGGGACGAAGCCGGCGAGCCCTATGACGCCGACAGCGACGACGCGGCTTACGCCATTCTGCAACTGAAAGACGGGGCTTTGGCGCAGATCAATTTCGATTGGTGTGTACGGGTGCGCCGCGACGATCTGGTGACCTTCAAGATTGATGGCACCCACGGCTCAGCCGTGGCCGGTCTGGTCGATTGCTGGATACAGGACCGGGCAATGACGCCGCGCCCCGTGTGGAACCCCGATACCGCGGAACCCACCGATTACTTCAAGGATTGGCAAAAGATGCCGACGGTCGCCGAACCGGTGAACGCCTTCAAGATCGAATGGGAAATGTTCATTCGCCATATGTTCGACGACGCACCCTTCCCGCATGGTCTTATGGAAGGGGCCAAGGGGTTGCAATTCGTTGAATTGGCAACCAAAAGCTGGGAGGAAAAAGCCTGGGTGGACGTGCCTGAACTCAAAGGCTGACAGGGGAGAGAAAATGGCAGCGCAACGTAAAGTCGCTCTGATAACGGGCGCGCGACGGGGGATCGGTTTTGGCATCGCAAAAACCTTGGCGGCCGATGGCTGCGATATCGTGGTCTGCGATATCGTCGAGGAAGCCGAGGTCCAGCCCGCATTGAAGGAACTGGCCGATCTGGGCGCGCAGGCCATCTATGTGAGGGCCGATATCTCGGTCGAGGATGACCGGGCGCGCATGGTCGAAACCATTCGCGAGCGTTTTGGGCGGCTCAATGTTCTGGTCAACAACGCGGGCGTTGGCCCCTTGTCGCGGGATGACATTCTGGAGGCCACCGAGGAAAGTTTCGAGCGCGTCATGGGCATCAACCTGCGCGGGCCGTATTTCCTGACCCAGCGGGTCGCCAATTACATGGCCGAACAGAAAAAGGCCGACGAGGATTTCGAGGGATCGATCGTTTTCATTACCTCCGTTTCTTCGACTGTGGCCTCCATCAGCCGTGGCGAATACTGCATGTCGAAGGCGGGCCTGACCATGGCGGTCAAGTTGTTTGCCGTGCGCATGGCTGAATTCGGAATTCCCGTCTATGAAATCCGCCCCGGCGTCATCGCTACCGAACTGACAGCGGTGGTGAAGGACAAATACGACAAGATGTTTGCCGAGGGGCTTGCCCTGCAGCCGCGTTGGGGCCTGCCCGAAGACGTCGCCAAGGCGGTTGCCGGTCTGGTGCGCGGTGACTTGGCATATTCCACGGGACAGGTCATCATGATCGACGGCGGAATGCAGATTCAGACGCTGTAGACAGCGCGAGTACACGGAGGCGAATCATGGCCAAGGAAAAGGGTTCCAAGATCAAGATCAAGCATGGAAAGAAGAAGAAATCCGTGCCGATCACATGGGTTCACACGCTGGTTGTCGGCAGTGGCGCGGCGGGCCTGAATGCGGCCGTGCAGCTTAACAATCAGGGCGTCGAGGATATCGTCATCCTGACCGAGGGCCTAAAAATGGGCACCTCGATCAACACCGGCAGCGACAAGCAGACCTACTACAAGCTGTCGCTGTGCGGCGAGGATCAGGATGCGCCCGGCATCATGGCCGAGAACTATTTCGCCGGCGGCAGCATGCACGGCGATTTGGCGCTGGTTGAAGCCAGCATGTCGGCGCGCGGGTTCCTCAATCTGATTAATCTGGGGGTCCCGTTCCCGCTGGACGCCTACGGGCAGGCCATGGGCTACAAAACCGATCATGATCCGCGCCAGCGCGCGACCTCGGTCGGTCCCTATACCTCGCGCGAAATGTGCCGCGCGTTAATCGGCGATGCCGAACGACGCGGGATCAAGATCAAGGAAAAGCGCAATGTCGTATCGCTTCTGACGAGCGGAACCGGCCGCTGGAAACGGGCCTGCGGCGCCATCGCCGTGGACGATAAGGGGCGATTGGAAGCCTATGGCGCGGAAAACGTGATATTCGGCGTCGGCGGTCCGGGCGGACTTTATAAAACCAGCGTCTATCCGTCGGTTCACACCGGGGCCATCGGTCTGGCCATGATGTCGGGGGCGCGTTCGCAAAGCCTGCCCGAATCCCAGTACGGCATGGCGTCGATCAAGTTTCGCTGGAATGTGTCGGGCACTTTCATGCAGGTGGTGCCGCGTTTCATCAGCACCGATGGCGACGGCAACGACGAACAGGAATTTCTGCGCCCATACTTCGATACCCTTGGCGACATGAATTCGAGGATATTCCTGAAGGGCTATCAGTGGCCGTTTGACCCGCGCAAGGTGGTGGGCGGGTCGTCCATCGTCGATATTCTGGTGTACGTGGAGACGGTGATTAAGGGGCGTCGGGTGTTCCTCGACTACCGTACGGACCCCGCCGACTTCAACATCGACGATCTGGATGAAGAGGCCCACACCTACCTGAAAAACTCCAAGGCCCTGATGGCGACGCCCATCAAGCGGTTGCAAACCATGAACCCGGGGGCCATTCAGCTTTATCTCGATCACAACATCGATATCCGCACCGAGCCCCTGGAAATCGCCGTGTGCGCCCAGCACAACAACGGCGGGCTGGCGGCCAACCATTGGTGGGAATCGCTCAACATCAAGCATCTGTTCCCCATTGGCGAGGTCAACGGAAGCCACGGCGTTTACCGTCCGGGCGGATCGGCCCTCAATGCGGGGCAAGTGGGCAGCCTGCGCGCCGCCGACTTCATTGCCCACCGGTACGCCGACTGGACCATCGACAAAAAACAGGTCAAGCAGGCCGCCCGCGAGGCGATTGAAGATGTGGTGGGGTATCTGGATAACAGCGCCCTGTCGGCCACCAGCTGGAAGGAGGCCCGCGAGGAATTCCAGGCCCGCATGACCGAAGCGGGTGCGCATATCCGGTCGCTGGATGATCTGAAGGCGGCGGTGGCGGCGGCGCGCGCGCAATGGCGGCGGATTTCAGAGGAAGGCTGCGCCTACAAGGGTGTTCGCAGCATGATCGAAGCCTTGCGCAACCGGCAACTGTGTTTCGCCCATATGGTTTATCTGGAGGCCTTGCGCTTTCAGGTGGCCAGCGGCGTCGGCAGTCGGGGCTCGGCCCTGGTTCTGACGGCGCGGGGCGGGACCAAAGCCCATGCCAAGCTGGGGACCGAATGGCGCTTTGCCAAGGAAAACGAGAAATTCCGCACTCAGGTTCTGGAAACCGACGTTCGCGGCGACAAGGTCGTCTCCAAATGGATCGACCGCAGGCCTGTTCCCGAAACCGATCTTTGGTTCGAGACGGCCTGGGCGGCGTTCCGCGAAGGAAAAATCTACCGCTAAGGTAGGACGGCGAAAAATTTGGAAACGTCCTCCGCAGAGACACTGGAGGAACGAGTTGATGGCGACCTTAAGACTGCCGGTGAAAGACGGACCGCTGGCGCTTTATACCATGGGCGAGCCGCGGGACTTCGGCCCCGTGCCCGACCAGCCGCTTTGCCGTGTCGCGATGGCCGCGCCGCACATGGTCAGCAACCCCCTGGCCCACACCAATCCGTGGACGGAGCCGGTGGTGGCCTGGGACGAGACGCTCAAATACCGGCGCTACCTCTGGGGCCTTGGTCTGGGCGTGGCCGAGGCCATGGATACGTCGCATCGCGGCAGTGGTCTCGACTGGCCCACGGCGCTGAAACTGATTGAACTCAGCATCGCCGAATCGAAGGATTTTCCGGGTGCCGTGTTGTTCTCGGGCGCGGGGACGGATCATCTGGACCCTGCCGATGCGCGAAACCTCAACGATGTGATTGCCGCCTACGATCATCAATGTTCCGCGATCGAAAAACTGGGCGGACGCGTCATCCTGATGGCCAGCCGCGCGCTGGCGCGTGTCGCCCAGTCACCGGACGACTACGCGACCGTTTACGAGAAGGTTCTTTCGCGGGTTCGCAATCCTGTCATTATCCATTGGCTGGGCGAAATGTTCGATTCGCAACTTGCCGGGTACTGGGGATCGCGCGATTCGCAGGCGGCCATGGAGAATTGCCTGGGCGTCATCGCCGCCAATGCCGACAAGGTCGAGGGCGTGAAGATTTCCCTTCTGGACAAGGATCTTGAAATCAGGATGCGCCGAGTGCTTCCCAAAAGCATCAAAATGTACACCGGCGACGATTTCAATTACCCGGAATTGATCGAAGGGGATGCCAAAGGGTTCAGTCACGCGCTTTTGGGGATTTTTGATCCCATCGCGCCTGCTGTGACCGCCGCGCTGTCGGCGCTGACATCGGGAGACCGTACCGCCTACCGTGAAATTATGGCGCCGACCATTCCCCTGGCCCGCCATATTTTTCGGGCACCCACGCAGTATTTCAAGACAGGCGTTGTCTTTATGGCGTATCTGAATGGCCACCAACCGCATTTCATCATGATGGGCGGCCAGCAAAGCGCACACTCGCTGCCCTATCTGGCGGATGTCTTCCGCCTTGCCGATCAGGCCGGTTTGATTGCCGATCCGGATCGTGCGGTCAACAGAATGAAAACCGTTTTGCGTCTCTATGGAATCGAAGGCTAAAGAAATGGGTGAAATCCGCTATCCGCTTTCCATCAACCAGGCGACGACCAGGAAACAATGGACGCTACGCGAAGCCGTCGAGGGCTACGCAAAGCAGGGTATCCGCGGCATCGCGGTTTGGCGCGACAAGCTTGAAGAATGCGGTGTGGACGAAGCGGCGCGCATTCTTTCCGATCATGGCATGACGGTATCGGGCCATTGCCGGGGTGGCATGTTCCCGGCGGCCGACAAGGCGGGATTGGAAGCCGCCATCGACGACAATCTGCGCGCCATCGATGAAGCCGTTGCCATCGACGCGCAGTGTCTGGTTCTTGTTTGCGGCGGGTTGCCCGATGGGTCGAAGGATATTGTGCGCGCACGCGCCCAGGTTCGCGACGGCATTGCCGCCATCTTGCCCTATGCGCGGGCCGCCGGAATGCCGCTGGCCATCGAGCCCCTGCACCCCGTGTATGCGGCGGAACGCGCCTGCATCAACACCATGGCGCAAGCCAACGATATTTGTGACGAACTGGGTGCGGGTGTGGGCATTGCGGTTGATGTCTACCACGTCTGGTGGGATCCGGACCTGAAGCGCCAGATCGACCGCGCAGCCGCAGCCGATTCGCGGCGTCTGCTGGCTTTTCATATCTGCGATTGGCTGTCACCGACGACGGATATATTGTGTGACCGCGGAATGATGGGTGATGGCGTGATCGACATCACTGAATTCCGGTCGATGATGGAGAATGCTGGATACGAAGGTTATGCCGAGGTGGAGATTTTTTCGAATCGATGGTGGAACACCGATCCCGACGAGGTGGTTGCCACTTGTATCGAACGACATCGGACCGCGTGCTGACGAAAATCGGCAATAATTCGGGTTTGGCCCGCGGTCAGGATCCGTTTTTTGTCGCGAATTGCCTGCGGAATTTCGGATTCTGCAACTCAGGATGCAAACCGCGACAAAAGAATGCTAAGATTGAACGTTGCAAAACGGGGGAAACAGCCATATCTCGAAATGGTCTCTAATTTAGCTGTGGTGGCACGGATGTTGCCATTACAATGGTCGTGTGTTCTTGAGGCCGCTTTTCCGGTTTGTCCGGGAGTGGGAGCAGGCGGAGGTTTCTCCGTCCAAAAAAATACAATGTCAGCGCGGGCATCGACCCGTGTGGCGGGTCGGTTCTTTCGCGAGAGAGATTGTGGAAACAAGATTTTGTTACGGAGATTGTTCATGACGAATTCAGGAAAACTGTTAATTGGCGGCTTGGCGATGGTTTTGCTTGCCGGTTGTGGCGGCCAGCAATTGGGGAAAGCGCTTGAGGTTGATCCCAAGGGGTCGACGTTCCAGGGGCATCTTTTCGCCGAATACATTGAGCTTTCGCAATTGGAATATAACGAAAGCGACTGGGCGGATTCTGACAAGTTCGCGATGCGTGCGATCTCGGCCGGTACCGGTGGCCCCAGGTCGTTGGAAAAGATCGCGGATCGTGAATTGCCGGAAGACAAGGTCTATGCGCTGAGTGAAGCGCGCAAACGCCTCGTCAATCTGTTTGGCAAGGGCGCGGCTGAGAAATATCCGCAGGATGCGGCGCATGCTTAGGCCATGTATGAATGCTGGATGCAAGAGCAGGAAGAAAACTTCCAGCCTGCCGACATCATGCGTTGCCGGGCGGCTCTTTGGGACGTCCTGCGCAAGTTGGAAGGCGCGCTTGCTCCGGTAGCCATGGCTCCGGCACCCATGCCCGCGCCGGCACCGGCACCTATGCCGGCTCCGACCATTCCGTCGTCCTTCACCGTGTTCTTTGATTTCGACAAAGCGACGCTATCGGACATGGCCAAAAAGGTCATTGGCGAAGCGATGATTGCCTCTCGCCAAAGCAAGGCCAAGTCGATTGTGATTACCGGCCATGCGGACAGGGCGGGCACCTCGAAATACAATATGGAACTTTCCAATGCGCGTGTTGCGGCGGTGGTCGCTGCGTTCAAGGAAGGTGGTCTGGGCTCGGGCGTCAAGATCGTGAGTGCCGGATACGGCGAAGAGTCGCCCCGTATTGCGACTGCGGATGGTCAGCGTTCTGCGGCCAACCGTCGGGTCAACATCGACCTGAACACGTACTAGGATCATAGCGATCCGATCCGGGGGGGCGGGCTTTCCGCCCCCCGAATTGTTTGCGGGCAGACCAGCGTATGGTTTGGCGCGGTGAAGTGTGACTCGTCTCCTGGAAGGAGTATTCCCTCATGAAACGCGGAATTTTGATAGGTGGCGTCGGCCTGGTGGTCATCATCGTGGCCGGAGTCTTCTTCCTTTGGTCCAATATCGGCGGGATCATCAAGTCGGCGGTGGAAAAATTTGGAACGGAAATTCTTCAGGCCGAAGTGACCCTCAACGAAGTCGATATTTCAACGACGTCGGGTGCGGGCGCGCTAAAAGGCCTGAACATCGGCAATCCGTCAGGCTTTGAAACCGACAAGGCTTTCAGTCTGGGCCTCGTCAGCGTCAAGATGGATACCGGCACGATTACGTCGGATACCATCGTGATCAAGGAAATTGTCGTACAGGCGCCGGACATTACCTACGAAATCGGTTCCGGCGGCAGCAATCTGGATAAATTGAAGGAAAATGCCGACGCCTACGTCAAGGTAGCTTCGGGTGGTGGTGGCGGCAGCAGCAGCGCCGACAGCGCCGATGGCAAGAAGCTGATCATTGAGCACCTGTATATTCGGGAAGCCAAAATGAATGTCAGCGCCACCTTCCTGGGCGGCAAGAAGTTTGGCGCCACCCTGCCGGAAATCCACCTGACAGACATCGGCAAGGAAGACAATGGCGCCGGACCGGGCGAGATTGCCGATCAGGTCATCTCGGCTATTACCGACTCGGCGACCGGCGCGGTCTCCGGCATCGATTTCGGCGACATGGCCGGCAAGGTGAGCGAACAGCTTGGCGACATCATGGGAGACGCGGGCGGTATGGCCAGCGGAGCCGCGGATGCAGCCAAGGAGCAGGCCAGTGACGTTATGAAGAAAGCCACCGAGAGCGCAGGTGGGGCAGGCGAAGCTTTGAAGGGCCTGTTCGGCGGATCAAAGAAATAGCCTGAACGTCAACATATAGCTCAAAAGCGGCGGCCTTCGGGTCGCCGCTTTTTTATTTCCGGAAGTGCTTTGCGCTCATGGTTTTCGGTGCGTTGACAATTGGCGCGAAATCCATGCGTTCCAGAATGTCGGATTTCAGATCGACGCCGGGCGCGACTTCGGTCAGTTCCACGCCCTCGGGTGTCATCCTGAAAACCGCGCGTTCGGTAACGTAAACCACTTCCTGCCCGCAACTGCGCGCGCGTTCGGCGCTGAACGTCAGGTGTCCGACCTGATGAACGAGTTTGCGCACCGATCCGCCTTCGACGATTTCAAGTCCGCCGTCGGCCAGCCGGGTCCGCAACCCCTTGGTCTCGAACGTCCCGCAAAACACGATCTTTCCGGCATTTTGCGAGATATCTATAAATCCGCCCGTGCCCACCAACCGATCATTCAGGCGCGACACATTGACGTTTCCCCGGCGGTCCATTTCGCCCATGCCCAGGAAGGTGATGTCGATGCCGCCGCCGCTATAGAAATCGAACTGCTTGATGGACGAAAGTATGGCTTCCGGGTTGACTGCCGCGCCAAATAACTCGCCGTCGATAATGGCGCCGTTGTGGCTGCCTTGCTCAATGGTCAGCCAGTAGTCGTCCAGTTCCCCTGTATCCATCAGCATGTTGGGAATGCCACCGGGAATGCCGAAGCCGAAATTGACTACCGCGCCGGAGACCAACTCTTCTGCGGCGCGCCTGGCGATAACCTGACGGATGCCCGGACGAACGGCGGCGTTGGTCATGCTTTTCGGATTTTCCGTGCGGGCCTGACCGCTGAGTTCCGGTTCATATACCGCACGGTGGGTCTGGCGCTGGTCGGGATCGATGACCAGTGCATCGACCAACACGCCGGGAATTCGGATGTCGCGTGGCGGCAAGGCGTTTTGATCGACACGCTTACCCACCTGCGCGATAACCGTTCCGCCGCAATTGTGGGCGGCAAGGGCGACGGCGTGGGCGTCCAGATCGGCCGCTTCGTGGGCCATGCTGATATTGCCCTTGGGGTCGCCGAAGGTGCCGCGAACGATCCCGACGTCCACCTTGAAAGGTTTGTATCGAAGCACGTCGCGCCCATCGATGGTCATGAGTTCGACGATTTCATCGGTGGTGCGCGCATTGCACCGTCCGCCGCTCTGGCGCGGATCGGCAAAGGTCCCAAGACCGACATGGGTAAACAGGCCCGGGCGGCCCGCCCCGATTTCGCGAAGCAGAAGTGAAATAACCCCGCCCGGCAGGCAGTAGGCTTCGATTTCTCCGGCCTCCACCATTTCCTGCATCCTGGGCGACCAACTCCAAAGCCCGACAATGACCCGTTTGACCAAACCCTTGTGGGCGAAATGATTGATGCCCTTGGTGTGGGCGGCGTTGCCGAAGCCCAGGCCGTTGACCAGCGTCAAATCGCGTGGATGGCCGGTTTCCAGAAACCGCGCCTCGATGGCGGCGCACAGGGCCTCGGGTTCCAGCAGTCCGCCGCCGGCGGCGCAAATCGCCACGGTGTCGCCATCGCAAATCAGGGCGGCGGCGTCTTCAATTGAAATTGTTTTGCCGGTCATGGATCGGGTCCGATAGAAATCATCAATTCCCCTTGGTATAACAAAGGGGCCACTGGGAGGGAAATGGCGATGTTTCTAAATGAACAGCACGAAGCGATCCGCGAGATGACCCATCAGTTCGCGGAGAACGAAATCCGGCCCATCGCAGGTGAGTTGGACGAGACCGAACGGTTTCCGGCCGAGATCTACGACCAGATGGCGCAACTGGGGCTGTTCGGCATCAGTACCCCCGAGGAATACGGTGGGGCAGGCTGTGACGTGCTGTCCTATTCCATCGTCATGGAAGAGTTGTCGCGCGGGTATGCGGCGGTGGCCGATCAATGCGGATTGGTCGAACTGATTAGTACGCTTTTGGTTCAGTACGGAACGGATGCCCAGAAGCAACAATATCTTCCGGGTTTGTTGCAGGCCAAACTGCGCCCAGCCTATGGCCTGACCGAACCAGAGGCCGGCAGTGATTTGGCCAACGTGCGCACGAGCGCCGTGCGCGATGGCCACGGCTGGGTTTTGAACGGCAGCAAAATCTGGATCAACAATGCGCCGATCTGCGATTTCGCCCTTGTTCTGGCGCGCACCGATAAGGACGCGGGCCACCGGGGCATGGGCATCTTTATCGTTGAGCGCGCCTACGACGGCGTCAAATCCGGGCCAAAGGAACACAAGATGGGCCAGCGCGCCTCGCTGGTCGGCGAGCTGGAATTCGACAATGTGCGGCTTCCCGCCGACGCCATGTTGGGGCCGGAAAATCGTGGCTTCCACATTATGATGAGCGTGCTGGAGAAGGGGCGTGTCGGCATCGGATCGCTGGCGGTGGGCATCATGCAGGGCGCGCTGGATGCGTCGCTGGAGTATGCCGGGGTGCGCAAGCAGTTCGGTCAGGCCATCGGCGAGTTTCAGGGGGTCCAATGGATGCTGGCGGACATGGCAAAGGACATCACGGCGGGGCGTCTTCTGGTTCAAAACGCGGCCACGCGTATGGATGCCGGGCTAAGCGCCACGGTGGAAAGTTCCATGGCCAAGTGTTTCGCTTCGGACGCAGCCGTTCAGCACACCAGCAACGCGGTGCAGATTTTCGGCGGCAGCGGCTACATTCGCGGGTTCGAGGTCGAACGCCTGTATCGCGATGCCAAAATCACGCAAATCTACGAGGGCACGAACCAGATTCAGCGCATGATTATCGCGCGCAACCTGTTGAAAGGGTGAGGCCATGAGCGGCGGAAACAGACGGCCGGTGGCCCTTGTAACCGGTGGGCGGCGCGGCATTGGGCGGGGGTGCGCCTATGCTCTGGCGGAAGCCGGATTTGATATCGTTATCGGCGATTTGGAAAAGTGCGCCGATGCCGATGAAACCCTGAAAGGCATCAAGGAACGCGGCGGCGACAGCGAACTCGTCGAAGCCGACATCGCCGATGTGGACGGCCATTCGGCGCTGCTGGAGGGCGCGCTGGCGGCTTTTGGGTCGGTGGATTGTCTGGTCAACAATGCGGGTGTTTCGGTGCTCAATCGCGCCGACATCCTGGACATGTCGGTGGAGAGCTTTGATCGCTGTATGAACATCAATCTGCGCGGCACCTTTTTTCTCACCCAGTGCGTTGCGCGCTGGATGATCGACCATCCGCCCGCGCCCGCCGATCCGTTCCGCTCGGTTGTCACCATTTCCTCGGTGAACGCCGAAATCATGGCAATCACGCGCGGCGAGTACTGCATATCCAAGGCCGGGTTGGCCATGATGACCAAACTTTTCGGGATTCGTCTGGCCGACGAGGGAATAGGCGTCTTCGAGGTGCGCCCCGGCATCATCCGCACACCGATGACGGCCGTCGTCGCCGACAAGTACAGCCGGGAAATCGAGAACGGGCTGTCGCCGGACAGGCGCTGGGGCGAACCGCACGACGTTGGTAAAACCGTCGCTACCATGGCCACCGGCGGCCTGCCGTTTACGGTGGGCCAGGCGGTCAGCGTTGATGGTGGTTTGGCTTGGAGGCACTTTTAATTGGCGAAATCGTTACGTTGTGTTTGCGGGTTTGGAAGCAATCGGTTATTTCGGGCGGAAGAAAGTTTACGTCGCCGCCGAGCGCGAAAAATGGGAAGGGAATACGATGAGTGATATCTACAAGAAATTTCATGAATTGGGATGTATCCCGGTCGTCGCAATCAACGACGCCAAGCATGCCGTTCCGTTGGCCAGGGCGCTGACTGCCGGTGGACTACCCATCGCCGAGATCACCTTCCGCACCGACGCCGCCGAGGAATCCATCAAGCGCATCGCCAAGGAAGTGCCCGAGGTCATGCTGGGCGCCGGAACGGTGCTGACCATTGAGCAGGCCGAACGCGCGGTTGCGGCGGGCGCCGATTATCTTATTTCGCCCGGCATCGACCCCAAGGTGGTCGGCTGGTGCGTCGACAACAACGTGCCGGTTACGCCCGGCGTGGCTTGCCCCAGCGATATCGCCATGGCGCTCGATTTTGGCATCAACGTCGTCAAATTTTTCCCGGCTGAAAACCTGGGCGGCCTGTCCACCATGAAGGCCATCAGCGGCCCCTACGGAATGGTCAAATTCATTCCCACGGGCGGCATCAACGCGGGCAACATCAACAGCTACCTTTCGTGGAACAAGGTTGTGGCCTGTGGCGGAAGCTGGATGGTCAAATCCGACATGATCGCCGCCGAGCAATTCGACGAGATCGAGGCGTTGACCCGCGAAGCCGTGCTGACCATGCTGGGCTTCGATCTGGCCCACATCGGCATTGATACCGCCGACGACGCCGAATCGCTTGCCGTTACCGAAACCCTGGGCGGATTGTTCTCGCTGCCGGTCAAGAAGGGCAACAGCTCGAACTTTGCCGGAACCATCGCCGAAGTGATGAAGGGCAAGGGTCCCGGAACCAAGGGCCACATCGCTATTCACACCAACAGCATTGAGCGCGCGGTTGCTTACATGAGCCGCCAGGGCGTGGAATTCAATTGGGACTCGGCCAACCCCAAGGAGGGCGGCCCACTCAAGGCCCTGTACCTGAAACAGGAAGTCGCCGGTTTCGGCGTCCATCTTCTGCGCCGATAACGGTTTCGGCGATATCACGAAGTGAAATAGCGGCCGCCCGATCCGGGCGGCCGCTTCATTTTTGGATTGCCAACATGGTATCATCGCTCCGAAAAATAATGGTGTGTCTCGATTGGGGGATTTCATGTACAACCGCGTATTGATGACCGGCGCCGACGGCGTCATTGGGAAAGTGCTGCGTGAAGAGTTGCGTGGCGTATATCCCATTTTGCGCCTGTCGCACCGCAGGCCCTTCGGGGATCCGCTTCCCGGCGAGGAAATTGTCCTGGCCAACCTCGACAATTACGATGAGGTAGATGCGGCCATGGAAGGTGTCGATGCGGTCATCCATCTGGGCGGCAAGGCCGAAGAGGGAACCTGGGACGTGGTTCTGAAAAGCAACGTCATGGGGGCCTTCAATACCTTTGAAGCCGCCCGTCGACATGGCGTGAAACGCTTCATCTTCGCCAGCACCAACCATCTGATCGGGTACTACCGCCGCGACCGAAAACTGACCGTGGATGACCCCCCGCGTCCCGATTGCCGCTATGCCGCCACCAAGGTGTTCGGCGAGGCGCTGGCGCGTCTTTATGCCGACAAGCACGGCATGAGCGTGATTTGTCAGCGCATCGGCTCGTTTCAGCCGCGCCCGCTCAATGTACGAATGTTAAGCTGCTGGCTGTCCCATCGCGACATGGTGCAGTTAACGCGCGTTTGCCTGGATGCCCCGCTCGATACCCATTTTGAAATCGTCTGGGGGGTTTCCGGCAACGATCGCACTTGGTGGGATAACAGCCCCGCCGAACGTCTTGGATACAAACCGCAGGACAATTCCGAGGAGTTTGCCGAAGAAATCCTTGAAGCCCAGCGCAAGGCGCTGGAAGATGAAAAGGCACGGTCGAAAAGCGGCGCTACCGACGTCGCCGATCAGGCCGCCGTGGTGTCGGCCATCAAGGCCGTGCAGGGGAAAGAGCCTCCGGCCGAAGGGTTGTTCCAGGGCGGCCCCTATTGCGCCATGGAGTTTGCCGGTGACCTGGACAAGATAGATTGAGGAAACGACGATGGATATCAAGGGCACACAGACCGAGAAGAATATTCTGACCGCCTTCGCCGGTGAATCTCAGGCCCGTAACCGATACACCTTCTTTGCCGGTAAGGCACGCAAGGAAGGGTACGTGCAGATCGCCAAGGTATTCGAGGAAACCGCCGATCACGAAAAGGCCCACGCCAGTCGTCTGTTCAAGCTGCTAAAGGGCGGCGAAGTTGAAATATCGGGGTCGTTCCCTGCGGGCGGCAACGGCACGACCGAGGAAAACCTGCGTGCATCGGCGGAAGGCGAAGCCCACGAGGAACTTGAGATGTATCCGGAGTTCGCCGCAACCGCGCGTGCTGAAGGGCTCGAGGGCATTGCCAAAACCTTTGAAGCCATTGCCGTCGCTGAACGGCAGCACGGCAAGCGCTTCCTTGCGTTGGCCGACAATATTGCCGCCGGTCGTGTGTTTGCGCGCGCAGAAAAGGTTCGCTGGAAGTGCCGCAATTGCGGTTATGTGCACGAAGGCGAGGACGCGCCCAAAACCTGTGCGGCATGCGCTCATCCCCAGGCCCATTTCGAGATTCTGGCCGAAAATTGGTAGTGCCGAATGTGATTTGTGGGCGCCAATTAGGTTTTGAATGCCCAAAAAGATCGGTAAGGTAAGCAAGGCTTGAGAAGGACCTCGGCTATTGGCAATACGGGCATGAACCAACAGACAATTTGTGGCCGTTTGGTTTCGCCCTGCGTGGTTTCGTTGGGGTATGCCGGTATTGGCGTTTGCTGGATTTTGGTCTCGGATCGCCCGGACGAAGTATCGTCTGGTGACCTCGGTCTTTTCGCGTTGATACAAACATTCGGCGACTGGTTGTTTTTTCTGGCCACCGCCGCGTTGATTTTTGTGTTGATGCGAATGGTACAGAAGCGCGCCGACAACGAATTGGCGAGCCTTCGGGCGGTCCTGGATCATTCCCCGGCGTCCATTGCCATGACGGATACGTCAGGGCGGTTCGTTGTGGTAAATGCGGAGTTTCAGCGGCGATACGGGGTTAGCGAGGATGCGGCGATCGGAAAAACGGTCGAAGAACTGTTTCCGAAGAGGATCTCTCAAGACGTAAACGAGCAGGTGCGTGAGATTTCCGAGAAGGGCGAGGTGGCCAAGCGCGACCTGTCCGTTACTTTTGCCGATGGAACAGAGCACACCCTTGAAGTTACCCGGTTCCCAATTCCCGGCGCAGACGGAAAATCGTTGGGAATTGGCTCTATCTCGATCGATGTTACGGAACGAACGCGGGCCAACGCAGCCCTGGCGGAAAGCGAGAGCCTGCTACGCGCCATCATCGATAATTGCCCTCTGGTAATCGCGCTCAAGGATATGGAAGGGCGTTACCAACTGGTCAACAAAAAGGCGAAAGCAACGTCCGATCTGTATTCGGAGGAAATATACGGGAAAACGGGCTTCGATTTCCGACCGCGCGGCGATGCGGAATTTGCGGCGGCGAAGGATCGCGAGGTCATGGATACGGGTAAACCCGTTACCTACGAAGTGTGGAATCGACTGACCGACGGGGCGGATCACCATTTCCTGGTTACCAAGTTTCCGGTGTTTGACGGAAATGGCGAAATGACGGGCGTTGGCATGGCCAGCCTTGAATCCACCAATATGAAGAAGGCCCAGGATGCGTTGAAGGAAAGCGAAACCCTGTTCCGCAATGTTATCGACAATTCTCCGCTCTCAATCGGACTAAAGGACCTGGAGGGCCGATATCGGTTGATCAATCGAAGATACAGGGAATCCCTAGGCGCGGTGGGTGAAGAATACCGGGGAAAGAAAGTTGGGGATTACCGGTCCGCGGCGGTCGTAGAGGAGGTTCAGCGGCGCGATCGCGAGGTCATGGAGAGCCGCCGTGCCGTCACCTATGAGGCGACCAAAATTGGAAGGGATGGCAAGGTACGTTATTTCCTGACCAACAGGTTTCCGGTGTTCGATGCTCAGGGCGACATGTCCGGTATCGG
This sequence comes from Rhodospirillales bacterium, assembly GCA_016776725.1. GTDB lineage: Bacteria > Pseudomonadota > Alphaproteobacteria > Rhodospirillales > Shumkoniaceae > JABGRG01. Next base: position 24,198 of record JADHSV010000007.1, read on the forward strand.
ATTTACGAGTCTGGACGTCTCCGAACGCGTTGATGCCGAACGCCGGGTGCAGGAAATGCAGTCGGATTTCGCCCATGTTTCGCGACTCAGCACACTGGGCGAAATGGCGGCCGGATTTGCCCACGAATTGAACCAGCCGCTGGCCGCAATCCGCAACTATGCCGCCGGGTCGATCCGGCGAATTGATGCACGGCATGGCGACATCAGCGATGTTCGCGTCGTCATCGAGCGTATTGCCGAACAGGCGGCGCGCGCCGGCGACATCATCATGCGAATTCGCAAATTCATTCGTAAGGAAGAAGGCGAAAAGAACAGTATCGATGTAGCTTCCGTTATTCACGACTCCATCGGTCTGCTGTATGGCGAGACGCTAAAACACAATGCCGAGATCGTGCCGGAAATGGCCGACAATTTGCCGCGGGTGGTTGCCGATGTGGTGCAAATTCAGCAGGTCATTATCAATCTCGTGCGCAACGGCTTGGAAGCCATGGACAATGGAGAAGACGTCCCGCGTTGCGTAACCATTCGCGCGAATCAGGAGGCCGAATGTGTGCGCGTGGAGGTCGAGGATCAGGGGTCGGGCATCAGTGATGAAGTTCGTGAGCGACTGTTCGAGCCGTTCTTCACCACCAAGGGTGATGGAATGGGCATTGGTCTATTGATCTGTCAGACCATCGTCGAGGAGCACGGGGGAACCCTCGCCGTTACGCAGGCTTCGAGCGGCGGCACCGTCGTTTCTTTCACCCTGCCGGTCCGAGATAGCGGGCAGGCGGCTGAAAACTGACCGGCGAAACACACTCTATTGCTGAGCCAGCGCGTCCAGGCCGCCTTCGAAATAGCGGAAGGTATCCATACCGCCAAGGATAACGCCGTCGAACCCCTGGCGGACAACGCCGTATATGTAGGAATTGGCGTCCCCCGAGATTATCTGGCGCCATTCTGGGTGCCAATACTGCACGAAATACCGATCGGGATTGCCGGGAACAGCGGCGCTGATCCAGCCCGGTGACCCTTCACGCCAGTGGTCTTTCCAGAAAAAGTCGTCACTGGCAGCCGACGCGATATCGACATACGCGAACACCAGCCGTTTGGCGCCAAGCTTCTTGTATTTCAGCGTTTCCACAGCTTGCCGTGATAATGGCTTGCCCAGCGAATGAAAAATGTTGACGACGACGAGATCGAAGTTGTTTTCGTGCATCTTGAGGGCGAACTCGTCCACCCGGCCGAAGCCCGAGGATTCGCGGATCATCAGATAGTTATTGACGGATTTAAGCGAAACCACGCTGTTGGCGCTCTCGCCGTAGGGGCGGCGGGGGTAGGTGGGAACGGTTGCCATGTCGAGGCCGCGCGAGGGCGAACCGAAAAAAATGAACCCCTCCTTTGCCGCCTGGCGGCGGGCTGCGTCTACCGTCCGGGGCGTCTTGACGTAGTCCTTGACCAGGACCTTCAAGCCAGCCTTTTTTGCTATGCGGGCCAATGGCAGCAGGCTCTCGCGGCGTTTTTCCTCGGTTGGCTTGTCCAGTTCCGGTACGCCATAGAAAAGCCCGTCCTGCACGATACCGTTGATGGAACGCATGTAAGTGCGGGCCAGGTGCCGCACGTCCGGATCGGACGGATCGATCTTCACCAGTAATTCCAGGCCGTTCTCTGGAATCACCATGAAATCTGGGCGGTGGCCTCGCGCGAATTTGCCAATGGATTGCACAAAACGGCGCATTTCCTCGCGGAAGTCGAGAACCTGAGAGGTCGCTCCGGACGTGGTTGGAGCGGCATTCTGTTCCTGAATGATTTCTCGGCCCTGGGCGCGCACACCACTGCGCTGCTGCGCTTCTGCCGGATCCGGCGCGAGCAACAGCAAAATCAGAAATAACAGGGCGAACCTAATTCCGCACATCATGGCCAACCTTTTCCCAGATAGGAGAGGAAAATGCTAGCTTAACCGGCAATTATTGCCAATCTATTGCCAAGCGCTACTCCAGCATATTCGCCACATGGTTTGCAATGGCCATGGACGCAGTCAGTCCCGGGCTTTCCATGCCGTATAGATTGACCAATCCGGCAACACCGTGGGTTTCGGGGCCGTGGATCATAAAATCGGCGTCGGGCGCGCCCTGCGGTGACACCTTGGGGCGCACGCCTGTATATCCCGGCTGCAGGGCGCCGTCGGCCAAATCGGCCCAATAGGTGCGAATGGCGGCATAGAAAAGCTCGGCGCGGGCCGGGTCCACATCGTAGTTGATTTCTTCGATCCATTCGACATCGGGGCCGAATCGGGCCTGGCCACCAAGATCCAGCGACAGATGCACCCCAAGGCCCCCGTCTTCCGGGATGGGATAAACCAGTCTTGAAAACGGCGCGCGGCCCGTCAGCGTGAAATAGGTGCCCTTGGCCAGATAGCGCGACGGGATTGTGTCTTGCGGCAGAAACTCGAAGGACGTGGACAACGCCTGCGCGCCCAGTCCGGCGCTGTTGATAATGATGTCGCATGCCAGATCCATGGGCTCGTCGCCGTGCACGGAAATGACCTTGGCACCGTTTTCCAGGCGTCCGCCCCACACCGGCGACAGAAACGCGACCATGCCGCTGTTGTCCTCGAGATCACCCTGATAGGCAAGCATGAGGCGGTGGCTGTCCATGATGCCGGACGACGGGGAATACAGTGCGGCCTTGGCCCTTAGGTTGGGCTCCATGGCGACGGCCTGCGCGCCATCCAGCCATTCAAGGTCCATCACGCCGTTGGCTTCCGCCTTGGCCTTGATGGCTTCGAGCTTCCCGACCTGCGCGTCATCAGTGGCGACGATCAGTTTTCCGCAGCGATCATAGCCGACCCCGTGGCTGTCAAAGTACTCATAGAGTTGTCCGCGCCCCTCGACGCACATTTTGGCTTTCAGCGAACCGGTCGGATAGTAAATCCCCGCGTGAACGACTTCGCTGTTGCGCGAACTGGTGTCTGAACCGATGGCGTCGGATTCTTCGAGCACGATCACCTCGTGTCCGCGTACGGCCATTTCGCGGGCAATGGCCAAGCCAATCGCGCCGGCACCGATGACCGCGCACTGAATGGATTCCGTCACTGGTTTTCCTCCACCCGTTTTGTCTCGTTTCGTGTTGCGAGTTGCATATAGGGTGTCACCACCCTTTTGACACCCCTCAATTTTCCGGAAACGCCCGGAAACCACGGTGGTTGAGCGAATCGGCTGGAACACTTGCTTTACTGGGGGCGTTAATTATTTACGTTAATCGGAAATAATTTGTTGCCACGGGGATTCGCTGGTGGTATGAACGAATTCATCAAGAATTTGCCAGTTGAAAATTGTGCGGAAGGCACGACCGTGTGTCCCGCGGATCTCTTGGAATAGTTTTGGGGGAGCTAAACTATGTCAGAGCAAAATCTAGAAATTCAGAAAATCGATCCGACCCTGTACAACTCGGATCTGGCGCCGGTTCCGTATGAAAAACGTAGCTGGGGCTGGTTCGAGATTTTCAACGTTTGGTCCAACGATATCCAAAGTCTTTTCGGATATACGCTGGCCGCATCTCTGTTCATCACATACGGCTTGAATGGCTGGGCGGTTATGGCCGCCATCATTTTGGCCGGCTTCATCATCATGGTGCTGGTGAACCTTTCGGGTCAGCCCAGCGTCAAATACGGTATTCCGTATCCGGTCATGGCGCGCGTCAGTATGGGTGTGCGGGGTGCTAACTTCCCGGCCATGATCCGCGCCATCATCGCCATTTTCTGGTACGGCGTTCAGACCTATTTTGCGTCGACGGCCCTCGCCTTGATGCTTAAAGCGTTGTTCGACGTGGGTGGCGGCGCGACCGTATTCGGGCTGACTGGCGTCGATTGGGTTTCCTACGTTATCGTGTGGCTGTTCCAGATTTACATGTTCTGGCGCGGTATCGACTGGATCAAGGGCTTCCTGAACTTTGCCGGTCCGTTCGTTTACGTCGTGATGATCGTTCTGATGGGGATCATCTGGTACAAGGCCGGTGGCGGCCTGCTCTCGGAAGTTGGCGCCATCTTCAGTGGCGGCGAACCCTACGAGCACGGCTCTTTTGCCGCGTTCCTCGCCATCACGGGCACGATGATCGCCTACTTCGCCGCGGTCGTCATCAACTACGGTGACTTCTCGCGCTTCGTAAAAACCCAGAAGGACATGAAACTCGGCAACCTTCTCGGCCTGCCGCTTAACGTCGCCTTCTTCTCGTTCATCGCGCTGTTCGTGACCGCCGGCACCGTCGTTCTGTTCGGTGAAAAGCTGACCAACCCGGCTGACATCATCGAGCGTGTCGATGCCTTGCCGTTGACCATCATTGCCGCATTGACCTTCTTTGCCGCGACAGTCGGCATCAACCTGGTGGCCAACTTCGTGCCGCCGGCATACGACCTTGCCAACCTGTGGCCCAGCAAGATCGACTTCAGGATCGGCGGGTTGATCACGGCCATCGTGGCGTTCCCGATTGGCGCCCTCTGGGTTTCGGTCATCAGCACGATCGGCATCGCCGGTTTCGTCAACACCCTGGGTGCGGTTCTGGCCCCGGTGTACGGCATTATGATTACCGACTACTATCTGGTGAAGAATGGGAAGCTGGATATCCAGCAGCTGTTCTCGGCAGATCCCGACGGTAAGTACTTTTATGACAATGGCTGGAACAAGAAGGCGCTGATTGCCTTCGGTCTGGGCGCGATTTTCTCGATCGGCTCGGTCTGGGTGCCGGCGCTGTCCTTCCTGTCGGGTTATGCGTGGGTGATCGGCGCCATCCTGGGTGCGGTCTTCTACTACGTCATCATGCCCAAGAACGGGGCTGCTGCCAGCTGATTATTGTCAGTCGACAGTGAATGAAAAAGCCGGTGCGGGGGTGACCCCGCGCCGGTTTTTCCGTTTCGGCCCATCCGACGAAGCCGGAATTCGTTGCGCTACAGCCATTCTGTTGCTATGAAAAATCAACAATATTGTTAACAATATGGCCGGGGGGTTGCCGCGTCTCCACTCCGGTGAAACTGGGAGGAAATGCGCGTGACAAAAGTTGCCGTAACGCAGGCGTTCTTCGGACGCCATAAGGTTTTGCGGGCTGAGCTTCTGGCCAAATATTCGGACGTGACGTTCAAGGAAACAGACTCGATCCTGGAAGGGCAGGATTTGATCGATTTCCTGCGCGGGCATGACAAGGTCATCATGTCCATCGACAAGTTGTCGCGCGATGTGATCGAGGCCTTGCCCGAACTGAAGGTCGTCTCGAAGTTCGGTGTCGGGATGGATTCCGTAGACGTTAAGGCCATGGCTGATCATGGTGTCGAGCTTGGTTGGAAGGGCGGTGTCAACAAGCGCACCGTGTCTGAAATGGCGCTGTGTTACCTGCTGTCGCTGATTCGCAATTATCCGACGGCAAATCTGGATATGCGCCAAGGGATCTGGAAGCGGCGTCCGGGCCGCGCGCTGTCGGATCGCACCGTGGGTATTCTGGGCTGCGGATTTATCGGACAGGATCTGGGACGGATTCTTAGGTATATGGGCTGCACCGTGCTTGCCCACGACATCCGGGATCATCCTGAGTATTACGAAGAAACCGGAGTTTTGCCGGTCAGTCTGGACGAGTTGCTGGAACGTTCGGAACTGATATCCGTCCACTTGCCAAACACCAAGCTGACGCGTGGCATTCTGTCGGCGGATCGTCTGGCCCAGATGCAGCCGGGGTCCATTCTGGTCAACACCGCGCGCGGCGGACTGATCGACGAGGACGCACTGTTGAAGGCTCTCGAATCCGGCCACCTCGCCTCGGCGGCTATTGACGCCTTCCTGGCCGAGCCGACCGACAGGCAGGAACTGGTCAACCATCCGAACTTCTTCAGTACGCCACACATGGGCGGACTTTCGGAAGAGGCGGTGATGGCCATGGGCCGACAGGCCATCGCCGGGCTGGACGATCATCGTCTGCCGTCCCCGGACTGGCCGCCGGACGTGTGGGAGGACTGATGGAAATTAAATTGAATGGCCGCAGCGCGATCGTAACCGGCGGAAGCCTGGGGATCGGTCGCGCCGTCGCGGCGCGCTTTGCCGCTTCAGGGGCCAACGTCGCCATCGTGGGCAGGCGCACCGAGGTGCTTGATGAGGCCCGCGAGGCGATTGCGGCGCAGGCCGGGGCAAAGGTGATCGCCATCTCCGGCGATGTGTCGAGGGCGGATGACTGCGAACGGATTTTCCACGAGACGAACGATACGTTCGGGAAAGTGGATATTCTCGTAAATAATGCAGGATCATCAAAACGTGGGAGATTTTTAGAAGTTTCCGATAAAACGTGGGAGGACGATCTTGAGCTAAAACTGTTTGCGGCGATCCGTCTTTGCAGGCTCGCCATCCCCGCCATGCAGGCGCAACGCTGGGGGCGCATCATCAACGTTCTGAACATCGGAGCCAAGGCCCCGTTGGGCGGGGCCGCGCCAACTGCTGTCAGCCGGGCCGCCGGTATGGCGTTGACCAAGGTTCTGGCCGGTGAATTCGCCGCCGACAATGTGCTGGTCAATTCCCTGCTGGTGGGGCGCATCCGGTCAAACCAATGGGAAATACGCGCCGAGAACGAGGGTAAGGATATCGAGGAATTCTACGCCGAAATGGGCGAAACCATGCCGCTGCGCCGCATCGGCACAGCCGAGGAATTTGCCAATATGGCGTGTTTCCTGGCCTCTGACGAGGGCTCCTATATCAATGGAACGGCCATAAACGTGGATGGCGGGGCTTCGCCGGTAGTTTAGTTGCCGCCAATTTTCCCCCATTCGCCCGCCATATCGGCATAGCGTTTGTGAAAATCGGTCAACGTTGGGTCGTTGGCCGTTTTTTTCGCGTAGGCGGTCATTATGGGAAGCTGGTTCCTGGCGAAGGCATAGATATCGACCTTCGCCAGCCTCGGGATCAGGGTCGAGAAGCTGACGATGACCTGACCACCGCTGGGTTTCATGGCAACCTTTTGAATCTCCATGCGCAGGGACGGCACGCTGTCCAGCAACCATTCGCCGTAGGGCTTCAAAATGGCTGCGTCGCGGACCAACTGTGCGCGCTCGGCATCGTAGTTCTGTCGATCAAGGATGCTTTTGTCCCGGTAAACAACCGGCGCGTCGGGCGAGGTATCGCACATCCATTCGGACCGGGGGATCAACAAATCGGCTTGATCGGCTTCGTCGCGATAGGCCGAGAAGGGCATGGTCCGGCAACGTAAGGGCTTGGTGGCGTGAATGCCGCACAATCCGTCGGCGGTCAGTTCGGGGCAGGGCAGGGTGGGCGGCAGATAAGCGCAGGGCGAAATCTGAACAGCGGCCAGTTTGCGTTTTCTCAGCTTTATGGTGATGCCCAGCTCGGCCGTTATGTCGAACGACCGCCCGCCCTGACGAACCGGCGTCCACATGACGACCAGCGGAAACCGGTCGGCGTGGGCCAGTGTATCGTCAATGGCCAGCGGCAACTGGCCGTAGCAGCACTTTCCACAGGTGGGGCAGGAGAAGCTGCGTTCCATGGCTGGCTCACGCCGCGCAGCATTTTTTGTATTTTTTACCCGATCCGCAGGGGCAGGGCTCGTTGCGGCCCACCTTTTCCACCCGGCGGGGCTCGCCCTTGGGGTTCATTTTGCCATCCACATAAGCCCAACGCCCTTCTTCGCGGCGGAAATTCGAGCGTTCATGATGAACCATCAATTCGCCGTTTTGTCGGAAGCGGGCGGCGAATTCCACGGTACCCGCGTCGTCGTTCGTGCCGCCTTCGGCGGTATTGAGTATTTCCAAGCTGACCCATTCCACCGAATTTGCCGTGCTTTCGGCGGCCGAGCGGTTGAAGCCGTCTTTCACGTCGCTGGCATGGGTATTTTCGATGTGGTCCAGATCGCCACGAACAAAGGCCGTGAAGCGCGAGCGCATCAACGCTTCCGGGGTGGGGGCGGGCGCACCCTCCAGAAAGGGGCCGCAGCATTGTTCAAATGCGGAACCGGAACCGCACGGACACTCGGTCATGACATACGTCTTCCTTGTTTCTAATCGCCGTTAACCGACGAGGTTTCCGATCCGGCAGTATCCTACAGGGTTTTTCCGGCCCGGAAAGCCGGGAAATACTCGCCCTTGACATAAATGCGAATAGTTCTAATTTGCAGAGTCTCAGCCATATTGGCCGGGGCTGTGTGGAAAGGGCGAAAAATGAGCATTCGGGGTGTTGATCCAATCACGCTGAAACAATGGATTGATCAAGGCGATGCTGTCCTTGTGGATGTGCGTGAGGACGAAGAATACGCGGACGAGCATATTGCAATGGCTCATCATCTGCCGTTGTCGTCCTTCGATCCGGCGAAAATACCGGGTCATAAGGGCAGGGTTGTTGTTTATCATTGCGCCAGCGGCAGGCGCACGGCCCACTTTGGCGCGCAACTGACAACTGCTGTTCCTGCGGCAGGCGATGTTTATCATCTGGACGGCGGTATCTACGCGTGGAAAGAGGCCGGTCTCGCCACCAATAGCCGTGGTGTTGCCAACGCCGCCTAAACCTGCTCCGCTTACCCGCGCCCTTGATCTCCCGAAAAAAAGCCCCCGCTTCAAAAGAGGCGGGGGCTATATAAGGATACGAGCAAACCTGACTGGCTGGACGAATGCAGAACCAACCAATCGCCAACAGGTTACGGGGCTAGTGCGTCCGACACATTGAAATTTCTTAATTTGAGCCCGTTTAACCGATGGCGGCCCCACTGGCTTCCTGGGCATCGTCAGCGAGCCCTTGCGATGCGACGGCATCGCGGCGTCCCCACTTCCTAGCCAGAAAGTCAGTGGGGCCGTCTCAGTGACTCCGTATTGGTTAAACGGGCTCTAGCCTGCGGAAAGAATTATTTTTTCCCCTGAGCTTCCCGGCGGAAAATGTAAAGCCCGGTGACAATGACGATGCCCGCGCCCAGCAGCGTCGCGGCAGCAGGAACGGCCCCCCATATCGCCAGATCGAATATCAAGGCCCAGACAATCTGGGTGTATTCAAAGGGGCTGACGACCGACGCCGGCGCCAGTTTCAGGGAAAACGTCATGGCGATTTGGCCCAGGGCCCCGACCACCCCGGTGGCGAGGTACAGCCACAGAACGCTTTGGCTGGGCGTGACCCAGACCCAAGGCATGACGCACGCCGCGATGACGCTTCCCGTAATCATGTAATAGAAAACGATGGTGTACGGGCTTTCCGTGGTGCTCAGCTTACGCACGAAAATGATGGTCAATGCCCAAAAGACGGTGCCGGTCAGGGCGAAATAGCTGCCCGGACCGATGCTCCCCGTAGGGTCGAGCGCGACCAGAACGCCACCGAACCCCACCATGATTGCCGCCCAGCGCCGCCAATCCACCTTTTCCCCCAGCAACGGCACGGCGAACAGGGTGGCGAAAATGGGCACCGACATGGCAATGGCCATGCCGTCGGCCAGGGCGATGTACTGATAGGCGGTGAAAAAGCAGGCGTTGCCGCCCACGCCCGCCAGCGCGCGCAGCCCGTGTCCGAGGGGGCGTTTTGTCTTGAGCGTTCCTAACCCGCCCGAAAACATAATGAACGGAATGACGAAAACCGCAGCGATGGTGTTGCGAAAAAACACCGCCTCGAACGGGTGGTATTCATTGCCGATCACCTTGACCAGCATGTTCATGGACGCAAACAGACCGACAGCGATCACCATCAACGCGATGCCGATGGCGATTGTCTTGCGGGGTATTGTTGGTGCGGGATTAGAGGGAACGGATGTCATGGAGACAACCTAAACCCGTTGCCCCATAAGATCGATATCCATTCCGTTTGGTGCATGATAAAAAGCGACCGGAAATTGCACGGAACCTGGATATTGACGATGACCGACATGATTTACCGCCGACCGATGGAACTGCTTCCCAACCGGGTGTGGCGCACCTATAGCGGCGGCGCGTTTCTGGATCGTATCGAGGGAAAGGCCAATCCCGCCGACTCCAATATGCCCGAGGATTGGATCGGCTCGGCCGTGATCGCTTCCAACCCTGCGCGCCCCGGCGGCGAAATCCCAGGCGAGGGCCTTTGCATGGCGCGATCCTTTGATGGCCAAACCTTGTCGATGACGGATGTTTTGGAAACTGATTCCGAAGCCGCCCTTGGGGCGCGGCATGTGGCCGCCTTCGGCGTTCGCCCCGAACTGCTGGTGAAAATTATTGATTCGGCGGTGCGATTGAGCATTCAGGCGCACCCCAAGGCGGAATGGTCGCAAGCCCACCTGAACGCCCCCAGCGGCAAGACCGAAGCCTGGTGGATCATCGACACCCGCGAACCCGACGCCTGGGTGCTGGCGGGCTTTCAAAGGCCGCCCAACCGTGACGAGTGGCGCCGCATGGTCGCCGATCAGGATTCCGACGCCATGCTGAAGTGCTTCGATCCTGTTCCCGTATCGCCCGGCGATGTGTTGTTGATAGAGGGTGGCCTGCCCCACGCCATCGGCCCCGGTATTACCCTTGTTGAAATTCAGGAGCCCACTGATTTCGTGGTTCACTGCGAATTTGCCGACAAGACCCTCAATATTCCCGAAGCCAACCGTACCATGGGATTGGGCGTTGATAAGGTATTGGATATGTTCGATTTCACCGCTTACACGCCCGCCGAGGTCAAGAAACGCTTTGGCCCCGAACCTCGTATGATCGTGGAAAACGGCGGTGGGCGGGAGGTGGCCCTGCTTGCCGCGCCGCGCACTAAATTTCTGGAAACCAGACGAACCGACGTGGACGGAACCTTCGATCCCGCGTTCGACGGCAGGTATTCGATCATGATCGTGCTGGAAGGCGAGGGGAGCATGACGGTGGATGGCGATCGCGTTGCGCTCAAACCTTGGACGCGCCTGTTCCTGCCCGCGGCAATGACCGAGGCGCGTCTGGAAGGACAGCTTTCCATAGCCCGCTGCCTTCCGCCCAGTCCGGACGCCTAGACGCCTAAAGAGCTTCGAGCATCTTTGCCGTTATGAGAGTGACGCCGCTTTCGCTGCGGTAAAACCGTTTGGCGTCCAGTTCCGGGTCCTCGCCCACAACCAGTCCGCGTGGGATTTCGCAGTTCTGATCGACGACGACCTTGGTCAGTTTGGCGTGACGGTTGATACGGCAACTGGGAAGAATGATCGAATCCCGGATCTCCGCGAAGGAGTGGACGTGTACGCCGGTGAACAGCAACGATCGCTTGATTATTGCGCCTGAAATGATGCATCCGGCCGACACCAGGGCGTCCACGGCCATGCCGCGCCGCTCTTCATCGTCAAACACGAACTTGGCGGCGGGGCGCTGTGCCTGATAGGTCCAGATCGGCCATTTCTTGTCGTACAGATTAAGCGCCGGGCTGACCGACGTCAGGTCCACGTTGGCTTCCCAGTAGGCGTCGATGGTTCCCACATCGCGCCAATAGGGCTCGTCGTCTTTTCTTCCGTCCGTGTAAACGCAGCTGTTTCCGAACCGGTGCGCCACAAGGCGGCACTTGGACACCATTCGCGGCACAACGTCCTTGCCGAAATCGTGGGACGATGCCCCTTCCTCGGCGTCGCTGCGCAACGCTTCGTACAGGAAATCGGCGTTGAATACATAAATCCCCATGCTGGCGAAGGCCGCGTCGGGCTGGCCGGGGATGCAGGGCGGATTCTCGGGCTTTTCAAGAAAGCTGATGATTTCGTCGTTTTCGTCCACGCCCACCACGCCGAATTCTGACGCCTTGTCGATGGGTACTTCAACACATGAAACGGTTGCGTCCGCACCGCTTTTGATGTGTTCGGCCAGCATGCGGCTGTAGTCCTGCCGGTAAACGTGATCACCGGCCAGAACGACAATGTATTTGGGGTGGTGCGGCAAAATGGTTTCGATGTTCTGAAACACCGCATCGGCGGTTCCCAGATACCACGAGCCCGACGCCGTTTGCTGTTGCGCAGGCCAAAGCTGGACAAACTCGTTCAATTCGCCGCGAAGAAATCCCCAGCCGTTCTGAACGTGCTGGATCAGGGTATGGGCCCGATACTGGGTCAGAACGCTGACCCGGCGAATGCCCGAATTGATGCAGTTGGACAGCGGGAAGTCGATAATCCGGAATTTTCCGGCGAAGGGAACGGCGGGTTTCGCCTGATTGTCGGTAAGCTGGCGCAGGCGTGAGCCTCGTCCGCCCGCCATGACCACGGCAAATGTCTGGCGCAAGGCCATGTTCATATCGAGAGAAACGCTTGGGCTGTCCTGCATTGTTACCCCCTTCGTTCGGGACTTGCCGGAAATTCCATCCAACTCCCTTGTTCCAATCTGCCTCCAAAGGCGATATTAAGCCAACGGTATCATATTCGGCGGACACATGAAGGTTCTTTTCGCGGTTTCCGAGATGTTTCCCTTCGTCAAAACGGGGGGGTTGGGCGACGTTGCCGGTGCTTTGCCTGTGGCGCTGCAAAACCTGGGCGTGGACGTGCGCGTTCTGATCCCGGCTTATTCCGAAGTTCTCGATAAAGTCGTGGACCTGGCGCCGTGGGTGTCGCTGGGCGATCCCCTGGGCGCGGGCGAGATCCGCGTAGCATTGGGGCGCGTTCCGGGCTCCGGCGTTCCTGTGTGGCTGGTTGGAAGCCCGGCTCTATACGAAAGAAAAACGGGTCCGTATCTTGGGCCGGATGGCAAGGATTGGCCCGATAATCATGTGCGTTTTGCGGCCCTTTCCCGCGCCGCCGCAATCATTTGCGACGCGGGCACGGTTCTGGGGTGGCAAGCCGACATCCTTCATTCCCACGATTGGCAGGGTGGTTTGGGACCGGCGTATCTGGCCTTGCGCGGTGGCCGCCGTCCGGGAACCGTTCATACCATTCACAATATGGCGTTCGCCGGAATTTTCCCGGCGACGGAACTGGGCGCCGTCGGATTACCGCTGGAAGCGTTTTCCATCAACGGCGTCGAGTACCACGAAAAATTGTCGTTCCTGAAAGCCGGAATTCGCTATGCCGACCGATTGACGACGGTCAGCCCCACCCATGCGCGCGAAATCATGTCGAAGGAATTCGGCTTTGGTTTCGAGGGCGTTCTTGCTTCGCGGGAAGGGCACCTGAAGGGCATCCTCAACGGGATCGACGGCGACATCTGGAACCCGCGAACCGATGCGTTGATTGAACAGACCTATGATGCCCGCAACCTTGGCAAGAAGGCCCTCAACAAGGCCGCGCTGCAAAAAACGTTTGGTCTTCCCATCAATCCCAAAGCGCCGCTGTTCGGCGTGGTTAGCCGCTTCACCATTCAAAAGGGCATTGATCTGGTTCTTGAAACCCTGCCCAGGATTATCGAGCAGGGCGGACAATTGGCGGTTCTCGGCTCGGGCGATGCGGAACTGGAAGACAAATTGACCAAGGCGGCCAAGGATTTTCCGGCCCATGTGGCCGTTCGCGTCGGGTATGACGAACCGCTTTCGCATCTGGTGCAGGCAGGGTGCGACGGCTTTCTGGTTCCGTCGCGGTTCGAGCCGTGCGGGTTGACGCAGATGTACGCCTTGCGCTACGGAACGCCGCCGATCGTTCGGCGGACCGGCGGCCTGGCCGATTCGGTGATCGACGTATCCAATGTAGCTGACGGAACCGGGTTCGTGTTCGAGGCGGCCAAGGGGACGGAACTGAACCGGGCCGTGACGAACGCCATCAAGCTTTACCGGCGGCCCGGCGAATGGCGGGCTTTGCAGCGGCGGGCCATGAAACAGGATTTCAGTTGGGAAAAGTCGGCTCGCGATTATATCTCGGTCTACAGCGAATTAACGGATAGCGCGCCGATTCGCGCGCGCGGACGCAGGACAAAAAGATAACCGTATGAACAAGAACTACGAATTCAAAGGCGAAACCCTTCTTGAATCCCCCAATTTGAATGATGCAGCTTCCCTGAAACGGGCGTTGTGTTCGTTTTTGATGGTTGATGTGGGTGTGGCACCCGAAGACGCATCGCCCCGCGACTGGTTTTTGGCGCTTGCCTATATTCTGCGCGGCGCGCTGGTTCGCAAGCAAATCGAAACCCACAAGGCGCAACAGGGCGGCAAGGCCAAACGGCTGCATTATCTGTCGATGGAATATCTGCCGGGGCGAAGCCTGATCAAGAACCTGCTGGATCTGAACGCCGTGGATATCGCGCGTTCGGCGCTGAATGAGCTGGGCCAGAATCTGGAAGAGGTTGCCGAGGAAGAACCCGACGCCGCCCTTGGAAACGGCGGATTGGGACGGCTGGCGGCCTGCTTTCTCGATTCCATGGCGACCCACGGGTATCCCTGCACGGGCTACGGCCTGCGTTACGAGTTTGGCATGTTCAATCAGGGCATCGAGGACGGACGCCAGGTTGAACGCCCCGAGCGCTGGCTTCGATATGGAAACCCGTGGGAATTTGAGCGTCCCGGTGTGGCCTTTCCCGTATTTTTCCACGGAAAGATGGCCGAAGCGCAAAAGGCGGATGGCCGTGATGCACGCCGGTGGATCGACACGGAAGATGTGATCGCCAGGGCCTATGACATTCCGGTCGCAGGTTTCGGCAACCGGTCGGTGGCCAATTTGCGGCTTTGGGCGGCGCATGCGACCGAGTCCTTCAGCCTGCACGATTTCAATCGCGGCGATTACGTGGAAGCGGTTCGTGAAAAGACCCTTTCGGAGAACCTGTCGAAAGTTCTGTATCCCAACGACGCCACCGCGTTTGGCCGCGAATTGCGCTTGAAACAGGAGCACTTCTTCGTCAGCGCGTCGTTGCAGGACATCATTCGCGGGTACCTTGACCATCACGATACGTTTGATGCGTTCCCCAAAAAGGTCGCCATTCAGCTGAACGATACCCATCCGGCCCAGGCCGTGGCCGAATTGATGCGTCTGCTCATTGACGAACACGGCGTTGCCTGGGCGGACGCGTGGAAAATTACGTCGCAGACCTTCGCCTACACCAATCACACACTTTTGCCCGAGGCGCTGGAAACCTGGCCCATCGACATGCTGGCCGCCGTGTTGCCACGGCATCTGGACATCATTTTCCGCATCAACCACGAATTCTTGAAAACCGTCAAAAAGAACTACCCGAAGAAACCCGAAATGCTGTCGCGGGTGTCATTGGTGGATGACGGATCGCGCCGCATTCGTATGGCCCATCTGGCCATTGTCGGCAGCCACAAGGTGAACGGCGTGGCCGAACTGCACACCCAGCTTTTGCGCAGCCGAACCTTCGCCGAGTTTGACAACCTGTTTCCCGGCAAGTTCGTGAACCAGACCAACGGGATCACGCCGCGCCGCTGGCTTCTTCAGGCCAATCCCGCCCTGGCGACATTGATAACCAGGCACATCGGCGAAGGCTGGGTGACCAAGCTGGAGGAAATCAAGAACCTTCGGCCCATGGCCGACAACAAGCCGTTTCGGGACGAATTCATGGCCATCAAACAGGCCAACAAGCGCCGGTTCGCCAAATACCTGAACCGGTCCTACGGCGTCGAGGTGGACCCGGCATCCATGTTTGATGTTCAGGTCAAGCGCATCCACGAATACAAGCGCCAGCTGTTGAGTCTGATGCACGTGATCACGCGCTACAACCGCATCAAGGACGGCGCCACCGACGTGGTTCCGCGCACGGTGATCTTCTCGGGCAAGGCAGCACCTGGCTACTATATGGCCAAGCAGATCGTTCGCCTGATCAACGACATTGGGGAAACCGTCAATAACGATCCAGACGTGAACGGAATCCTGCGGGTTGTCTTCGTGCCCAACTACAATGTGTCGTCGGCTGAAGTCATTATTCCGGCCTGTGACTTGTCCGAGCAGATTTCCACCGCCGGGACCGAGGCGTCTGGAACCGGCAACATGAAATTGTCGCTCAACGGGGGATTGACCATCGGCACCATGGACGGCGCCAATATCGAAATTTTCGAGGGCGTCGGGGCCGAAAACATCTTTATTTTCGGCATGAACGCCGAGGAAGCCCAGGCGCTGCGCGCAAGCGGCTACGATCCGTCCGCCATCTACCGCAAGAACGCGGAACTGAAACGCGCGCTGGACATGATCGGCCAGGGAGCTTTCTCACCGGACGAGCCGGGCCGCTACCGCGATATCTATGATGCCCACCTGCGCGGCGGCGATCATTACCTGCTGCTGGCCGATTACGCCGACTACATGGACTGCCAGCAACGGGTGGACGAGCTGTACCAAACTCCCGATGAATGGGCCCGGCAGGCCGTGTGCAACGTTGCCGGCGTCGGCAAATTCTCCAGCGACCGAACCATCCATGGCTACGCCCGCGAAATCTGGAATATCGAACAAACCCGCTAACCCGTTCTATTAGGTGACAGTATACTAAATTATTTCTAATAATTTAGTATACTGTCACCTAATTCTGTCGCCCAATTATTTGAACCGGCCTTTGGATCTGGGGGCGGGGGTGATGGGGGCCGACTTGGTTGGCGCGGGACTGAACGATTCTTCGGGTTTGTTGGTCCAGGTCATGTTCACGTAGCCGCCCGCGGTGCACACGGCTTCGCGCGGGGCCGGGTATTTGCGGCAGTATTCGGGGCAGGTTTTGGGATCGAAAGAGGTGGAGCCCGGCTTGCAGCCGTCGTCGTAATTGACCTTGCAGAATACCGTTGCAATGGGGACGCAGTCGGGATTGTTGCGCGGCTTGGCCAGGCGACGGCGGATATCGTCGGCTTCGCGTTTTAGCGGTGGCACACGGGCGCGCAAAGGCGCCCAGGCTGCCGTTCCCTGCGTAAGGCGCGCCACGGCGGCGTCCAGCGCGTCGGCATCCATGGCGTCGAAGGCTGCCACGAAGTCGCCGAAATCGGCTTTGAATTGGCGCACGATCGCTGTGGCGTCGGCCAGCAATGAGCGCAACTCGGCACGTTGCGGGGTGTGCTCTGCCAACAGTTTTAGCGAGATGTCGATGTTGCGCCCGAACGACGTGATGGCCTTGCTAAACGCTTTCAGGTCTTCCCATGATCGCGCCTTGGCGAGTTGAGCCTTGGCTGCCGAAACCACGCGCAGTGTTTGGTTAAGCGCGCCGACCGATCCCCGGATGGAACGCTCGACCGTTCGGACATAATCGATCAGAAATTGCCTTTCGATATCATGCACGGGCGTCAGGTCGCCGCACTGGCAATAATCCTTGTTGATGTCGTCGAGCGGCACCTTTGCGCGCGTGGCCGCCTCTGTATCCTCGGGTTGGCCGAAGGTTGTTTCCAACTCGTCGGCAAGTTGCCCCAGATGGCCTGCCAGTGTCCCCAATTTGGCGCTCAGGGCCGCCGGAAGTTCCGCGGGCGCACTGGGTTGCGGCGCCGGATCGGGAGCCGGGGCCTGTGCGGGGGGCGGAGCCGGTGAAGGATCCGGAGCGGGGGGCTGAGCCGGAGCCGGGGCGGGATCAGGAGCCGGGGCGGGATCAGGCGCCGGAGCCCGAGCCGGAGCGGGCGCAGGAGTCGCCACAGGCGGCGGCGGTGGGTAGCCGCCCAGAGGTGCCCAACCGGAGGACGGTGCGCCCGGAGCAGCGGGCGTTTGTGGGGGCGGCGTTGCGGTCGAGCCGCCGCCCAGCGGCGTCCATCCTTGCGCCAAGGTCACACCAACGGTCAATAGAACGACCGAAAGCACCAATCCCATTAATCGTATCATGTCGCGATGATACCTCATTTGGGGACACGATTGGACGCGAAAATTACCGCTATATGCGGCGCTCGGCGGTGATGGCGGCGGCGACGGCGCGGACCGTCGGATCGCCCGCCATATCCTGGACCGGCAGGCCGATTTTGTGACGCCAGTTGGGGTATTCCTCGATGGTTCCCGGCAGGTTGAGCATTTTTTCGTCGGCCAGCAAATCGGTTAAACCGGCCAGCATGAGGCACGACGGCGTGCGGGCAACGAAGCGCTCTACGGCCGTAATCAAGGTTTGCAAAGCGTCGTCATCCAATGCGGCGTCCAGCGCGAAATCTTCGGCGATCAAGCCCTGATCGACCAGCGCGGCGCGCACCAGTTCGCGATCATGGGAGCGGTCCTCCATTTGCGCCGCCAGATCTTCGGGCGTGGCTTCAGCGTTCAGATCATGACGCAGGAAAATGTCGGTTCCCTGCCAATGGCCGCGAACGGTGGGCAGGTCGTGGGTGTTGGCCGTGGCCAGCGCCATTTCGGGATAGACCGAAGGGCGCATGTACAGGCCTTCGGAATGGCGTTCAAACTGGGAAACCCGGTAGGACAGGATGTGTTCATCCGCCATGCGTTCGCGGAAATTCGACGGCACGGTTCCCAGATCCTCGCCGATGACGAAGCATTTGTTGCGATGGCTTTCCAGCGCGACGATGGCCAGCAGGTCGTCAAACGGATAGGCCACGTATGCGCCGCCACCGTCCGGATCATCCACGGGAAGCCAGAACAATTGTTCCAGCGCCATGACATGATCGATGCGCAGCGCGCCCGCGTGGCGCATGTTGGATTGCACCATTTCAATAAACGGTGCATATGCCCGGTCGCGCAAATGATGAGGGTTGACGGGAGCCATTCCCCAATTCTGCCCCGCCGCATTGAACTGGTCGGGCGGTGCGCCGAAGCGAATGGCTGAAACGTACAGTTCGGGATCGGTCCAGCTGTCCGCCCCGCCCAAATGACAACCCACCGCCAGATCGCGGTTTAGGCCGATTTCCAGCCCCAGATTGCGACATCGCTGGGCGGCGGTCGAAAACTGCTGCTCGGCCAGCCACTGGGCGAAGATGCGAAACTCGATCTCATGGGCGTGGGATTCGGCAAAGGCGGCCACTTCCGGTGTGTCCGGGGCGTGGAACTGCGTCGGCCAATCTGTCCATTTGCGCACGGAAAAGTGCGTGTGCAACGCTTCAAATATGGCAAACCGCCGCAGGGAGTCGCCGCCGGCGCGGCGGAAATCCTCGAACGCGGTGCGGGACGCCGGTTGACGGGCTTTGAAACGCTTAAACAGAAGGCGCAGGGCCCTCATTTTCAGCCGGCTTACGGTGGTGTAGTCGATCAATTCCGCGCCACGCGCGCCTTCCAGGTCTTCACGAAAGCCCTCGCTTGCCAACAGGGCCTGAACCTCGGTGCAATCGCCAAAGCCTTCTACTGCGGAGATGTCGATATTCAGAACGTTCAAGAACGTGCGGCTGGATGGGCAATAGGGGCTGGCCTCCTCGGGCATGTGCTCGAACAGCGCATGCTGAGGATTGAGGCCGATGGCCGCCGCGCCCAGCAATTTCGCCGCATCGGCCAGATCAGCCAGATCGGAAAAATCGCCGATGCCCCAATTTCTATCCGACCGAAGAGACGGCAGAAAACAGGCGACGCCCCACTTTCGCTGGCCGTCTCTCATCCATTTGGGCAAATAGGACGATTGCGGGGCGACGATGAGCATTGTCTCGGCGCCGCCGTCGTCGATCGTCAGACGATGATATCCCCACGGCAGGCCGTCCGGCAGCGTCACGGCATAATGGTTCAGGGTCTCACCGTCAATTTCGCGGGATTCGGCAATGTCGAAATCGCCGGGGGTGAAATTTCCGGCAACGGTATCGCCGTTCTCCAGATTGATCCGCCAGTTCATTTCGTGACCGGAAAGCCGGTCCGGAATGCGTAAGGCAAAATGCGCATCCGAGCGGACAACGCACACCGGGTCCAGTCGACTTCGCCACGGTCTTTCTTCCATGCGGCGAATGCCGTCGCCAAGGGCGGCGTCGCTGGAAACATCAAACCCCATGGCCCGCAGAAGATTGGCCTTGGTTCGGTCGGCAATGGGGCGCAATTCGCCCGTTTGCATCCAGATGGCAGGAACGATTCCGACAAGATCGGCGAGGCGGTTCAGAAAATCCGGGTTCGGCATTTAGAGGCTTTCGTACAACAGCGTGAAAGAAAGCGCCGATAGCGAAAACCCGGCGTCGGACGGTGTCCACACGGGTTCGTCCCGCAATTGCTGTCTGGCCGTATCGAAAATGACGCGCCAGTTCGTCTTCATGGCGAATTCCGGAAGGTGGAAATGGACGTCTTTGCCGGTCGCGTTGAGAAGGGCGATGGCGGAGGTTGACTGGGGGTCCTCGTCATCCGCCAGAAGGTGAAACCCGAAGGTTTGTGCGCCTTCCCAGTCCTGTTTGCCCACGGCGTGACCACCCTGCGCCAGCCATGTGACTTCCCGCGTTCCAGCTTCCTTGTCTTGCTGCGGCGGGAAAAATCTGCGTCGCCGAAACACATCGTTGTCCAGGCGAATGCGGATCAGGTGTTTTACGAAATCAAGGAAGTCCGCCTGCTCCGCGTCAATGGTTTCCCAATCCATCCAGCTGACTTCGTTGTCCTGACAGTAGGCATTGTTGTTGCCTGCCTGGGTGCGGCCCATTTCGTCTCCGGCGGCGATCATGGGAACGCCCTGGGAAAGCAGCAAGGTGGCCATGAGATTGCGCTTTTGCCGGGCCCTGACCGATACGATTTCGGGGTCGTCCGTTGGGCCTTCCACGCCATAATTATTGGACAGGTTGTTTTCCGTGCCGTCCTTGTTGTCTTCCTGATTGGCCAGATTGTGTTTGTGGCTGTAGGTGACCAGATCCTCCAGCGTAAAACCGTCGTGGGCGGTCACGAAATTGACCGTTGCCGAGGGGCGGCGGCCGTTGTGTTGGAAGATGGGGCTGGACCCGGCAATCCCCGACGCCAACGCACCCATCTTGCCACCGTCGCCGCGCCAGAAACTTCGCGTTGTGTCGCGGAATTTGTCGTTCCATTCCGACCATCCGGGCGGGAAGGCCCCGATGCGATAACCACCAACGCCCAGATCCCACGGTTCGGCAATCAGCTTCACATGGGACAGCGCCGGGTCCTGGCGAATGGCGCTCAGGAACGGCGAATAGGTGCTGAACCGGTTGGATTCGTCGCGCCCCAGCGTTGCCGCCAGATCAAACCGAAAACCGTCCACGCCCATGTCTTCGGTCCAATAGCGCAGGGCGTCCATGACCATTTGCAAAACCCGCGGATGGGCGATGTTCAGGGTATTTCCGCATCCTGCGTCGTTGACGTAATAGCGGGGCTGGTCGGGCGGCAGGCGGTAGTAGCACGCGTTGTCGATCCCACGGAACGAAAGGGTCGGCCCCAGATGATCGCCTTCGCCGGAATGATTAAAGACGACGTCAAGAATGACCTCGATACCGGCGTCGTGGAACCGATGAACCATGGAGCGGAATTCGCGCACGATCCCGGTGGTCATGTAGCCCGGTTCGGGTGCAAAGAAGCAATAGGGATTGTAGCCCCAGTAATTGCGCAGGCCCTTGTCGACCAGATGCGGCTCGTCGGCGAAAGGCTGAACGGGAAGCAACTCGACCGTGGTGACGCCCAGATCGACCAGATGATCCAGAATGGCCGGATGACTTAGTCCGGCGAAGCTGCCGCGCAGGTTTTCGGGTATGCGCGGGTGTCTTGCCGTCATGCCCTTGACGTGCATTTCGTAAATGACCGTATCGCGCCAAGGTACGGCGGGGCGACTGCTCCATGTCAGGTCCATGGAATCGGCCACCACCACCGATTTGGGCACGTAGCGCGCGTTGTTGCGCCGGTCGAACGACAGATCGCCACGCGAACTGCCCACCCGATATCCGAAATTGGCCGCGTGCCATTGCAGCCTGCCCATCAGGGTTTTGGCGTAGGGATCGACCAGCAGTTTGTGATGGTTGAACCGGTGCCCGCGCTTGGGATCGTAGGGTCCGTAAACGCGATAGCCGTAGGGCGTACCTGGAGCCACCTCGGGCAGATAGCCATGCCAAACCTGATCGGTGTATTCGGGAAGGGCGATGCGGGCGATCTCGCGGCGGCCGGTCGCGTCGAAAAGGCACAGCTCGACCTTCTCGGCGTTGACCGAAAACAGCGCGAAATTAACGCCGCGGCCATCCCATGACGCGCCCAGCGGAAAGGGGCTTCCAGGTTCTACGCGGTAACCGTTTGCCGACATTGTTTTCGTTTACTCGCCCGATGTCCGCCGGAACACGACCGTTGCCAGCGGAGGCATCGATATACTTATGGAGTGGGGCTTTCCATGCCAACCCTCGGACTGGCAGCCGACACCGCCGAAATTGCCCACGTTTCCGCCGCCGTAGTGGTCGGAATCGGAGTTCAGTTCCTCGGCGTACCATCCGTCCAGCGGGACGCCTATGCGATAGTCATGGCGCACCACCGGCGTGAAGTTGCACACCACCACCATCACTTCGTTGGGAATGGAGCCGCGCCGGATAAAGGCCAGAATGCCGGCTTCCGCGCTTTCGCAATCGATCCACTCGAAGCCGTCGCCCTGGTTGTCGCGCTCGTGCAGGGTGGGGAAGTCGCGATACAGATGGTTGACGTCCTTGACCAGATTGCGAATGCCGCTGTACTGGGGCTGGTCCAGCAAGTGCCAGTCCAGGCTTCCGTCGTGATCCCATTCACGTTCCTGGGCAAACTCATTTCCCATGAACAGAAGTTTCTTGCCGGGGTAGGCGTACATAAAGGCGTAATAAGCCCGCAGATTGGCGAACCGCTGCCACTCATCGCCCGGCATGCGCCCAATGATCGAATGTTTGCCATGCACCACTTCGTCATGGGAAAGCGGCAGCACGAAGTTTTCCTGGAATGCGTAGATAAGCCCGAACGTCAGTTCGCTGTGGTGGAATTTACGGTGTACGGGCTCCCTTGCCATGTACTGCAAGGTGTCATGCATCCAGCCCATGTTCCACTTGAAGCCAAAGCCCAGGCCACCGTCGTGGGTGGGCCGCGACACCATGGGCCACGAGGTCGATTCCTCGGCAATGGTCATAACGTCGGGAAAGCGCTCGTAGACCCGTTCGTTCAGAGTTTTCAGGAATTGAACAGCCTCAATATTTTCGTTGCCGCCAAATTCGTTGGGAAGCCACTCGCCTTCTTCGCGGCTATAATCGCGATATAGCATGGACGCCACGGCATCCACGCGCAAACCGTCGATGTGGTACTCGTCCAGCCAAAAGAGCGCGTTCGAGATCAGGAAATTGGCGACCTCGTTGCGGCCGTAGTTATAAATCAGCGTTCCCCAATCCATGTGCCGCCCCAGCAGCGGATCAGCGTGCTCGTACAGGTGGGTTCCGTCGAATTGGACCAGCCCGTGAGCGTCCTCGGGGAAATGGGCGGCCACCCAGTCGATGATCAGGCCGATCCCGGCGCGGTGGCAGGCATCGACGAAGGCCCTGAAGTCGTCCGGTTCGCCATAACGGCTGGACGGCGCGAAAAGCCCCGTTGGCTGATAGCCCCAAGATCCCTCGAATGGAAACTCGCTAATGGGCAAAAGCTCGATATGGGTAAAGCCCATTTCCTTCACGTAAGGAATAAGAGTTTGCGCCATTTCGCCATAGCTCAGGGACCGGTTGCCATCCTCGATCACGCGTCGCCACGATCCCCAATGAACCTCATAAACGGAAATGGGGGCTTCGCGGCGGTTGGCCGAGGCCCGTTCCGCCATCCATTCGCCGTCGCCCCATTCATAATCGCCAAGGCCCTCGACCACCGAGGCTGTTCTGGGTGCGGTCTCGCATCTGAACGCCATCGGGTCGGCTTTTAAATCCTTTACCGTCCCGTCGGCGCCCTTGATTTCCAGCTTGTAGGGCGCGCCTGCGCCAACGCCGGGGATAAAAATCTCCCATACCCCGCAGCCCGGATGCAGGCGCATGGAATGTCGGCGTCCGTCCCAGTCGTTGAAGTCGCCGACCACGCTGACGCGCTTGGCGCTGGGTGCCCACACGGCGAAGTTCACGCCATCGACCCCGTCCATGGTTTTGGGATGCGCGCCCAGTTTGCGATAGGCCGCCAGATCGGTTCCTTCGGCGAGAAAATACTGGTCCATCTCGCCCAGTACGGGGCCGAACCGGTACGCGTCCTCAATTTCAAAGCGGTTTCCGCCCGCTTCGACCCGCAGCCGGTAAACGAAAGGTTTTTTGCGCCGCGCCATCTCGCAGGCGAACAGCCCGGCGGCATGGATTTCCTTGAACTTGCCAACGCACCGCCCGTTTTTTCCGTCAATCAGATCCATGGCCTGTGCGCCCGGGAAGAATGCGCGCACCACCTGTGATCCGTTCGGTCCGTCGGCATGCATGCCCAGATACGAGAACGGGTCGTGGTGTTCCGCGTTAACGATGGCGGCCATTCCTGTGAAGTGGTCGGTGTCAGGCATTGATTGTCGTCGGTTGTTGATGGGTGGGCATGTCCTTATAGCAAGGATCATAGCGCGAAGTGTAACGGAAAAGTAGCCTCCAAGCCGGTTGATCGAATATGCGTTCGCTGTCATGTTCATCCCATAAACGTGCCTTGAAAGCTGGGGGAGGAAGTTATGGCCACGTCGGTTCGTTCAACCAATGCGATGGATTCTTTCTGGATGCCGTTTACGGCAAACCGACGGTTCATGGAGGACCCCCGGATCGTCAAGTCGGCGGCGGACATGCATTATGTGACCGCCGATGGGCGAAAACTGCTGGATGGAACGGCCGGACTTTGGTGCGTGAATGCCGGTCACGCGCGCCCGAAAATCGTCGAGGCGGTAAGTGCGGCGATAGCGGAACTGGACTATGCGCCGTCCTATCAGTTCGGTCATCCGGGGGCGTTCGAGCTGGCCGGGCGCATCGCGTCCGTGTTTCCGGGCGACCTGAACCATGTGTTCTTTACCAATTCGGGGTCCGAATCGGTGGACACGGCGCTTAAAATCGCGCTGGCCTACCACCAGTCGCGCGGCGAGGGGACACGCACCCGCCTGATTGGCCGCGAACGCGCCTATCACGGCGTCGGCTTCGGCGGCATTTCGGTGGGCGGCATCGCCACCAACCGCCGCCATTTCGGGTCCCTGCTGGCCGGTGTCGATCATCTTCCCCACACCCACGCGCCTGAACACAACGCGTATTCGCGCGGAATGCCGGAGTGGGGCGCGCATCTGGCCGATGATCTGGAACGCATGGTGGCCCTGCATGACCCATCCACCATCGCCGCCGTGATCGTCGAACCGATGGCCGGTTCGGCGGGCGTTTTGCCGCCGCCCAAGGGGTATCTGGAGCGCCTGCGCGCCATCTGCGACAAATACGGAATCTTGCTGATTTTCGATGAAGTGATTACGGCGTTCGGCAGGGTTGGTGCGGGTAGTGCCGCCGAATTGCTGGGCGTTCAGCCCGATTTGATGGCCACCGCCAAGGGCCTGACCAGCGGAACCATACCCATGGGGGCGGTGATCGCGGATGCCAAAATTTACAAATCCGTTACCGAAAACTCGGCCACGCCCATCGAATTTTTCCACGGCTATACCTATTCCGGCCACCCGGTGGCGGTGGCAGCGGCCATGGCGACGTTGGATATCTACGCCGAAGAGGGGCTGTTCCAGCGCGCCGCCGAACTGACGCCCTATTTCGAAGACGTCGCCCACAATTTGCGCGACCTTCCCAACGTAATCGACATTCGCAACATGGGAATGGTTGCGGGAATTGAATTGGCGCCACGGCCCGGTGCGGTGGGTGAGCGCGGCTTCGAGGCCATGCAGATGGCGTTCGAGCGCGGCGCCATGATCCGCATCACCGCCGACACCATTGCCTTGTCGCCGCCGCTGATTATCTCAAAAGAACAAATCGATGAACTGTTTGACCTGGTGGCGGGCGTGATCCGCGATCTCAAGTAAAAGGAAAGGCGAAAAATGAAAGTCGACGGCACCGCATATCGGACAATCTGGCTGAACGCCGACGGCTGGTCCGTCAATATCATCGATCAAACCAAACTGCCCCACGAGTTCGTTGTCGCGCGCCTGACCAATCTGGATGAAGCCGCCCACGCCATTTCGGCCATGCTGGTGCGTGGTGCGCCGCTGGTCGGCGCGACGGCGGCCTACGGCATGTGTCTGGCCGTGCGTGAAGACCCCTCCGATGCAGGCGTCGCGAAGGCCTCGGACATCCTGTTCGCCACCCGCCCGACAGCCGTCAATCTACGCTGGGCGCTGGACGTGATGGGCGACCGGCTGGCGGCGGTCAAACCGGAATCCCGCGCAGCCGTTGCCTACACATGCGCCGCCGAAATTTGCGACGACGATGTGCAGACGTGTTCGTCCATCGGCGATCACGGGCTGGGGCTCATTCGTGGCGCGTGGAAAAAAAGGGGCAAGCCCGAAACCGTCAACGTGCTGACCCACTGCAACGCCGGTTGGCTGGCCACGGTGGATTGGGGAACCGCGTTGTCGCCGGTCTACAAGGCCCATGACGCGGGCCTGCCGGTCCATGTGTGGGTGGATGAAACCCGCCCGCGCAACCAGGGCGCCAGCCTGTCGGCGTGGGAATTGGGCCGCCACGGGGTGCCGCATACGGTGATCGCCGATAACGTCGGCGGCCATTTGATGCAGCATGGCATGGTCGATCTTTGCATCGTTGGCACCGACCGCACCACGGGCACCGGCGATGTCTGCAACAAGATCGGAACGTATCTGAAGGCGCTGGCCGCCCGCGACAACAACGTGCCGTTCTATGTGGCCCTGCCGCACTCTACCATCGACTGGACCTTGGAAAACGGCGTCGTCGAAATCCCCATCGAACAACGCGACGCCACCGAAGTAACCGAAATCGCAGGCCGCGCCGCCGACGGCTCAGTCACCACCGTGCGTCTCACCCCCGACGGCAGCCAAGCCGCCAACTACGCCTTCGACGTAACGCCGAGACGGCTGGTTACGGGGCTTATTACCGAGCGTGGCGTCTGCGAAGCTTCACGAGACGGGCTGGTGGGACTTTATCCGGAACGGAGGTAGGGAAGCAAAGTCAGACGCTATAATCGTGTATGCGAATGAATCAGCGGCCTAAACCAGAATTCTCACGCGCTCTTCACTAAGGCCTAACCACCGCGTTCCCCTCGCCGATCCACGTCTTAATACCTTTGGTCAGGTTGTGGATGTTGGTGAAGCCGGCTTGTTCGGTCAGGGCGCGGGCCAGTGTTGATGAGCGGTTGCCGCTGCGGCAGACGAGGATGACTTTTTCGTCCGCCTTCACGTAGGCCTCAAAGGCGGCGGGGAAGGTGCGCACGAATTGGCCGGTGCGGTCAAAGGCCGTGAGCATTTTGCTGCCTTCGATGATGCCGGTGGATGCCCATTCGTCCGGGCGGCGGATATCGACGATCTTGAAGCCCTCGTCGCGCATGATTTTGAGGGTTTCGTTGTCAATGTTGGTGACTTTCGGCGGTGATGAAACGGCCAGCAGTTCGACCTCGAAGCGCAGCGTGGCGTTACCCGGTATCGGTCCTGTGCCGTTTGGGCCATAGGCCAGTTCCGGCGGGATGATCAGTTCGCGCTTGCCGCCGACCTTCATGCCTTCCACACCCTTGTCCCAGCCTTGAATGACGCGGCCCTCGCCCAGGGTGAAGGCGAACGGTTTTCCACGATCCAGACTGGAGTCAAATTTCGTTCCGTCGGTCAGCCAGCCCGTGTAGTGGACGGAAACCCGCATGTTCGGCACGGCTATTTCGCCGCTTCCAACGGTAATGTCGTTGATCTCAAGCCCGGCGGCCTGTGCGCCCGCCAAAGGCGCAGCAAGGACGCACAGCGCAAAAAGCGCCCGGACGGCTACGGACAAAGTCTTCTTAAACATCATTTTTCTTAGGCCTCTTGTGTGGATTTTTCGTTCATTGGAAGGGTAACGGTAAAGAGGGTTCCGGCGCCCATTTCGCTGTCGACGATAATTTCGCCCTGATGGGCTTCGACGATTTTTTTGACGATGGCCAGACCCAACCCCGTGCTTTTCTCGCCGCCGGTCGGTTGCGCGCTGAGGCGCTCAAAGGTACCAAACAGCTTTTTCTGTTCTTCGGCGGGAATACCCGGCCCCTGATCCTGTACGCCGATACGCGCAAAACCGTTTGCGGCGGTGGCTGTAACCCGGATGGCGGTCTTCTCGGGAGAGAATTTGACCGCGTTGCCAAGCAAATTGTCCAGCACCTGGGAGACTCGTTCGCGGTCAAACGCAAATTTCGGAATCTCGTACATTTCGGCGGAAATCTCGATATCCTTGTCTCCTGCGCTCAGCGAGATGAGATCGACCCTCTCGGAAATGACATCGGCAACATCCAGAATTTCGGGCTTCAACGTGAACTTCCCGCTTTCGATGGCCGTGATATCGAGCAGGTCGTTGAGCAGATTGAGCATCTGCCCGCTCACGCGGTTGATGGTCTCGATGAATTCATTTTTCTTTTCGTCGGCCAATTCCAGCTTGATGATCATCTGGCTCATGCCGCCGATGACGTTAATGGGGTTGCGCAAATCATGGGCGGCAATGCCCAGAAACTTGTTCTTCAGTTCGTTCAGGTTGCGCAGTTCCGCTTCCGATTCCTGCAGCCGGATTTCCGAGATGATTTTTTCTTCCGTGACGACGGCCAGTTTTCGCAAAAGCACAAAAAACCCGATGCCGCTCAGAATAAAAATAGGAGCAAGAACGATCCCGAAACTAATCATTCGCTGGCCTTCGGCAACAACCCGCGAAATGCGTTCGGTTTGGAAATGCTGGGCCTGTTCCCATACGGCTTCCAGACTGTCCAGCGCGGCAAATGCCAATGAATCATCTACCTTGACCGTCTCGTCCGTCACCGTTGGGCTGCTGCCCATTCGGGCGTGGCGCACGGCGTTGGCAATTTGACCGTCATAGTCGTCCACGACGACCCCAATCTGGGCCAGGGCCGATGTCTCCCAATCGGCGTTGGGAAGGGCGCGGTATCTGGCGATGGCGGCTCTCAGGTCCGCCATGTTTTGCCGGGCTCTTTGTATGTACTTGTCATCCTGACGCAGGATATAGTTTTTGAAATTGTGGATGAAACCGCCGTATCCGAATGCGCGCCGAATATGGCTCAATTGAGCCTCTTTTTCGTGGGCAACCTCCTGGAATTGGGTCCAGTCATGCGAAACACTCAGGAACAGGCCGGACACGCGAAAGCCGATCAAGGCGCCACCGGCAATGACAAGGACAATCAAAAAAGCTGCAACGATTGCCAGTATCCGAAATTTTCTGATTTCCCGATGAGACGCCACCGAACCACTCCAATTATTGTACCCCGGTTGCGCGCCGGATTTCACATCGATCATATACGAATGACACCGGATTGCAAAAACCGGATCGACTAAATAAAAGCCGTTCCGTGATTCAATGGTGCGAGGCCCAGGTGTGCGGCAATCGTTTGGCCGATATCGGCAAATGTTTTGCGCGGGCCGATGGATTTGGGCGCAATGTCGGGGCCGAAGGCAATAACAGGGACGTTTTCACGGGTGTGGTCGGTTCCACGCCACGACGGGTCGCAGCCATGATCGGCGGTAATCACCGCAAGGTCGCCGGGCCGCAGGGCGTTCATCAATTGTGGCAGGCGGGCGTCGAAGTGTTCCAACGCGCCCGCGTAACCGGCAATGTCGCGACGGTGGCCGAAATGCATGTCGAAATCGACGAAATTGGTGAAGATCAGGCTGCGTTCGCCCGCGGTCTCCATGGTTTTCAGGGTGGCATCGAACAGGGCGTCGTGGCCGCTGGCCTTGATCTCGTGTGTGGTTCCACGGTGCGCGTAGATGTCGCCGATCTTGCCAATGGCGAAAACCTCGCCGCCGTCTTGCGTCAGCTTGTCCAGCAGGGTGGGGGCGGGCGGCGGCGTGGCGTAATCGCGGCGGTTTGCGGTGCGTACGAAATCGGCCCGCGTTTCGCCGACGAAGGGGCGCGCGATGACCCGACCAATTTCGTATTCGTCAACCAACGCCCGCGCGATCTCGCAAATCTCGTACAGGCGTTGCAGGCCGAAATGGGTTTCGCTGGCCGCAATCTGATACACGCTGTCCGCCGATGTGTAGACGATGGGTTTGCCCGTGCGTACATGTTCCTCGCCCAACGCGTCGATAATCTGCGTGCCGGATGCGTGGCAGTCACCAAGAATTCCCGGCAGGCCCGCTTCGCGGACAAAAGCGTCGGTCAATTCGGGCGGAAATGACGGACAGGTATCGGGGAAATAACCCCAATCGAAATCGACCGGAACGCCCGCGATTTCCCAATGGCCGCTGGGGGTATCCTTGCCCCGGCTTTGTTCAGCCGAAAAACCGTAGACGCCGGTAGGTTCGGTAACTTCGCCAAATCCTTGTGGCAATTTCCCCGCGCTTTGGCGAGCCGCCAGACCAAGGCCCAGCTTCTCAAGATTGGGAATGGACAGGGGGCCCGAGCGTCCGCCGTCTACGTCCGCCTTTCCGGCGGCGCAGGCTTCCGCGATATGGCCCAGCGTATCGCTGCCCACGTCGCCAAACGCTTCGGCATCGTCGGCAGCGCCTATACCGAAGGAGTCCATCACCAGAATAAGCGCACGCGTCATGTGTCGGCCTGCCCGATGCGCCGGATAACGACCGGGGCGGTGGCGGGAGCATCGTCGCCCACGGATATGGCCGCACGAAGTCGTTGCGCGGCCAAGTCGAGCGCGGCTTCGTCCCGGGCATGGATCACGGCCAGCGGCCTGTCTCCATCGAGCGCATCGCCAATGGCGCAAACGCCCGACAGACCGACCGCATGATCGATGGTGTCTTCGGCTCGCCGCCGTCCGCCGCCCAACTCGATTATCGCGACGCCGACGGCCCTTGTATCCATGGATGTTACGACGCCTGGACTTTCGGCGAATACGGGGCGCACCAATGGTGCCACAGGCAGATGTGTGTCGGCGTGTTCAACGAAATCGGATGGGCCGCCCAGTTCGGCGACCATTTGCGCAAAACGCTCGCAGGCCGCGCCGCTGTCCAGCGATTGTTGCAGACGCGTGCGCGCGTCGTCGGTATCGCGCGCAATGCCACTCATCACCAGCAATTCCGCCGACAGGGCCATGGTTGCCTCGTGCAACGCCGGGTCACGGTG
Organism: Rhodospirillales bacterium; assembly: GCA_016776725.1. Lineage (GTDB taxonomy): Bacteria > Pseudomonadota > Alphaproteobacteria > Rhodospirillales > Shumkoniaceae > JABGRG01. The sequence continues at coordinate 55,028 of JADHSV010000007.1, forward strand.
TTCTCCGGTCAGGTAATTGACGCATTCCATGACTTCCAAAGCGTTGCCCGCGTTTGATCCCAATACCTGGTTCATATCGGTGATCAGGGCCGATGTGGCAAGGCCCGCACCGTTGGCGACGGAAACGATGCTTTTCGCCAGGTCGACCGCCATTTCCATGGATGAGGCGAATGCGCCCGACCCGGTTTTAACATCCATGACCAGGCCGGTTAGACCGGCCGCCAGCTTCTTGGACAGGATGGATGCCGTGATCAACGGAATGGATTCCACCGTTGCCGTCACGTCGCGAATGCCATAAAACCGCCGGTCGGCGGGGGCCAGATCCTGTGTCTGGCCGATGATGGCGCAGCTCGCCGACGCCGTCACCTCGCGGAATTTCCCCAGATCCGGTGTGGTGTCATAACCGGGAACGCTGTCCAGCTTGTCCAGCGTACCGCCCGTGTGGCCCAGCCCGCGCCCCGAAATCATGGGCACAAATCCGCCGCAGGCCGCGATCATGGGGGCCAGAAGCAGGCTGACCTTGTCGCCCACGCCGCCGGTGGAATGCTTGTCGAGAACCGGGCCATCCAGACCGGCATTGGCCCAATCCAGCACCGTGCCCGAGTTCATCATCTCGCGGGTCAGGCTAACGGTTTCGTCGCGTTCCATGCCGCGTAAAAAAACGGCCATGGCGAACGCCGCTGCCTGGCCTTCGCTAATGGAATTGTCGGTAATGCCGCGCACGATGAAGGCGATCTCGTCGTTGGAGAGAGGCTCGCCATCGCGTTTCCTGCGAATGACCTCCTGGGCGAGCACAGCCTTATGCCCCGCCCGTATAGACCAGAAGATCGTCAAGCAGGCCGCTGGCGCCGAAGCGGAAGGTTTCCGGGCTGACCCAATCGGTCCCCATGATTTTGTCGGCAGCCAGCAGATATGCCGCCGCGTCCTCCAGGGTGCGAATTCCGCCAGCTGCCTTGAAGCCGACCGGGCGGTCGGTTTCGCGAATGACCGCCAGCATGGCTTTCGCAGCCTCGATGGTGGCCGACACGGCGACTTTGCCGGTTGATGTCTTGATGAAGTCCGCCCCGGCGGCAATAGCGTCGCGCGCGGCTTCCATGATGTTTTCGCGCGACTTCAGCTCGCCCGTTTCCAGAATAACCTTCAGGTGTGTATTCGCCCCGCATGCGGCCTTGCACGCGGCAACCAGGTTTTTGGCCGTCTCGCGGTCCCCGGCCAGCCACGCGACGTAGGGCAAAACCACGTCTACCTCGTGCGCGCCATCAGCCACGGACTTGCGGGTTTCGGCGACGGCCCTTTTCAAGTCGGTTGATCCGTGCGGGAAATTGGCGACCGTCGCCACCCGTACGCCGTTGTCGTCCAGCTCGTCGCGGCTAAGGGCCACGAACGGCGACCACACGCAAACGGCAGCGACGTTTACGCCATCGTGCACGGTTCTTGCACAAAGATCGATGACGTCGCGCTCGACGCAATCGTCGTTCAGATTGGTCAGGTCCAGCAGGCCCAGCGTACGCAGGGCAACCGCGCGTTTATCCATGACTGATGTCCTCCAGAACGGCGTCCAGCAGCCGCACCAGATCGGCTGCGCCCTCGGCCGACTTGGCCATGCTCATTTCGTGAGAGAGCGCCGTTTCGCCCATTCCCGCGGCGGGATTGGCAATAATGGAAACCGCGGCGACGCGCATTCCAAGCCACCTGGCGATCAGCACTTCGGGAACCGTGGACATGCCCACGGCGTCGGCGCCCAGTACCCGGGCGGCGCGGACTTCGGCAGGCGTTTCGAAGTTCGGCCCGGAAAACCAGATATATGTTCCTTCGTGAAGGGTGACGCCCAACGATCCCGCCGCATCGCGGAAGCTTTGAATCAGCTTCCTGTCGTACCCTTGCGTCATATCGACGAATCTTTCGTTGCCGCCCTCGCCGATCAGGGGGTTCATCCCGGCGTAATTGATGTGATCGGTGATCATCATCAGGCTTCCAGGGCCGGCTTCGGTGCGCAGAGAGCCGGCGGAGTTGGTCAGGATGGCGGTTTTGCAGCCTAAGTCGGAAAGGGTGCGCAACGGCGGCTTCATGGCGTCGGCCAGCCCGTTTTCGTAATAATGGGTGCGGCCTTGCATAATGGCCACGTCCACGCCCGACAGGCGGCCCAGAACCAAAGATCCCGCATGGCTCTGCACCGTGGGGACGGGAAAGCCGGGCAGGTCGGAATAGGGAATTGTAACCGCGTTTTTCACCGCTTCGGCCACCGCGCCCAGACCGCTTCCCAAGACCATGGCCACCGATGGCGCCAACCCTGGCGTGCGCTCGCGAATGATCTGTGCGCTAACGTCAAAATCTTCGGTCACTCTAAGTTCTCCGGTCCGAATGAATGGGGCAGCAACTCGCCCAGGGTTGTTGTCATGCGAACGCCCTCGGGGCTGCACACATGAAGGGGTGTGTCCGAATGGGCGAATTCACGCAGCCTTTGGCGGCAGCCGCCGCACGGTGTGCAGGGCTCGTCGCCGCCACCGGCAACGGCAACTTCGATGATTTTGCTCTCGCCCGCCATGATCAGCGCCGAAATGGCCGAAGTTTCGGCGCACCATCCCTCAGGATAGGCAGCGTTTTCGATATTGCATCCCGAGTAAATGCGGCCCGAACCTCCGCGAACAGCCGCGCCGACGGCAAAGCCGGAATATGGCGAATAGGCCAATTCCATGGCTTCCTGCGCGGCTTTGACAATGTCGCCGGGATCGCTGCTCATCAGTGTTCCTTTATATAGGGAACGCCATCGGCCTTGGGCGGGATCGCCTTACCGATGAAGCCGGCCAGAAGAACCACCGTCAACACATAGGGCAGGGCCTCGATAAACTGAACCGGAATTTGTCCCACAATTGGAAGTTCCGCGCCCTGAACGCGGATAGCGACGGCCTCAAGGAAACCGAAAAGAAGGCAGGCCAGCATGGTCGGCAGCGGCTTCCATTTTCCGAAGATCATGGCCGCCAGCGCGATGTATCCCTTGCCCGCCGTCATGTCGCGAACGAAAGATGCGCCCATGGCCGTGGACAGATAGGTGCCCGCGATACCGCAAAGAATTCCGCAGATGATGACAGCGCGGTAGCGCAGGAAAAAGACGGAAATTCCAGCCGTATCGACGGCCTGCGGGTTTTCGCCGACGGCGCGCAGGCGCAATCCGAAGCGGGTTTTGAACAGCATCCAGTAAATGAACGGGACGGCAAGGAAAGCCACATAGACGATCAGGTTGTGGCCGCTCAGCAGTTCCGAATAAAGCGGGCCAATAACCGGGACATCGGCCACGGCTTCAGCCCCGGGCCATTCCAGCGGCATGAAACGTCCTTCGTGGGGAAGTTGCGGCGTCGATCCGCCCTGAGAGAACCATTTGGCCCCCAGCACGATGGTCAGGCCCGATACGAAGATGTTGATCGCCATCCCCGAAACGATGTGGTTGCCCGCGTGGGTAATGCACGCAAAACCGTGAATTAGTGCTAGCAGGACCGACACGCCAATGCCAGCGGCGAGGGCGATCCAGGCCGATCCTGTTATGGCGGCGACCGCGGCTGCTGCAAACGCTGCCCCAAGCATCTTTCCTTCCAGCCCGATATCGATAACGCCGGAACGCTCCGACACAAGCCCCGCCAGCGCCGCCAGAATCAACGGCGTGGAAACCCGCAATGTGGCATCGAGAACCAGAACGAAAAGGGTGAAGTCTTCCATCTTGCGTACCCCGCCCTTTACTCTGCCGGTGCCGCAGCTGAGCGGCGTGGCATAAACCAGCGGAACACGGCTTCCACCTGAGGCTTGAACATGAACTCAAGCGCGCCGGCGAAAATAATGACGAGACCCTGAATAACGATGACCAATTCGCGCGTGATGGTCGGAATTTCAAAGGACAACTCGGCGCCGCCCTGATAAAGCGCGCCGAAAAGTATGGCGGCCAGACAAACACCCACCGGATGACTGCGGCCCATGAGGGCCACCGCGATGCCCACAAACCCGTATCCGCCCGAAAAATGCAGAAGCAGACGGTGGTGGTAGCCCATGATCTCGTTCAGGCCCAAAAAACCGGCCAGAGCACCCGAAATGCACATGGTGACGATGATGCTCTTGGTTTCCGAAATCCCCGCATAGGCCGCCGCCGTGGGGCTGGTGCCCACGGTTCGCATCTCATAGCCCCAACGGGTGTGCCACACGTAGCCCCAGACAAGTACACAGCAAACCAGGGCCCACAGGAACGAAAGGTTCCAAGGCGATTCGGCGAATTCGACGCCGAGCCATGCCAGGGCCTCGTGAACGAAAGGAATCGCCGCTTCGCCGAATTCGCGGCTTTCGGGCTGCATGGAACCGGGCTGGATCAGAACGTTGACCAGCAGATAGACCATGACCGACGAGGCGATGAAATTGAACATGATCGTGGTGATAACGATGTGGCTGCCGCGCTTGGCTTGCAAATAAGCGGGGATAAAGGCCCACGCCGCGCCGAACAGCGCAGCCCCGATGACGCACAGCGGTATCAGGACGATGGGCGGCAGAAAACCGAAGTGCAGGCCGACCAGGGTGATGCCAAGGCCGCCAATATAGGCCTGCCCTTCACCGCCGATGTTGAACAACATGCAGTGAAACGCGATGGAGACGGCCAGGCCGGTGAAAATGAAGTTCGTGGCGTAGAAAAGGGTGTAGCCGATGGCTTCTTCAAACCCGAACGCGCCCCAGATCAGGATTTGCACGACCTCCAGCGGATTTTCGCCGATGATCAGAACCACCAGGCCCGAAACCAGAAAGGCGGCGATCAGATTGACGATCGGCAAAACGACGACGTTCGCCCAGCGAGGAATATCCGTTCCCATAGGCCCGGCCATCACGCAGCCTCCTCGTCGTCATCGGGGTTGATCCCCGCCATCATCAGGCCGAGAATCCGCTCGTTGGCCTCGCTGGCCGGGATTTCACCGACGATGTGGCCATCGAACATCACCAGAATGCGGTCGGACAGGGACATGATTTCGTCCAGTTCCACCGACACCAGCAGCACCGCCTTTCCGGCGTCGCGCATTTCAATCAGGCGCTTGTGAATAAACTCTATGGCTCCGATATCGACGCCACGGGTCGGCTGGCCCACCAGCAGAATATCCGGGTCGCGGTCGATTTCGCGGGCCAGCACGATTTTTTGCTGGTTGCCGCCCGAGAAATTGCCGGTGACCAGATTGGGGTCTTGGGGGCGAACGTCAAACGCCTCCATTTTCCGCAATGATTCCTGGATGACCTTTGGCCGGTCAATAACCGGTCCGCGGCAACACTCATCTTCATTGTGATACCCCAGAATGGAGCATTCCCAGGCCTCAAACGGGATCACCAGCCCCATTCGCTGACGGTCTTCCGGCACATGGGCAAGGCCCATATGGCGCACATCGGCCGCACCCTGTGGCGGCCCGCCGACAAAGGGTTTGCCGTTGATCAGGATTTTTCCGCCCGTCACCTTGGTAATCCCGGACAGGGCGGCCAGCAGATCGCTTTGGCCATTTCCCGAAACTCCGGCGATGCCGACGATTTCACCGGCGCGGACATTGAAACTTACGCCCTTCACCCTGACCACACCCGACTTGTCGGTTGCGGTCAGGTTTTCGACCTCAAGGACGGCGTGTGCGGGCGAGGCTTCGCCCTTTTCGACCCGCAGCAACACCTTGCGCCCGACCATCAGTTCGGCCAGTTCTTCGGTGCTGGTTTTGGCTGTTTCCCGGTGCGCGACCATTTCGCCCTGGCGCATAACCGAAACGGCATCCGTAATGGCCATGATTTCGCGCAGCTTGTGGGTAATCAGGATGATGGTTTTTCCCTGATCCTTGAGCGCATTGAGAATTCGGAAAAGATGGTCGGCCTCTTGCGGCGTCAACACGCCGGTGGGCTCGTCCAGAACCAGGATTTGCGCACCCCGGTAAAGCGCCTTTAGAATTTCCACGCGCTGTTGAAGTCCGACGGGAAGGTCGCCGATCAGGGCGTCGATATCGACTTCCAGTTCGTATTCGCGTTCCAGCCGGTTCAGTTCCTCGCGGGCCTTATCGACGCCTTTCCTAAGAAGCGCGCCGCCCTCGGCGCCGAGGATAATATTTTCCAGCACCGAGAACGTGTCCACCAGCATGAAATGCTGGTGGACCATTCCGATTCCGGCATCGATTGCGTCTTGCGACGCATGGATGTTCAGCTTTTCGCCGTTGACGAATATGTCTCCCGCATCGGCCTTATAGAAGCCGTACAGGATGCTCATCAGCGTCGATTTGCCCGCTCCGTTTTCGCCGATAATGCCGTGAACGCTGCCAGCGGAAACGTTCAGGTTAATATCCTTGTTGGCGTGAACGGCGCCGAAGCTTTTGTCGATGCCGACAAGTTTGATGGCGGGTGCCACATTGTTTTCGCTCATGTGCTCACCCGGCCATCAAAACCCGTTCAAACAGCGTTGTGTTGCCCGTTAGTAGGGGCATTTGCTGTCGGCCATGTAGTCATGGACGACAATCTTGCCGCTGACGATTTCCTGCGTGGCCTTTGCCACCGCCGCTTTCATGTCGGCGGAAACCAGCTTCGCATTGTTGTCGTCGAGGGCCCAGCCGACGCCGTCTTCCTTGAGACCCAGGGCCGAGAAACCGGCTTTCCAGGTGCCGTCCTTGGCTGCCTTGAAGGTGTTGTAGGCGGCAACGTCGACGCGCTTGAGCATGGACGTCAGAACCGACCCCGGATGCAGGTGGTTTTGGTTGGAATCAACGCCGATGCCCAACTTGCCCGCATCCGCTGCGGCCTGCAGCACGCCAATGCCGGTTCCCCCGGCAGCGTGATACACCACGTCCGCGCCGCGGTCGAACTGCGACTTGGCCAATTCGCCGCCCTTGACCGGATCGCTCCACGCTGCACCCGTGGAACCTGTCATGTTTTGGAACACGTCCATTTTTGCATTCACATGCTTCACGCCGCCCACATAACCGCAGGCGAACTTGCGAATAAGCGGGATGTCCATGCCGCCGACGAACCCGACCTTGCCGCTTTTCGCCGACATGGCGGCCAGAATGCCAACCAGGAACGAGCCTTCATGTTCCTTGAACACGATGGACTCCACGTTGGGCAGATTGACGACCATATCGATGATCGCGAAACGGACCTTCGGGAATTCCTTGGCGACTTTTTCCACGGCTGCGGCCTGCGAGAAACCGACCGCCAGAATGGGGTCGATGCCGCGGCGCGCGAAGTTGCGCATGGCCTGCTCGCGCTGCGAGTCGTTGGCGATCTCGAATCCGCGATATTCAATGCCGAATTCTTTTTTGAATTTTTCTGCGCCGTTGTAGACGCCTTCGTTAAACGATTTATCAAACTTGCCGCCCAGATCGTAAATGATGCCGGGTTTGAAGTCTGCTGCGATGGAAACGGCCGCCGACATGGTGATGGCGACGGCGGCGATGGAAAGAAGTTTTTTCATGTGATCGCCCCTCTGTTGAATATGTCTCCCATCTCAAACAATCGGCGGGAGACGTTCTAGAATTCATGATGCCATAAACATATCCCGATTGAACCGGCACTGCGATACCCTATTGCGCCATATTGCGATTGTCCCGTTTGAATTTTGTCCACAGGCAATTTTCGATCATCGCTCGACCACCGGGAATTCAACTCATAGAATATTATATACTAGGGGGGCGGATTGAGAGATATTTTGCTCCGCAAAACAGCATTCTGGGGAGAAATAACATGCTCATCATGACTCGTCGCTGGCTGCTTGCGCTGGTTGCAGCGGTCACGATGGTTGCAGCGTCTATGGTTTCGCTGAGCGCTGCGCCGACGAAGGTGACATTCCTTCACACCAATGACGTTTACGAAATTTCGCCCAGTGGCGGGCAGGGCGGTCTGGCCGAACTGATGACCCTTATCCGCAAGGAGCGGGCCGCGTCCGAACATGCCATTACCACCTTTGGCGGCGATCTGATTTCGCCGTCCGTCATGTCGGGTCTGACCAAGGGCGCGCAGATGATCGACGTCATGAACGCCATCGGCGTGGATGTGGCCGTGCCGGGCAACCATGAATTCGATTTCGGCCCCGAAGTTGCGGCCAAGCGCATGGGCGAGTCCAAATTCCCGTGGCTGGCGGCCAATGTTTCGGGTGCGGCCAATATGACCGACGTGCACACCATCAGGGCCGGCGACTTCACCATCGGTTTCTTTGGATTGCTTGCACCCGAGACCGACGTTCTTTCCTCGCCGGGCAAGGGCATCAAATTCGCCGACGTGTTTGAAACGGCGGAAGCGGCGGTCAAGAAGCTGAAAGCCGCCGGGGCCGACGTGATTGTCGCCCTGACGCACGTTGATATCGCCGTTGACCGGGAGCTGGCGGGGGTTCGCGGCATCAACCTGATTTTGGGCGGCCACGATCACGATCCGATCACCTTCTATGAAGGCGGCGTATTGATCCACAAGTCGGGTTATGACGCCCACTATCTGGGCGCTATCGACGTGTCGCTGGAATGGTACGAAAAGCGCGGCAAGAAGCGCCTGCGTGTGCTTCCGGCATGGCGCATGGTATCGACCGCGGGCGTGACGCCCGACCCCGAAGTCAAGGCCATCGTGGATGGGCACAATGCCAAGCTCGACGCCGAAATGGGCAAGGTCATCGGCAAGACGTCGGTGGAACTGGATTCGCGCCGCTCCAGCGTACGCACGGGCGAAACCAATTTCGGCAGCCTCATCGCCGACGCCATGATGAAAGAAGTTGGCTCTGACGTGGGCCTGACCAACGGCGGCGGCATCCGTGGCGACAAAACCTATGACGCCGGGACCGAACTGACCCGCAAGGACATCCTGAGCGAACTTCCCTTCGGCAACGTGACCGTCAAGCTTGCCGTGTCGGGTGCGGACCTTTGGGCGGCGCTTGAAAACGGCTTCTCGAAGATCGAGGACAAGGCCGGACGCTTCCCGCAGGTGGCCGGTATGACCGTTGTTTACGATCCCAAAGCAGCCTCGGGTAGCCGTGTCGTTTCCGTCAAAATCGGCGGCGCGGCGCTGGACAAGGGCAAGACCTACACGGTCGCCACCAACGACTACATGGGCGGCGGCGGTGACGGCTATAAGGCGTTCAAAAAGGGCAAAATGCTCATCGACGCCTCGGCGGGAACCCTCATGGCCACAACGGTCATGAACTACATTGCAGCCAAAGGAACGGTCGCTCCCAAAATCGAAGGGCGCACCATGGCGAAGTAAGACGCGTTAGATCGAAAAAGACCGGGCCGCGCGGCATCTGTTCGCGCGGCCCTTTTTTCTAACCCGGCCCGAACGCTTGTATCCCCGTCTGGGCACACCTCAGAATTTGGGCGTGGAATTCGTGGGTTTCTTCGCAGGTGTTCCCCATCGGTTCGGTAACGTCAAAACCAGAATGTGGGCCACCGCTGCTCACTACGGACATTGTTAGTAACCCATGCAACGCCGACCAGAATCACGGCGCCTAAACCCACGGGATAAAAGACGTACAAGAAACCAAGGTTATGAATTTCTTGAGATGCGATCACTGCAATTAAAGCGGAAGCGCCACCGGGAGGGTGAACACTGCGTGTCGCCTGCATGCCGGCAATCGCGAGCGAAACGGCCAGCGCGGCCGATAGCCAGTTTGCCTCACCAATGAATTGGAAAACAGACACCCCGATTGCCGCTGAAACCAGATGCCCGATAATGACATTGTATGGCTGCGCCAACGGGCTGGACGGCGCCCCATAGACAAGAACAGACGTCGCGCCAAATGCGCCTATCACAAGCGTCAAATCACCGTCACTCAGAAAATACTGATCGACGATGGCAATTGTTCCAATTCCCAGGAACGTGCCAATAAAAGCCCGCAATATTTTGGCAGGGGACGCGGGGGTTGGACGAGGGTGCGGATTGGGATGATGATCATTCATGGTAGTCCACATATCATCATCGCCAAACCGGATTGCGACTACTATCTCCCGTCCAGAAAAGGTCTCGGCTGGCTCGCCTCCGGAACATCTTGACGCCATTGCGTAAGCTGCGTCGAAAGGCCGATTCCCCTAACCCACCCCAAACGCCTGTATCCCCGTCATGGCGCGGCCCAGGATCAGGGCGTGGACGTCGTGGGTTCCTTCGTAGGTATTGACGGCTTCCAGATTCAGGACGTGGCGGATGACGTGGTATTCGTCGGACACGCCGTTGCCGCCCAGCATGTCGCGCGCCGTTCTGGCGATGTCCAGCGCCTTGCCGCAGTTGTTGCGTTTCATCAGGCTGATGGATTCAGGCGCTGCCGTGCCCGCGTCCTTCATGCGGCCCAGTTGCAGCGAGCCTTGCAGGCCCAGCGCGATTTCGGTCTGCATGTCGGCCAGTTTTAGCTGGATCAACTGGGTGGCGGCTAGCGGGCGGCCAAAGGCGATGCGGTCCAATGTGTATTGGCGCGCCGTGTGCCAGCAGAATTCAGCAGCGCCCATGGCTCCCCACGAAATGCCGTAACGGGCGTTGTTCAGGCAGCCGAAGGCGGCTTTCAGGCCCTTGGCTTCGGGCATCATGTTATAAATGGGCACGAACACGTCGTCCATGACGATTTCGCCGGTGGGCGAGGCGCGCAGGGAAAACTTGCCCTCGATCTTGGGGGCGCTCAGACCGTCCATGCCCGCCTCGAGAATGAACCCCTGAATGCGGCCATCGTCGTCTTTGGCCCAGACGATAAACACATCGGCGATGGGCGAGTTGGTGATCCACATTTTCGAGCCACTGATGCGGTAGCCGCCGTCCGCTTTTCTGGCCCGCGTTTTCATGGCCGCCGGGTCCGATCCGGCGTCGGGCTCGGTCAGGCCGAAGCAGCCGACCCATTCGCCGGTGGCCAGTTTGGGCAGGAACTTTTGGCGCTGTTCTTCCGTGCCATAGGCGTGAATGGGGTGCATGACCAGACTGGACTGCACCGACATGGTGGAACGGAAGGCACTGTCCACCCGTTCCACTTCGCGCGCCACCAGCCCGTAGCACACGTAGCTGACGCCCGCGCACCCGTATCCGTCGATGGTGGGGCCTAGAAATCCCAATTCGCCCATTTCGCGCAGCATCGCGCGATCGAATTTCTCGTTGCGGTGAAAGTCCAGAACCCTTGGCATGAGTTCGTTCTGGCAGAAGGCGCGCGCACTGTCGCGAACCATGCGTTCGTCTTCGCTCAACTGATTGTCCAGCGCCAGCGGGTCTTCCCATGTGAAAGCAGGTTTCTTGTTCATTGATATAGCCTCTTTTCTCGAACGTCGTAGCAAGCTACACCACAGATACAACAATAAATACGGGGATTTGGAAATGGTTTCGGTCGTGTGTCTTGGTATCGCCATTATGGATCAGGTTTTCGCCGTAGAAAACCTGCCAAGCGGTTCGGGAAAGGAATTTGCGCACGATTTTATGGAAATCGGCGGCGGTCCGGCGGCAACCGCAGCCGTGGCGGCGGTACGGCTGGGTGCGCAAACCATCCTTTGGTCGCGAGTTGGTGCCGACACCATCGGCAACCAAATCATTGCCGAATTATCCAGCTATGGCGTGGACGTGACCGGTGTTCGTCAAATCGAAGGAAGCCGTTCCACCCTGGCATCGGTCTGCGTGGACCGAAAGGGCGAACGGGGCATCATCAGCTTCACCGACCCCAACCTTGAGGTCGATCCATCGTGGCTGCCGCTGGAATTGATCGAAGGCGCGGGCTGCATTCTGGCCGATTGCCGCTGGCCGCGCGGGGTCGAGGCCGTGTTTCGCAAAGCCAATGACGCGGGCGTTCCGTCGTTGCTGGACGGCGATCTGACGCCGGACAAGGCGGTGATCAGTCTTGCGCCGCTGGCCACCCATGTGGCGTTCTCGCAGGGCGGTCTGCAACAGTTCAGCGCCACCGACGATCCGGTGGAGGGACTTCGTTTGGCGGCTCGGGCCACCGATGGCTGGGTCTGCGTGACCCTGGGCGAAAAGGGATCGATATGGCTTGAAGACGGCGAGCCCGTCCATCAACCGGGATTCGTCGTCGAAGTCGTCGACACGGTGGGCGCGGGCGACACGTTCCATGGGGCACTGGCTGTGGCTTTGGCCGAGCACAAACCCATCGCCGACGCCGTTCGTTTCGCCAGCGCTTCGGCGGCCCTGAAATGTACCCGATTTGGCGGCCGCGTTGGAATTCCGACACGAAGCGAGGTGGACGCGTTCCTGCGAGATGCTTGAAATGCCAGCTTGATTCAAATGCTTTTCCCCGGTTAAGGTTTTTATCAAAACCAGAATAGTGGGGAAATCGTCATGACTTTCACGTTCGGACCCAGGCGCGGAATCTATATCGATATTCGCGATGAAATGAAGGGTGCAGCTCCAGTTTTGTCGGTCGGGGAGACCGCGTACTTTGAAGATTTCGATCTGATCTATCGCTCCCTCTGCGCAATGCTTTTCAATTATGTGCCTATGTCCGGGCATCCGGGCGGGTCGATTTCCGCCGGGCGAACCATGTCCACTCTGCTGTTCGACGGCATGGACTATGACCTGTGCGCGCCGGGTCGCGACGACGCGGATCTGATTTCGTTCGCCGCCGGTCACAAGGCGCTGGGCATTTACGCCATGTGGGCGCTGCGCGACGAAATCGCGCGTCTGGCTGCCCCCGAACTTTTGCCCGATGACGAACGTTTGCGCCTGCGCCTGGAAGATTTGCTGGGTTTCCGCCGCAACCCCGAGAACCGGACCCCCATATCGGCCAAACTGAACGCCAAGGCCCTGGACGGTCATCCGACGCCCGCGACGCCGTTCTTGCGTCTGGCCACCGGTGCGTCGGGCATTGGTGTGACGACGTCGCTGGGTTTGGCGTTTGGCGCCAAGGATTATTATGGCGACGACGCACCGTGGGTTCACATTATTGAAGGCGAGGGCGGCATGACGCCGGGCCGCGTGGCTGAAGGCTTCGCCGCAGCCGGCACTTCGTCGGTGGGCAATGTGGTGTTCCATCTGGACTGGAACCAGGCGTCCATCGATTCCAACCACGTTTGCCGGGACGGGGACGAGCCGGGCGATTACGTGCAATGGAATCCCATGGAATTTGCCTACTTGCACGACTGGAACGTGATCTACGTTGATGACGGAACGGATTTTGCGCAAGTCACGGCGGCCCAGAACCGGGCCAAGGCTATGGGCAACGGCCAGCCGACTTCGATCGTTTATCGGACCACCAAGGGCTGGCAATATGGTATCGAGGGCAAGGCGTCCCATGGCGCGGGCCACAAGCTGTGTTGCGCGGGCTTTTATGACGCCCTGCGCCCCTTCACCGAAAAGACCGGGGCGGTAATGCCCAGTTGTGTGGCCGCCGATCAGGTGCCGGGCGGCCCGGACACGCGGTGCCGCCAAGGCGCCGAGCCCGATACGGTCGAGGGATGTTTCTGGGATGCCCTGTTGGCGGTTCGCAGGGTTCTGGAAAACAGCGAACCCATGGTCGAGGCGTTTGCAAAGCGGCTGGTCGGCGCGAAAAGCCGCCTGGACGGTTTGGCCCGAAGCCCGCGCGCGGGCGCGCCAAAGATCGATGCCCTTTATGATGCCGCGAACAAAGCGGCAGAGGTACCGCAGGAACTGGCTCTGGAACCGGGCGTAAAATCGACCCTGCGCGGCGAACTGGGCCGGGTTCTTCAGCATTTCAACGTGGCCAGTGGAGGCGCTGTTTTAGCTTCGGCGGCAGATTTGTACGGGTCCACCAACATCGCCACCATCGGCAAGGGGTTCGGTGAGGGCTTCTACAATGCGCAGGGCAATCCGCAATCGCGGCTTCTGTCCACGGGCGGCATCTGCGAGGATGCCATGACCGGCATTCTGGCCGGCATCGCCACCTTCGGCCACCACATCGGTGCAGGCTCGTCGTACGGTGCGTTTTCTGCGCCGCTGGGCCATATTTCGGCGCGCCTTCACGCCATTGGGAGTCAGGCTCGCCAGGCTCTCGACGAAGGGCCGTATTCCCCCATTTTCATCGTTTGCGCCCACGCAGGCGTAAAAACGGGCGAGGACGGACCGACCCACGCCGATCCGCAGCCCCTGCAACTTCTGCAAGGGAACTTCCCGGCCGGAACCATGGTGACGCTAACGCCGTGGGATCCGCAGGATCTTTGGTATCTGGTCACCGCCGCTTTGAAGGCCCGGCCCGCCGTGGTCGCGCCGTTCGTGACCCGCCCGACGGAAACGGTGCCGGATCGCGCAGCCCTTGGCCTGGCTCCGGCGTCGGCGTCGGCGAAGGGTGTATACCGGCTGTACGAGGCCCAGGGGCCAAGCGCCGGAACCGTTGTCCTGCAAGGCAGCGATGCGGGCTACGGTTTCGTTGAAGGGGCGTTGCCGCGCCTCAAGGCGGACGGTATCGAGGTGGACGCCTATTACGTGGCCAGCGCCGAACTATTCGACCATCTTTCGCCTGAGGAACGCGAAAGCATTTTCCCGGACGAAAAAGCCCGCGAGGCCATGGGGATTACCGGGTTTACCCTGCCCACGATGGACCGTTGGGTGCGCTCGGAGAAGGGCCGACGCGCGACCGTTCACCCGTTCATGCACGGCCACTACCTTGGCAGCGGCAAAGCCGACATGGTTGTTGCCGAAGCGGGATTGGACGGTGAAAGCCAATATCAAGCGATCAAGAAGTTCGTCTCTTAAAGCCCAAGGTCGTTCATTACGTGACAGTATACTTAATTATACGCTTAACCATATAATTAAGTATACTGTCACGTAATATCCAAATCCTTGAAAATTTGGGATTTCGTGTTCAATTATAAAAAATGAGAAAAAAGTGCATCTGGGTTGTCGTTCTCGGGTTGATTCTTGTCCTCGGTGTCGTTGCCGAGCCAATAAACGCTGCTCAATTGGAAAAAATTGTTCTGGTGGGCGGAAGGGATGGGGAAAGCAACGGGGCCAGATTTCTGAGCCTGCTGTACACCGAAGCATTTGGCCGACTTGGCTTGGAGTTTGAGTATCAGCAGCTTCCTGCAAGAAGAGCCAGTGTGTTATCAGACCGGGGAAACGTCGATGGAGAACTCAGCAGAGTATATAGCTACGGTGATAACCATCCTAATTTAATCCGGGTCGAGGAACCCTTGTACATGGCAAGATCCCTCGTCCTGACCGCAGATCCGACGCTGGAAATCAGTGGCTGGGAAAGCTTCAGGAATATCGGGCGGCAGGTCTTTTATCGGCTAGGCGTGAGAGCCTCGGAAGCCAACTTGTTTGGGCGGATAAAAAAAGAAAATCTGCACGCCGTTCATAGTGTTGAAGAAGGGATAAATGCGCTGCGTTTGCGGAACAATACCGTATTCGTGGATGCAGAGAGCAACCTGTTCGATACCGTGAATTCAGCCGCGTTCAAAAACAGCAATATTCGGATAGCCGGGGTCTGCAATAACCAGACCGCGCATTTGTTCCTTCATAAAAGGCATGGGGCACTGGCGTCTAAACTTTCCTCCATACTGGCAAGCATGAAGAAGGAAGGCCTGTTCGACGAATTTCGTGCAAAAACCGGTTTTATGCTTCAATGATCTAGAAACACTTGCCCTACTTCGTTTCCTCGAATTCGGGGATTTCTTCCAGCGGCGTTTGGGCGTCGTTGCTGACTTGGGTCTGGCGTCTTTGCAGATAAGCCTCACGCTCCACGATGTAAGGATCCAGCGCCCCCCTGGTCATGGCGTTCAGGTCATCTTGGTTGTCGGAATAGGCGGTGGCGTTGTCGGCGGTGTTGGCCAAACCGGCCGGAGGAACGGCTATGCTGACCGCCACGTCGCCAAGAGCATCGCGTGTCGAACTGGGGCCCAGGATTGGCAACACCAGATAGGGGCCGGGGCTCATGCCGCCTGCACCTGCGGCTTGCCCCAGGTCTTCCTTGCGCCGTTCCAGACCCATTTCGTCGGCCGCCACATCATTCGTGCCGCCCAGCCCGGCAGTGGTATTGATCAAAAAGCGCTTGGTCGCGATCCCGGCGTTTTCGGTGTCGCCCTGCAACAGACTGGAAGCGGCGGTAACGGGTTCGGTCAGATTTGCCGTTATATTGGAGATCGCTTTTTCCAACGGGTCCGGGGTGACCGCCTGATAGACGTCCACCACCGGATCAATCACCATTTTGCGCAGGACCGTGTTTAGCTGGAAGGTGAACCGGTTGAGGGATTCGAGGGGATCCTTGTCTTCTTCCGCGGTCGCGGCGGGCTGATCTGTCGGCGATTTGGCCGGAGCGGACTGGGCCCACGCCCCGCCGGACACAAGCCCGGATACGAGCATTGCAGTCAAAAAAACCACCGGCATCACACCAAATCGTCCCATGACCTCAACCTTCCCTGCCTTTGTTCGGAACTCCCATAATAGCACGTCGGTCTCGTACAGCTAACCCTTTTGGAGTCGTTCTAAGGGGTGCTGGCCGTAAACGGACGTGATGTCAGGAAATCCATGTCGCAGCCCTCGTCGGCCTGCTGAACGTGTTCCATGAACAGCTTGCGGTATCCGCGAAGACCTTCGTCGCTGACCGGGGCTTTCCAGACGGCTCTGCGCTTTTCAAGTTCCGCATCGTCAACCAGCAATTCCAGCGAACGGTTGGGAACGTCCAGACTTATGCGGTCGCCGGTTTGCACCAATGCCAGGGGGCCGCCGACGGCGGCTTCCGGACAGATATGAAGAACGATGGAGCCGAATGCCGTTCCGCTCATGCGCGCGTCCGACATGCGAACCATGTCCTTAACCCCCTGTTCCGCCAGCTTCCGGGGGATCGGTATGTAGCCCGCTTCGGGCATTCCCGGCGCGCCGATGGGCCCGGCGTTGCGCAGGATCAGAATGTCCTCGGCCGCGACATCAAGATCGGGCAGATCGATGCGGTTGGTTAGATCCTCGATGGACTCGAACACCACCGCGCGACCCGTGTGGGTGTGCAAATGAGCCGCCGCCGCCGATTGTTTGAAGATGGCGCCGCGTGGGGCGAGATTTCCGCGCAAAACGGTTATGCCGCCCGATGCGTTGATAGGATCGGCCAGCGGGCGAACGACGTTTTGCGGCCACGGTTCGGGGGCTGCCTCGATTTCTTCGCCCAGGGTTTTGCCCGAGATGGTCAGGCAATCCAGGTTCAAAAGGTGCTTGATTTCGCGCATCACCACGCGCAGTCCGCCCGCCTTGTCGAAATCGTCCATGTAGTTCATGCCCGATGGCTTCAGATCCACCAGGACCGGCGTTTCGTGGCCCATTCTATCAAAAGCGTCGAGATCAACATCAATGCCCAGCCGTCCGGCCACCGCTGTCATGTGAACGATGCCGTTGGTCGATCCGCCGATGGCCATCAGGATGCGCAGAGAATTGGCGAAGGCTTCCGGTGTCATGATCTTGTCGGGGGTCAGGCCTTCGGCGGCCAGTTGCACGGCGCGGCGTCCGGCGGCCTCGGCGTGGCGTTTGCGCTCGGCTGCAACGGCCGGGATTGACGCCCCGCCCGGCAGCATCATGCCGAGGGCTTCGGTCATGCAGGCCATCGTGCTGGCCGTTCCCATGACCCCGCAAAATCCGACCGATGGCGCCAGTTTTCCACTGATCTGATTAATTTCCGCCTCATCGACGTCTCCTGCCCTGTGCATACCCCAATATCGGCGGCAATCGGTGCACGCGCCAACGCGCTCGGCGCCGTGGGTTCCGCTTAACATGGGCCCGGAGACCACCGAGATGGCCGGAACGTTGGCGCTGGCGGCGGCCATCAGTTGGGCCGGAACCGTCTTGTCGCATCCACCGATCAGGACCACGGCGTCCATCGGCTGGGCGCGAATCATCTCTTCGGTGTCCATGGCCATCAGATTGCGCAAATACATGCTGGTGGGATGGGAAAACGATTCGTGCAACGAAATCGTCGGAAATTGCACCGGCAGACCGCCCGACAGCATGACGCCGCGCTCGATGGCGTCGATCAGTTCGGGAACGTTTCCGTGACAGGGGTTATACCCGCTGTAGGTGTTGACGATCCCGATAACCGGCAGGTCGAGGGCCTCGTCGGAATAGCCCATGGCCTTGATGAAAGCCTTTCTGAGAAACAGCGAAAAATTCGAGTCTCCATAACTGGTGAGACCTTTGCGCATACCGGTTTTTGTGTCGTCAGTCATTGTCCAAACCATCGTTTGCTTTGTGAATTCCAATGGCGCACACAAGGCGACAAAATTACCTTTACGTCAACAAAATTGTTGACAATTTTGCGGGTGAAAATGAGACTTTGCGTAACGCTGTGCGCGGGGTATGTTTTGCCCTGCGATTTGAGCCGGAAATTACCGGGTATCAACAAGAAAGCCGCTGACGGCATGATGTGAGGAAATAATCGATGGCTAACAAAAGATTTTCTGGCGTTTTGGTTCCGGCGTTGACGCCGTTCAAGGCGGACTTCTCCCCCGACCGGGAGCGGTTTGTCGATCATTGCAAATGGCTTTTGGATCAGGGCGCGGACGGCTTGGCCGCCTTTGGGACGACCAGTGAAGCCAATTCCATGTCGATCGAAGAGCGCATGGAGCTTCTTGAGGCGCTCGTGGAAGCCGGCATCCCCGGGGACAAACTGATGCCGGGAACCGGCGCATGCAGCATCACCGACAGCATCAAACTGACCAAGCAGGCCATGGATCTGGGTTGCGGCGGCGTTTTGATGCTTCCGCCGTTCTACTACAAGGGTGTTTCCGATGCAGGCCTGTTCGCCAATTTCTCGGAAGTCATTCAGCAGGTTGGCAGTTCCAGTCTTCAAGTCTACCTCTATCACATCCCGCCGCAAGCGGTGACGCCCATCAGCCTGAACCTGATTGAAATGCTGGTGAAGGAATATCCCGACACGGTGGTTGGCCTCAAGGACAGCTCGGGCGACTGGAGCAATACCGAAGCCGTGTTAAAGAATTTCCCCGGATTTACGGTATTCCCCGGTTCCGAAACCTTCCTGCTGCAGGGCCTTCGGGCCGGTGGCGCGGGGTGCATTACGGCGACCGGCAACATCAACCCGGCGGGTATCCGCAAGGTCTTTGAGAACTGGCAGACCGACGAGGCCGACGCGTTGCAGGCCCGGATCACCGAAGTCCGCATGGCGGTTCAGACCTATCCGCTGATTCCGGCTCTGAAACGCATGGTCGAGCATTTCCATAATGCGCCGGGTTGGGAGCAGACACGCCCGCCGCTGGGTGTTTTGGACGCAGAAAAGAGCGCTGGTCTTTTGGCCGATCTCAAGAAGATCGGGTTTGAACTGGCGCCGCAGTGAAGGCGAACGCCAAATCCGATGATGCCCTGACGCGGGTGGTCGAGCAGCTCGAAGAAGATATCGTCTTCGGGCGGCTCCGCCCGCGTGAGCGGCTTGTGGAAGAGGATTTGGTTGGCCGCTTTGACGTGAAGCGCCATGTGGTTCGACAGGCGCTGATCCAGCTTGAACAGGTGGGGATCGTTATCCGGCAAAGGGGCAAGGGCGCGCGGGTGTGCGAATTTACGCCGACCCAGGTTTCGCAACTTTACGCCGTGCGCGAACTGTTGGAGGCCGAGGCCGCGCGGATGATCCCGTTGCCGGCGGAAAAGGGACTTGTCCGGGCCCTGACCTCTATTCACAAAATCCACGGCAAGGCGGTTGCGTCGGGTGATCTTCGCGATATTTACCGCTCGAACATTCGCTTCCATGAAGTGCTGTTTGAGGCGTGCGGAAACCCCTATTTGGTGGAAGCCATTGGGCAGCTTGCCATGAAGGCCAACCTCATTCGATTTTATGTGGGCCGCGAGGCATCGATGTTCTCGGGCGCGCGCGACGAACACGCGGGTATTATCGAGACCCTGAAATCGGGCGACCGGGATGCGCTGGTGAAGCTCTGCATCGATCATCTGTGGCCATCACCGAAGGCCTATATCGAAGCCTATCGCGCCTTGTTCGGGCAAGGCTGACACTTCATTCAAGTGGGGGAAGACCCTGGCCAATGGGGGAAGACCCGGGGGGTAAGGCAGTGAAACGTGTGGCCCTGATGGGTGTTGCGCTGGAATCCAATTCCTTTGCGCCGCCCGCTGTTGAGGAAGATTTCCGTAACCGCTGTTTTCTTGACGGTAATGAAATTCTCGCCGAGGCGGCCAAGCCCAGTCCGGGAATGGCTGCTGAACTGGTGTCTTTTATCCATACCATGAACGCGACCGGCCCGTGGGAGCCGGTTCCGGTTCTGCATTACGAATCCCAGCCCAAGGGCCCTGTGGATCAGGCATTTTTCGATACCTGCCTGGGCGAAATCGAGGCGCGGCTGCGCGACGCCGGGCCAGTGGACGGCGTGTTTATCGCCAATCATGGCGCCATGACGGCGACCGGTAGCAACGACCCGGACGGAGACATGTATGCCCGCGTGCGGTCCTGCGTTGGTCCCGACGTGGCAATCGTCGGCACCCTCGATCTGCACGGGAATATTTCCGAGGTCATGGTAGATGCCGCCGACGTGCTGGTTTCGTATCTGACCAACCCGCATGTGGATATGGCGGAACGCGGAGAAGAAGCCGCGCTTGTCATGCGCCGGATGTTTGCCGGGCTGCGCCCCAAATCAGCCTTCATTCGCCTGCCCCTGACGCCCGCCAGCATCAATCTTCTGACCGCCTCGGGCCCATATGCCGATCTGATCGATTACGGCCAGCGGCGCAAGCGCGAATTCGGCGGGCGGATTCTGAATGTATCGATCTGGGGCGGATTTGTTTACAGCGATACCCCGAAAAATGGCCTCGCCGTGGTTGTTACCGCGTGTGCCGATGCGGATGACGCCCGCTCCTTGTGTGACGAAATCGCGACCCGCGCCTGGAATGACCGGGCGCGGTTTCGCAAGTCGTTGACGCCGCTGAACAAAGGGCTCGATCTGGCTCTCGCCAATAGCAAAGATACATCGAAGCCGCCCGTCATTTTTTCGGATTCAGGCGACAATCCCGGCGGCGGCGGGAGCGGACGCACGATTACGCTTCTTGAAAGTCTGGTCGGTGTGGGCGCGAAGGGCGTCTACTACGGCTCGTTTTTCGACCCGGAGTTGGCAGCCGAGGGTCACGCGCTGGGTGTCGGCGTTGGGTTCGAGGCAGCATTTAATCGCGGCAGCAAAGACGAGCTTGCGCCGGAGTATCGCGTTCGCGCCGTCGTCAAAGCGCTGACCGACGGGAAACTGGTTGGGCGGCTGGGCCTGTTTGCGGGACGTACGCTGGAATTGGGGCCGTGTTGCCTTTTGGAAATCGGCGGCGAGGGCGGCATTCTGGTGGTGGTTATCAGCAACCGGCAGCAAACGGCCGATCCCGGGTTCTTTGAAATGTTCGGCCTTGACGTGGCCGACGCGCGGACGATCGCGGTCAAGTCCCGCGGCCACTTCCGGGCCGGTTTCATTCCGTGGTTTCCGCCCGAGCGCGTGTTCGAGATCGACACCCCCGGCCTGACCTCGCCGGTGCTGGAAAACTTCAACTGGCGCGGACTGCCCCGCCCGGTTTATCCGCTGGACGAAGACGCTGCGTGGACCCCGCCGGACCGGTAGGCAATGGATGGCCGGAAATTGTGACCATCGTTGGGTTGGCGTGGCCGATGACCTGCCTGCGCTTCCGGGAGCCTACGCTCTGCACATCCTTCTGGACAAAGCGGTCCCACTGCCGGGCCGGTGGTCGGGCCGAAGGATGGAGGCTGGCGAGTATCTCTATTTTGGCAGCGCCCGTGGGCCCGGCGGTATCCGCGCCCGGTGCGCGCGACATTTCCGTTCCGACAAAAAGCGCCATTGGCATGTGGATTGGTTAACGATCGTGACTGAAAATCTGCGGGCGGTGGCGTTTCCGAACGGGTCTGAATGCGACCTAACCACCCGTGCGCTTGAAATGCCGGATGTTTCGATATCCGTTGACGGATTCGGCAGCAGCGACTGCCGGCGCTGCAAAACCCATTTGCTCACTCTTTCGCCGGAAATTTCCGCCGAGCAGGTTCGAAACGCGATCATCGCGGCCCGGCGATGATGACCGTTGCGCCCACAAGGCATATGACGACGCCCGAGATGTCCCAGCGAACCGGGCGTACACCCTCGATAATCCACAGCCAAGCGAGCGATGCGGCGATATAAACCCCTCCGTACGCTGCATACGCACGTCCGGCTGCGGTGCTGTCAACAAGGGTCAATAGGTAAGCGAATAGCGCCAACGACGCCATGCCCGGCACCAGCCACCAAATGGGCTTATCCAATTTCAGCCACCCCCAGAACGCAAAACACCCGGCAATCTCGGCAACAGCAGCTCCGATGTAGGCGGCGATGGTTGGCATGTGGGTTAAGACCTTCTGCGAAATTGTTTTACGCAGATAGGTATATGGGGACGATCAGCGGCGGCAAAGCCACTCCCGCGGCACGGCCTTTACCCGAATAAAGGTGACATGCCCTAGACGTGATCTCTCAAGAGGTTGTTTACATTGAGGTCTGGTCGGGACGTTGAGAGGGAGCCTAGGCTTTCAGGCGCCCGCAACACGCCTTGAACTTTTTACCGCTGCCGCAGGGGCAGGGGCTGTTGCGGCCGGGTTTGGTTGCGGCTTTGGATGCGCCGGATGCCCTTTTTTTGTGCTGCAGGACGATGTCCATGACGCCCGCCGGGGGCTGCCCGCGGTGGGCCAGATCGGCCATGGTGCGCAGGTATGGTGCTGCGTGCTTGAAAAAGCGCATGTAGGAGGCGCAGAAATAATTGAGGCCGGGTTCATTATCGGGTGTTTGCAAGAACCGGTGCTTGGGGCAGCCACC
>JADHSV010000041.1 GCA_016776725.1 Rhodospirillales bacterium
ATGACGGGCTTACACCGTAGTCTTTGGCAAACGTTCGCCATTTGCCGAGAACACTTTCAACGCGCTCGATCAACTCCACGGCGTCCCGTTTCTTCAAATCGGCTTTTTTGCCGAGTTCGATCAGGTGCGCGCGGGTAATGTTTTTTCCGTGCCCAAGCACCGCGGTTGAATGTTCGCCCCCTGGCCCCTGCGACCAGGTCAGATCATATGCCGGCGCCAGACACCACGCGCCGTTGCGTTCCATGATAAAACTGAACTGCCGGGCATGGTCGTCGCGGTTCTGGGCAAGAACATTGAACACGGCGAGGGTATACATCGCCTCGCATTGGCGCTGATCACGGGTGAGCGCGCGGGTCAGCGCGATAAGATCTTTATAGTCCAGACCCGGGATACGAATGTCCGAATAGAACAAACCGCTGGCCGAATGCACATGTACCCGGCGTGTCCCATCCCGATCAAAACGACGGGCGGCAAAATAGAAGCATCCGTTTTTGCCGTCGAGCAATCGGGTTTCCGGCATGCTCACACCGGCTGCCTTGGCCATCATCGCGTAGGCCATTTCAATGGCCGCAATGTCTTCGGGGTCACCGAGCCCCGGGAATTTGACAAGGAAATGGTCATAGCCTTCGGGCACATGGTCCGTACCGTGGACGGCGTGACCCTCGTCATTCAAGGCAATTAGCGCCTTTGGACGCGCACCGCCGGGCGATCCGCCGGCCCGCCCTAAAGTTGACAGCACCTCGCCGACATCACCTTCAAGAACCGTTTTGGCATCGGCGGCCAGTTCGTTCAGATCGAGATCACGATCACCCGCATCCCAGACCTCAACGGACGGCGCGTAGCAAAGAGCCCCGATCCCGGTTTCGCCCACGCAAGCCAGACGATCAAGAGGGGTCAGGGTCGCAGGTTCGATGCCCAGTTGAGTTGCGCGGCGGTCCACCAGCAAACGTCCCCACCCATCGGGCAGGCTATCGTTAAAAACACCATGCAACCCTTCAAATACGTCCGCCTGATAAGGCCGTTGCAAACCGGCGCCTGTCTGATGATAAACCGGGGAGAGTTCGAGCCCCGCCCTCAGAAAGGCCTCATCGTATTCCAGATAAGCGATACGATCACGGTAAGCCAGCCTGCCCACGGGCTGAACATCATCGGCGTTCCAATGCAGCGATACCCCTAGCGGTGTTCCGGGCGCGATCT
Source organism: Rhodospirillales bacterium (assembly GCA_016776725.1). GTDB lineage: Bacteria > Pseudomonadota > Alphaproteobacteria > Rhodospirillales > Shumkoniaceae > JABGRG01. The sequence continues at coordinate 1,198 of JADHSV010000041.1, forward strand.
TCATCTGATGCTTCCCCGCTTTGGCTTTTTTTCGCTTCCCAGAATCTGCTCAAGGGTTTCAAATTCCGGTTCCAGCAACAACTTTTCCAACGCCGTCTCATCCTTCAGGGCGACAACGAGACGAATAAAGGAAACCAGCGCGATCCGGCCGGTCCGCTCAAATTTTTTCAGCGTGCCCAAAGGCACCCCGCTACGTTGCGCCAGCCCCTCCAAGGTCAGCTTTCGAGCCAACCGGCGGCCTTTCAGCCGAGCCGCCAATTCGCTCGCCATATCCTCCGATGAAAGCATAACAAAAGTCATTATTGTAGCCGTTAACGCTGTTTTTCACTCGTAACAGATATTATTATAGCTGTTACGAGTGAAAAATGAAATGCCAATAATATTAGAAAGAGCGACGGCAATCCAACGGGATCAAAGGAACCGAGGCTTCGTCCCCTACTCGCTGCCCGGCGATTGCGCGGCGATGGCGGGGCCGGCTCCGCCGTGGATTTCGGACCAGGTCATGGGGTCGGCGATGTAGGCTTCGATTTCGGCCAGGGTTTCGGCGTCCATGGCGTCTCGTTTTCGGGCCACGCGGATCAGGGCGTCCCAGTCGGCCAGCGAGAAAAGATCGACGCCGCGGGAATCTAAATCGCGCACGACCAGATCGAAAATGCCGTATTTGAAGATGACGAAGGCGTGGCGCACGTCCGCCCCCGCCCGGCGCAGTCCATCGCAGAAAAGCGCCTTGGTGCGGCCGTCGGTGGTCAAATCCTCGACCAGCAAAACGCGCTTCCCGGCCTCGATCATGCCCTCGATCTGGGCGTTGGGGCCGTAGCCCTTGGCTTGCTTGCGCACGATCAAGAGCGGCAAGTTCAGGCGGTCGGCGACCATGGCGGCAAACGGGATGCCCGCCAGTTCACCGCCGGCGATAATGTCGAACGCATCATATCCCACCTTGGCCAGGATTTTGCGCACGGCCAGTTCGACAAGCCGGTTACGGGCCAGCGGGTAGGAGATGAGGCGTTTTACATCGACGAACACGGGGCTGACCCAGCCTGACGAGAAGAAGAAAGGCTCGTGGGGGCGAAACAGCACGCAGCCGGTATCGAGCAAAATCTGGGCCGTGGCATCGGCGAATTCGCGATTGTTCATGGCAACGCCTCCGGAGCATTCATCAGGGCCTTGTATAAGACCTCTGCGCCCAGAAAGAAATCATCGAAGTCCATGGCTTCGTGGGGATTGTGCGATCCGTGTTCGTTGCGCACGAAAATCATGGCCGTCGGGATGCCCGCGTTGGCGAACACGGCGGCGTCATGGCCCGCGCCCGACGGCAGGCGCTCGTAGCGGATATCCGCCTTTTCACACTGCACGGCCAGAAGATCGACAAGGGCCGGATCGGTTTTGGCGGGCGCCGTCGGCATGGCCGGACCCAGATCAAACGTGACGCCGCGGTTGCGGCCCACGTTGGCCATTTCCTCTTCGATGATTTCGCCGAAGAACTGCAACGTGGTTTCGGACTGGCTGCGGTATTCCAGACTGAACCCGATTTCGCCGGGAACGCGGCTCATGGCGTGCTCGGCCGGATTGGTGCCGACGATGCCCAACGTGAGCACCAGATCCTGGCCCTGTTCCATCATGCTGATCCAGTGCTGGTCCAGACGCGTCACCAGTTCCGACATGGCGAACACCGCATCGTGACGCAGCCAGCGCGGAACGGCGCCGGCGTGGGCCGCCTCGCCGCGGCACACGACCTTGGGGCGGCGGATGTTGCCGCGAATACCGGTGACCAGCCCGACGGGAACCTTGCGCGCGATCATCACCGGGCCCTGTTCGATGTGCAGCTCGAAAAAGCAGGCCAGGTCGGTCGGCTCGATCAGTTTCTCGCCGGCTTCAATTCGCTCAACGTCGGCTCCGGCCTCGGCCATGTACTCGCGCAGGGGCCGCTCGGTATTACGGTTGCGCAGGTCCAGATCGTCGGGATCGAACGCGCCGAACATGGCGCTGGAGCCCACATAGGCGCGGCCGAACCAAGCACTTTCCTCGCCGCGCAGCATGTAAACCTTGATGTCGCGGGGCGGAACGGGGCCTTCACGCTTGGCGCGAACCAGGGCCATCAGCCCGGCCACAACGCCGGCCGCGCCATCGAAATTGCCGCCTTGGGGAACGCTGTCCACGTGCGATCCGCAAGCGATGGCCGGGGCGTTTCGGTCCAGTCCGGGAAGAGTCACGATGATATTGGCGGCGGCGTCGGTGGTAATTTCCAGGCCTTCGGCATGGGCGGCCTGGGCCAGCGTCTCCATGCCTTGCGTTTCGCTGGGTCCGTAGCTTTCGCGAGATATTCCGATGCCGTCGAAGGACTGTTCGCGCAATTTCTCGAACAGCGAAACGGCCCACTCTTTGATATCCACCGGTGTCGCGACGGTGTCGTTCGGGCGCGAGGTCATATTTTTCCCCACTTTGGCTCGCGAAAAAAGGCCGGAACATACCCCCGGGCGAGCCACTTGTTAAGCCTTAAGTTTGTAACCCGTGTGAAACATCCGCCAGCAGACGAACCAAAGCACCGTGTCTGTGGCGATCAGCACGAGGACGCCGACGGCGGGAACCACGTCGGAATGGCCGATAAAGCCGTAGCGAAAACCGTCGATGGCATAGAAGAACGGATTGAAGTGCGCGATGTTCTGAAACAAGGGCGGCAGGCGTTCGATGGAATAAAAGGTGCCCGACAGGAACGATAACGGCGTCACCACAAAATTGGTCACCGCCGCGATGTGATCGAACTTTTCCGACCAGATGCCGCCGATGGCGCCCAGCAGGGCCAGCATGATGGCCGCCGCCATGCCGTGGAAAATAATAAACGCCGCATTGTGAATGTGCATGTCGACGACGAGGCTCATGGCAACAGCGACCGTCATGCCCACCACCATGCCGCGGGTCGCCCCGCCCATGACGATGCCGAACGTCAGTTCATGGGCGTTTAGCGGCGGCATGAGGGTATCGACGATATTGCCCTGAACCTTGGCGATAACGATGGACGACGAGGTGTTGGCGAAAGCATTTTGCAGGATCGCCATCATGATCAGGCCGGGGGCTAGAAACTCCATGAACGGAACGCCCGCCACATCGCCCCGCCCGCGCCCGATGGCCAGCACGAACACGGCCAGAAACAACAACGTCGTGATCACCGGCGCAATCAGGGTTTGGGTGTACACCTTCATGAAGCGGCGCACTTCGCGGGTGTAAAGGGTCCACAATCCAATCCAGTTGACGGCGCTGGTTGCGTACATCTTCCATTCTCTCCATGGGAATTGAAGGGCCCTATATAGCCTACACGCAAAAAAAATGCGGCACGGAAAAACACTTGATGCCATCATGGGCGAATTATGGATGACACGGCTTCCAACAAACAGGCCGGGCGAAAGCGCAAAGGACCGCGCAAGGCGACGGCGAAATCGCTGGAAAACGCGGCCGCCTTCTATTTGCAGCGCTTCGCTACTTCTGCGGAAAACCTGCGCCGGGTTCTCATGCGCCGGGTCGAACGATCCGTTCGCCATCATGGCACCGAGCGCGACGAGGGTGCTGCCTTTATCGACGACATCATCGCCAAGTTCGAACGCCTGGGCTACCTGAACGATACGGCTTACGCGGAAATGCGGGTCCGGGGCCTGCGCGGGCGAGGGCAGTCACGGCGCGCCATCAATGCGCTGCTTCGCCAAAAGGGACTGGATACGGACACCATCGACGCCGCGCTGGCCGCCTATGCCGAAGAAAATGAGGAACCGGAACGAACGGCAGCCATAACGGCGGCGCGCAAACGAAGGATCGGCCCGTACCGCACTCGGGGCGGGCGCAAGGAAAACCGCGAAAAAGATTTGGCGACATTGGCGCGCGCCGGTTTTTCCTACGGCGTGGCCCTGGAAGTTATCGACGCCGAATCAGCTGACGATCTGGAAGACCGGCCTTAGTTTTCGCCATCACCCTCGGAAGGAAGATCGACCGGGCTCTGTTGGGCGTCGGTTTTTGCCTTCTTCTTCCCGGCGGCTGGCTTGGCCGGATTTGGTTCCGATTGCACCATGAGCGGCGGGGCCGAACCGTCCTTGTCCACCCCAAAATAGATGGTCTGGTGCGGGAACGGAATTTCGATTCCCAACTCGTCGAAGCGGTTCTTCATGCGGCGATTAAACTCGCGCCGGATCGCCCACTGCTTCATGGCGACGGTCTTGAACCGGGCCTTGATGACGACCGCCGAATCGGCCAACGCATCAACGCCGAGAATTTCCAGCGGCTCCAGGATCAGCGGCCCCCACTCGGCATCCTCGCGCATTTCGGCGCCGAGTTTCTCAAGCTCGGCCATGACGTCGTCCACGTTTTCGCGGTAGGCCACACCTGCCTCGATCACCGCCATGGAAAATTCCTTGGTCATGTTGGTGACCGTATCGACCGAACTGAACGGGATGGTGTGCACGTTGCCCGAAAGATCGCGCAGCCGGATGGACCGGATGGAAAGCCGGTCCACGACACCGGTCAATCCGCCCGCCGTCACCACGTCGCCCACCGAAATGGTGTCCTCGAACAAGATGAACGCGCCGGTGATGATGTCCTGCACCATCTTTTGCGAGCCGAACCCGACGGCCAGACCGATGACGCCGGCGCCGGCCAGTAACGGCCCGATATTGATGCCGATTTCGGCCAGCACGATGAGCGCCACCATGACCAGCAGCACGACCATGATCACGTTGCGAAGCAGCGGCAAAAGGGTCCGCGCGCGCGCGCCCCGTTCGATCAGGTGGCCTTCGGTATCGGTTCGCGCCAGATAGCGCTCGATGGCGGTGCTGACCCCTTCCCAAAGAACCAGGGCGGCGACAACGACGAAACCGATGCTAAAGGCGCTGCCGATCACGCGCCGCCCGGTCGGCGAATTCAGCCAATCGAAAACGGTGATGCCCCAGGCCTGCATCAAGGCAAAGGCGACGATCACCAAAAGGACACTGCGTAACACCAGGTGGATCACCGGCACATAGCGATTGACCCGCGCTTCCAATGTGGGAAAGCGTGCGCGCACCTCGGGCCGAACGGCAAATCCACGCTCGACCGCACGGCGCAAGCCCAAGGAAACCACCTTGGCAAACGCCATGATGAGGGCCGAAACAAGGGTTGCGCGGAACAGGTATTCGAACCCGCCTTCCACATCCAGGGCCCAGACCACGTAGACCACGACCACGTAAATGGCGGTAGGCACGTGCCAGATGTCCGCCAACCAGCGCAGATATTTTGCGCCACGCCAGGCCTGGTTAATTCTCGCGTGAAGCCATGCGCTCACCGCAGGACGGTTCTGCAGAATAAAAACGACCACCATTACGGTGACCGTCATGCCGACCAGACGCAAAAGGCCGGTCCGTCCGCCCGACGGCAATCCCAGGAAATAGGCGGCCTCGGCCAAAAAATATCCGAACACCCAGACCGAAATGAGGCGGCGCGACCAGATGAAAAGGTAGTTGGCGGTTTCGCCGCTAAGCGGAAAGACCCTCAACGTCGGTACCGTCGGCACCAGAAGCATGCGCATCAGAATGAACAGCGCGCGGGCCAGCAGATAGGCCTGCAAAAAGGTCACCACCATGACCTGGGTCTTGGCGCTGGGGCTGATCAACGGCAGCATGACGTAGGCCGCGACCGCGAAGGCGACCACGGGCAGCACATCGAGCACCGTACGCGCCAGCAACACCGGCACCCGCGTCACCACGCTTTCGGTCACGTAAGCCTCAACCGCCCGGCGCGGCCGCGCCAGAACGAACCGGCCCAAACGTTCGGCGGCGAACCCGACGGCGATGATAATGGCCAGCTTGAGGAGCGCCACCAGCCACGAGGTGCGCGCCTCCTCGTCCGAAGCCTGGGCGCGGACCCAATCGAGAAGAATGGGCACGTCGGTAAACCGATCGACGGCGTTCACCAATTGCCGACTGGCCTCGGCCGCACTTTCGGAAAGTGTCGAAATAATTCGCGGGCCCAGGCTTTGCGAGGCATCGTCTTTTTGCGCAGCCCCACCCGCCACTTCGATCAGGGCGCGAAGCTGGCCCAGAAGTTCGGCCCGCTTGGCATCATCCTCGATTGTCTCGACCAGCTTTGTCAGATCTTCGGCAGCCACGGGCTGCGCCTGAACGGGGGCGACGCAAACGGCCAGCACAATCCAAACCGCCATAAGGGGCGCAAAAACACAATTCAATCGAGGCAACCGAAAATCCTTTTCACCCGAGCCCATTGAGACTACCTGTGATGGGTCATCGTGTCACATTATTTGGAGCCAGAGTTAATGAGCGTTACCATCTATCACAACCCCCGGTGCAGCAAATCGCGCCAGACCCTTGGTCTTCTTCAGGAAAAAGGGATCGAACCCGAGATTATCGAATACCTGACCGATCCCCCCAGCGCCGCCGAATTAAAACGGGTTCTGGAAATGCTGGGCAAAGGGCCGCGCGACATCATGCGCAAGAAAGAAGCGGCCAATGCCGGTCTGAATGACGCGAGCCTTTCGGATGACGAACTGATCGCGCGCATGGTTGCCGACCCGATTGTGATCGAGCGCCCCATCGTGGTAACCGGAAACAAGGCGGCACTTGGCCGCCCGCCCGAAAGCGTGCTGGAAATTCTATAAAAAAAGACGGGGCGCATTTTTGGGTGCGCCCCGTTTTAGTTATACTTCGCGGAGGCAATGAAAACCTAGTGGACCGTCTCTCCATGCAGGTTGAGATCGAGACCTTCGATCTCGACTTCCTTCGAGACACGCAGGCCGATAACGGCGTCGATAATCTTGAGCAGGACGAAGGACGCGATGCCGCTGTAAATGACGGTGGCGGCGATGCCCTCAATCTGAATCCAGACCTGGGCCGCATTGCCTTCGATCAGGCCCGGCGTACCACCGACGGCTTCGACGGCGAACACGCCGGTAAGAATGGCGCCGACGATGCCGCCCACGCCGTGGACACCGAAGGCGTCCAGCGAGTCATCGTAACCGGCCATGCGCTTGAGCGAAGTCGCACCCCAGAAACAGGCGCCCCCGGCGATCAGGCCGATAAACAGCGCGCCCGTCGGGCCAACGAAGCCCGACGCCGGCGTAATCGCCACCAGACCGCTGACGGCGCCCGAGATCACGCCAAGGACGCTGGGCTTGTTGCGCACGACCCATTCGATGAACATCCACGAAAGGGCCGCAGCCGCGGTGGCGATCTGGGTTACGGCCATGGCCATTCCGGCGGCGCCGTCGGCGGCAACCGCTGAACCTGCGTTGAAGCCGAACCAGCCGACCCACAGCAAGGACGCGCCGATCACACTAAGCACCAGATTGTGCGGGGCCATGTTTTCGGAACCGAAGCCAAGACGCTTGCCCAGCACGATGGCGCAAACCAGACCGGCGACGCCCGCGTTGATGTGAACGACGGTGCCGCCCGCGAAATCGAGCACGCCCTCATCGCCCAGGAACCCGCCGCCCCATACCCAATGGCACACGGGCGCGTAAACGAGCACCATCCACAAACCCAGGAACCAAAGCATCGCCGAAAACTTCATGCGATCGGCGAATGCGCCGGTGATCAGGGCCGGAGTAATGATGGCGAACGTCATCTGGAAGGTCATGAACACGGATTCAGGAATGGTGCCCGACAACGAGCCGGTTTCCATGCCCATCAGGAAGACGCGTCCAAATCCACCGAAAAAGGCGTTGAGCGAACCGCCATCACCAAAAGCGAAGGAATAGCCGACGACCATCCACAGCACGGTCATCAAGCAAGCGACGGCAAAGCTTTGCGCCGCCGTGGCCAGAACGTTCTTGCGGCGAACCATGCCGCCATAAAAAAGAGCCAGCCCCGGTATGGTCATCATCAGGACCAGCGCGGTCGACGTCAGCATCCAGGCCGTATCGCCGCTGTTGAGTTCGTCGGCCAGCGCCGGTGCGCTTGAAAGCGCAATTGCAGAGGCGGCAAGCCCGGAAATTCCCATTAGTTTCTTCATACTCGACATCGCTTAAACTCCTTAAATGGCGCCCTATATGGCTTCTGGGCCGCTTTCGCCGGTGCGGATGCGCATGGCCTGTTCCACGTCCAAAACGAAAACCTTGCCGTCACCGATGGACCCGGTCTCGGCCGAGGCGCGGATCGTCTCGATAACCTGTTCGACCAGGTCATCGCCGACGACGATTTCAATTTTCTGCTTGGGAACGAAATTCACTTCGTATTCGGCGCCACGGTAAATTTCGGTCTGCCCCTTTTGGCGGCCAAAACCCCTCACTTCGGAAACCGTCATCCCCTGGATGCCGATGGAAGTCAGCGCTTCGCGGACCTCATCGAGCTTGTACGGCTTGACGACCGCCATAACCAATTTCAAAGACATTTTTCTCTCCCGACTGAAAGAACTCTGGTGGGAGCCGTGGGCGCAAAAGCAAACGTGCACGGCCAAATCACCGTCCTACGTTTCAAGAAGCGTGCCAGACAATTTTTTCTTTTTGTTATCAATTAGTTATGAATAATTTTCGTCAAAAACCTGCGTTTTTTACTCTCTTAATTGCCTATTTATTATGCAATTTTTTGTTATTGATTAATTTTTGTGCGTTTTCTTTAAAATAGGTAATAAACGCTTGTTTTTAAGCCACTTATTCGTCAACAATGAGAAATTGTGGGAAGACGGAAGCGTTCGCTGCCGTTCTTTTCCGCAGATAAAGGAGAAATCCCTGCCAATGGCCGGGCCAGGTGAGGTTGCTATCTCTGAGCAAAGGAGACGCGCATGACCGTACCATCTCCAAAGCACGTTCTCGGCCGCGACAAATATGATGCCGTCCTGTTTGACCTGGACGGGGTCGTCACCGCGACCAACAACAATCATTTCGCCGCCTGGAAACAGCTTTTCGACCAATATCTTAAGGGCCGCGCCACACGCGAGGGAGCCCCCTTTCACGAATTCACCGAAGACCAAATGAGCGAATTCGTGGACGGCAAGCCGCGCTATGAAGGCATCCGAAGTTTCCTTGAATCGCGCGGAATTGAGTTGCCGTTTGGCGACATCAGCGATGCCGAAGACACCGAAACCGTCTGCGGACTTGGCAATCTGAAAAACCGGTTTTTCAACCTGTCCATCCAGACCGACGGCGTCGAGGTTTTCGAGAACTCCATAAACCTGATCCATGATCTGCGTGAAAACGGCATTCTTTGCGCCGTCGTTACGTCCAGCAAAAACTGCCAAACCGTGCTGCACGCCGCCGAGATTTCCGATCTTTTTGACGTCCGCTTCGACGGCAACGATGCGGCCGAGCTTAAACTGACCGGAAAACCCCATCCGGACACCTACCTTATGGCCGCCGAACGGCTGGGCGTCGACCCCGCCCGGGCGGTGGTGGTGGAGGACGCCATCTCGGGCGTTCAGGCGGGTCGGGCCGGCGGTTTCGGGCTGGTGATCGGGGTTGATCGCGCCGGTATCGCAGAAGCGCTGGCGCAAAACGGCGCCGATATCGTGGTTGCCGATCTGGGAGAATTGTCAGCCTAGAAAAGTCCAGGAAAGAAAAGGAAATATCCATGTCCATGAACTTCAGCGACCTGCCATCGGCGTTTGAACGCGGCGAGGAACTGAACGCCCGGCTGGCCGGAAAGAAGCTTGCCATCTTCCTGGATTACGACGGGACCCTCACTCCCATTGTCGACCGGCCGGAAATGGCCATTCTTTCGGACGACGCCCGCGCCATCGTGCGCGATCTGGCGTCCCGCTGTTCGCTGGCCATCGTCAGCGGCCGCGACCGCCCGGACGTGGAAAAGCTGGTCGGCATCGACAACCTGATCTATGCCGGCAGCCACGGGTTCGACATCGCGATTCCGGGCGGCAAGGCCATCCAGCGCGAGGAAGGAGCCCAATTCGCCGACGTGCTGGACCGGGTCAAGGCCCGCCTTCTTGCCGAGGTGGACGGTATCGAGGGCTCGCTGATTGAACCCAAGAAATCGTCGGTCGCCGTTCACTACCGGCTGGTCGCGCCTGACCGGCACGCCGACATTCAGGCCATCGTCGACGCCATCATCGCCGAGCACCCGAACCTTCGCATCACGCCGGGCAAGATGGTTTACGAAATTCAGCCCAAGCTGGACTGGAACAAGGGCAAGGCCGTGTTGTGGCTGCTGGAGGCGCTGGATCTGGACAAACCCGACATCCTGCCGATGTATTTCGGCGATGACATCACCGACGAGGATGCGTTTCGCGCCCTGTCCGGCAAAGGCATCGGCATCTTCGTCGGCGGCGCAACCGTCGAAGCCAAGACGGACCGGCCCACCGACGCCGACTATCGGGTGGAAGACCCCGACGCGGCGGTGCGCCTGCTCGACACCCTTGCGCGCTAAAAAAGAAGAAGCGGAACCGATCCATATCCAACCAAAAAACCAAAGAGGTCGAACATGTCAACCTGGACCCTGACCTATCAAGGATTTAACCCCGAGGAAGAGGGCCTTCGCGAAGCCCTGTGTGTTTTGGGCAACGGATATTTTTGCACGCGTGGGGCGGCCGAATGGGCGGACGCCGATGAAATGGTTCACTATCCCGGAACCTACGTCGCCGGCGGCTACAACCGCCTGACCACCGAAATCGTCGGGCGGCCTATTGAGAACGAAGACCTTGTCAACCTGCCAAACTGGCTGTGCCTGACATTCCGCATCGACGGTGGCGATTGGTTCGATCTTTCCAAGGTTGACGTTCTGTCCTACCGGCAGGAACTTAATGTGCGCGACGGCGTACTGGTTCGCACGTTGCGGGTTAGCGACGGCAAAGGCCGCGAAACCACCATCAACAGCAGACGCATCGTCAGCATGGCCAAGCCCCATCTGGCAGCTATCGAAATGACAATCACGCCGAAAAACTGGTCGGGACCGATTGAAGTCCGCTCGGCCCTGGACGGACGGGTCATCAACAGCGGCGTCGCCCGCTACCGCCAGCTGGCCAGCGATCATTTGATGCGCCTGGACGCGGGCGTGGGGGAAGACGGGAATTCCTTCGTACTGGTGGAAACCATTCAATCGGGGCTGAAGGTGGCCGAGGCGGCACGCACCCGCATTTTCGATGATGCCGGTGGCGCCTTGGAAACCAGCGCCGAGACCTCGGTGCAGGAAGGATATGCGGCACAGACCTATTCCCTGGACGCCGCCGAGGGGAAGGCCATCACCATCGAAAAGACGATCGCGCTGTATACTTCGCGGGACCGGGCCATTTCGCATCCGCTGATCGAAGCGGCGAATGCGGTTGGGTTTGCCGGCGGGTTCGACGATTTGTTGCGCGCCCATGCGGTCGCGTGGAAGCAGTTGTGGCGGCGCTGTGACGTAGTGCTGGATCAGCGCGAACGGGTTCAGATGATCCTGCGGGTACATATCTTCCACCTGTTGCAAACCGCGTCGCGCAACACCGTCGATCTGGACGTCGGCATTCCGGCGCGCGGCTGGCATGGCGAAGCCTACCGCGGCCACATTTTCTGGGATGAATTGTTCATCTTCCCGTTCCTCAATTACAACATTCCGGAATTGACCCATTCGCTTCTTCGTTACCGTTACCGCCGCCTGGACGAAGCCCGCGCGGGTGCGGCGGAAGCCGGATACAAGGGGGCCATGTTCCCTTGGCAAAGCGGCACCAACGGCCGCGAGGAAACACAATCGGTCCACCTGAATCCCAAATCGGGGCGCTGGCTGCCCGATCTCAGCCGCAACCAGCGGCATGTTAATATCGCCATCTCGTATAATGTCTGGCAGTACTGGCAGGCCACGGGCAACGACGGTTTCATGTCCATCTTCGGGGCGGAGCTGCTGTTCGAAATATGCCGCTTCTGGGCCTCCATCTCCCACTTCAACGGCGATCAGGACCGCTATGAAATCCACGGCGTCATGGGACCGGACGAATACCACGAGGAATACCCGGACAGCGACGAGGTGGGCCTGCGCAACAACGCCTACACCAACGTCATGGTGGCGTGGTGCATGGATATCGCGTGCAAGGTCGTCGATTCACTTCTGCCCTACCGGCGCGAGGAATTGTGCGAAACCCTGGAACTTACCGACGGCGAAATCTCGATCTGGGCCGAGATGAGCCGCAAGATGTACGTTCCGTTCCACGGCGACGGGATCATCAGCCAGTTCGAAGGGTACGGCGATCTCAAGGAATTCGACTGGGAAGGCTACCGCAAGAAGTACGGCAACATCGCGCGGCTGGATCGCATTCTGGAAGCCGAGGGCGACTCGCCCAACAATTACAAACTATCCAAACAGGCCGATGTCTTGATGCTGTTCTACCTGTTTTCGGAAGACGAGCTGACGCGCATTCTCGATCAGCTGGGCTACGAACTGGGGGCCGCCGACATCCGCAAGAACATCGATTACTATTCGGCCCGCACCTCGCACGGATCGACGCTTAGCACCCTTGTCCAATCGGCGGTGACCTCGCGCTACGACCGCGACACGTCATGGAAAACCTTCTGCGAGGCCCTGGAAAGCGACATCTCGGATGTTCAGGGCGGCACCACCGCCGAGGGCATTCACCTGGGCGCCATGGCCGGAACCGTGGATCTGGTTCAGCGCGTTTACACCGGACTGGAAATTCGCGACGGCGTGCTGTTCTTCAATCCGCGTCTGCCGACCCAGCTCGAATCCATCGAGTTCGCCATCCGATACCGGGGCATGTGGATAGACGTACACGTGGCCAGCGACAAGCTGTCCATCTCGCCCAGGGCCGACAAGAGAACCGAACCGGTCAAGATCGGGGTCGGCAACCGGATACATTTCGTAAAACCCGGCTACCGGCGCGAATTTGATTTGGAAGACGTGGGCTAACACCATTAGGCCAAGCACGCGGGCTCCCTAGGCAATTTTTGCGAGCGTTCGACGCAGAAACTCTCCTGCCTTGCCGCTACCCGCGAACGTGTAGTATGTTCATCCAACGGGTTACGGCAAAAAATACTAGCCGGGAGTACTGGTAAAAGAATGGCCGCGACGCCAACCTTCCGCTCAACAATCCGCAGATTGATAGCACCCGTTGCGCTGAGCACGGCGATTGGAATTGCCGTTATCGGGGCCATTCTCGTTTTCGCGGCCCAGGAACTCGACCGTGTCTCCAGGGTCGATTCCGCGCATCTATTGCAAACGGCAATCCGCCTTTCACGCGAAAACACTGAAAAGATCGCTCTCGACTACAGTTACTGGGATCAGGCGGTCGATAATATCGTCAAGGACTTCGACCAGAATTGGGCGGACGCCAACATCGGCACTTATCTGAGCGAAACCTACGGCATTTGTTCGGCCTATGTCCTCAATCCCGAAAACCGTGTTGTCTACTCGATTGCGAACTGCGCGACGAAAACCAGTGACCCTTTCATTCGCTTTAAGGGCGGTCTGAAACAGCTAGTGGACGAAGCCCGAAAATCACCACGCAACGAACAACCCGTCCCGGCTGAAGGTTTGCTTTGGGACGGGGAGCACGCCCATTCGGTGGCGGCCAGCGTGTTGACCGATTACGAACTAATTGACGGGAAGGAAGTGCTAGAGAGCACCGATTGGGTTCTGATTGTCACGAACGGCTTTCACGACGAAGCGGTCGTCGAAATCGGCAGTAAATTTCTTCTGAAGAACCTGCAAATTGTCGCGGGGGAATATACCGGGAAACTGGTCCACCTGCCGTTGACTTTGGCGGACGGCCAGCAGGCCGCGAATTTCGTTTGGTATCCGCCGGAACCCGGTTGGAAAATGCTGTGGCGAACCGTTCCGGTCGTTCTTGCCGTACTCATTATTCTGGGAGGATTGACGGTTCTGTTCGTGCGCAGGGCGAGCGAAACAGCGCGGCTTCTTGAAGAACAGACCGCCGCCGTCATTGAGGAAAAGGCGCGGGCTGCCGAATACCTGAACGTCGCCGAAATCATTCTGATCGCGTTGGATAATCAGGGTGACATCACCTTGATAAACCGCAAGGGTTGCGAGGTGCTGGGGTATTCCGAGGACGAACTGATCGGAAAAAACTGGTTTGAACATGTCATCCCTGCGGACGAAAAGGCCGAAATTGAAGCGGCTTTCCGCAAGGTGTTCCGTGAAGAAACCGAGCCGATTTTGCACCGCGAAAACCACGTGACTACCAAATCCGGCGAACGCCGGTTGATTTCCTGGCAAAACAGTTTCGTCAGAGGCCCTGATGGAGAGGTCACCGCGAGCCTCAGTTCGGGCCAGGATATCACCGAAATCAGGCGCGGCGAGGAAGCGTTACAGGAACAACGCGCGCTTCTGCAAGCCGTGTTGGAAAATTCGTCGGTCGAAATCTACGTGAAAGATGTCGAGGGCCGGTTCCTTCTGGTAAACGAAAGATTCGCCGCCGACAACGGAATGACACCTGAAGAGGTCATCGGCAAAACCTCCCATGATTTGGTTCCGAAAAAATCTGCGGAATTGTTCGATGCGCAGGACCGCTCCGTTATCGAGAAAAACTCGACGACCACGTTTGAAATTCCGGTGCTCCGCCCGGACGGCTCCGAACAAATCTATTTCGTCACCAAATTCCCTATTCCGGGTGAGGATGGTAACATTATCGGGACCGGAGGAATTTCCACCGAGATTACCGAGCACGCCCGGGCGGAAATCGCAGCCAAGCGGCTTCAGGAAGACCTTGCCAATATTCTGCGGGTGGGAACGGTCGGCGAGATGGCAACCGGTATCGCCCACGAGGTCAACCAGCCGCTTGCCGCGATCAAGAACTATGCAGCGGGTATGTTGCGGCGTTTACGCTCGGGCAGCGCCGAACCCGAGGACATGACCCGGATTTTGGAAATCATCGCCGAGCAGGCGCAACGGGCCGGCGACATTATTCGCAATATCCGCCGACTCGCACATCGTGAAACCGGCGAGGTTGAAAATATAGATGTCAATACGGCGGTCCGGGAGGTGGCGTCCGTTCTGACCAACGAAGCCGTCGCCAAGGACATCCGCATTGAACTGGACTTGGAAGGTAATCTTGACCGGCCTTCCGGCGAGGCCGTGCAGATTCAACAGGCCATCCTGAACCTCGCGCGCAACGCCATGGAGGCCATGGCGGCAACCGAGCCCGACCGGACGGCCCGACGGCTGACCATTCGCACCGCACCGGCCGAGCGCGACGCCATCCAGATATCGGTTGTCGACAGGGGAACGGGAATCCCCGAAAAACTGCGCTCACAAATCTTTAACCCGTTCTTCACGACCCGCACATCCGGCCTAGGCATGGGCCTGCCCATCTGCCGGACAATCATCGAAGGACATGGCGGCGAAATATGGTTCACCAGCGATCCGGGCGAAGGAACGGCCTTTCATTTCACGCTTCCGGTCGAGACTTACGCCGTTGAGCCCCGGCGCGCTGCATCCTATAAAGAAAATGAATAAACGGAGGGGTGAGAAATGTCGGCGAAACCGAAGATGCGCTTCGGCGTCATCAGCGTAAATCACTATCACATTTTCGGGCAGACCAATTGCCTGCTGGACGCAGGCGCCGAACTGGTCGCCGTGGACCTGAGTGGCGGCGAACCCTTTCTTGTGGCGCAATTTCGCGAAAAATACCCGCAGGCCCGCGAGGTAACCGATAAAGCCGAGATTTTGGAAGACGAGACCCTGCAAATGGTCGTCGGCGCGGCGGTGCCGTTCAAGCGCGCGGACCTGGGCATTGAAGTCATGCGTCATGGCAAGGATTACATGACCGACAAGGGCGGCTTCACGACGCTCGAACAACTGCAAGAGGTGCGTAAGGTCCAAAAGGAAACGGGCCGCATCTATTCCATCTGCTTTTCCGAGCGCTTCGAGAACCGCGCCACCGTAAAAGCCGCCGAACTGGTGCGCGCGGGCGCCATCGGCCGCGTTCTGCAAACGGTCGGTCTGGGACCCCACGCCATTCACAACCAGCCACGCCCCGACTGGTTCTTCCGCAAGCTGGAAACCGGCGGCATTCTGGCCGATATCGCGTCCCATCAAGTCGATCAGTTCCTGTATTTCGCGGGCGCGAGCGAGGCCGAAGTGGTTTCCAGTCAGGTGGCCAATCACAATCATCCTGAATATCCGGAGTTCGAGGATTTCGGCGATATCGTACTGAACGGCGGCGGCGCCACCGGGTACATCCGCGTCGACTGGTTCACCCCTGATGGGTTGGGCGTGTGGGGCGACGGCCGCCTTTTCGTGCTGGGAACGGACGGCTATATCGAACTGCGCAAGTACATCGATATTGGCGGCAAAGCGGGCGCCAACCACCTGTTCCTGGCCGACGCAAAGGGCGTGCATTACATGGATTGCAACGACGTTGCCCTGCCTTATGGCGCAAATCTGATTGCCGATGTTCTCAACCGCACCCAAATAGCAATGAACCAGGAGCATTGCTTTCTCGCCTCGAAGCTTTGCCTTGAGGCCGAAGCAAAGGCTCGGCGGTTGGGCCATTTGACGGATTGAAAGCAACAGGACACGGCAATGAAGGTCAAAGTCAAACTTTTCGCGCTTCTTGAAAAATACCTTCCGGCGGGCGCGAAAGACTACCAGGTGGAACTGGAGTTGGACGACGGAGCAACGGCGGCGGCTGTCATCGCCAATCTCGGCGTGCCGCCCGAGTTGTGCCACCTGATTTTGATCAACGGCAAGCACATGCAGCTCGCCGAACGCGATAGCCGCCCCCTGACAAGCACCGACACTATCGCCATCTGGCCACCCATCGCCGGCGGGTAACAAAAAGTTTGACTCTTGTCGTTGTTATTTTTTTGTAACTAATTCACAATATCGTCCCAACGATATGAATTGACCGGGAGGCAACGCGCCATTCGCTCGCATTGAGGGGCGCGAAATGAAAAGATCCGGGCCACTGTTGGTGGCGATCACTCTTTTTGCAGCTTCGTCAGCGAATGCGCTTGCGCAACTGGCCCCGTTGACGGGCGGCCAGATGACGCCCCTGGGCGGCGACGCGGCGTCCACGCCCGCATTACCCGCGCCATCAGGCGGCGGGTGGGTTCCGTTCGACGGCAACCAGTTGGTCGTCCAGCGCAATCCGGACGCTGTTGAAACCGGCAAAATTCTTGACGAGCTTGCCATACTGCTGGAGCAGGAAAGCGGGCGCCCGGGCATCAAATCAACCGACCAAAATACGCTTGCCACTGATCTGGCGACCCTGAGCGAAACGCGCCTGTTCCTGACCCGCCTTGAGGAGCAGGCAGCATTTGCCGCCGCGCCGGACGCCGATACGGCCAAAAACGTTTTTGCCGAACTGCACGGATTGGCAACCGATTTTCAGGATCGCACCAAAGGTGTGAAGGGTCTGGGCGACCTGCTTGGCCGTCTTGGCGGGCAAAACGGCCTTGGCAACATCTTCGGCCAATCCATGCGCGGCATTACGTCCGCCCTGCAAAATAACGACTGGCGTGGCGCGTTATCTTCCATCCGGCGGGTATTTGCTGGAATGCAACAGCGCCGCGCCGCCCGGCGAACCGCGCGTGCGGCGCAGCAACCAACGCCGCCAACCCAACCTGCACCCCCGCCGACACCGCAACCGACGGTCATTGAGCCGCCGCCACGGAGCGACACGGTTTCCGCCGATCCGACGACGACCTCGCCATACGATATCCGGGATGCCGTGGTCGAACTGCCGCCCGATGAACCCGGCATCGGTGCCGGGGATACGGTCACCTTCTCGGATGTCTGGAAACGCGCTACCAAAAAGACGGAAACCGGCTGCGGCGCGGGGTGCACGAAGATGGACCCCATCCATCGCCAGCACGGGGGCGCCATCGTGCTGAACATTGACGAAGACGCCGACGGCCCGCTCCATCAATGGGTCGATTGCCTGCAAACCATCAAAACCTGCATCGTCGAAGGCAAGGGTGACGCCGGGGCGTGCGTGGGCGCTTCGTCGTGTCCCCAACCGTGCAAGGACAAGTTTGCTTCCAAGGCTGGTGGCAAAAAGGATCTGGCCGCCGGGCTCGATCAAATCACCCGGCAGTTTCTTGGCGACGACGCCATGTGTTCACCGCAGGTGAAGGAGGGCTCGGGATGAGGAGGTACCTCCCCGCATTGGTTCTGGCCCTGCCGCTGATCTTCGGCCCGACGCCCCTGAACGCCTGGGACACGGGCTTAAACGAAAAGGCCCCCTGGAAAGGCATTTACAAGCATGGCGGAAGAGCGCCGCGCGACGGGCCGGGTTTGTCGCAGTTCACCACCGGAAAAAACCGCAACGAACATACGGAAATGGCCAACGCGACGCTTCACAAAATGGGGGCCGCCACTGCTTTTGCCATGGAAAGCATGGAGCCGCTCTCGATTACCGACCTCAATGCCAGTTTGCTCCGCCGCGACCTTAAGGCAAGCGGCTCGCGCATCGGCCTTGAAGACCGGGGAACCTTTGAGGACAACCCGGCGACGGCATTGGAAGAACGTTCCTTCCCCGCCCCTCCGCACTTCGCCGGAATTCCCGATTTCAGCTACACCATTTACGACTGGGTCAGCAAAAACGTGCTTTGCCCGCCGCTACCCGTGGGAGCCCCCTATCGACGACGCTGCCATTCCTATGCCCATTGGCACGGGGCGGCATTAAACGCCTCGCATTTCGGCACTCAGGCGGGCGATATGTACGTGCACATCCACCGGGTGGCTCTCAATCTGGCTGGCCGGGCGCGCGACATGCGCCAACGCCTGGAACGCAGCGACGCGCCCGGCGATCTCACGGCACACCGGGATTTCGTCCGCGAAGCCGAGTTGATGGCGCTGGCTTATGAGGGCTATGCCCAGCATTTCCTGCAGGACCGCTGGTCCATGGGCCACATGTGGGAGCGGTGGAATGCCGGCGGTTACGACC
>JADHSV010000008.1 GCA_016776725.1 Rhodospirillales bacterium
CTTTCGGATGTCGTCGCGAGCCCCTTCCGATGCACCGCATCGCTACGGGGAACGCTCCTAACCGAAAGGGCGGGAAGGCCGTCTCTATGAGTCATTATTAGTGCTCGTTGGTATCAAAGGTTCCGGCCCGAACCTGTTCCTCGATGGATCGGAATTCCGTCTCGTCAATGCGAACAAGGGTCATGGTGTCGCCCGGGCTCAGCAGCAGCGGATCGTCGGCGTTCACATCAAACAGCGGAACGGGGGTTTGGCCGATCATGTGCCATCCGGTGGCGTTGGTGACCGGGTAGATAACCGTTAGCCCCGTTGCGATCAGTACCCCGCCTGCGGGAACACCCGGCCGCGGGTCCTTGCGCCGCGGAATGTTGAGGCTCTCGGGAAGGTCGCCCATATACGGCAGCCCCGGTGCGAAACCGATCATGTACACGTAGTGGGTAACCGAGGTCATGATATCGATGACCGCACCGGGGTCCATGTTCGCCCATTCCGCGACATGGGCCATATCGGGCGCGAAGTCTTCGCCATCGAAACAAACCGGGATACGCCAGCATTTCCCCGTCGCCGCGCCATCGTCGGGGACCGGTTCGAGAAGGGGCCGCAAAGCTTCGATGATGTCCGTCTGCGAGGTCTGCAGCGGATCGTAATGGATCGTCAGCGAGCGATAGGTCGGAACCGTCTCGACGATACCGGGAAGGCCCGCCATTTCAACCGCCGCGCAAATGCGAAGAACGCGCCGGTTGAGATCGCGATCAATCCCGTCCCCGAACTGTACGGTCAGACCCGTATCCCCGCAGGGAAGAAACAGGGCGGCCATTGTCCGCGATCCCGTCTACCGGGCCAGCATCTTGGTCGGCAGGTAGAGGGCGATCTCGGGGAAGATGGTCAACAGCACCAGACCGATCATCAGGCAGAGGAAGAATGGAAATGCCGCCTTGGCGATGAAGAACACGTTCTTGCCCGTGAATTGCTGAAGCACAAATAAATTGAACCCCACCGGCGGCGTCAATTGGGCCGCCTCGATCACGATTACCATGAAGATGCCGTACCAGATCAAATCGATGCCCATTCCCTCGATGATGGGCTGCAAAACGCCCATGGTCAGCACGATCATGGAAAAGCCTTCGAGGAAACAGCCGAGGATGAGGTACAGCACCGTCAACACGGCGATCAGGCCGTAGGTGGAATATTCCTGTGCGATGATGAAGGTCGCCAATTTGGCCGGAATGCCGGTGAAGCTCATGGCCATGGACAGGTAGGCCGCGCCGGCGATGATCAACAGGCAAAAACACGATACACGGGTGGCGCTGGACAGCGCGTCCTTGAAACTGGCCCAGGTGAGCGATCCGAAAACCGCCGACAGCACCAACGCTCCGAAAACGCCGAATGCGGCGGACTCGGTCGGTGTGGCGATACCGGCGTAAATTGAGCCGATCACCAGGACGATCAGCATCGCCACCGGGATCAGGCGGCGCGTCCCCAAAATCTTTTGCCACAGGGTCGTCTTGATTTCCTCGAAGGGAACGCGGTCCGGATGCAGCATCGCCCACAGCGCGGTGTAGCCCATGAACAGGAAGATCAACATGATACCGGGGCCGACCCCGGCGATGAACAGGCGCGCGATGGACGTTTCGGTGACGAAGCCATAAACGATCAGAACGACCGACGGCGGAATCAGCAGGCCCAGCGTGCCCGAACCGGCCAGGGTGCAGATGGTCATGTTTTTGTCGTAGTTGCGCTTCTCCAGTTCCGGCACCGTGATCTTGGCGATGGTGGCGACGGTGGCGGCCGACGACCCCGAGACCGCGGCGAAAATTCCGCACCCCAGGATGTTGACGTGCAACAGGCGCCCCGGAAGCTTGACCAGCAGTGGCGACAACCCGTTGAACATATCGTTGGCCAGGCGCGTACGGTTCAGGATTTCAGCCATCCAGATGAACAGCGGCAGCGCCGTGATCGCCCAGTTATCACTGAGCGCTCCCCAAATCGCCGAAGCCATCAGGGACCCGCCGGGGGCATCCGAGAAGAAGGTAATTGCAATGTAGCCGACGCCGACCAACGCAACCGCGATCCAAACGCCACTGGCCAACAGAACGAACAGCGCGATGACGAGCACAATGCCCATGCCGATTGTGGGATCCACGGGTTAGGCTCCTTTTTCCGGATTATGGGCGCCGTCGGCGGGCGCGTCTTCGTGAATGATATCGTCGATTTCGGGGTTCTCGGCGGCGTCGGTCACATAGACCGGCATCCCGCCTTTGATCGTAATGAAAAAGTTTTCGATGAAGGTAATGGTGATCAGGGTCACGCCCCAAAACATAAAGAGTTGCGGAATCCACAGGGGGATTCCCACGACACCATCGGACATCTCGTTGAAAATGAACGATTCATAGGCCATGAAAATGGTGAAATAGGCCAGCGTACCGAAGAAGAGCGCCGAAACCGAAAGGCACCAGATCTCAATCCAACGCCTTATTTTTGGCGGTAAATGAGCAATCACTACGGTGATCCGGATGTGTTCGTTCTTGCGCAGGGTCTGGGCGAGAGCCAGGAATGCCGACGCCACCATGCAGAACACCACGAGCTCGATGACCCCCGGAATGGTCGTTCCGAAAAATCGCAGAATGATTTCGGAGAAAATAAGAAGACCAATCATGGCGGTGCAAAATGCCGCCAATGCTGCGGACACCGCGTAAACCTTGTCCAGAATGCGCTGAAAATTTATCAACGACGCCGCCCTTCAGGCTTGAATGGATGGGAAGAAGGAGGCCGACGGTTTTTGTCCATCGGCCTCCCCATCACTTGATATCGCGAATGTGGACCTGACGATTACTGATTTTTGTACGCTTTCAGAACCGCTTCGCCTTCGGCGCCGGCGCCTTTGGCCCATTCGTTAAGAATGGTTTCGCCAACTTCGATGATCTTCTTGTCCAATTCGGGGGACGGATTCTGGACGACCATCCCGTTTTTCTCGAGGGTCTTCATCAACTTGGCGTTCAAGGAATCGCACAGGATCCAGCCGTAGGTCTGCGCGTCCTTCGCCGCCATCATCAACGCCGTCTTGTTCTTGTCGCTGAGTTTGGCATAGGCCTTCTCATTGACGACCGTCAGGGTCATGGAACGGTTGCCGCCACGGGCATGGGTGTAATACTTGGCGAAATCCCAGGCTTGGGAATCAACGCCGGTCTGGGCCGACGTGTACATCACCTGCACCAGGTTGGTGGCGAACGCCTGAGCGATTTCACTGACCTGAATTTGGACCGGGTCCGATCCCATCAGCTCAGCCATACGCGAGGTATAGGGGCTGAAGGTGCGGAACTTGACACCCTTGAACTGATCCAGGGACGTGATCGGCTCTTTGGTGTAAAAACCGGTTTCCGGCCATGTCACCGCGATCAGGATTTTGGCATTCTGCTTGGCCATCAGCTCTTGCGTCTTCGGCTCCGACAGCATCCAGATCTTCCATGCCGTATCGGCTTTACCCGCGATGAAGGGGATTTGCGAGGTGTTGTAGATCGGATGGTCATTGCCCATGCGATAAAGGAAGAACTGACCGATCTGAATCTGACTGTTACGGACGGCCTTCAGGGTTTCTTTTTCCTTGATCAGGGACTGGCTTGCGTGAACCTTGATTGTGAAATCACCGCCCGAATAGTGGGCCACTCGTTCCGCGAAATGACGCAGATAGATGGTGTGCATATTGCCTTCACCGAGCGGAGCCGGCAGATCCCACGTTACGGCCGAGGCCGTAGAGGCGAAACCGGCAACCGCCACCATGGCGACCGTCGACAAAAAGGCTTTTGGCAAGAATTTCATATCCAGCTCCCTGTTTCGGTTTGATTGACAAACATTCACACATTTATTTCATGGAAACACTAAACGTCCGGCTGGTTTAAGTCGAATCGAAATTTGCATCTGATTCGCACCTTGGCAGATTAAAGCGGCGAAGAATTGGCGAAAGGGAATGCTTGGCGAAAACCCCGAAACTTCACTATGGTTCGTTGTCCGGCTGCGATCCAATTTACTCTCAATTATCGGTGGTCTCATGAGTTCAGAAATTCAAGCAAACGGCATTCGAATAAACGCCCGTATCGATGGTCCCGACGGTGCGCCCGTCGTCATGTTCAGCAACAGTCTGATGTCAAACCTGAGCATGTGGGACGCACAGATGCCCGCCCTGACGTCCCGCTACAGGGTCTTGCGCTATGACCAGCGCGGCCACGGCGGCACGGAGACCACGCCGGGACCGTATCCCACCGAGCTTTTGGCCGAAGATGCCTTTGCGGTGATCGAGGCCATGGGGGGTGGCCCCGTCCATTTTGTCGGCTTGTCCATGGGTGGTTTTACGGCGCAGGTGCTGGCGGTCCATCATCCCGAGGCCGTGCGGTCCTTGGTTCTTTGCGACACGGCGTGCGTGATGCCGCCCGCGTCGCTTTGGAACGAGCGCATCGAAATTGCCCAAACCCAGGGCATCGAGGCGCTGGCTCAAGGCACCCTGGAACGCTGGTTCACGGCGCCGTTCCATGAAACAGGCAAGGCCGAGTTGGCGACGGTACGGGCCATGATCCTGGGGACCGGTGCAGACGGTTATATCGCCTGTGCCGAGGGCATCCGCGACATGCGCATATGCGACAACCTGCCGCAAATTTCCGCTCCCACGTTGGTTCTGGTCGGCGAGGGAGATCCGGCCTGTCCCGTATCCTCGGCTGAAGTCCTGCATGCGGGGATCACCGGATCGGAGCTTGTCGTGTTGAAGGGCGCGGCGCATTTACCAAATATCGAGCAGAGCGAAGAATTCAATCGGGTCCTGCTCGATTTCCTGGATCGCCAGTAGGCTGAGGGATTAGGCCGACATGCCGACCATCGAAACAAGAAATGATCGATGCGCCGCCTGCAATCTGTGTGTGCTGGCGTGTTCCTTCCATCATGAAAAGGCATTTGGCCGGCGCGGCGCCAGCATCGACATCGTCAAGAACGAACGGGAAGGCGAGGTCGAGATTGTCATTCTTGATGATCCGCAGACCGGGCGGCGTGCCTGTGACGGTTGCGTGAACGAAGAGGCGGCGTTGTGTGTCACGTGGTGCCCTGTCGGGGCGCTTCTGGCGAGGGAGAACTGAGCCATGACCAAACCCTTCGCTATCGGTGGCAGCATCCTGCGTGTCGATTTGACCCAAAGCACCGTTACCATTGAACCGACGGCGCCATTGAACGAGCGGTTTCCAGCCGGAATGGGAGTCAACAACTGGCTGCTGTTGGACGGAACGCCGGTTGGCAAGGAACCGCTCGATCCGGAAAACCCGCTGATCTTCACCACCGGAACCTTGGTCGGCACGCCGACACCGACCGCGTGCCGCATGACGATCAGCTGCAAAAACGTCATGACCGGGGGTTTCGGTTCGGCCAGCGCCGGAGGGAATTTCGGACCGGAACTGAAGTACGCCGGGTTCGACCATATCGTGGTTACCGGGCGCGCCCAGCGGCCGGTGTTCATTGATATCGTCGATGGTGACGTAAGTATCGTCGATGCCGCCGACCTTTGGGGCGAAACCACGTGGGAGGCCGAGAAACGCCTGCGGGCAAAAATCGACCGCCCGACCCTGGAGTTGTTGAGCATCGGACCGGCGGGCGAAAACGTGGCGGCGTCGGCCTGCATCATGGTCAACCGTACCCGGGCGGCGGCGCGCTGCGGCGTGGGCGCCGTCATGGGATCAAAGAACCTGAAAGCCATCGCCGTTAGCGGCTCGGGCGCGCTCGAAGTCGCCGACCCCCAAGGGTTCATGGATGCGTGCCTTGATGTGCAGCGTCACCTGATGGGCAATGAAACGCGGAAGAATTTGCGGAAATTCGGCACCCCGTCCTCGTTCGGAGGATGGAACGACAAGGGTTCGATCCCCGTGCGCAATTTCCAGGAAACGCAGATCGACGCCGAGGCGGCGAACGCCATCACCACCGCCGTCAAGGAAAAGCGATACATCGAAAAGGCCTTCGGCTGTTTCTCCTGCCCGGTTTTATGCTCGCAGTTTCAGCGGGTGAAGGAAGGGCCTTACGCGGGAACGCGCGGCGAGAAAATCGAAAGCCAGAATTATTGGGATTTCGGCGGCAAGCTGGGCATTTCCGATCCGGCTGCCGTGCTGGCGCTCAGTGAACTTTGCGCCCGCTTAGGCTTGGACAACACCAACGCCACCAATCCCATCGCCTGGGCGTTCGAGTGTTTCCAGCGCGGTTTGTTGAGCGCAGATGACGCCGACGGCCTGAACCTGGAATGGGGCGATGTGGACGTGGTTCTTGAGCTGTTGCGCAAGATTGCCTATCGCGAGGGAATCGGGGATTTGTTGGCCGACGGCAGTTTCGCCGCCGCCAAGAAGCTGGGCCGTGGATCGGAACGTTTCGCCATCCACATGAAGGGCCAGGACCTGGCCGAGGAAATGCGTGTCTTCAAGGGCTGGGCACTGGCCATCGCGGTGGCCGAGCGCGGCGGAACCCACACCCAGGGCGGGCCGTTGACCGAACGCATGGATCTGGAACCCGAATTGTCCATGGAACGCTTCGGCATCCCGACGGCGTTCGATTCCACCAATTACGAGCATAAGGCCGATCTGGTGGTCTATTACCAGCGCTTCCACAATCTGCTGGAGATCACGGGCATCTGTTTTTACGCCACCTACTGGTCCGGCCTGCACACCATCGGTCCCGAGGACGTGGCGCGGCTATACGGTCTGGCGACAGGCGACAAGAAGACGGCTGCCGAATTGATGATGGAGGGCGAGAAGGTTCTTTATTTGCAAAAGGCCTTCAACATGCGCCACACCACGTTTGATCGCGCTTCCGACTATCCGCCCGAACGCATGATGAGCGAACCGGCGACCGGACCCCATGCGGGCGAGCGTCTGGACCGCGCCGATTGGGATCGGCTTTTGGATCAATACTACGATCTGCGGGGATGGGACCGGGCATCGGGCAAACCGACGGCGGAGAATTTCCGCGCCGTCGGCCTGCCGGAATTAGCCTGAAGCCCTACGCCAGCGTCTTCGCCATTGGCTGGATATTGACCCCGGCGGCGCTCAGGGCATCACGCATCTGACCCGCCATTGCGACACCGGCGGGATTGTCGCCGTGAACGCAGATGGTGTCGATGTCGACCGGGATTTTCTTGCCGCTGACACTGGTCAGCGCGCCTTCCTGAACGAAGCTGACGATGCGCGGAACCGCGATGGCGGGATCATGGATCATGGACCCTTCGATCTTGCGTGACACCAGCATGCCGTCATCGTCATAGGCGCGGTCGGCAAAGATTTCGCGGGCACAGCGCAAACCCAGTTTTTCGCCCGCCTTCTCCAGCTCGCTGCCGGGCATGACCACGAACAGCAGGGTCGGGTCCACGGCCTTGACGGCACGGGCCGTCGCCATGGCCAGACCTTCATCCACCGACGCCATATTGTTCAGCGAGCCATGAGCTTTGAAATGCGTAACCGTCATATCGAGGGCAGTCGCCATGCCCTGGATGGCGCCGATCTGATAGATCATGGCCTTTTCAACGTCCTCGGGGCGTTCGCCCTGGATTGGCCGGCGGCCAAAACCCCACAGGTCGTAAAATCCGGGATGGGCGCCGACGCCGACGTTGTTTTCCTTGGCCAGGTTCAAGGTCTTGTGCATGACGATGGGATCGCCGCCGTGAAACCCGCATCCGACGTTTGCCGAGCTGATGATCTTGAACATTTCCTCGTCATTGCCGATGACATAGGCGCCAAAGCTTTCGCCCAAATCCGAATTCAGGTCGACCGTACTCATCCCGATGATCCTTTCGTTAAATGACTAATCCGTCTGACGATTTTGTTTCGTTGTTACAGCAGGTTTTCTGCACGAAAAATACCCAAAAATTATCCATTCTCCAACGTCGTTCGATTTTTCAAATGTTGCAACGCCGTGCCCGGAGGTGCCAGACTTCCATTCCGGCAATCGGGAGGTGAACCGTCATGGCGATACGTGAATTGATCATCCCGAAGGGGATGGAAAACATCTACGACCGGAAGCTCTATGCGCCCGGGGTGCGGGTCGGCAACCTGCTGTACGTTTCGGGCATGCTGGGCCGGGATGAAAATCTCAACGTCATTCCTGAAATCGAGGCCCAGTTCGTCCAACTGTTCGAAAACATGAAGATGGTGCTCGAGGCCGGCGGTGCGAGTTTCGAATCCATCATCGAATTGGTCGGCTATTTCGTTGAGATGCAGCGCGACTTTTCCCTCTATCAGGATGTGCGGGACCGCTACATCCGGGCTGATTTCCCTGCTCAAACGGCGATCGGCGTCAGGGAATTATCAACGCCGGGCCTGCTGCTGGAACTGAAATGCATCGCTCTGGTCGATAATTAAAGCGGGGAGGTGCGGAAACCATGATCGTCGATTGCCACTATCACATTTTCCGGCCGTGGGAGGGAACGTGCGGGCATCCCTCTCAGGAAATCCACAAGCGTTATTTGCAAAGTATGCTGAGCGCGACCAACGCGCGGGTTTACCGAATTCGCGGCGGTGCACCGGCCGAAACGGCCGCGCTGTTTACGGGCGAGGGATCGTCGTGGGAGCATCTGAACGATGTTGATTTCCGGGTCGGGCCGTTCGGGCGGTTGGAATTCAGCGTCGGGAGCGAGGAATTCGCAATTCAATTCATGCCCGTTGGCATGAGAAATATTGAAGCACCGCCCGAAATGGCGGTGGCGCAATTGACCTACGCCGGGGTCGATCACTGTATCTTGCAAGCGGGCGGTGCCTACGGGGTCATGAGCGACGATAACTCCACCGCGCAAAAAAAATATCCGGAGAAGATCACGGGCCTCATGTGGGTCCATTCGCCAACGGCATACGAGCCGAAATCGCTGGCCGAGATCGATCGCGCCTTTCACCAGTTGGGTCTGCGCGGCATTCACTACGATATCGAAGGCTACACCCGGCAGGGGTATGAGTGGCGCATGGATGACGAACGGCTGGCTCCCTTTTGGGAAAAGCTGCAAAAGCTGGGCATCATCGTTTGTATTGAAATCCATGGCGGACCCATGCCCGGCGAGGCCGGATACAGCTTCCAGATGGAAGGTCTTGCCAACCTTTTAGGGCGGTATCCCGGCTTGAAGTGGCATATGTCATTGGGTTTGCCCGTTCATCATTATTGGCGAAACGGCGAATGGGACATGCCTGCCGAGATCGCCGCCATTCACGAGCACGAAAACGTGTTTACCGAGGTGACGCTGCCCATCTTCTGGGGTGCGAAATGGGATTACCCGTATCCCGAAGGTCAGGCGGTGATTAAGGCCTATCGCGACAAATTCGGAGTTGAGCGCATGTTGTGGGGATCGGATATGCCCAATGTCGAGCGCTACTGCACCTACAAGCAGTCACTGGACTACATCCTGCGCTATTGCGATTTCCTGTCGGCACACGAGAAGGACCGCTTCCTCGGCGGCAATGCGGCAGACCTTTATGGATTGCGCGGTTGATGCCTCCTAAAGAACCGCCATTTCCGCGTTCATCCGGTCGGTCACCAGCATACGGCCCGGTTTATGGGTGATGCAGAAGGGCGGCTTGGCGCTTTCCATCACCACCTGCGGGGTCACGCCGCAGGCCCAGAATACCGGAACCTCGCCTTCATGGAAATCCACCCTCTCGCCGCCGAATTCCGGCTTGTCGATGTCGTCAACGCCGATGAGTGACGGGTCGCCGAAATGAAGCGGTGCGCCATGCACGTTGGGAAAGCGTGACGTGATCTGAATGGCGCGAATGGCGTCAACCGGGGTGTAGGGGCGCATGGAGGTAACGGTACAACCCCGGTATGGACCCGCCGGCTTGGTTTGGATGTTGGTGGTATACATGGGAACGACCACGTCCATCTCCACATGGCGTAGCGGCAGTCCGGCCTGCATCAGCGCTTCCTCGAACGAGAACGAGCAGCCAAGGATGAAGGTTACCAGATCGTCGCGCCAGATATCGGTCACGTCGAACACTTCGTCGACGGCTTTGCCATTTTCGAACACGCGGTACGCGCCGACGTCCGAGCGGATATCGATGTCCTCGCCCAGCATGGGAAGGTAGGGGTCGCCCGGTTCCGATACGCCGATCAGCGGGCAGGGTTTGGGGTTGAGGTAACAAAAGCGCTGAAAATCAGCGGCCCAGTCGGCGGGCAGGATAACCACGTTGCCCTGAACAGCGCCGGACGCCACGCTCGCAGTATCCCTGGTAAACCTGCCGGCGCGAATTTCGGCGCGCGCCGCACGGGCGCTTTCGGCAACCGCCTGTGGATCGGACTTGAATGCACAGAAGCCGGTATCGACCATTATTCTCCTCCCCGATTTAAAAGCGCTCTTGATGCGCCAATATGGTCCCGCAGCGCGAAGCCAATGTCCAGAGGATCGTTACTCGGATACGTAAAAAACACCGCTGATCAGGTTCGTCGTCATCAGCTTGTCGATGTCCGGCTCGCGCGTTCCGTCCGCCGGGCCGATTGTATCGATGGCCCGTTGAACGATGGCTTCGAGATCACGGCGGGCCTGTTCGGCGTCCGCCACGCTGACGGCTTCAAAACGCAACTTCCGGCCCGGCCGCATACGCCCGAGCCGTGGCAGATCCGTCGATATGACGGTGGCGATCTTGGGATAGCCGCCGGTGGTTTGATGATCGGCCAGAAGGATAATGGGCTTGCCGGTGCCGGGAACCTGGATCGATCCCGTGGCGATGCCGTCTGACGCGATGTTAAAGCCGATGCTGTGTTCCAACGCCGGTCCGTCGAGCTTTAGCCCCATGCGGTCGGCATCCTGCGTGATGGTGAATTCGCCGTCCAGGAACGTCCTTAGTCCGGCGTCGGTGAAATAGTTGTCCTGCGGGCCGAGCACCACGCGAATGGCCGCGTCCGATTCCAATGCAGGGGTTTCGAACAAACGCGATTCGGTGCGTGCCGGAACAGCCCCGCTTGCCACCGGCAGGTCGTCACCTTGCTGCAGCGCGCGGCCCTGATACCCGCCGAAGCCGCCGCGAACATAGGTGGACTGGCTGGCGAAGGGGGCGGGCAGATCGAAACCGCCTTCGACGGCCAGATAGCAGCACGATGTATCGCGAATGGCGCTGATCTGAACGATCTCGCCACGGCGCAACCGAACGCTTTGCCCGGACGGAATGCTGCGTGGCTGAGTTCCGGAAATTTCGATTTCGGCATCCGTTCCGCAAAGCGCCACACGAACCGCATCGGCTTCTACGCGAAGGCCGGGAGCCATGATGCGGATTTCCAGCGCCCCGGTATCTTCGGGGTTTTCCACAAGGGCGTTGGCAAGCCGAAGGCTGATGGGATCAAGCGCACCCGCGACCGGCACGCCCAGATCCTGATGGCCGAAGCGGCCCAGATCCTGAATGGTCGTAAACATCCCGGGCGAAAGGACATGAAGGAATGAGGTCATGGGCGTGCCTTCAATTGTTCCGGATCGAAACGGCCTTCGTCGATCATTTGTTGGATGTCGTCATATTCACGACGCGAAACGGAATAAAAATCAACGGTGTCTCCGGCGATGAGCAGGACGGGTGGGTTCTTGTCGACGTCGAAAACCGAAACCGGCGAGCGTCCGATGATGTGCCAGCCCGAAGCGTTGGTGACCGGGTAGATGATCGACAACCCTGTTGCCGTGACGATGGAACCCTTCTCGACGACCGGCCGCGGATCCTTGCGCCGCGGGATCGCCAATTCCTCGGGCAGGTCCCCCATGTGCGGCTGGCCCGGCGCGAAACCGATCATGTAAACGTAGTGGGGGGTGGTGGTGTGAATTTCGACCACACGCTCGGGCGTCATATCGGTGCAACTCGCAACATAATCCAGATCGGGCGCGAACTCGGGATCGTAACATGTGGGAATACGCCAATGGGTTCCAGCGGCGGCGGCGCTGGCGGGTTGATCCAGAAAGGGACCGATTTCATCGATTAGCGTGGCTTGGCTGGTGCGCCGCGGATCGTAATGGACCATCAGCGCGCGATAGGATGGAACCGTCTCGACCACTCCTTCAAGTCCGGCCGCGTCGACGGCCTTTTTGATTTGAATGACGCGCTCGTTCAGCGATCGCTCAATTCGATCACCGAACTGCACGGACATCGCGCAATCCCCGCACGGGAGGAATTCTACCTTCATAGCCTAAGCGTTCCCGGACCTCTTCCCCATACAACACTCATAACACAAATTCGGATTTTGGGCTGTAATGTGACGGCGTTGTGGTCGCGATGCCCCTTGACCCAGAGGCCAGAATTTTGCCAAGGTTTTTTCCGATTAAGGGGGAGGAGGCATGAACGTGTCCGAAATCCGCGACCCTATCGTATTCGAGCTGTTCAAGAACGCGACCTTCTCGATTGCCGACGAGATGGCGTTGACCATCGTTCGAACGACCTATTCCGGCGTCTTGCGCGACAACATGGATTTCTCGACCGCGTTAACTGACGGCGAGGGCCGCCTGGTGGCGCAGGGACTGACTATTCCGGGGCACTTGGGCTCAATTCCCACGGCCATCAATACGGTTCTGGAACGTTATGGCGAGGGCATGGCCGACGGCGACGTCTTTGCCATGAACGACCCCTTCGACGGCGGTATGCACCTGCCCGACATTTACGTCTTCAAGCCCATTTATATCGATGGTGAACGTCTGGCCTTCGGCGTGACCATCTGTCACCACACCGATGTGGGCGGGCGGGTCGCCGGATCAAACGCCTCCGATTCGACCGAGATTTATCAAGAAGGCCTGCGTATTCCGGCCCTCAAACTCTACGAAAAAGGCGAGCCCAACGACACGCTTTTCAGGCTGATCGAAAAGAACGTGCGGGTGCCGCTGGTGGTGTTTGGCGATCTGCGGGCTCAGCTTGCGGCCTGCCACATCGCCGAAACCCAATTTGGCGAGATCGTTGCGCGTTACGGCCCCGAGCGGGTCAGGGAACTGATGGATGAAACCATCGATTACGCCGAGCGGCGCACCCGGGCCGCGATCAGCGAATTGCCCGACGGTCAGGTCAGCTTCGAGGACTGGATCGACGATGACGGTGTCGATTTCGGAAAACCGATTCGCATGTTCGTGACCCTGACCAAGAAGGGCGATCAAATTATCGCCGACTGGACCGGCACCTCGCCGCAGGTCAAGGGCGCCATCAACGGAACCCTTTGCTGGGTCAAGGCGGCCAGCTACTGCGCGATCAAGTCGGTGCTGCCCATGGATATCCCCAACAACGAGGGTGTGTTCAAACCTATCGAAGTCATCGCGCCCGAAGGAACGATTGCCAACGCCGTTCTTCCCGCGGCGGTCGCGGCGCGCGGGTTGACCGGCTTTCGCATGGTCGATTGCATGTTCGGCGCGCTGGCCATGCTGCTGCCCGACAAGGTGCTGGCGGCGGGCGACGGCGGCAACACGGGCATTACCATCGGCGGCTATCGGGCCGACCGTTCGCCCTTCATTTATGTGGATTTCACGGCGGGCGCCTGGGGCGGACGGCCCTGGACGGATGGTTTGGAGGGCAACTCCAACATGCTGTCCAACATGTGCTCGCACTCGGTGGAAATCACCGAACTGGAACAGCCCATCCAGATCCTTTCCTACGATTTCATCACGGATAAGGCCGGCGCTGGCAAATACCGCGGCGGCGTGCCTTTCAGGCGAATTTACCGGTTCATGGAAGACGAAGCCGTGCTTCAGGTCAGGTCCGACCGGCGCACTCACCGGCCCTATGGACTTTATGGCGGTTACCCGGGCAAGCCGTCGCTGAACGTGCTCAACCCCGACGGATCCAACGAGTTGCTGCCGTCAAAATTGACCATGACCATCAAGAAGAACGACGTCTTCTATCATGAACTTGCCGGGGCCGGTGGCTGGGGCGATCCGCTGGAACGCGATGCGGAAAAAGTTTTGAAGGACGTGCGCAACGAATTCGTCAGCCTCGAAGGCGCGCGGAACGATTACGGCGTGGTCATCGGCACGGAACCCCTGGCCGTGGATTGGAGTGCGACCGAGAGTTTGCGCGCCCAAATAGGGTCAAGGCGGGGCTGGTCGGAGACCCCGAAGGTTCTTTGGCAGGACCCTGATGGAAAGGTGGTCAAATGAGTGGTTTTCGTTTGGGCGTCGACATTGGAGGAACGTTTACCGATATCGTATTTCTGGGCGATGACGGGCGGGTGATTACGCGCAAGGTGTCGTCCACGGTGGACGATTATGCGCGCGCCATTATCGAAGGCGTGAATGACGTTTTTGCCGAGAAGGGTTTGAACGGCGGTGATATAGGCGAAATTCTTCACGGAACCACCGTGGCGTCCAATGCCATTCTCGAGCTTAAGGGCGCCAGGACGGGACTGATCACCACCAAGGGATTTCGCGACGTTCTGGAAATCCGCAATCTGCGCATGCCGCGCCTTTATGATCTGGCCTGGGAGAAACCGCCGACGCTGGTCGAGCGGCACCTGCGCCTGGTCGTTGACGAACGTATTGATGCCAGGGGCAACGTTCAGGTGCCGCTGCGTCGCGAGGACGCGGTGGCGGTGGTCGAGCGGTTGCTGGCGGAAGGGGTCGAGGCCATTGCCGTCTGCCTGCTCAATTCCTTCCTCAACCCGGCCCACGAGTTGATGATCAAGGAGGTGATTGCCGAGCGCGCGCCGGACTTGCCCAGTTGCATCAGCTTCGATGTGTTGCCCGAGATTAAGGAATACGAACGCACGTCGACGACGGTGATCAATTCTTACGTCATGCCCATTGTGTCCAAATATCTGGCCGCCATGCGCCGCGATCTGGACGCGGCGGGGGTCACCGCGCAGATGCTTCTGATGCAGTCCAACGGCGGGTTGATTCCCGACGATGTGGCGCGGCGCAAACCCATGAACATTATCGAATCCGGTCCCGCCGGAGGCGTGGTTGGGGCGCAGGCGCTGGCCCGTAAAACGGGCCTGCCCAATGTCATCACCTTCGATATGGGCGGAACCACGGCCAAGGCGTCGTTGGTGGAAAACGGCGAATTCACGCGCGCCGTGGAATATCAGGTGGGCGGCGGAATTCTGATGGGATCGCGCCTGCTGACGGGGGCCGGATACATGCTGAAGGTTCCGGCCATCGATCTGGCCGAGGTGGGTGCGGGCGGCGGCTCCATTGTCTGGATCGACAGCGGCGGCGCATTACAGATCGGCCCCCACAGCGCGGGCGCCGATCCGGGGCCGCTTTGTTACGATATGGGCGGAACCGAACCCACGGTAACCGATGCCAACGTTATCCTGGGCTACATTAATCCGGACTACCTGGTGGGCGGGGCGCTTGCCCTGAACGCGGACCGCGCGCGCGATGTGTTTGCCGAAAAGATCGCCACGCCGCTTAAGTTGTCGGCGGAAGATGCGGCCTTCGGCGCGCATACCATTGCGGCGTCGAACATGATCCGGGCGATCCGTTCGGTCTCGACCGAGCGCGGCCGTGATCCGCGCGATCACGCCCTGGTTGCCTTTGGCGGAAACGGCGGGGTGTTTGCCGCCGGCATGGCCCGCGAACTACGCATGGGGCAAATCCTTATTCCGCCGTCGGCGGGTGTCTTTTCCTCGTTCGGGCTGCTGTATGCCGATGTCGAGCATCATTATTCCCGGACGTTCCGTTATCTGGTTCGGGACATCGACCTTGTGGCCATCAACGAAGCCTGGGCGGCAATGGTGGATGAAGCCCGCGCACAATTGGAAAAAGACGGGTTTACCGGCGATCAGGCCGAAATCCGCCGGTTCGCGGGCCTTCACTACGAAGGCCAGACTTTCGAGTTGACCATTCCGGTTCCCGACAGGCCGCTGGAGGCATCCTCGCTGGCCGAATTGGAACACTTGTTCGCCGAGGATCACGAATACAATTACGGCCATCGCGCCGGACCGGAGGAACCGGTCGAGATCGTCAATATTCAGGTTGTCGGGCGCGGCATTCCGGACAAGCCGCGCGTTCCTGAAACCGTCCATCCGGAGATCCCGGCGGAGCTTGAGCGGCCACAACCCCGGCAAGCCTATTTCGGCCCCGAGGTCGGTTGGATGGAAACGCCGGTGCTGTTCCGGTCGGACTTGAGTAAGCTCCGCAACGGCCCCTGTATCATCGAAGAATACGACGCCACCTGCGTCGTTCCGCCCGATGCAACGGTCGAACTGGATGGCCACGGCAACATCGCGATTATGATGCGCCCAAGCTAAATCTCGCCTTCGCGCATCAATACGTCCAACGATGCCGAAAATGCCTGCGCGGTTTTTTCCAGGTCTTCTTGCGTATGCGCCGCCGTAATCGTTCCGCCCGGCCAGCCCGAAATATCGACGCCGTTCACCAGCATGGCGAGGCGCAGTTTGTTGGGAAGGCCGACCGGATTGGATTTCAGTTCCAGATAATCGAAATCGAAGGGATCGAAAGCTTCGGGTGAAACGTCGCGGTTTTGCGGGTTGGTAAACAACTGAAACGACGAAAACGCGCCGTAAGCCGCCCAGGGAACGCCCTTTTCAATGATGACGTCGTTCAGGCGTTGGCGTAATTCGGCCCCGCTGGCGTTGGCCCGCTCGCAGACGTCCGAGTTGGCGATGATTTCCAGGGCCGCGATCCCGGCGGCGCAACACACCGGATTGGCGTTGAAGGTTCCCTGGTGTTGGATCTTTTCGCGGCCCAGGCGTTCGGTGGCGTCGAAATCGAGTGCCTCCAAGATCTCGGTCGCGCCCGCCACGGCACCGCCGGGCATGCCGCCGGCGATGATCTTGCCCAGGGTCGTAATATCCGGCGTGATGCCGAAATGGGCCTGCGCGCCACCCGGCGAAACTCGGAACCCCGTGACGACCTCGTCGAAGATCAGAACGACGCCGTGTTCCGCCGTCACTTCCCGCAACGCTTCCAGAAAACCGGCGGGGAAGGGGACCATGCCGAAGGTCGCGCCCGTCGGCTCCAGAATGACGCCCGCGATATCTTTGTCGTTCTCGATCAGCGTTGTGACGGCCTCAATATCCCAAGGCGCCATAAGCACAACGTTTTCGACGATATCGGGAATGACGCCGGTCGGCACTTCGCCCGCGAAATGCGAGGTGATGCCTGCCGTCACATGATCGTGCCAGCCGTGGAAATGGGTCTTGAAGCGTATGATCTTTTTGCGGCCCGTATGGGCGCGGGCCAGCCGCAACGCCAGCAGCGTGGCCTCGGTTCCCGACGACGTGAAGCGCACCCGCTCGGCGCAGGGGACCATCTCGCAAATAAGCTCGGCCCAACGGACTTCGAGCCCATGGTTGGCCCCGAAGTGGCTGCCGTTTTCCATGGCATGGTTGACCGCCTCGACGATTTTGGGGTGGCTGTGCCCCAGCAGCATCGCCCCGTGACCGCCGATATAGTCAACGTATTCGTTGCCGTCGGCATCCCATTTTCGGGACCCTTGGGCACGCTCCACATAAATTCCGTAAGGTTTCAAATAGCGTACGTCGTGAGTCACGCCGCTGGGAAAAAGCTGCCGCGCGGCCTTGGCGAGGCGGGCCGATTCGGGTGTTTTTTCCCGGTAAGCGGCGACGATGGCCGAGTTGGACAGAAAATCGTCAGGCATTAGAACACTCCGTATTTTTCGAACAGTTCGCGGATGTTGCCGCCTTCGCGCAACAGGTCGCGAACTTTGTGCTCGCGGTCGCGCACGGATTCCGCCTTTTCAATCACCTCGTCGACCACCGCACCCGGAATGACAACCACACCATCGATATCGCCCAGGATGAAATCTCGCGGTTCAACCTTTACCCCGCCGATTAACAACGGCACCCCGAATTCGGTGATTTGCGAGCGGTAGGCCGCCGTCGCCGGGGTGAAGTATTTGGTGAAAACGGGAAAACCAAGGTCGATAATCTGTGCTGCGTCGCGCAATCCGCCGTGGATGACGGCGCCGGTCGCGCCTTGCTTGAGGGCGACGTTGCTCATCAGTTCGCCCCAATGGGATGCAACGTCGTCGTCGCCCGGCTCGATAACGATAATGCTATGAGGAAAGATGGCGTCCAGCATGTCCATCTGTTTGTAGCGCGGGTCCACGCCGTCATTGTAATGGCGAAGCCGGGCCCGGATGGTAAACACCGGCCCCGCGACCTTCATGGCGGGAAGCACGGGCCGGATGGCATGGGGCAGGCATTGATTGCGGTAGGGGGTGGGTTCAAGTTCATCCAGAATGTCGGCCACGGCCCCGGTGTAGAGCCCGTGCAGCCGTTCGCTTCGTTCGGCATCGGTTTGGGGTGTCATGGATCGTCCCTCCGATCAGGTGGGAAACTGAACAAACGGTATCATAGGCGATAGGTTGCGGGCGACATTTTAGGTTTTTTCGCGTTAGACTAAATAAAGCCGGTGGGGACCCGCACAGGGGAGGAGCCAATTATGCGCGTTTATTACGATCGAGATGCCGATGCCAATCTGATCAAAAGCAAGAATGTCGCCATCATCGGGTACGGCGGTCAGGGCCATGCCCATGCGCTCAATCTGACGGATAGCGGTGTTGGCGATGTCGCCATCGCCGAGC
The DNA here is from genome assembly GCA_016776725.1 of Rhodospirillales bacterium. Lineage (GTDB taxonomy): Bacteria > Pseudomonadota > Alphaproteobacteria > Rhodospirillales > Shumkoniaceae > JABGRG01. The sequence goes on from JADHSV010000008.1 coordinate 18,510, forward strand.
TGGAAGGGTCGGAAGCCTGGGAAAAGGCGGAAAAGCAGGGTTTCAAGGTGATGACCACGGTGGAAGCCGCCAAATGGGCGGATTTCCTGATGATGTTGGCGCCGGACGAGTTGCAGGCCGATATCTACGTTCGTGAAATTCTCGACCATATGAAACCGGGCGCGGCGCTGGCCTTTGCGCATGGTCTGGCCATTCATTACCGCCTGATCGAACCCGATCCCAAGATCGATGTCGTGATGGTGGCGCCGAAGGCCCCCGGCCACACGGTTCGCGGCGAGTATATGCGGGGCGGCGGAGTGCCGTGTCTGGTCGGCGTCGAACAGGATGCCAGCGGGCATGCCATGGATGTCGCGCTGTCTTACGCGTGCGCCATTGGCGCGGGGCGCGCGGGCATCATCGAAACCACGTTCCGCGATGAAACCGAAACCGATCTTTTCGGCGAACAGGCCGTGCTGACCGGCGGATTGACCGAATTGATCAAGGCCGGTTTCGATACCCTGGTCGAGGCCGGATACCCGCCCGAGATGGCCTATTTCGAGTGCCTGCACGAAATGAAGCTGAACATGGATCTGATATTCGCGGGCGGCATGGCCGACATGCTGTATGCGGTTTCCGACACGGCGGAATACGGTGCCTACGTGTGCGGACCGCGCGTTGTCGATCAGGGAACGCGCCAGCGGATGCGCGAAATTCTGGAGGAAATCCAGTCGGGGCAGTTTGTGACCGAATGGATCAACGAGTATCAGGCCGGAAGACCGCGTTTCAAGGCTCTGCGCCGCCGCAATGCCGATCATCCGGTCGAGAAAGTGGGCGAGAAGCTGCGTGAAATGATGCCATGGGTGACCGAAACACGGCTGGTGGATCGCTCATCCAATTAGGGAGGTGCGCGATGTCTACCTCAAGCGGCAAGGTGCAAACCGTTCTGGGGCCCATCGATCCTGCCGATCTGGGGCCGACCCTGATGCACGAGCATCTGGCGACCGAATTTACGCCACCGGCCCAACGCGGCGAAATACCCGCCGAGATCACGTTGGAGACAATTTGGGAGCTTAACTACAATTGGGTCGATGCCCCCGGCGTCCGTTGCCTGACCGATACGGAGGTGGCGGTTCGGGAGGTGGAGCGGATGATCGAAGCGGGCGGCAAATCGGTGGTCGACGTCAGCACCCGCGGCATGGGGGTCGACCCAACCGTCCTGCGCAAGATTTCGGAACGCACAGGCGCACAGATCGTGCTGGGGTGCGGGCGCTATCTTGAAGAGTTCATGGGACCCGAAGACCTGGAACGCACCGTCGATGACATGGCCGCGGAATTCATTGGCCACGTCAATGACGGGATCGACGATACCGGCGTGCGTGCGGGAATTATCGGTGAGATCGGATGTTCCTGGCCCTGGACGAAGGCCGAAAGACGCTCCATGCAGGCCGCCGTTGTGGCCCAGCAGGAAACCGGGCTGGCGCTGACCATTCATCCCGGCCGGCACGAGGATGCGCCGTTTGAAATCGTCTCGTTCCTTAGAGACGCGGGGGCCGATCTTTCACGCACCATCATGGATCATGTGGAGCGGCGATTGTTCGACACCGATAGCATCCTGCGACTGGCCGAAACCGGGATCGTTCTGGAATTCGATATGTTCGGTTTCGAGACATCGCGCTTTGCGCAAGGGGGCGACATTGACTTGTCCAGCGACGGCGTCAGGTTGACCCGCATACGAGACCTTCTTGATGCCGGATATCGGGACCGGATTGTCATTTCCCACGACATTTGCACGCGGACCCGGCAGATGGAATTCGGCGGTCACGGATGCGGCCACATCTTCCGCAATATTGTTCCCATGATGCGGCGCAGGGACTTCGATGAACCCGATATCCAGGCGGTCCTTATCGATAATCCGGCGAATCTTTTGACTGGGAAAAAATCTAAAGCCGATTGAATTATTAATTAAGTATAACTTTAACGAGTTGAAATAACGAGATTTTCATGGACACTTGACATGCTTCCCGAATTTGACGGACACTTCCTTATACGGGGAATGCACGCAGCCAAATAGCGGAGTCAGCGAAAGGCAATGTGGTATTCGCTAAGTAAATTGAACAAAGAAAAGAAGGAGCTCTTGGGTTCAGTCCTTGGGACTAGGCCAGGCTCCAAGTGCAGGAAGCCTCCGGAAGGAATTCCGGTTTTTGCGTGTTTCTCCAATAAGCCCGGTTCTCGTCGGGGAGTGGGAAACGACGAGCCACAGACACTACGGCGTTTGTAAAATCCAGTCGGCGCATGCCGTGCCGTCTGGCGAAGGTTTGGTGTTTTTTGTTCAATCTGGGAGGTTCAAATGATGAAATGGTGCTTAGGTCTTGTCGGCGCTACGGTTGCTGTGGCGTTGGGTGCTTCCGCGACGATGGCTGCCGACTTACCGCAATTGGAGGTCAAGGGTGTTGGCCTCAATAGCCAAACGATCGTTTCCTTCAGGGATGAGGTTCCCTTCTGGAACGATGTGATCCCGAAAGCATCGGGTGGAAAAATCACGGCCACCTTCTCACCCATGGACGTCATGGGCGTCAAGGGCCACCAGATGATGCGCATGTCGAAGCTGGGCGTGGTTGACTTTGCCTCCAGTGACGTCAGCAAGATGGCCGGTGACGATCCGGTATTCGAGGGATGTGACCTTGCCGGTCTGGCCCTGGATATCGAAACCGCGCGCAAGGCTTGCGAAGCCTGGTTGCCGGTTATGTCCAAGGTCGCCGAGAAGAAGTTCGGCGTGAAAATGCTGGCGCTGGGAACCAACCCGCCGCAGGTGGTGTGGTGCCGCGTGCCCATCAAGGGTCTTGCCGATCTTAAGGGCAAGAAGGTTCGCGTCTTCAACAAGACGATGACCGACTTCATCCAGGCCGTGGGCGGCAACACGATCAGCATGCCGTTCGCCGAAGTGGTGCCGGCGCTGCAACGCGGCGTGGTCGATTGCGCCGTGACCGGCAGCCTCAGCGGCAACACCGCCGGTTGGCCGGAAGTCAGTACCCACCAGTTCAAGATCATCCTGGGCTGGAGCATCAACTATCAGTCGGTAAACATAAAATCGTGGAAGCGGTTCGGCCCCGCAGCCCAGAAGTTCTTCGTCGAGCAGTTCGCGAAGTTCGAAGACAAAATGTGGGAAACCGGCAAGATGGCCACGGATGACGCCGATGACTGCAACTTCGGCTATGGCAAGTGCGATCTTGGAAAAATGGCCAAAAAGCCGCTTACCGAGGTTAAGGTCAGCAAAGCCGATTCCGCCCTGCACAAGCAACTGATGCAGGATGTGGTTCTTGTCCAATGGGGCAAACGCGCGGGTAAAGCCCACGCCAAGTCCTGGAACGAAACCGTCGGCAAGGTCGTCGGCCTTTCGATTCCGCTCGACAAGCTCTAGACCTGTCATGGGACGGACGCCGTTCGATCGGCGTCCGTCCCCCTTTTTTCGACCCAATCGCAACTTTCATTGATGTGTTGAAAACATGGATCGTCTGATCGCAATCGCTTATCGGTATTCGCGTTACGGGGTCTGGTTCGGCGGCGGATTAATCATTGCTTCGGCATTCGTCGTCGCAACCGAAGTCCTGATTCGCAAGTTCTTCAACCACACGATCGGCGGCGCTGACGAACTTTCCGGTTTCGCGCTGGCGATTGGCGCCGCGTGGGCCTTTGGCTTCGCCTTATTGGAGCGCGCTCACGTCCGAATCGACTCGGTTTATGTGTGGCTTCCCGTTCGTGTGCGGGCAATTCTCGACATCATCGGATTGACGGTGTTTCTGCTGTTCATGGGGCTTCTCGCCTATCAGGGAACAGGCGTTTTTCTCGATTCCGTGGAGCTTGGATCGCGCACCATGACGGCGCTGGAAACTCCGCTGAAATACCCTCAGTTCTTTTGGGTGACGGGCCTGTATTTCTTCGTCGTGATTGCCGTTCTGATGCTGATTCGGGCGTTATCGACCGCATTCCGGCGTGATTTTTCCGGCGTGCAGCGGCAACTCGCGTCAAAAACCGTCAGCGAGGAACTCGATGCGGAAATGCGGGACATCGAAAGGCGCGCTGAAGAAGAAGCAAAACATGACGGCGAAAAAGAATAAGAGGGGAGTCGCACAGTGATTGGAACGACCGTCGCCGTCCTGATCGGAATGCTCGCAATGAGCATCCCTGTTGCGGCCGCACTTGCGGTTTTGGGGCTTGTCCTTGATCAGACATATTCATTTCTTCCGCTTTGGCTGGCCATTGGCGAAGTCGGCTGGGTTTCGTCCAATGACGTGATTCTCGTCGCCATCCCGCTTTTCATTCTTTTGGGTGAAATCCTGCTGCGTTCGGGCATCGCCGAAAAAATGTATCAGGCGGCGACCCATTGGCTTTCATGGCTTCCGGGCGGGCTGATGCATTCCAATATTGGGTCGTGCGCGATGTTTGCCGCGATTTCGGGTTCCAGCGTGGCCACCGCCGCAACCATCGGCACCGTGGCCATCGATCAGATCGATAAGCGGGGCTACAACGAACGCTTCTTCCTGGGCACCATCGCCGCGGGTGGCACCATCGGCATTCTGATCCCGCCGTCGATCAACATGATCGTCTACGGCGTTCTTACCGACACCTCGATCCCGCAGCTCTATCTGGCGGGCTTCACGCCGGGTTTCTTGCTTGCCGGATTGTTTATGGTGACAGTGGTGATCGGATGCCTGATCAAGCCGAAATGGGGCGGCAAGAAGATCGAGACCAATTGGGATAACCGGATCAGGAGCCTGCCGGATCTGATCCCGCCCATTTTTATCTTTATCGTCGTTATCGGGTCCATCTATGCCGGATGGGCGACCCCGACCGAGTCGGCCGCCCTCGGCGTTCTCGCGGCCTTGGCCCTGGTCGCTTGGCGCAGGCGCTTGACTTGGCCGATGATGCGCGAGGCCATCGAAGGGACCATGCGCTCGACCGCCATGATCATGGCGATCCTGGTTGGCGCCAAGTTCCTGAACTTCGTCATCACGGCGATCGGCCTGACCGCGACGGTCAATTCCTTCATTACCGACCTCGGTATGTCGCCGATGGAAACACTGATCGTCGTCATCCTTTTTTATCTCGTCCTCGGCATGTTCATGGAGACCCTGTCCATGATGGTGGCGACCGTTCCGATCATTACGCCGGTCATCGTGTCGCTTGGCTTCGATCCCGTGTGGTTCGGCATCATCATCATCCTGCTGATCGAAACGGCGATGATTACGCCGCCGGTCGGCATCAACCTTTTCGTTGTTCAAGGGGTACGTGGGCGCGGGGGCATACATGACGTCATGTTTGGCGCCTCACCCTTTGTCATAACCTTGATGGTCATGATCGTGTTGCTCGTTCTGTTCCCCGAAATCGCCATGTGGCTGCCGAACCTGGGCGGCGGCTAGGGGGCTGCAATGAGTGAAAAGGTGACCTTCGATTTAACGGGCAAGCGTGCCCTGGTCACGGGTGGACGGCGCGGAATTGGGTTGGCGATTGCCCGTGCCATGCGCGACTTTGGCGCCGATGTCACCATTACCGGAACGCAACCCGGCGAGGCCACCATCGAGGGGTTCCCGTTCGTTCAGTTTGAATTGCGCGACGCGGAGTCAATTGACGCCCTTGCCGCGCGGTTCGATCACCTGGATATCCTGGTCAACAACGCGGGCCAGCTGGTTCGCGACGGCAAGGAGTACGATCCGGGCGTTTTCGCCAGTATCATCGACGCCAATCTCAACGGCGCCTATCGGGTGTGCCACGCTTTTTACGAACATTTGAAGGCGTCGAAGGGCTGCATCATCAATGTGGTTTCCATGCGCGCCTTCATCGGCAGCCCGTTGGGTCCCGCCTACGGGGCCAGCAAGGCAGGCATCCGCCAGTTGACGCGGACCCTGGCGCTCCATTGGGGGGCGGACGGAATTCGGGTCAATGCCCTGGCTCCGGGCTGGGTTCGCACGGATATGAACATCACCGTCCAGCGCGACGAGGAAGCGGCCCGCAAGATCGCCGGGGAGGCCGCGTTGAACCGCTGGGGAGAGCCCCATGAAATGGCCGGCGCGGTTGTTTTCCTGGCCTCGCCCGCGGCAAGCTTCGTGACCGGAAGCTGCCTGGTCGCCGACGGCGGTTTCATGGCCTGATTTCTTGCGGCGCGACGGGAGGCGAAAGATGATCGGCGATTTCAACGAAATCGATGTTGAAGGCGGATGGGAAACACCCGAAGGATATCCGCCGACGGTCGGCGCGAAAATCCTCAGCGGCGGGCTCGATGAAGCCAATCGACGCGGCCGTTGCACGCTTTTGATGCGCTACCTTCCCGGAACGGTCGATCCGCGGGTGATTACCCACGATTTTACAGAGGAAGTGTGGGTGCTTGACGGCGAAATGGACTGGCTGGATGCGGACGGCGGGATCGTGCAGCACATTCCCAAGAACAGCTACGTGTGCAGGCCGCCCCACGTACCGCACGGCCCGTTCCGTTCGCTGACGGGATGCCTGATACTTGTCACCTTCTATTACGCGGACAAAGGCGAATGATCCGATCCGCGCGCCTCGTCTATTCGGCCTTGCCGTCGTCCATCATTCCGCCGGCCGCCAAAACGTGCCAGAAGGTGTAGTCGGCATGGTGAACGATGGTCGCTTCCAGGCTTCTTTGCACCAGTTCCCCTTCGCCCGAATGGCAGCCCGCGATGTGGGCGACCTCTTCGGGCAGCCCGACGGTCAGACAGACATGGACGCCACGCGGCGGATGACGGATCGACGGAAAACCGGTGGCGCCCGGCGAGGCCTGCCAGCGGGCCTGATTGACGGGGTCGAACTCCCACGGTTTTCCCACATCGTGACACAGCGCGCCGGCAACCAGAATATCGCGTTTCACCGGCAGGGCCGGGAATATGTCTTTCAACTCGTCGGCGATGCGCATGGCCAGCCGCGCGACGCCGCGCATGTGATCGGTTTGCGTTCCCGAGGAAAGCCGGCGCGTGTCGGGATTGCCCGACGGTGGGATTTCGCCGATGGCGCTGAAGCTGCTTGCGGCAAGGGCCGTCGCCCAGGCTTCGACCACCTTGTCGCGCAATCTGACGTTCCGAATTTCAGATATTTCCGGCAGTTCATCGCGAACCGTTGCGCGCAGTTCGTCCGTTACTTTCGCGTCACCCATGGCATGCCCTCCGGCTTTAATCGTCTCGCTTTCAAGGCTGGAGTATACTGAAAAAAACATTGGGAGGTGGATCATGAAATTTATCGTTCACGAAGAAGGCCAGTTGCGCGAGGTCGAGGTGGCCGTGCGCGAAGTGATCATTGCGGGCATGACGGGGCGCGATGTGAACGCCGTTCAGAAGCATCTGGACGAGTTGGCCGAACTGGGCGTGGCGCCGCCCAGCACCGTTCCCATCTATTACCGGGTTTCGGCTTCGATGCTGACCCAGGATCAGCGCATTGAAGTGGTCGGTCCGGACAGTTCGGGCGAGGTCGAGGCGGTTCTGATCGGAACGCCCGAAGGGATGCTTGTCGCCGTTGGTTCAGACCATACGGACCGCAAGGTCGAAGCCTCATCCATCGCCATATCCAAACAAATGTGCCCCAAGCCCATTTCGGTGGATGTCTGGCGCTATGAAGATGTGGTCGACGGTTGGGACGACATCCAGCTTGTCAGCGATCAGATCAACGATGGCGAATGGAAACCCTATCAGCGCGGCACGCTGGGCAAGGTCAGAAAGGCAGAGGACCTGATCGGCGGTTTCTTCAGCGGTTTGAGCGAACTTCCGGCAGGCGTCGTCATGTACACCGGCACCATTGAAACGCTGGTTGAAATCGGCGGCGCGGATCAGTTCTCGATGGCGCTGGTCGATCCGAAAAACGGGCGCACGCTTTCGCATGTGTATGACGCGGCAATTTTACCGAACGTCGAATAAGCAAGAATGACCGCTTCGGTGGGGAGGAAACGATGATGCGGTTGACACCCGATCCTATTGGCAAGGGCGGTATCGTGCGTTTCGGCGAACGCCTGCGCAAAGGCGAAATTTCAGCGCAAGAAACCACGGCGGCCTATTTGTCGCGCATTGAGGCACTGGATGCCAGCCTCGGCGCATTTCAGCATGTTGCGGCGGATCAGGCGTTGGAAACGGCGCGGGCCATGGATGCGCTGCTGGCCAGCGGCACCGATCTTGGCCCACTTATGGGCGTTCCGGTAGCCATCAAGGATCTGTTCGCGGTCGAGGGAATGCCCGCGACCGCGGGGTCCAAGGTGGACGTCAGTGATCTGATCGGTTCGGAAGGCAGCTTCGTTCGTGCGTTGCGCCGGGCCGGGTGCGTCATTATCGGCAAGACGAAAACGGTCGAATTCGCCTTCGGCGTGACCGGAATCAGCGCGCCAAGGGGAACGCCGCGCAATCCGTGGGGCGCCCAAGCCCACAGGCTTCCCGGCGGGTCCAGTAGCGGTTCGGCGGTGGCCGTGGCGGCGGGGCTTTGCGCCTTCGCCATCGGGTCCGATACTGGCGGTTCGGTCCGCATACCGGCTGCGCTGAACGGAATTTTCGGCCTCAAGACCACGTCGGGACTGTGGCCGACCGATGGCGTTTTCCCGTTGGGCCGCGATCTCGATACCATCGGGCCCATCACCAAGTCGGCGGCCGATGCCGCCGTGGTATACGGGGTTCTGACCGGCACGCCGGCACCGCAACCGGCCCCGCTGGGCGGGTTGCGTCTGGGCAAGCCGGAAAGTTATTTCTTCAGCAATCTGGACCCCGAGGTTGAAAAGTGCACCGTCGCGGCGATGGCCGCGTTGCAGGCGGAAGGGGTCGAAATCGTTCCCATCGAAGTCCCCGAAGCGCCGGAACGCGAAGGGTATTTCCCGGTCGCATTGGGCGCTTGCCTGATCGCGGTTCTGGGCCGGGACAGGTTCATTGAAAACCGCGCTTTAATGGATCCGACGGTGGCTTCGCGCGGCGATAAGGGATTGGAGGTGCTGGCCGCCGATTTCGTGCGCCTTGAACGGCGCCGCGAGGAATGCCGCGAAATCGCCAAAACCCGCATGCAAGGGCTGGACGGGTGGATCAGCCCAACGGCTACCATCATGGCGCCGTCCCTGGCCGATTTCGACGATCTGGATTTCGCCATGCGCATGACCCTGGGCATGACCCAGAATACGCAGCCGGCCAACCATATGGGACAGTGCGCGACGACAACGCCGATCCACGGCCTGGGCGCACCGCTTCCGGTCGGATTGCAGGTGGTTTGCGCCGCCGGTCAGGACGCCAAGGCGGTGGCCATCGGGCGGGCCTTCGAGAACCTGTTCGGCCCCGCACCGCAACCGGATCTGGAGGGCTTTCTCTAGTTAAGTAGCCAGATCAGAAGGGGTGACACCGTCACCACCGATATGGCCGTGGAAAGGATGATGGCGGCCGAGGTGCGCGCGACAAGTATGTCGAAGCGCTGGGCGACCACATAAACCAGCGCACCCGAGGGCAGCGCCGCCAAAAAGACGGCTGCCTTCATGGTGCCGGTATCCAGCGCGAACACGTAGACTGCCAGCAGCCATACAAGTGCAGGGTGGACCAGCAGCTTGGCCGTGACCAGCCAGCCGACTTCGTGCATGTCGGCCCGAAGGGGTTGGCCATAAAGCGAAAGTCCAATGGCGAATAGGGCTGTCGGTCCGGCGGCTCTGCCCAGAAGGTCGAGGTAATTTTCCACCGGTGTGGGAATCGAAAATCCTACATACGAAAATGCTATTCCACCAAACGCAGCCATGAGAAGCGGATTTCTTGCAAACGACATCAACGTGTCGCGCGCGATCTTACCGAACGTGGCCGAGTCGCTCGACACAACCTCGATCGCCGCGATCACCGTGCCGATGACAATCAGGTTGCATAGCGCGGAAACGATGGCGGGTATCGTCCCATCGGGCCCAAAGGCCATCAAAAACAGCGGAATTCCCATGTAAACGGTGTTGGCGAAAACGGCCGCCAATCCGTGAACGATGGCGGCAGCGGGGGTGTGGCCGAAGAAGGCCCGTCCCACCGCCAGGGCAATGACAAGCGTCAGCACGGTTCCACCCAGGAAAGTACCTATGAACGGCCAGTTCAGGACGTCGGCGACGGGGGCGCGGGCCGTGAAGGTGAACAGAAGCGGCGGCAGGGCTATGAAGAAAATGAAGCGGTTCAGCGCGGCGGCGGCGGCCGTCCCCAGAATTCCAAACCGACCGGCCAGATAGCCGGTCAGCACGATCCCGAACACGGGAAAGACGATATTGACAATCGTTTCCATATTGCGCCCAGCATAGCGGTATGAAACGGCAGAAAGCGATACGAAAGTTGGCGCGTTTCGGAGTACAATTCCCTTTGCGGGATGTGAAAGAAATGACCGCAGGGGAGGAATGAAATGGCGACTGTATTGATCCGAAATGGCCGGATTGTCACGGCCAGCGAAGATTTCCATGCCGACATCCTCATCGAGGATGGCCGCGTCCATACCATCGGGCGGGACATTGCGGTGGGTGACGATGTCGAAGTTCACGATGCGAAAGGCCAGCTTGTCTTCCCCGGCGGTGTCGATGTTCACACCCATCTGGACTGGGAATTCGGCGTGGCGCGTACCGTCGATACCTTCGGCACCGGAACGCGCGCGGCGGCCTTCGGCGGCACCACGACGGTGGTTGATTTCTGCAACCAGAACCATGGGGAAAGCCCGCTGAAAGGTTTGGAAGACTGGCACAAACGGGCGGCAAGCGCCTGTGTCGATGTCGGCGCGCACATGATCATGCTGGACGTCAACGATCAGGCCCTGGCCGATATGGAAACCCTGATGCTGCGCGAGGGGGTCTCTAGTTTCAAACTGTTTACCGCCTATCCCGGCGTTTTAATGGTGGATGACGGGGTTCTGGTGAAAGCCATGCGGGTTGCCGGAAAACATGGCGGACAGGTCAGTGTCCATGCTGAAAACGGGTATTTGATCCAGCTTCTGGTGCAGGATGCTCTGGCGGCGGGAAACACCTCGCCCAAATATCACATGCTGACCCGGCCGCCCGAGGCGGAAGCCGAAGCCACGGCGCGGGTGATCCGTCTCGCCGAATATACGGGAACGCCCCTTTATATCGTTCACCTGTCGGCGATGGGCGCTTTGCAAGCGGTGGCGGAAGCGCGCGAGCGCGGCGTTCATCTGCATGCCGAAACCTGCCCGCACTATTTGTTCCTGGACACGGCCGAGTACGAGCGGCCCGGTTTCGAGGGGGCAAAATATGTAATGAGCCCGCCCTTGCGAACGGCGGACCACGGCGAAGCCCTTTGGCGGGGCCTTAAATCGGGCGACCTTGATGTGATCGCCACCGACCATTGCCCGTTCACGTTCAAAGAAGAGCCCTATGGCCGGAAGATGTCCAAGCAGGCCGGAACCGAAGCCTTCAACAAGATCCCCAACGGCGCGCCCGGTATCGAGGAGAGAATGCCGCTGATCTTCGACGGTTTCAGAAAACGCGGCCTTTCCTTAAATCGGTTTGTGGAAACAACGGCGACAAATCCGGCAAAACTGTTCGGCATGTTCCCACGCAAGGGAACGATAAGTGTCGGTTCCGACGCCGATATCGTTATCTTCGACCCCGACGAAACGTGGACCATCAAGGCGGCCGAAAACCACAGCCGCATGGACTATTCCCTGTTTGAAGGGTTCCCAGTGACCGGCAAGGTGAAGAAGGTCTTTTGCCGTGGCAACCTGATCGTCGACGGTGACGAATGGTTGGGCCGCGAAGGAATGGGCGAATACCTGTCGCGCGGCGAAAGCGGCCTCATATGACCGATTCAGAAGTTGCGAAAGTTGTCGGGGCGGTCCGCGAGGACCGCCTTTGGCAACGGCATATGGACATGGCCGCGTTTGGCGCGACACCGCGCGGCGGCGTCAACCGTGAAGCGCTAACGCCGGAATTTGCACAGGCGCGGCAATGTCTTCTGGGGTGGACGTCGGAACGCGGGTTCACATCGGCAACCGATCCCATCGGCAACCTTTTTATCCGCAGGCCCGGCGCCGACGGAGCGGCCGCACCCGTGGTAACGGGCTCGCATCTGGACACCCAGCCTGCGGGCGGCAAGTTTGACGGCGCCTTCGGCGTGCTTGCCGCGTTGGAGGTTTTGGAAGCCCTTTCGGATGCCGGAATCGAAACGAAACGCCCTATCGAACTTGTCGACTGGATGAATGAAGAGGGCGGCCGGTTTCAGCCGACCACCATGGGCTCATCCGTCTTCGCCGAAACCCTTCCCCTGGCGACGGTGCTGGCAACGGCGGATAGGGAGGGGGTAACAATCGAGGCCGCGCTGGCCGAAATGCGTGGGCAAATCAAAACCGATGAAACCCGCGAATTCGGCTTTCCCATGGCGGCCTATGTGGAAGCCCATATCGAACAGGGGCCGGTGTTGGAAGCCACGGGAAACACCATCGGCATCGTGACCGATATTCAGGGGCTTCGCTGGTTCCAGGTTGAGGTGATGGGCGAGGAAGCCCACGCCGGGACGACGCCCCGGGCCAACCGCAAGGATGCGCTGGCCGCAGCCGTCGAAATGATCGAGACGCTGCACCGCTTCATGTATGACGAAAGCGACATCCTGCGCTTTACCGTCGGGCGTCTGGATGTCTCTCCCAACACCCCCAATACGGTGCCGGCCAGGGCGCTTTTCACCATCGATTTCCGCCATCCCGACGCGGGCGTGCTGCGCGAGGCGGGCGATCATATCGAAGAGATTTGCGATGCGCATTCCGGGGACTGCGACGTCGAAGTGACGGAAACCATCACCAGCGCGCCAACGATTTTCGATCCGGCGATTATCAGCTTGATCGGAGATGCCGCGCGCCATCAGAAGCTTCCTGCCATGGAGATGATTTCGGGTGCCACCCATGATGCGAAATCCCTTGCCCCATTGTGCCCCAGCGGAATGATTTTCGTTCCCTGCGCCGGCGGGATCAGCCATAACGAAGCCGAAAGCGCCACGCCTGCCGATTTGGCCGCGGGAGCCAAGGTGCTGGCTGAAGCGGTTGTGTCGTTGGCCAACCGGTAACAAGGGCGGGCAAGATGGAAAACAGCGAACCGAATGGACGAACGGTCTCGCTGATGCCGTGGACCATCTGGTTCCTGGCTTCACTTTGTTTTTTCCTGGCCTTCTTCCAGCGTGTCACGCCCGGCGTCATGGTCGACGAATTGATGCGGGATTTTGCCGTGACGGCCGCCGTCGTCGGCAATTTGACCGCGTTTTACTATTACGCTTATGCGGGCCTGCAAATTCCCATTGGCGTCATGGTCGACCGCTGGGGACCGCGCCGCATGCTGACGGTAGCGATCATGCTTAGCGCGGTGGGTGGCCTGATATTCGCCGCCACCGATAACCTTTGTCTGGCCTATCTGGGGCGAATGCTCATCGGTGCCGGTTCAGCCGTTGGCTGGGTGGGAACCCTGAAACTGATCGCCGTTTGGTTCCCGGCGCGCCGCTTCGCGTTTTTAAGCGGGATGACATCAACGCTCGGAATGGTGGGCGCCATTGCCGGCCAGGCCCCGGTCGCGGCGATGGTGGATAATTTCGGATGGCGTGGGACGCTCGTCATTATCGCGGGGTTAGCCATCGCGTTGGCGGTCGCGATCTGGTTGATCGTGCGTGACCGCCCTACCGGCGGGCGCGACGCGCAAACCCTTACCATGCGCGATTTGATGCGCGGGTTGCGCGGAACACTGAAGACGCCGCAAACCTGGATACTTGCGATTCTTTGCGGAATGCTGACGGCGCCGCAGGCGGCGTTTGCCGCCGTTTGGGGCGTGCCCTATTTGATGCAGGCTTTCGGATTGAGCCGGATCGAGGCCGCGGGCACCGTGTCATTCCTGCTTTTGGGGTGGGGGATCGGGTCGCCGCTGGGCGGATGGTTCTCCGATTATATCGGTCGGCGCAAGCTGCCCCTTCTTATGGGGGCGATGATCGCACTGACCACGATCTCATGCATCGTCTTCATTCCGGGTCTGCCGCTGGGTGTGGTTCAAGGGCTTCTGGTGATTAACGGGATCGGGTCAGCGACGATGGTCCTGTGTTTCGTTACCGCCCGCGAACACGCCGTTGCCGAGGCGGGAAGCGTCGCGGTCGCGTTGGTCAATACCGCAACCATGGCCCTGTCGGCCGCGTCCCAGCCGTTAATCGGATGGATACTGGATATCAATTGGGACGGCCGCATGGAAAACGGCGCGCGGCTTTACGATACAGTGGCCTTCAAATGGGGCCTGCTGACGCTGGTCGGTTGCGGCGTTTTCGCCGTTTTATCCGCCCTTCTCGTGCGCGAAACCCATTGCCGTCCGTTGGCGAGGTAGCGGCGGCTAACCCGCGGTGCTCGGCGGCGCCGTTGTGCCGCGTACGATAAGCCCGACTTCCAGTTCCGTCGCGGCTGCGGGATTTTCACCGGCCAGTCGGGCAAGCAGGTATTCGGCCGCACCTCGGCCCATTTGATGGGACGGGACATGCATGGTGGTCAGTGGTGGCGCCACCTGCCGGGCCAGATCCAAATCGTCAAATCCAACGATGGAAAGTTCCGCCGGGACATCTTTGCCTATGGAAAGCGCCTCGAAAAGAGCGCCGAAGGCAATCACGTCATTTCCGCAAATGAGCGCGGTCGGCGGATCGGGTTGTTCAAGAAGGACATGAAGGGCCTGACGGCCTTCCGTAATATCGTACGCAGCTTCAACCAGCAGGCGAGGTTCAAGTTCCAACCCGCGGTCGGAAAGTGCGTCGCGAACCCCGTGGACCCGATCGGCGGCGCGGTCGTTGAATTGGCATAATCCGGCGATCATGCCGATTCGGCGATGGCCGATATCAATCAGATAGGTGGCGATCCGGTACGCGGCATCCCGGTTATGAAAGCCGACGCAGGGATGTGGGCTTTCGGCGTTGTAAACCCATGTGTTGACGTAGGGAAGCACCTTGGCCGCCAGCATGTCGTAGAGCCTCCGGTCGTGCGCCTCGCCAATAAGCATCAGGCCGTCGATGCCGCGTTCAATCAGCTTTTCCACCTGAAACAATTCGCGTTCGAAATCGTAATCGGACGTTGCCAGCAGCAGTGTGTATCCGTCTTCGCTGAGACGTTGCTGCAAGGCGCCGATGCCACGCGCGAAAATGGCGTTGTCCAGGGTCGGAACGATAGCGCCGATGGTATGGGAGCGTTGCGATGCCAACGCCCGCGCCGCGCCATGAGGAACGTATCCGAGCTCGCGAATCGCATCGCGAACCTTTTCGGCAAGATTTGGCCGTACCTTCTTCGGATCGTTTAAAGCCCGGGAAACCGTGGCTGTGGACACGCCTGCAAGGCGTGCAACGTCTTCAAGGCGAACCCGCCTGGAGCCATCCGTCTGTAAGCGCTTTCTACTTCTGGTATTCCTCATACCGTAATGCTGCACGCCTCTCGTGATTTACGCAATAAAAAAATATACATATAAATCAGATGGTTATAGAAAAATGACCAAAGCGCTTCGGCGGAATATACTTTTTTGTGTTGACAAAAGAGAGCGATTCGCCGCTAGAATAAAGAAAAAAATGTAAGCGCTTACTTTTCAAAAATGAGATGTAAGCAAGTAAACGGTCAAAGAAACCGAAGACGGGGAGAATCATGGCTGGCAGGCAGCCGAAAACCGCTATGAATCATTGGGGCCAAAAAAGCCTCGTGGTTTTTGGCATCCTTATTTTCATATTCATCGCCAACATTCTGCTTGGCAAAGCCGATGTCGTGTTCGGGTGGGGCTTATCGTTCCTTCTCAGCGATGTCGGTGAATACCTGGTCCTGCTCTTTGCCGCGCTTTTCTTCACCATTGCAACTCTGGTTCGGGAATTTCGCACGGAGGCGCGTGATGGCGCGCCCGATCCCGATCCCGATCCCGCATCGCTATCCACCGTTAGCAAAGCAGAAGAGGACTTACGCCATGAGTGACATGAGGAAAGAACACGAGCTCAAATCCGAGGAACGCCGCAATTTTCTGGCAATCTCAAGCAAATTCGGCGTGACCGCCGCGTTGGTCGCGGGCGGCGCCGGGCTGTTGACCAGCAGCGAAGCCGCCGCGCAATCGGCCAAGGAAGAAAAAGAACGCCAGAAGGCCGCGAAGTTTACGATGACCGTCGCGTCGGCCTATCGTATCGGCACCACGCGCGCCTATCCGATGATGCAGCTTAACGTGAAGGAAAACATCCAAAACGCGACCGCCGGGCAGGTTTACGTAAAATTGGCGCCGGGTGGGCAACTGGGCGCGGGTACGGCCCTGGCTCAGAAAGTGCAGGCCGGCACCATCCAGGCGGCGCAGCATTCGATTTCCAACTTCGCGCCGTTCGCACCGGCCGTCGATCTTATCAACATTCCGTATTGGGTCGGCGAAAACCAGCCCTTCGTCAACCTCGTCACCTCCGACGTTTGGAAAAAGGAAGTGGACGCCAAGGTCGCCAAGAAGGGCTTCAAGCCGCTTTTCTACTTCTGCATCGATCCGCGCACGGCGGCCATGCGCAAGGGCCTTCGGGACGAACCGTTCCGCACGCCGTCCGATCTTAAGGGCATCAAGTTCCGGGTTCCGGGCTCGAACATCCTGAAGCAGTTCTACCGGATGCTGGGCGCCAACCCGACGCCGGTCGCCTGGGGCGAAACCCCGTCGGCCATCAAACAGGGCGTTGCCGATGCTCTTGATCCGTCCGTCGGCGCGCTTTACGTGTTCGGCTTCAAGGATATCCTTTCCTGGGTCACGTTCGACCAGGCCGTTCCGGACAGTCAGGTTTATTCGTGCAATCTCGAATGGTTCAACGGCCTTCCGGGCGACGTGCGTGAAGCCATTGATTTCGCCGCTGAAACCACTTTCGTGCAGAACCTGGCGCAGGTTCCGGCCTCGCGCGCCCACGCCATGGCCGAAATGAAGAAGGCGGGCGTCCAGTTCTACAAGCCGACGCCCGAAGAAATGGCGCAATGGGTGGACGCTGCCGGTCAGCAAAACTCCGAATGGGACGCGACCAAGAAAGAGCTTATCGGCTCGACGGCAGGCTTCGATGAGTTGCTCGAAGCTTCGAGAACCCAGGGAATGTACCGGGTCCACGACGTGTAATCGCTGACTGAAACAGGCCGGACCGGTGTTTGCGCCGGTCCGGCCCTCCCTTCTTCCGAAGGCGTGAAAAAACCATGAAGGCATTTTTTAACAAAATCGATAAAGACGGCGAACGCTGGCTGCTTTTGTGGTTCTACGGCTTCATCGTCATGGTCATTTTTATTGAAGTGATCCGGCGTTTCGTTCTCTCCTATTCATCCGTTTGGGGCGAGGAAACGGCCCGCTACGCATTCATTTATCTGGTTTGGATTGGGGCGTCGGCCGCGGTGCGCGACCGGGCTCATATCCGCATTGACGTCATTCTTCACTACCTGCCGCCGTTGGGCGTCGGCCTGTTTTACATTCTGGGCGACGTTCTGACCCTGGCTCTGGCCGGTCTCGGCTTTTTTTGGTCCATGGACCCGGTTTTGGTCTCGTGGAAATTCGGTTCGGTGACGGACGGCCTGCGCATTATTCAGGTTTGGTTCCTCATGGCCGTTCCGCTCGGCTTTTCGATGATGATCATGCGCATTATTCAATCGATCATCCGCGATGTCCGCGATTTGCGCGCCCACCGGCCCGTGTTCAAGGGCCACAGGCTGTTTGACTAGGGGGGCGGCGCATGCATCAACTTTATCAGGTTCCCGGCGTCACCCTCGAATTGGGATGGGAGATTCTTGTCCCCCTCATTGGCATGGTCATCATGTTCGCCATGGCCATTCCCATCTGGGTCACCCTCGGGTTTACCGCCGTCGGGCTTCTTTATTTCACCGAAATCCTGCCGTTGGCGTTGTTCGGCGAGGCCTTGTTTCACGGCATCGACGCCTTTGCCCTGATCGCCATTCCGCTGTTTATCCTGACCGGGGACGTTCTGGTTCGTTCGGGCCTTTCCAACAAGTTGCTGGATATCGCCGAAGCGACCATGGGCAGCCTTCGCTCAGGCCTTGGCACCTCCACCGTTCTTGGGTGCGGTTTTTTCTCGTGCATATCGGGCTCGGACGCGGCAGGTGCGGCTGCCGTCGGGCGCATGACCTACAACCGCTTGATCGAACGCGGCTATCCGCGCACCTACGCCTGCGCGTTGATTGCCTCGGGTTCGTGCACCGGCATTCTGATCCCGCCGTCAATCGCCTATATCATCATCGGCTTGATTTTGGGGATTTCGGCGTCGACCCTGTTTCTGGCCGCCGCCGTTCCCGGTGTGATGATCATGATCTCAATCATGATCACCAACATTGTTCTCAATCGAATTCACGGTTTCGAAAACAGCCGCGAGAAATTCAATTTCCAGCGCTGGGCCAAGACGGTTTGGGACGGAAAATTCGCCCTTATGGTTCCGTTCATTATCCTGGGCGGCATCTACTCCGGCATTTTCACGCCGACTGAAGCTGCTGCGGTCGCCGTGGTGACAACCCTGATCATCGGGTTCTTGCAAGGAACCCTGCACCTAAGCGATTTTCCCAAGATGCTTGCCGCCTCGGCCAAGGTGAACGGCGTCATCGTGCCGATCATCGCCTTTGCGTTGCCGCTGGCGCAGGCGTTGGCGGCGTTGGACGTGCCGCAGGCTTTCGTCCAGGGCGTTACCGAACTTACCGGAGATCCGGTCGCGATCACCCTTCTGATGATCGGGATTTTCATCATCGCGGGCTGCGTCATGGAAACGACGCCAAATATCGTGATTCTCTCGCCGATCATGCTGCCGCTCGCGGTCGAGATCGGCATGGACGAGATTCACTTCTGTATTCTGATGGTGACCTCCCTGGGCGTCGGTTTCATTACGCCGCCCCTGGGGCTCAACCTTTTCGTTCTGTCGGGATTAACGGGAGAATCCATTCTCAACATCGCCGGACGCGCCGTTCCGTTCGTGCTGGCGATGCTGACCGTGGTGCTGATGCTCGCGTTCATCCCTGAATTGTCCCTGTGGGCCTTATAGAGAAAACAAGAGGAAGACCAAGATGACTGTCGAATATTTGAAGAAGGCCGAAAAAACCGCTGCCACGGGCGAAGACGATACCCGCCAGATCGTTGTCGATATGCTCGACAAGATCGAGAAGGGCGGCGAAGACGTTGCCCGCGAATACGGGCTCAAGCTGGATGGTTACGATGGCGATATCGTGGTTGGCCGCGCCGAAATCGAGGCCGCCGCTTCGCAGATTTCCCAAACCCTGAAGGACGACATCAAATACGCGCGCGACCACGTTATGGATTTCGCCAGCAAACAGCGCGACAGCAATGTCGAGTTCGAGACGGAGCTTTCCCCCGGCGTGTACGCCGGACAGCGCCTGATTCCCATGACCACCGCCGGATGTTATGTGCCGGGTGGCCGCTATGCCCATGTGGCGTCCGCCATCATGAGCGTTGCCACGGCGAAAGTGGCGGGCGTGGAAAACGTCATCGCATGTTCGGCCCCGCACGCGGGCGGTGGAATTCACCCGGGTATCCTGTACACCATGGATCTTTGCGGCGCCGACCAAATCCTTGCTCTTGGCGGCGTGCAGGGGATCGCGGCCATGGCATTCGGTCTGTTTACCGGACACCCGGCCGATATTCTTGTCGGCCCCGGCAACCGGTTCGTGGCCGAAGCCAAGCGGATTTTGTACGGGCGTGTGGGCATCGATCTTTTCGCCGGTCCCACGGAAATTCTGGTGATCGCTGACAAGAACGCCGATCCGGAAATCGTGGCCGTCGATCTGGTGGGGCAGGCCGAACATGGTCTGGACTCGCCGGCATGGCTGGTCGTGGATGATCGCGAAATCGGCGAAAAAGTCATCGCCCGGATGCCGGAACTCATTGCCGATCTGCCCGAGGTTCAGCAGCAGGCGGCGGAAGCCGCGTGGCGCGACTACGGCGAAGTCGTGCTGTGTTCCGACCGCGACGAAATGGCGAGCGTTAGCGACGATTATGCGCCCGAGCACCTTGAAGTTCAGGCCGAAGATCTGGACTGGTGGCTCAAGCGCCTGAAAAATTACGGCTCGCTTTTCCTGGGCGAGGAAACCACCGTGGCCTTCGGCGACAAATGCTCGGGCACCAACCATATTCTGCCGACCAAGGGTGTGGGCAAATACACGGGCGGCCTGTTTGCCGGAAAGTTCATCAAGACCGTGACGTACCAGCGCGCTTCCCGCGAGGGCAACCGCGACATGGCGGCGGCAACCGCGCGCATTTCCAGGCTTGAGGGCATGGAAGGGCACGCGAGAACCGGCGACGTGCGTTTGGCAAAGTATTTCCCCGACGAAACGTTTGACCTGAAAGGTTAATCAAGGGTCTCCTCACCGGGCGGTCGGATCGGCCGCCCGGGTTTTTTTTGGGAATGAATGAAGACCGGCGGCAGGATCACGAGGAACAGAAAAATGAACGACGCAATCAGGAACCTATTTGATCTTTCCGGGCAAGTGGCGTTATGCACCGGCGCCGCGTCGGGGATTGGCCGACAAATGGCATGGGCGTTGTCGCAGGCGGGCGCGTCCGTGTATCTCGCCGATCTTGATGAAAACGGCTTGGCGGATGCCCAGGCAGATATAAAATTGACGGGCGGAAAAGCCGATTTCATGGCGCTGGATTTGACCGACCGGGCCAAGCTGTCCGAACTGGTTGAAAATGCAACAAAGTCGTTGGGTGCGCCGCAAATTCTGGTAAACGCGGCAGGCGTCAATCTGCGCCAGCCGGTGGATGAAATCACCGACGAAAGCTGGGATCTGACCATCGAGATCAATCTCTCCACACCGTTCTTCCTGGCGCGGCACTGCGTTCCAGGCATGAAGGAAAAGGGCGGCGGGCACATCATTAATGTGGCGTCGCTGCAAAGCTTCCGCGCTTTCGCCAACAGCATGCCCTATGGGGCGTCCAAGGGCGGGATCGCGCAGGTAACCCGCGCCATGGCCGAAGCCTGGTCGGCCGACGGCATTATGGCCAATGCCATTGCGCCGGGCTTTTTCCCGACCAAGCTGACGGCGCCTGTCTATGGAAATCCCGATATCCTTTCCCATAACGCGCGTATGACCGCCATTGGCAGAAACGGCGAGTTGGAAGATCTGGACGGCATCACCGTGTTTTTGGCCGCACCCGCGTCCAATTACATCACCGGCGCGGTTATCCCCGTCGACGGCGGCTTTGCGGCGAAATAGGAGCGGGATATGAAGGCGCTTGTTTACACGAACCCTACGGAACTGACGTACCGCGATGAACCCGAACCTGTTCCCGAGGTCGGTGAAGCGCTCATTAAAGTGGACGCCGCCGGAATTTGCGGTTCCGACATGCACGCCTTTCATGGCCATGACGAACGGCGCTATCCACCGTTGATTTTAGGCCACGAGGTTTCCGGCGTCATTGTGGGGGGAAGTCGCGATGGCGAGGCTGTCGTCGTCAACCCGCTGATGACCTGCGGCACATGCGACGCTTGTCTGGACGGGCGCTCCAACCTGTGCGCCAATCGCCAGATTATCGGCATGAACCCGCGCGAAGGGGCGTTTGCGCAATATCTTCGTATGCCCGAACGAAACCTTGTTTCCATGCCGCAGCGCATGAACCCCGTTCACGCGGCGGCGGCCGAACCGGTCGCTACCGCCTGGCACGCCGTGGCCGTGGCGACCCGTGCTTCGGCCCGCCCCGTTGCCGAATGCAAAGCGCTTGTGCTGGGCGCGGGTGCGGTCGGTCTGGCGGTAGGCCTTGTGCTGCATCTTGGCGGATGCCGGAAAATTCGCATCGGCGATACCAACGAGTTTCGGCGCGCCACTGCGAAAGTGGCGGGCTGCGGCGACGTCTACGATCCTATTGGCGATCCGGCCCCGGAACCGAACGGCTATGACATCGTGATCGATGCCGTGGGCGGCAAGGTAACACGGGGCGTCGCGGTTGCGGCAGCGAAGCCGGGCGGCGTTATCGTGCATATCGGCCTGATGGACAATGACGGCGGGCTGGATATTCGCAAAATCACGTTGCAGGAAATCTCGTTCATCGGCACCTACACCTACACGATGGTCGATTTCCGCGCCACGGTCGCGGCACTGCATTCAGGTGCGTTGGGTGATCTCGCCTGGGTCGAGGCGCGTCCCCTGGCCGAAGGGCATTCGGCCTTCCTCGACCTCGACGCCGGCCGCACGCCCGCCGCCAAGATCGTCCTCGTGCCAGATTGAGGGCCTGCTTAATTCGTGCTCCCCTGAATAAGGATGTAGGCGGTATAGGCAGGCAGCAGAAGGGCGCCGAGCGGTCGTCCGATCAACTTCGTTGAAAACAGCAACACGGTTGCGGCAAGCGCGACGCCCAGCATGATGGGGCCGTCCGTGGCGGCAAACCGTTCGGCGACGGGGATCGGTGAAATCACCGCGGTAATTCCGAGGACCGCCAAAACGTTGAAGATGTTGCTGCCGATGACGTTCGCAATAACGACATCGGCGTGCCGGCGAAAGGCCGCGACAATGGCGGTGGCGAGTTCAGGCAGGGACGTGCCGATGGCAACCACCGTCAAACCGATTACGGCTTCGGAAACACCGAAACTTCTGGCAATTCCCGTTGCCCCATCGACCATTAGCCGTGCGCCGATGACAAGAAGAACGGGCCCGAGTACGGCGGCCCCGATGGCCAGCGGCAGGGAAATCGGTAGATCGTTCCCCTTGGCGGTATCAGCCGATGCCTTGCGGTTGCGTTCAAAGACGTAGGTGAGGGCGAGATACAGCGCCAGTGCGCCGAGCATCACCGCGCCCATCAATCGGCTGATTTCACCATACGCCAGCGCCGCGACAAGCGCGGCCGTGGCGACGGCCATGACAATGACATCGCGGCGTATGCGACTGTCCCTGTTGATGATCGGCGCAATCAGCGCGGCAACGCCAAGAACCAGCAGGATATTCGCGATGTTGGAACCGACAACGTTGCCGATGGCGATATCGGGTGATCCGGAAAGCACGGCCTGAACCGAAACCACCAATTCCGGTGCGGAAGTTCCGAACCCGATGACAACCAGCCCCACGGCCAGCCTGGATATTCCAAAACGTTCGGCTATGGCGACGCTTCCGCGCACGAGACATTCACCGCCGAGAAAGAGAAGTATGAGGCCGCCGAAGAGAAATCCGATTTCCGTCAACACGTCAAAAACCATCCGTCATTTATATGCCCGCGCTATATAGACGGCATGACGTCGAAAGATAAAATCGAATTATTGAGTTAAAAAGATCGAAAAAATCGAATTAAGAATTTCCCTTCCCACCGGAAAGCAGGGATCGGAAATGTTCCGTGATAGCGGCCACACCGGGATGCTGCATTTCGCGTTCGGCGGAAATGGCGAAGAATTGCACCCGAAGGTCTTCGGCTCGGCCGACCGGTTCCACGCCGAATTGTTGGGTCACCGCGTGTTCGATGACGGCGGGGGCATTGAAAATTCCCAGGCCCTTTTGTCCGAACACCTTCAGCAGTGCGCTGTCATCAAACTCCGCCTTGATCGACGGGAAGATCCGATGCGCCTGGAACCATCTGCGAAGGTCACTGTGCAAGGAAGATTCGCTGCTTTGCATCAGAATCGGAGCGCCCGTCAAAGACCCCGGGAATCCGTCACGATAGCGATCGGCCAGTTCCTTCACGCCAAAGAATACCGTGCCGCACCCGCCAAGCGGATGGCTGAAAAGATCAAGCCGAAGGTTTGGAGGGACCGGGCAATCGGTCAGCACCAGGTCCAGCTTGTGGACAGCAAGATCCGCCAGCAGGGTCTCGACATCACCCTCGTGGCAAACCAGGCGAAGATGGTTGGCCGGCGTAAGGACCGGTTCAATCATTTGGTAGACGATCAGCTTTGGAATGACATCGACGACGCCGATCCTGAACAACGAGCCCACGTTGTCCGGCGCGCCCAATAGAGCCAATTCCAGTTCCGCTTCCAACTGAAACACCTTTTCGGCGTAGCTGAGTGCGGTCTGCCCAACTTCGGTGAGGACCAGATTTCGCCCCGATTTCCTGAAAAGATTCACCCCCACGGCCATCTCCAGCAACTTCAGTTGTCCGCTGATGGTTTGTGGCGTGACATTTAAAACCTTGCTTGCCGGGGCGATGCCGCCCTCTTTTGCGACAACCCAGAAATACCGCAGGTGCTTGAAATTGATATGCGCCATGCCATGCTCAAAGTTCGGATTAATCGAAGTGTTATGGTATTTTTTTCAGCTTTTATCGATCTTCCTTATACACGATATTTGGCTCGAACAGTAGAAAGAACGCACTCATGAGCCTTGATAGTATTCGTCTTGAAGATTTCATCATCCTTTTGGCGGTGGGTTGGTTTTGCGGCTTGATCGTTGCCGCCAAACGTTCCGCTCGGTCCAAATGAGAGGTTCCCCAAATGAGAGTATCCCATGACAAGGTGACCGAGCGTCGCGCCGTCGAAGCGGCGATTCAAAGTGGTGCAACGATGGGGCTGTGGGCGGCTTCCCGCCTGGGCCTAACGGGGTTTAGCGCACTCACGTATGCGCTCGAAGTGGCCACCCTGGCCAGCGAGGGCGCTAATGATGATGCCATTGTGGCCAAGGTTGCTGAAGATTTCAGGGGCCATGGAGTCCCCGTGGCCGCGCACTCCCTGCGCTCCAAGTTTCGGCACAGGAAAACCGCGTCAGCCTGAAATCGTTGCCGTCTCGCGGGCTTGCCACCGGTCGTTGTCAACTGCGGTGAAGAATTCAAGCAGGCTCTGATTGAAAAGCATCGGTTCCTCGGTGTTGACGGCGTGTCCCGTTTTGGGGAATACGCATAACCCCGCCTTGCGGATTTGGCGTTTCAGATAGAGGCCCGGTTCAAGGGCGGGGTCGTCCTCGTCGCCCACAATAATCAGCGCCGGCATATCAAGGGCGCGAAGTTCGTTTTCCAGTTCCGATACCGCCGGACGGCCGAACTGAACACCCTTTAGGGTGAGGGCGGCGCCCAGCGGCGAGAGATTTTTCAAGGTGTGCAGAAGTTCTTTCCAGCCGCGCGGGTCCTTGGCGCGCAACTGAACCCGCGCCGGTCCGGCGGCGTAGGCTTCGGCGGTGCCGATGGGGTCGTCCTCGATTTTTTCGGCCATTGCCGTATTGCTGTCCAGCCAGGCTTGGCGTTGATCGGGGATGGAACCGTAACCGCACCCGCACAGGGTAATGGATCGGGCCATGTGCGGAAATTCGATGCCGAACATCAGCGTGCTGAAGCTTCCCATGGACAGACCGACGATATGGGCCTTCTCGGTACCCAGGTGTTCAAGGATCACCGCGATGTCGCGGGTAAAGATTTTCTGGCTGTAGGCGGACGCGTCGGCCGGAACGTCGGAAGGGGGGTATCCGCGGGCATTGAAGGTAATGCACTGAAAGAACCGGGAAAGATACCGAACCTGCGCTTCCCAGCTTCGGCAATCGCCGCCGAACTCGTGCACGAACACGATGGGCGTGCCAACGCCCGTTACCTCGTAATAAAGATTGACGCCGTGCGAGACCGCGAAAGCCATTTAATTTCCCCGTTCCATCAACCAGTTTGCGCAGCCCAAAAGCCCGGCGTCCTGACCAAGCGGACCCACCAGTTGAACGCCCAGCGGCATTCCCGATTTGGCTTTCAGAAGCGGCATCGAGAGGCTGGGCAGTCCGCACAGGGTCCACAGCTTGCAAAAAACCGGATTGCCGGTTGTTTCCAGGCCGACCGGCGCTTCGCCGGTGGTTGCTGGAGTCAGAATGGCGTCAAACCCCGAAGAGAGGGATTTCAAAAGCCCGTTCAGGGTGTCGATGGCCGTTTTTGCCTCAAAATATTCCTGGGAAGATGTGCGTTGCCCGCGCTCGATCATTTCGCGCAGGTGCCGGCTCAGGCGATCCTTGCCGCGTTCGTAATAAGGGCCGTAGTGCCTGGCCAGTTCGGTGTCATGGATAGCCTTGTGCCAGGAAATCGCGTTATCAAACTGGGCTGGCAATTCAACCTCGGTGATATGTGCGCCAAGGCTATCATTCAACGCGTCGAAGGCCGCTCTGGTTTCGTCGTCGGCGTCATTCCATACGGGCGATTTAACGAACGCCAGACGCGGGGCCTCAATGGTGCGAACCCGTAAATTTTCCGCCATCAACACGCCTGCTATCAGGGCCGTATCTTCAACGGTGTTGGCGAACACGCCCAGCTGATCGAGGGTGGGCGACTGCATCAGAACACCGTCGCGCGCAATGGTCCCGCGCGTCGGTTTAAACCCGAAAACGCCACAGAATGCGGCCGGACGAATGACCGATCCGCCGGTTTGGGTGCCGGTTGCCAGGGGCACCATTTGCGCGGCGACCGCTGCCGCCGAACCGCTGGATGAGCCGCCCGGCGTTCGTTTTGAATCGTGGGGATTAGCGGTTTTGCCGGGCGTGTAAACGGCCATTTCGGCGGTCACGCATTTCCCCATGATAACGGCGCCCGCGGCGCGTAGGTCGGCCACACTCAATGCGTCCAGCGATGGCTGCCGTCCGGCGTCCAGCACGGTGCCGTTCTCGGTCGGCATGTCGTGGGTGTCGAAAATGTCTTTTATGCCGACCGGAACCCCGTGCAGGGGGGGCAGCATATCCCCCTTTTTGCGGGTCCGGTCGGCGGCTCTGGCCTGGGCCAGGGCCTGTTCCTCATCAAGGAAGGTCCATGCCTTGATCTGCTCGTCGCAGTCCTTGATGCGCTCAAGGCAGCTATTCACCAGCTCTTCGGAACTTAGCCGCCCTTCGCGGATTTCCCTGGCCGCGATGTGGGCGCTGAACTCGAAGGGTTGCGTGCTGGTTTCAAGCATGTCTCTTTCAGCCTTTTGCCAGATCGTCCATTGCCGCCTGTACACCGCCCTTGTTGTGCGGGACGCCCGCCAGGTCAAGACCCATCTCTACACCGGCCAGGGTGCCGCAAAGCATGAGGTCATTGAAATCGCCCAGATGCCCGATGCGGAAAACCTTGCCCTGAAGTTTGGTCAGGCCGTTGCCCAGCGACATATTGAAGGTGTCGAGGACAACCTTGCGGAAGGCATCGGCGTCATGTCCGTCGGGCAAACGCACGGCGGTCAGAACGCCGCTGTATTCGCGTTCGTCCTGGCACTGGATTTCAAGACCCCAGGTTTGCACCGCGCGTCGCGTCGCCGCCCCGTGGCGGGAATGTCTGGCGAACACGTTTTTCATGCCTTCTTCAAGCAGCATGGTGGCCGCTTCGCGCAGGCCGTAAAGAAGATTGGTGGCCGGCGTATACGGGAAATACCCGGTTTTGTTCAGACCGACCATGCTGTCCCAGCGCCAGTACGAGCGCGCGTAACCACTGTTTTCCGACGCCGCCAGGGCCTTTTCGCTGATGGCGTTGAAGCCCAGACCGGGCGGCAGCATGAGGCCTTTTTGCGAGCAGCCGACCGTCACGTCGACGCCCCATTCGTCATGCCTGTAATCAAGCGACGCCAGCGACGAGATGGTGTCGACCAGCAGAAGGGCAGGGTGGTTGGCACGGTCCATGGCCTTGCGCACTTCGCCGATTCGCGACGTTACGCCGGTCGACGTTTCGTTGTGGACCACGCAGACGGCCTTGATCTTGTGTTCGCGGTCCGCTGAAAGCGTCGCCTCGACCACGTCAGGGTCGGCGCCGCGCCGCCAGTCCCCGGAAACGAACTCGGCGTCGAGCTCAAGGCGGGTCGCCATTTCGTGCCAGAGTGTGGCGAAATGGCCGGTTTCAAACATCAAAACCTTGTCGCCGGGGGAAAGCGTGTTGGCCAGCGCCGCTTCCCAAGCACCTGTTCCGGACGATGGAAAAATGACGATCGGTCCCGCGCATTGGAATATGGGCTTCAGGCTGTCGAAGACCTCGCGGGCGAGTTTGCCGAACTCGGGGCCACGGTGGTCCATGGTCGGCACGGACATGGCGCGCAAGATTCGGCCGGGAACATTTGAGGGTCCGGGGATTTGCAGGAAATGTGGTCCCGCGACATAGCTATTCGACATTCCAACTTCCTCGTTTTGCAGGTGAACGGCCGTCAGGCTGGAAATACCTGACTTCAAAATAAAGAATATTGTATTATATATTCACATTGATACCGTCAAGGCAAGCGATTTTGATCCAACGGACGTATTGCCCGTTGGGAACGAAGAAGATTGCTTAGGGCCGTTGGTATTAGAAGGACGGGAAGCCGTCGTTCGTCAGATCACTTGGACTCGGAATCCCCAAGCTCCAGGCTTTCCGCAACCCGCTCGCCGGTTTGCCTTACGTGGTCCCGCAGCAGTTCGCCCAGCGCGACGCCATCTTTGTTCGCCAGCAATTCAAAAATCTTCTCGTGTTCGCGCACGCCCTGGTCCCAGTGATCATGAAGCTGGATGGCCATATACCTGGCGCGCTGGGTTTGGGTCAGCAGACCGGCATATAAAGAATCGAGAACCGAGTTGTCGGCGATTTTGACAATTGAACTGTGAAGCGTTCCGTTAAGGCGGAAATATTCCGTCCTTTCGTCATGTTCATAGTGCTGGAGCATTTGCTGATGGATTTTCTTGAGCGCCCGAATGTCCTTATCGGTGACCTTTTCGGCCGCAAGCTGCCCGGCTTTTCTGTCAAGCCAGCTGATAACCTCGAATACCTCGCGGACATTGCGGTCCGTCAGCACGGTCACGCGCGGGCTGCGGTTGGGGAAAAGTTCCACCAGCCCTTCGGATGCCAGAACCTTTAACGCCTCGCGCAGCGGCGTGCGCGAAATTCCGAAAACGGCACAAAGGGCCTTTTCATCGACCCGGTCACCCGGCACCAATTCTGCCTCAACGATCATTTCCCGCAATTGCTCTACGACCTGATCGTGTAACGTCGGTCTGGCGATCAATCGTTCTTCTGCGTCAATCGGCATCGCATCTACCTATATGGTTCCAGCCATTCCTTATACGCGACGGATAGCAAAATGTCGCACCTGAATCCAGCATATCTAATTCAATTTTGTCCCGGCATGAGCGGGTTTTCGGCCAAAATCAGCCGAATTCACGATCAGGCCGAAATTATTATTATCGGAAAAACAACGCTGTAGCAATAAATTTAATACAATATGTAAAATTCGATATTCACATTTAGAAAATTATTGCGTAATATCAATTGGCGATCCGGGGAGACGTCGTTTGGCGTCGCAGCGGGTCGCAGGGAGCAATGCCTTTTCACGGGTGGGATGATTCCGGCCGGAGGCAAACTTTTGAGGAGATAGTCAATGATCAGGACGTTGACGCTAGCCGCGCTGGGATTGACCATGATCGCCAGCTCAGCGGTAGCTGAGAAGATGACGCTTAATGTACTGGGTCAGCCGCTCGCGACCGGCCTTATCCAGAAGAACATGGAAGCACCGTTCTTCGAAAACTTCGCCAAAAACACCGGGCTCGACATCAAAGCCAATTACAAGGCCATTGATGTGACCGGCCTGAAATCGGAAGAAACGCTTCGCGTTTTGAAGAACGGTCTTTTTGATATCGTTTCGATCCGTACGGCCCAGGCCGCGCGCGACGAACCGTTCCTTCTTGGCCAGGATCTGGTCGGCCTGAACCCCGACTATGACACCGCACGCAAGGTTTACGAACGCTATAAAGTCTACTTCGATGAACAGCTTGGCAAAAAATTTAACGCCAAACTTCTTGGCTTGTGGCCGTTTGGTCCGCAGGTTCTGTTCTGCAAGCCCGAAATCAAGGGCCTGAAGGACATCAAGGGCCTGAAGGTCCGCGTGTATGACCAAAGCCTGGCTCAGTTTGTTGAAGGCCTGGGCGCCATTCCGGTTGCCATCGGCTTCTCCGAAGCGCAGCAGGCCTTGGCCCGCGGCGTGGTTGACTGCGCCATCACCGGCGCCAGTTCCGCCAACTCCGCCGGTTGGCCCGAAGTTTCCGAATACTTCATGCCCATCGGCTTCCAGGTTGGTTTCAACGGCTATGCCATGAACCTGAACACCTGGAACAAACTTGATGCTGACGACCAGAAGAAGCTTCAGTCCGCTATTAACGGCCTGAACGCCGATATCTGGGTCTATTCGAAAGAGCTGTTTGACGATGCCCTGCGCTGCAACGTCGGCAAAGAGCCCTGCACGACCGTTACCAAGTACAACATGAAGAACGTGCCGGTTAGCGACGCCGACCTGAAAATGGTTGCCAGCGCCGTTGGCACGACCTCCTTCCCCGCATGGGCGAAGGTCTGCGAGAAGAGCCTTCCCGGTTGCACCGAAAAATGGAAAGGTATTCTCGGAAATCTGGTTGGTGTGAAATAATACATCCGACCGGCGGACTTATGAGTCCGAGGAATATGACCGCCGCGAGTTAATCGCGGCGGTCGGTCCTTGGGGCCGGATTTAGAAACGTACTCAAACCAAGGCGAATGTATTCATGAACAGTGTTTCCAGAATTTTGGGTTGTTTATTCGGCTACATGTGTCTGGCCCTCTCGGTGTTGGTTAGCGCCGAGACGATCATGCGAAAAGTTTTTGCGATGTCGCTTCAGGGCGCCGACGAATTAGGCGGGTATACGTTGGCCATTGGGTCCAGCCTGGCTTTTTGCGTTGCCCTTATCGGCCGCAATCACATGCGCATCGATATCCTTCATTACCGGCTTCCCCGCTCCGTGCAGGGGTTTCTCAATTGGTTCGCGATGATTGTCATCGCCTTGTTTGCCGGTCTTCTTTCGTGGACGACCTTCGGCATTATCCGCGACACCATTGATTACCGCAGCACGGCCCCGACGCCGTGGGCGACGCCGCTGGTCTATCCGCAAGGCCTCTAGTACGCCGGATTGACCATATTTGCGATCGTTGCCGCGATCCTGGCGGTTCGTGCGACGCGCCTCTTTTTCAGCGGAAGAATCGACGAGTTGAACGAAGCTTTTCAGCCGAAAGCAGCCAAGGAAGAACTTGAAGAAGAGCTCGCGAACGCCGCTCAGCGGCGCTGATCGTCCAAGCGACCAACACGGGATTAATGGAAAATTATTATGGGTATCGGTGAAATCTTTATTGCTTTTGTAATCGGCTTGGGCCTGCTGTTGATCGGCATCCCCATCGGCGCCGTGATGGTGGCATTGGGAACGGTTGGGGGCTTGATCGTATTCGGGATGCCGTTTGTTCAATCCATCGGCAGCGTCGTCTGGGGTGTCCAGAACGAAAACATCCTTACCGCCATTCCGCTGTTTATTCTTATGGGCGAATTGCTGCTTCGCGCCGGTATCGCCGACAAGATGTACGGGGCCTTGTCGGTATGGCTGGGGCGATTGCCGGGCGGCCTTCTGCATACCAATATCGGCTGCTGTTCATTGTTTGCGGCGACCACCGGATCATCGGTGGCCACGGCGGCCACCATCGGCACCGTCGCCTTGCCCGCACTTAACGAGCGCGGATACTCCAAGGCGCAATCCCTGGGATCGCTGGCCGCAGGCGGTACGCTGGGCATCCTTATTCCGCCCAGCATCGCGCTACTTATTTATGGAAGTCTGACCAACAACTCGATCAGCCAGCTGTTTGTCGCGGGCGTCATTCCCGGCCTTCTTCTGACCGCTAGTTTCATGCTTTACATCGCCGGCGCCCATGCCCTGTCCGGCGGCACCCGCAACAATGTCGCCAAGCCGACATGGGGCGAGAAGTTCAGCGCTCTGGTAGATCTGATTCCGCCGATCATCATCTTCCTGGTGGTCATGGGAAGCATCTATTTGGGGATCGCGACGCCCACCGAATCTGCTGCCTTGGGCGTCATCACGTCTCTGTTCTTCGCCGCCAAAGAGCGCAGGCTGAACTTCGACATGCTGCACCATTCGTTTGTGCAGACGGCGCAGATTACGGGAATGATCCTTCTGATCATCGTCGGCGCGTTTGTTCTCAATCTGGTGCTCAGCCTCCTGGGTGTTGCCCAGGTCATGACCGAGTGGGTCGTGTCGATGGATCTGTCGGTGACCCAACTCCTGCTGGCGATGATCGTATTCTATCTGATCCTCGGCTGCTTTCTGGAGGTGCTTTCCATTCAGGTGGCGACCATTCCAATTGCCTATCCCATCGTTACCGCCGTTGGCGTCGATCCGATCTGGTTCGGCATCTTTATCGTGCTTATGAGCGAGATCGCGATGATTACGCCGCCGGTGGGAATGAACCTGTACGTGGTCCAGGGCGTGCGTCCCGATGGCGGACAGATTGGCGACGTCATGCGCGGCACGTTGCCGTTCGTCATCATTATGCTGGTGTTCACCGGGTTGCTGATTGCGTTCCCCGAAATCGTCCTGTGGCTGCCGCAAATGATGCGTGGGACCTAGGTCCATGGAAGCGGCGCGCGCATATGCGCCCCGGGCCGTCGCCATCAGTGAAATGGGGACGGCGGCGAGGCGGGTCCTTGCGGACGGTATGCGCGGGACCGTTCTCGCCGAATTCCGGCGGTGCTTCTATGTTGAGGATGCGGTTGGCGAACTCGTTTGTATCGGGGACGAAAGCATCGGGGCGGGGCCGCTGAATGCAACGATCCGCGCAAGCGGTGATTATTCCATCCCGACAGCACGAACGCCGGTGTGGGTTGATGGTGCGACCTTGTACGTTGACGGTCAGGCTTCGTTCAGCCTGACGGACGCTGCGGTGTGGCTACCGGATCCCGCGCCCTCGAATTGGGATGGGCGGACCCTTTCGGCAGGCTTGAAAATGGTTGCGGAGATTTCCCGTGACATAGCGCCCGATGACGGTTTTGCCCGTCTGACCCATGCAGGAAATGACTTCAATTTTCCGATCGGCCACATCGGAAAAGCGTCCATCGAAAAGCTGAGGGCGTGGTCCAGCGGGAAGCCGCCCGCCGAAGCGTGCGGACTGGTTGGATTGGGTCCCGGACTGACGCCATCGGGCGACGACTTCCTGGGCGGATATATGTTGGCCCTGCGGTCGATCGGCCGCGAGCGCATGGCCGACAAACTGCGAGACCTGATAATGCCGTTCGCCAGGGAAAAGACCGGAAAAATCAGCGCCGCCCACCTGGGTTGCGCGGGTGCCGGAATGGGCGCGGCGGCGCTTCACAATTTAATTGGTGCGATTATGGCCGGTGATCGCCCTTCCATAAGCCTCGGACTCAGCGATGTCGGCGGAATTGGTCATTCGTCGGGATGGGATGCGACGGCGGGCGCGGTGTGCGCCCTGACAATGACGACCAACAAGACTTGGAGAAACGTGAAATGCTGATCAAAACCGAGGTTTGGCCTTCCTTGTATCAGGACTCGGTAATCCTCATGCAGATTGCCGCCAAAGTCCGGACCCGGCCCGGCATTGACGAGGCTGCGGCCTTCATGGGAACGCAGACCAATCATGATTTGCTGGAGGAAATCGGTCTCGGCACCGATGAAGGCCGAAAGGCCGGCCCCAACGATGTGATCTTTACGGTCCGGGCGGAATCCGAAGACGGCGCCAGTGCCGCTATTGAGGCGGCCCGCGTCATGGTCAGCGAACGGCGCAGCGACGAAGGCGGCGAAACCGAAGTGTTGCCGCGAACGCTGGACTCGGCATTGAAAAAGTTGCCGGACGCCAATCTGGCGGCAATTTCCGTGCCCGGCGAATTCGCCGAGTTCGAGGCTTCGCGCGCCATACGCCGGGGGCTCAACGTCTTCCTTTTCAGCGACAACGTTCCCCTTGAGGACGAAATCAAGCTAAAGCGCAACGCCGTGGCAAAGGGTGTGCTGTGCATGGGGCCGGACTGCGGAACGGCCTACGTCAGCGGTCAGGGCATCGGCTTTTTCAATGTGGTCGAGAAGGGGCGTGTGGGTTGCATCGCGGCCGCTGGAACCGGTCTTCAGGCCGTTGTGTCCAGGGTTGCGGCGCTGGGCGAAGGCCTGTCCCACGGGATCGGCGTGGGCGGGCGCGATTTGTCGGCCGAAGTCGGTGGCGCCATGACCCTGTTCGCGTTGGATACGCTGGCCGAAGATGACGCGACGGAAGTCATCATCATCATCTCCAAGCCGCCGCATCCCGATGTGATGGCAAAGATCGAGGCGGTGATTGAGCGCATCGAAAAACCCGTCGTGGTTTGTTGCCTGGGTGCATCGCAAAAATCAGCCGGACGTGCGAGCTGGGTGAGCACGCTGGACGAAGCGGCGGATGCCGCCGTCAACCTGCTGGCCGGAAAAATGTGGAGCCCGGTGGCGTTTCGCGATGGCGCGGCCGCCAGGGCCGCCCTTGATGGCATCGGGAAGCTGAAGGGTGAAACGCCGCGCGCGGTGCTTGGTCTTTATACCGGCGGGACCCTGGCTCACGAGACACACCTTCTTTTCAAGGATCATCTGGAAGCCGTTAACCTGAACGGTAAAATTGACCGGGATGAAACGGCGAGCCGCATCATCGACCTTGGCGGCGACGAATACACGGTCGGCCGCCCCCATCCGATGATCGCGCCGGAGACACGTACCGAGATCGTCGAAAAAATGGGTGATCTGCCGAACGTGGGCGTGGCGCTGTTCGATCTGGTCATCGGGCGCGGATCGCATGAAGATCCGGCTCGGCCCTTGGCCGCAGCCTTCGGGGCTGCAAGAAAAACCGCCGAGGCCGCCGGTCGCAATCTGATCGGTGTCGCGTCCGTGGTGGGAACCAAGGGCGATCCGCAGGATTTGGATGGACAGATCGCCCAACTGGCGGAGGCCGGAATACACCTTTTTGCGTCCAACGCCGAGGCCACGCGGTTTGCCGCGATGGTGGTCAATCCGGATATGGCAAAACAATTCCTTGAAGGATCGAACTGATGGAAAAGAAAAACGCCCTGCCTGCGGAGTTGCGGGTCATCAATATTGGCCTGTCGGTTTTTGCCGATGACCTTCGGGCCGATGAAGTCGATGTGGTGCAGCTGGATTGGCGGCCGCCGACCGGTGGCGACTCCCGCCTGGCTACCCTTCTGGCAAGTCTCGACGACGACGATTGAATTGCCGAATTCGAACACAAAAAAAGGCCGGGTTTCCCCGGCCTTTTTTTGTTTCGGAAACGGACGTGCTACACGCCTTTCTTCTCGGCAAAAGCTTCAAGTGCTTTGACGAAGCATTCCATCGGGGCGGCGGTTAAGCCGGCGCCGATCTGGCCGATGCCGGGTTTGCGGTGCGCGATGCCGGTGTTAATGACCGGCGTAATTCCCGTTTCCACCACCTTGCGGATGTCGATCCCCAGCGGCGTGCCCCGGAAGTTGAGGTTGGGAATACGGTAGGTCTCGTGTTCGGTGGCCGTGATTTCATACATCTTATGGGTGGTTTCCACCGCGAACTGGGCCGTGCCGCCCACATACTGAACCACGGCGGGCGCTCCGGCCATGGCCAGCGAACCGAGGCCCGCCGTTTCGGTAATGGCCGAATCGCCCAAATCCGGATTGGCGTCGTCGGGGCCATACCCGGGGAAGAAGACGCCGTCGACGAAGGGGGCGGGGGCGGTGAACCAGGCATCATTCAGCCCACTGACACGAATTCCGAATTCCGTTCCGTTGCGGGCCATGGCGGTGACGATGGTCGAATCCTCGATGCCGTGGCCGGCGTCCAGCATGGCCTTGCACGCCGGCATCACGCTGTTAAGGCAGAAGTGCCCGCTGTTATCGAGGAACGAAATAATCTTTTCCAGATCGCCCTTGCCGCCCGCAGCCATATGCGGCGCCAGAGCCAGGACGAAGCGCGAATTGCAGGCCCGGTTCCGGTTGTGCATCTCGTCGCCCATCTGCACGGCCTCGGCGACCAGGCTTTTGATATCAATACCGCCAGCCCGGCGAATGGCAGCGGTCAGCACCGGGGCCAATTCTTCATGCATCCAGCGAAGCCGCGCCAGAACCTCGGCGTCGTTGGCGCCGTGGCGAAGGACCTTTCCGATGCCTTCGTAAAGGTTGGCGTAAGTCTCGATCCCGTGGACATCGTTGCGAATAACGTGAACGGCCATGGATGGCGTAATGATGCCCGACATGGGGCCGACGGAACCGTGGTTGTGGCACGAATCGAAGGTCAGATCGCCGCTGGCGCCCAACTCGAACCCTTCGTCCGGTGTTTTCGCCCAGCCTTCAAAAACACAGGCCGCGCTGATGGCCCCACGCATCGGACCACACATGCGATCCCATTGGATGGGCGGTCCTGCGTGAAGCACCGTCTTTTCCGTCATTCCCGGAATAACATCAAGCGCGATGCGAATGTCGGTTAAAACCGCAGTGCTTTCCTGGATGCGCTTCAGGCATTCCGTGTTCGCCGAACCGATACTCATTTTTCCTCCTCAAATCGATCGCCGGGAAGGCAGAGTTTTCCGCCCCGACGCAGAATAGAATTAAATATATTGCATTAAGTATCATGCGTCCACGCCAAATTTGCGTTTTGGCGTCGATCTCGTTGAGATCATTGAAAGGCTTGGGGGAATATTGGACCAAGGGAGTCCTAAAGGCGTTGGAGCCAGGGGTTGCCGATGCGTTACTTTTCGTTGGAAGGATGCCAGCCCTGCAGGTTTTCTTTGATAACGACCTCGACCGGCAATCGTTCCACCGAAACGGGTCGCCGTTCGCAATGATCGATCAGCGCCGTTACGGCTTTGGTTGCCGCCACACCCATATCCTGATGAATGACCACGTCCATGGATCCGTCCAGCAGATAGCGCTGGGTTCGATCGGTCAAATTGTGGCCGATGAAAATAATGTCGCGATCACGCTTTCGTTCGGTTAACGCCTGCACGATGCCCCGGTTGCCGCCGCCGACGCTATATATGCCGACCAGGTCTTTGCGTTCCTCAAGTACGGCGCTGATAAGGGCATAATTGTTTTCCGAATCGTCGCGGCCCGAGACAAGGTCAAGCACCTCGAACTGCGGATATTCCGAACGCAATACGCTGCGGAACCCCATCTCGCGTTCTTCGTGGCTGCAATAGAGTTCGCCGCTCCACAGCACGGCGACCTTTCCGGCCGTGCGCAGGAAACGCCCCATTAATTGACCGGCGGTGCGCCCGGCGGCGCGGTTGTCCATGCCCACATAATCGACGATTTCCGATCCATGCAAATTCGACACCAGCGCTAGTGTGGGCATCCACTGCGCTGCCAGCCATGTGACGGTGTTCCGGACTTCCGGATGATCCAGCGCCTGAAAGGCGATCCCGGAGCTGCCCCTGTTCGCGCACTCTTTGAGCTTGGCCGCAAGGGCGATGGGGTTCATCTTCTCAACGAACGAGCAGGAGACTTCCACCTGCTGTTCGAGACCCGCGTCCCGGAAAGACGCACTGAGCGCTTCGGTGGAAGGCCCGGCGTCAGCCGGAAGAATGACATCGAAGGCGTATCTTTGTCCGTGCCTCGTGGCCCGGGCGTGGGAGGGGCCGCGGGCTTCCAGAATTTCGATGGCTTCCTTGACGCGTTCCCTTGTCGCCCAGCCGACACCGTTCCGTTTGTTCAGAACCCGGTCGACAGTTGCCGTGCTGACACCTGCCTCATGGGCGATGTCGATGATTCTGGCTTTCCTCTCGCGTCGCATTGCCCCAGCCCCGATTTTTCTTGGTGTGGTCGAATAATAAACCGTTTGAGACAAAAAATACATCAAAAATACATCAATGATGCGTCGGGCGATGCCTTATTGTTGACTCTGCCGTATTTTTTCGATTATCATTCTCATGTGACCAGATGACGGGAAGGGAAATGTCGCCCTGAAAATGATCGAGGTGGCTGTTTATCTTTCCGATCTCTGCGTGAAAAGGCTTGTTGGAGGCGCTTTGAGGATTCCTTCTGGGATTGCGTCCACCGGCCGTGGGGTGCTTCGAGCATCATGAAACCGAAATCCTCTCATTAAACCGCTTCCGGCCCGTGAGGGCGGGATAGTGGACGTGGCGAAACAGCAGCCCGGTTATACGGGCTCTGGACGAGGTGAATTGATGAAGCGTGAAGACGTTACAGGTTTTTGAGAAATGGATAGCGGCTTCGCGTCCATCGATCAGGTTCGTGTTGTTCCAAAAGAATGAAACCGACGTGAAAACTTGACGTGTTTTGCACCAATTAGAGACAGGGAGTAGAAAATGAAGAAATTAGTATCGACAGTGTTTGGCGGCCTCATGGGTGTGGCGCTGCTTTCCGGTCCGACCGTGGCAGCAGACTTTACCTTTAAATACGGCAACTCTCAGCCGGAAAAGGACGGGCGCAGCCAGTCCATGGTGTTTTTCGAAAAAGAGCTTGAAAAACGCTCGGGCGGCCGCATCGACGTTGAAAACTATTTCAGCGCCGTTCTTGGCAACGAACGCGAAATGATGGATCAGGTCGCTACCGGTTTGATCCAGGGCACGCGCGGCGGTTTCTTCACCGACGTTAACCCGAAATTCTCGATCCTTCAGCTGCCGTTCCTGGTCGCCAACTGGGACGAGGCGATCTGTCTGGTCCGTAGCGACTGGATGAAGGGTGTTCAGGCCGAAGGTTCCAAGGGCAAGTATCACGTGCCCGCCACGGGTATCAGCCAGGGCTTCCGCGCCCACACCAATAATGTCCGCCCGCTCAAGGTCCCGGCCGACCTTAAGGGCCTGAAGATGCGCGTTCCGCAGCAGGAAGTGTACATCGAAACCTCCAAGGCCCTTGGCGCCAGTCCGCAGGCCATGCCGTTCTCTGAAGCCTATCAGGCGTTCAAGACCGGCGTGATCGACGGTCAGGATAACCCGCCCGCCAACATCGCGGCATACAAGGTCGAAGAAGTGCAGAAGTACATGTCGATCACCAACTACTCGACCGGTCCCGACCCGTTGATGATCAACAAAGCCTGGTACGATAAGCTTCCCGCCGATCTGCAAAAGACGTTCGACGAGGTTGCCGTCGCAGCGCTGGCCCATTCCGACAAGACGTATCGGGACGGCGAAGCCGACATGATCAAGACGCTCGGCAAGCAGATGGAAGTCAACTACGTGACAGGCAAGGAACTGGCCATGTTTGTTGACCTCGCAAAGCCGGTGCACGCCATCTTCGTCGGCAAGGGTGACTTCACCCAGGCCGATATCGATGGTGCGGTTGCTGCCGCGCGTTCTTGCAAATAAGCAATAATGCCCAGGGACGCCCGGACGTTTTGTCCGGGCGTCTTTTCGGGGCATAATAAGTGCTCCTTGGCATTAATCGGGGTGGGTCGCAAATGAACGCGTTGGTTTTCAGCGATAAATGGCTGAGCAAAATTCTTGAATGGTTGCTCGTCGTCGTGTTCTTCGGCTTCTTTGCCATGGTTTGCACCCTCGTTGTGATGCGCTATGGATTTGGAACCACGATTGTCGGCGGCAACGAAGGGGTGACGGTGGCTTTCGTGTTTACGGTCGCCATCGGCGCGGCGGTCGCCATCTCGCGGCGCGATCACATTGCCATTACCTACTTCATTAACTTCCTGCCACTCCCGATTAAGAAGGTGGCCTACATTGTCGGGCTGCTTCTGATCGCCTTTATCAACGTCATCATGATTTCCTATTCCATCAGGTGGATTGAGCTTTCCGGAGGTGCGGCGTGGCAGCCGTTCCGTTTTGCGCAAGGTTATTTCCAGGCGGCGATTCCGCTGGGATGCGGGCTGGCCGTTATATTCTGTTTCAACAAGATCGCCCTGACGCTGGGGGGGCACGAATCCGTCGAACATGTGTGGATGCCGGAAGATTGAGCTTTTCTCGGGCAATAATTCTTTTCGGGGCGAATAACAAAAACAGGGTTTACGGGGCGCGTTAATGCTTATCTTACTGGCCAGTCTTTTCGTTTTTATCATTTTGGGCGTCCCCATCGGGTATTCGCTCGGCCTCTCTTCTTTTGCCTATTTCTTCTTCGAGCAACCGATGCTGATGGGGATATTGCCGCAGCGACTGTTCGCCGGAATGAACAACTACGCGCTTATCGCGCTCCCGTTATTTATCCTTATGGGGCAGGTGATGAATTCGGGTGGCATTACGGCCCGTCTTCTGGATTTCTCCATGCTGTTCGTCGGGCGATTCAAGGGCGGACTGGGCCTTGTGAACGTGCTCGCCAGCATGATCTTCGGCGGCATTTCCGGTTCGGCCGCATCGGACACGGCTTCCATTGGTTCGATCCTTATCCCCGAGATGAAACGGCGTGGATATTCGGTGCATTTCGCCGCCGGTATCACGGTGGCGTCATCGACCATGGGAATGATCATTCCGCCCAGCATGGCCATGGTGCTTTACGCCATTGTCGCTCAGGAATCGGTGGGCCAGTTGTTCATGGCCGGAATTATTCCGGGCATCATGATAGGTTTTTTTCAGTTTGGTATCGTCTACTGGCTTTCCATTCGGCGCGACTATCCCATGGAAAAAGTGCCGTTCACGACCGAAAACGTCGTTCGCCAGTTCCGCCGTTCCGGCCTTGTCCTTCTCATGCCTTTACTGGTCGTGGGCTCGGTCGTTTTCGGAATTGCGACGCCGACGGAATCGGCCGGTCTGGGTGTGCTGTACGGGCTTATCATCGGGCTGTTCATCGTCGGGACGGAATCCTTCAAGACGTTTCCGAAATCGTTGCACAGCGCGATCATCACGACGGCCAAGATCATGGTCGTGATCGCCTTTTCGCAGCTTTACATCTGGGTGCTGGCGCTGGAGCGCATTCCGGACGCCCTGGCCGCTTTCGTCATCAGCCTCGAACTTGGACCGACGGCGCTTTTGATGCTGATGTCCGTGGTGATTCTGATTGCCGGCACGTTCATTGACGTGAGCCCCGCCATTTTGCTGCTGACGCCGGTTTTGCTGCCCGCGGTCACGGCGGTTGGCGTTTCGCCCGTGCATTTCGGCGTGCTCATGGTTTCGGGGCTGGCGGTGGGCACCTGTACCCCGCCGGTGGGGACCTGTTTAAATGTTTGCGCGGCCATTGCGCGCATGGGGATCGGGCAGATTTTTGTGGGCGCGGCGCCGTTCCTGGCCGCCAACACGTTCGTTCTTTTCCTGATTTGTATTTTCCCCGATTTGGTGATGTGGATTCCCAATATGGTTTACGGAAACTAATTCGAAGTTAGCGGACACACTGAGG
The DNA here is from genome assembly GCA_016776725.1 of Rhodospirillales bacterium. Classification (GTDB taxonomy): domain Bacteria; phylum Pseudomonadota; class Alphaproteobacteria; order Rhodospirillales; family Shumkoniaceae; genus JABGRG01. The sequence goes on from JADHSV010000008.1 coordinate 59,438, forward strand.
ATTCCTTCCGGGATCGTGTCCGCCCGCCAAACGACGCATTGCGCCGATCGACGGTGAAATTCTCACATCGTTCCGCCGCGAACTCTGAAAAAAGGAAGCGGTGGGTTTTGTAGCGTCGGATCCGGCCGTGCCGGACCAAACGGAGGAAATGTTATGACACGTGCAGGCGTTATAGGACTTGGCGATATGGGTAGTGGCCTCGCCAAGCATCTCATAAAAAACGGTTTTGAAACGACAGGCTTGGACCTGAGTGAAAAACGCATGGCCGCGTTTGTCGAAATGGGCGGAAAAGCGGCGGCCAGCACCGCCGAAGTCGGCGAGAATTCCGACGCCGTCTATGTGATGGTCATGAACGGCGGGCAAGCCAAGGAAGTCATTCTGGGCGACGGCCTGATAAAAACAATGAAACCGGGTTCGGTGGTCATTTTGACCGCCACCATCATGGCGTCCGAAGCCCGCGAACTCGCCGAAGGCCTCAAGGGTTCAGGCATCGAAATGATCGACAGCCCCGTCAGCGGCGGTTTCCCCGGCGCGCAATCGGGCACGCTAACAATGATGGCGGCGGGTCCGGCGGCGGTGCTGGAAACCTACAAACCAGTCATGGAAGCGGTCAGCAAGGCCATCCATATCGTGGGCAGCGAAATCGGCGAGGGTCAGACCGTGAAGGCCTGCCTGCAATCGTTGATCGGTTCCATCTTCTCGGCCACCTGCGAAGCAGCGGCGTTGGCGGCAAAAGCCGGTGTCAGCGGACAGGTTCTTCACAACGTGTTCAGCACGTCGGGCGCGGGTTGCGGGGTCTCCAACGGGGCTCTTGAAAACATCATCGACCGCAAGTTCGTGGGAACCGGCAGCCACATCGCCACCATGCACAAGGATCTGACCATCGTTATGGACATGGCCCGCGAACTGGAGGTGCCGCTGTTTACCGCAGCCACCGCAATGCAATTGTTCCAGTCCGCCAAGACCAAGCATCCTGAAGGCGACAACTGGATTATCGCAAGAGTTATGGAAGACATCGTCGGTGCGGAATTGCACCGCTAGAAAAGAGGAAACGGACCAATGAAACTAGGTGTAATCACGGACGGCATCAGCCGCGATTTTGAACATGCCCTGAAGGTCATGAAGGAGTTTGATCTCGAGTACGCCGAACTGCAATTCCTGTGGGACAAGGAAGTGGGCGATCTGGACGCCGATCAGCGCAAAAAGGCTCTCGCGCTGATCAAGGACTACGACGTCAAGGTGTCGTGCATTTCCCGCCACGTCTTCGGCAATCTTCCCATGGCCTCCGAGGTGGGCGACGAAGCGCACAGCACGCACATGGCCGGCTTGCAGCGCGTCATCGACATGGCTCATGAATTCGACGTCGGCATGGTGCGCATCATGAGCGGCAAGAAGGAAATGATCCTGTGGGGCTATAACGGCGCCGAAAAATGGAACGTCGCCAATGGTGCTTGGGATTCGCTGGTAAGGCTCGTCGAGCCCGCCATCCGCCTGGCCGAGAAAGAGGACGTCCAGCTGGTCGTCGAAACCGGCAACGGCAACATGATCAATTCGGCCTACACGGCTTGCAAGTTGATCGACGATCTGGGCACCGATCGCCTGAAAGTGCTGTGGGATTCGGCCAACGCGTGTTTCTGTCACGAAACCATGTACCCGGACGCCTACGAAACCATGAAGGGCGGATATCTTGGCCACGTTCACATCAAGGACGTTCAGGTCAATACGCCCCAAGCGACCCTTGAAGTGCGCGAAATGTGCAAGGGACAGCTTGCCGATCAGTTCCAGCCCGCCGCCGACGCCATGCGCGCCGACGGTTATGACGGCGTGATCTCGCTGGAAAGCGTCTATCACCCCGGCAACGGCAATTTCGAAGACGGCTTCCGGGCCTGCATCGGAAAGTTCAAGGAAATCTTCGGCTGATAATTTTCGGTCGAATATCCTAAGCCCTGCGCGGCGGCCACGAAATATCCGGGGCTGCCGCGCAGTCGCGTCAGGGAATAGGCGCAGACCAGTTGGGATCGGACGCCCCCGCCGGTGTCTTGAGTTCCCGCAAATTATGCCCACTCAGGTTTATGGTGTAGAGGCGCGAGCGCCGGTCCCGGGATTGCTTGGCGAACATGAGCACCCGTCCATTGGGAGACCAGGTGGGGGAATTAACCAAAGCACCTTCATCCAACAGGCGTTCACCACCGCCGTCGGAACGCATTATCCCCAAAAACGACCGGCTGTTGTGTTTCTTCACGAAGGCGATCAGATCGCCGCGCGGAGACCATGCCGGGGCCACGTAATCTCCCTTGCCGAAACTGATCCTTTTCTTATCTTTCCCATCGTTATTCATGACGTAGAGCTGTGGCGTTCCGCCCCGGTCCGAATTGAAAACGATCCGCTTGCCGTTGGGTGAAAATCCCGGGGTCTTTTCGTCAGCGCTATGGCTGGTTAATTTTTTTACGGCCAGGGTTCGAAGGTTCATAACGACGATGTCCGAATTCCCGTTTTCATCCAATCCCATGATGACCGACTTGCCGTCCGGCGAAAAACGCGGATCGAATGTCACCCCCGAGAATTTCCTGAGAACCTCCTGACGTCCCGTGTCCAGATTGAATATATACACCCGCCGCTTCTTGGAAAAATCAGACTGATAAGCGATTTCCTGCAATTTGGGCGAAAACCTTGGCGTGGCGGAACGGTAGCGTCCGTCGGTGATGAAACGGTGGTTTTCTCCGTCCTGATCCATGATTGCCAGGCGCTTTACGCGCTTATCCGGCGGTCCGCTTTCGGCGATGTAAACAATGCGGGTGTCAAAGTGCCCCTCGTCCCCGATTAGCCGCTCATAGATAGCGTCGGCGACAATATGGGCCACCCGCCGCCAATTCTCTTTGATCGTGGAATAAGATCGCCCCATCTGCTGCTGTCCGGCGACGACATCCCAAAGCCGGAAATTGATTTTCAGCTTCCCGGCGCCGCCCTTGCCGACGCTCCCCAACGCAAGGCTACGGGCGTTGATGACGCGCCAGTCATCGAAACGCGGCAGGGCGTTTGGTGAAATACTCGCCTGAATAAAGGCTCTCTCGTCTATGGGCCGGAAAAGGCCGGATCGTTCGAGGTCGGCGGTTATCACTTCGGCGATTTTTCGGCCAAGTTCGTTCTGCTCGGCATTTCCGCCGACAAAGGCAGGGATAGCGATTGGAAATGACGACGGTTTACGGCCCGGTCCCGGTGGCCTGGGCCTCGCCGGCGGGCGGGGCCTTGGACGAACGACGGCCGGAACCAGTTGTTTGGGGCGATTTGCGCCAGTATTTGGCGCAGGCCTTACGGCGGCCTGCTTTTGCAATTTCCTGATCTTGATGCGGGCAAGTCCGGCAAAGCTGCCGTTGGGATACTGGCTAAGGTAGGCTTCGAACATGTCCGGGTCCGCGCTGTCCTTGACCGATTGCCAGAACACCGTCTCCTTATCGGTGCCGGACGTTGGCGATCCGGGCCGGGCGCGGATCGTCCCTTGGTCCGCGGGCACGGACGCCAGCTTGAAGACGAAATCCCCCTTGTTCAGTTCCGGATCGCGCATCTTGCCGTGGCGCGGTGTCTGGGCGTTGCGGGTATAGTTCGACATGGCGTCGGTCAGGTGCAATCCCAGTTCACTGGCCGTCAGGTAGCCGTCGCCGTTGGCGTCCGCCGGGCGCTTGCCCGCAAGCGTATCGACGAACATCTTGGCGAAGGTTCCATCATCGGAAACCAATTGTCCCGCTTCGCCCGATGTCAGGAACTGGCGCACGGGTTCCGCCGTTACTCTTGTGATGGCCGGGGGCGGCGCGGCGCGGGCGACATTGAAGATGGTGCCCGCGAAGCAACTGTCGAAGATGGTGAAGACGTGCTTGGATTCAGCCAGCCGCATGAACTTGCCGAAATCACGCAACGAGATGGCCTTGCGAAGAAAACCGATACGCTCGCTTGGCAACGGGCCGTCGGTGGGAACCAGATAGCCCTCTCCTTTCATGGTATGGCCATGACCGGCATACCAGACGAAAAGACGGGCCTCGGGATAGGCGCCCTTCTCCAGGAAAAAGTCCTCGAACGCCTGCTCCAGCGCTGTCGCGTTCAAATCCAACTTAAGGGTAACGTCGAACCCTCGTTCCTTCAGCGCCGCAGCGACCAGACGCGCGTCTTTGCGGGCCTGGCTGAGCCTTCCCCAGCCGCCGGTATAGGTATCGTTGCCGACGACCAGCGCATAAGACCTGGCGTAAAGCTGCATGGTTCCGGCGATGGGCGCGTCCATGGACGCCGTCGCCCGGTACTGGAGCGTAAGCCCCCGCGTGGTGGCCGCCCCGGCGGCGGTCACGCAAAATACGGTCGCCGCTAATATACCGATGAACAAGATACGCCCGAACCGCATGAAAACCGCCCGTGTAAATGTCTCAGCCGTCATTTTGATTTACCGACGACGATCCGCGCCGTCTGGTCGCGGCCGTAATAGCGCCGGGCGAAGTAGGTCAGGGTGCGCTGAAGATACCGATCCAGCTCGTCATAGCCGACCGTGCCGTCTTGATTGCCGTAGGGGTCGGCATCGGCCTCGCCCGACATGCCTTTCAGGAAATACTTGGTGAACAGGCTCTGGGATTTGTCTTCCTCCCAGGATGCCATCTGGTCGGCCGCACCCGCGGAAATGACGGTAATGTTGGAAGGAATTCGCGTCCGCCTAGGCTTCACATAAACGGACGAGGCGTGGGTGATGACGGACCCGGCCGCCGAAGCCCCGGAGAAACACGATTCCATAACCACCGTTACGGATTTGGCCGGGATCTTGCCCAGATTGGCGTAGAGCACCGACAGCGGATAGCCGTTAAGCTCGATGGTCGCCGCGTCGGCGTCGGCTGGTACAAGGTAGGCCGAACCATCAGCTCCGGCCGGTGCGCCATGACCGGCGTAGTAAACATAGACACGGGACATTCCGGGCCGGGTCCAGTTGAAAAGTTTGCCCTTGTGGTTGGTGGGGCTGCCGAAGACCGAGACCATCTGCGCGCCGGTGGCGTCGCGCAGATGGATGATGTTGCCGGGGCGAACGCCCAGCGCCTGGATAACATAGCGCTTGAAGGCGTCGGCGTCGGCATGGGCCGGTGTTACGTCGGGAATGTCCTTGCCGAATTTGGAATAGTCGGCGTTGCCGATGATGACCGCAATGTCGTCCGGGGCCTGCGGTCCCTTGACGAAGGAGAAGGTCGCAGCAGGCTTCGACGCGAGGCGCGACGGCTGGGGTGTTGCAGGCGCTGGCGATGGGGCGGCAGGGGTTATGCCGGCGGCAAGCTGCGGTGCGACGAAATATCGTGAGTCGCCCCTGTCCACCAAAATGAGGATTTTTCCTTGCCCATTGTCGTAGGCCTTGCGGACCTCGGCCACGACGTCCGTCGGTGATTGGACGGCGCGTCTGTTTGCCTCAAGGATAACGTTACCGGCTTTGAAACTATTTTTCTCGGCTGCGGAACCGGCCTTCACCTCCGTTACGACGACCCCGGAAACATCATCGGCAATGCTGTGTGTGCGGCGCAGCTCAGGCGTCAGGGCGCTGACGGTCATTCCCAGCGACGGTATGGTGGCGGGCTTGGCGGCGGTCGGCGCCTCCTTCATTTCGCCAAGGCGTAGCGACAGTCGAACGTGCTGCTCGTTGCGCCAAACGGTCAGGTTTACCGATACTCCGACGCCGCTGTTGGCGACCAGACCCGGCAGTTCGCGCATTTGGGCAAGGGATTGGCCGTTAAATTCCACAATGATATCGCCGGGTTTAATACCGGCATTCTCGGCAGGACTGGCTGCGGCGACCTTGGCGACCAATGCTCCCCGGGCGGAGGTCAGGCCGAAGGTCTTGGCAATTTCATCCGTCACTTCCTGGATATGAACGCCCAGCCAGCCGCGCGGCTTTTCGGCACTGGCCGTCAGGGCCCATGAGGCGGTGAGCAGAACCGCAAGTGCGAAGGCGAAAAAACGGCGCAACCAAAGCCTCCTTTCCCATGCAGAGCGCCGATTATACCACGGAACCTCAAGCCCGTCCGCGTCATCTCAGAGGCGTTGGCTTCTCGCCGCCGAGTGTTGCCGCCTCGGCGGTCAAGGCTTCGACGATGTCATCGGTCAGTGGAATTCCGGCCCGCGCGCGGCGTTCGCGTTCGCGGGCTTCGGGCTCGCCCGGTATCAGGATTTCATCGAACCCCTCGGCACGCGGGCAGGCCTTGATGCGTTCGACCATGGTATCCATGCGGTTGCGGTATTCGTCCATGGACATGAACAGATCGGGGCGAATGGCGATCAGGAAATGCCCGGCGTTTTGCGGGCCCGAGAAATCCAGATGCGGGTTGACCACATCGCCGGCGAAGGCCGCACCCGTGAAAACGCCGCTCAGCACATCCATCAGCATGGAAAGGGCCGCGCCCTTGTGTCCGCCGAAGGGCAGGCAGATGCCCTCGAAAGCCTTCATGGCGTCGGTGGTGGGTTTTCCGTCGGAATCCAGTGCCAAACCCTGCGCAATGGGGTCTCCGCGCTGCGCCGCCAAGCGGATTTTTCCGCGTGCGATAACGGTCATCGCCATGTCCAGCACATAGGGGCCATGCTTGCCGCCCGGTGCGCCCGCCGCCAGCGGGGCCGCGCCCAGAAACTTCGATTTTCCGCCCCACACCGGCAAGGCCGGTGACGAATTGGTGAAGACCAGCGAAATCATATCGGCCTCGATGGCCTGCAAGACATAAAGTGCGGCCATGCCGTAATGGGTGCTGTGTTTGACGGCGGCCAAGCCGAGCCCAAAGCTGCGCGCCATCTCAATGGCCTCGGCCATGGCCTTGTGGGCGACCGGAAATCCCATGCCGCCGTCACCGTCCACCGAGGCCGCTACCGGGGTGACCCTCTGGATTGTGATATTGGGCGTCGGATTGACCAGTCCGCGCCGCAAGCGTTCGCAATAGGTGGGTATGCGCGACACACCGTGCGAGGAAAGCCCGCGCAGATCGGCTTCGACCAGACCGTCGGCGACCAGTTTCGCGTCATCATCGGGAAGCCCAAGGGCGCAAAAGCAATCAAACCCGAACCGCCGCAATTCGTCCGCTGCAAACATCAGGTCGTCAGCCATGATGGTCTACTTTTCCATGAGCGACAGGGTGGCTTGGAATAATGCGCTGTTGCGATCAGCCAGGGCCTCGAAGGCGCTCAAATGGTGACAGCCGGGCAATGGCAGGATGGTTATGGGAACGCCGAAGGGCTCCCAGGCTTTCCGCAACGCCTCGGCCTGCCCGTGAAAGCCCACGCTTTCATCGCCGCCCACAGCCAACACCATCGGCGATTTCGCCGTCGGACGATGATTGACCGGGCTAAGGGCCGCCGCTTCTTCATGGTTTAGGCCAACTTCGATATTTATGGTGGTTTCGATGAGTTCGGTCAGATCGAACAGGCCCGAAACGGATACCGCACCCTTGATCATATTCGGTGCGGGCCAGTCGACCGTCATCAACATGGCCGCCAGGTGCCCGCCCGCCGAATGTCCGGCCACGAAAAAGCGGTCCCGGTCGGTCCCTAGGTCATGGGCGTTGTCCCACAGCCACTGGGCGGCGCGGCGCATTTGCGCGGTGATCTCGCGCACCGTGGTGTGCGGACACAGGGTGTAGTTCACGACCGCCACACCGATCCCGGCGGCATTCAGCTCGGTTGCGCTAAAGGCGTTGTCGTCCTTGTCCTTGGCCTGCCAGTAGCCGCCGTGGATGACCATGATCATGGGTCCATTCGATGACGTGGCGGGGAAGAAATCCAGGACTTCCTCGTCGGCCGGGCCGTAGCGCACATTCAGCTTGGCGGCGGGGCAGGCGGCCTTGTAGTCGTCCGACATCTTGCGCCAGCGATCGAAAATTTCCAGATGGTCGGGAATAACGGCGCGGACGTTGTAAAGGGCTTCCTGGTGGTCGTCGATGCTCATTGGGTCTCAAACTCCAAGGTAGCGGTGCTGCATGGCCTCATCGGCCAGAAGTTCGCGCGATGTGCCGGACCATACGATACGCCCCTTTTCCATAACCAGATGGCGATCGGCTATTTTGGCCATGGCCCGGGGGTGCTTGTCGATAACCAATATGGCCTGTCCCGAATTCTTCAGGTCGTGTTCCAGAACAGCCCAGATTTCATCGCGGATGATGGGCGCCAATCCCTCGGTGGCTTCGTCCAAAATCATGAACGACGGGTTGGTCGTCAACGCCCGCCCTATGGCCAACATCTGCTGCTCGCCGCCCGAAAGCGTGCGTGCGTACTGCCCTTCGCGCTCGGCCAGACGCGGGAAAATCTCCATGACCCGCTGCGAGTTCCAGGGGTTTTCGATTGCGAAGTGATTGGCTGCCGTGGCTTCAAGGTTTTCCCGAACGGTCAGGTTGGGAAATACCTGCCGTCCTTCGGGCACGTAGCCGATACCCAGCTTCGCGATGCGGTGGCTGGGCCAAGCCTTGATATCGTGGTTGTCGAATTGCAGCACGCCGCCCTTCGCGGGCGTTAATCCCATGATCGAGCGCACGGTGGTGGTCTTGCCCATGCCGTTGCGGCCCATCAGGGTCACGACTTCGCCGTGGTCGATGGAAATATCGACGCCGAACAGCACCTGGCTGGGGCCGTAAAAAGTTTCAACGCCGTGAAGTTCCAGTAAGGCCATGTCAGTCATCACCAAGATAGGCGCGCCGCACTTCGGCATCGTCGCGCACGGCGTCGGGGGTGCCGGTCATCAACACCGATCCCTTGACCAGAACACTGATCACATCGGCCAGCGCGAACACCACGTCCATGTCGTGTTCGACCAGCAGGACGGTGACCTCGCCCTTAAGCGGACGCAGAATTTCCATCATGCCCTGGGTTTCACGCCGGCCCATGCCGGCCATGGGTTCGTCCAGCAGCAGCATGGACGGCGCGTTTGCCAGCGTCATTGCCAGTTCCAGCTGACGTTGCTCGCCGTGGGCCAGTTCGGTGACTTTAAGGTCCGCCTTGTCCTCCATGCCGACGCGCTTCAGCACGGCGCGCGCCGGTTCACGCAGCGTTTCGTCCGTGCGCGCCCGCGTCCAGAACCGAAAGCTGTGCCCCTGTTGCGCCTGAATGGCCATGGCCACATTGTCTTCGGCGGTAAAATCCGGGAACAGGCTGGTGATCTGATAGGACCGTTGCAGCCCTTTCCGCGCACGCCTGTAGGTGGGCATGTGGGTTATGTCGCGGCCATCGAACGAAATTCGCCCGCCATCGGGGCGGATTTCGCCGGAAAGCTGTCCGATGGCCGTTGACTTGCCGGCGCCATTGGGGCCGATCAGGGCGTGGATTTGTCCGCGCTCGACCGAAAAGGTCAGGTCGTCCGCCGCCCTTACCGCGCCGAAGTGTTTGGTAAGCCCGCTGATTTCAAGGATGGGGTCAGCCGCCATCATCAGCCTCCGTTCCCACCAGCCAGCCATAAAGTCCCCTGCGCGCGAACAGCACCACGAACACCAGGAACGGACCCAGGAATACCATCCAGTGTTCGGTAAAGCCCGACAGGGTTTCTTCCATCATCAGCAGCGTGGCGGCGCCCAGAACCGGGCCGAAGATGGTTCCCATGCCGCCCAGAATGACCATGATCATGATCTCGCCCGAGCGGGTCCAGTGCATCAGACCAGGGCCGACGAACTCGGTATGATTGGCGGCCAGTGCTCCGGCCAGACCAGCCCCCATGCCGGCGATGACGAAGGCCGCCAGCTTATAGCGATAGACCGGGAACCCCAGTGCCGCCATGCGGGTTTCGTTTTGCTTGCAGCCGCGCAGGACCATGCCGAAACGGCTGCGTACGAGGCGCCGCGCGAACGCCATGAACGCTACCAGCAGCGCGCACGTGACATAATAAAACTGGGTGTCGTCGTACATATCCAGAAACGGCAACGTCGAGCGTTCCCACAAATTCAGGCCGTCCTGCCCGCCATACGTGGGCAGCGACGTCATGAAGAAATAAAGCATCTGGGCGAAGGCCAGCGTGATCATGATGAAGTAGACGCCCGTGGTGCGCAGACACATGGCCCCGATAATCAGGGCGAACACTCCGGCGACCAACATGGCCATCGGCCATTGAATCAGTGCTGCGGTCGTGCCTGTCCAGTCGCCCGGCAGGAAGGCGATGGCGGTGGCTTCATATGAATGATGGGTGAGGATGCCGACCACGTACGCGCCGATTCCGAAAAAGGCGCCGTGGCCAAAACTGACCATGGCCCCGAACCCCAGGATCAGATCAAGGCTCACCGCGACCAGGGCATAGATGAGAACCCGGCTGGCTACCGTGGTCAGGAACGGCTCGCCTGCGGCCTCTGCGGCCAGCGGCAAAACCGCCATGATCAAAAGGCCGATCCCGTGCACCAGGTTTTTGCGGGTGATCATGGCGCTCAATCCCCGTATGCCTGAAACAGGCCGCGCGGACGCCACATCAGAACCATGGCCATCAGCAGATAAATCGCCACGCTGGATACGGCTGCACCGATGCTGTCGGCCGCCGACGGTTCCATCAACGAGCGCAGGATAAACGGCAAAAAAGCGCGTCCGTAGGTGTCGACCAAACCAACCAGAATGGCCCCCACCAACGCACCGCGCACCGAACCGATGCCGCCGATGATGATGACGACAAAGGTAAGGATGAGGATTTTCTCGCCCATGCCCACTTCAATGGCCAGCATCGGCCCGGCCATGGCCCCGGCCAGCCCCGCCAGCATGGCGCCGATGCCAAACACGATGGTGAACAAGCGATCGATATTGACGCCCATGGCGCCGACCATTTCACGGTGCGTCGCCCCCGCGCGGATCAGCATCCCCAGCCGCGTGTTCAAAATCAGATGACGCAGCCCCAGACCGACAATCAGACCAATAGCGATGATGAACAAGCGGTAGGCCGGGTAGGGCGCACCGGGAATAAGCTCCAGCGTGCTCGACAAAATTTCCGGCGTGGACAGGAACAACGCCTGCGGTCCCCAGATTATCTTGGTCGCCTCGTTGAACGTCAGAATGACCCCGAACGTTGCCAGCACCTGATCCAGATGGTCGCGATCATACAGGCGGCGAAAGGCAATCAGTTCAACCACCATGCCGGTGATCCCGGCCGCCGCCATGGCCGCCAGAACGCCCAGCGCAAAATTGCCGCTGGCCAGGGTAACGCTGGCCGCCACATAGGCGCCGACCATGTAAAGCGAGCCATGGGCCAGATTGATCATGTGCATGATGCCGAACACCAGGGTCAGCCCGGCAGCCATAAGAAACAGCATCACACCTTGCTGGAGGCCGTTGAGTGTTTGTTCTAAGAACAGGACCAGGGTCATGGCACGGTCATTTCACGGACATAAAAAGAAGGCCGGAGGAAGGCACGTTCCCCCGGCCTCCGGCTCATTCCCGATTACATTTTGCAATCGACGGCGTAGGCGTCGCCGTGATCGGAAAAGACCTTGCCCACGATCTTGTTGGTGACCGCGTCACCGTCCTTGACGACCTCGCGCACATAGATGTCCTGGATCGGATGCTGGTTGGGGCCGAACTTGAAGGCGCCGCGCACGGAATTGAAATCGGCGTCCTTGAGCGCCGCGCGGAAGGCGTCCGTGTCGTCCACGTTGCCGTTCACCTTGGCGATGGCGCCATCCAGCAGAAGTGCCGCGTCATACCCTTGCGACGCATACAGGGACGGCTTGCGGCCATAGGCTTCCATGTAAGCGCCGGCAAAAGCCTTGTTGGCGGCGTTGTCCAGATCGTGGGAATATTGCGATGTGTTGAAGGTACCCACGGCGGCCTCGCCGACGGCCTTCAGGATGCCCTCGTCAAATGAAAACGCCGGACCGTACAGCGGCACTTCCTTGGTCATTCCGGACTGGGCGTATTGCTTGACGAAGTTGACGCCCATGCCGCCCGGCAGGAAGAAAAAGACCGCATCGGGCTTGGCTGCGCGCAAGTTGGCGATCTCGGCGGCGTAATCCACCTGACCCAGTTTGGTGTAAACCTCGGCAGCGATATTGCCCTTGAAGAACCGCTTGAAACCGGCCAGCGCGTCCTTGCCCGCCGGATAGTTGGGGGCCAGCAGGTAGACGTTTTTGAACCCCTTGTCGGCAACGAACTGGCCCATGGCTTCATGCAAATTGTCGTTCTGCCACGCGACGTTGAAGTAGTTCTTGTCGCACTTCTTGCCCGCCAGCGCCGAAGGTCCGGCGTTGGGGCTGACGTAAATCTTGCCCGCGCGCGTCACCGACGGCACTACGGCCATGGCCAGGTTGGACCAGACGATGCCGGTCACCACGTCGACGTTGTCCTGTTTGATCATGCGTGTCGCGGCCTGCTTGGCGTTTTCCACCTTGCGCGCGTCGTCAACGACGATCAATTCTGTTGCCACACCGCCCAGCTTGCCGCCCTTTTGCTTGAGCGCCAGTTGAAATCCATCGCGGATGTCGACGCCCAACCCGGCGCCGCCGCCTGACAATGTGGTAATCATGCCGATTTTAACAGGATCGGCAGCGAAAGCCTGCGTCGCGGCCAAAAGGCCCACGGCCGCGGCGGCAGTAAGTATGCTAATACGTTTCATGACGAACGGAACTCCCCCAAGAAATCCAGCTTCCCGCGCAGAACACTAGGGTATGTCGGGCTTTCAAGCAACGTATATGAGGGCTGAAGGCGGGTTGCCGGCGGCCAATGTGTTTTCTCTGGTTCGGCGAAGGGGTTTGCCGGTATGGTGCGCCGAATTTCAAACTGCGGACATACAAAGGAAATTTCATGAAACGTGCAGGTGTCGTGGGTATTGGGGATATGGGCAGCGGTCTGGCCAAGAACCTCATTGGAAACGGGTTCGAGACGGCCGGTTGGGATATCGACGAAAAGCGCATGACGGCTTTTGTCGAGATGGGCGGAAACGGCCAGCCGACCGCCGCCGAAGTCGGCAAATATGCCGATGCCGTCTTTGTCATGGTCATGAACGGGGATCAGGCAAAAGAGGTCGTTCTCGGTGAAAACGGTCTGATCAAGACGTTGAAGCCGGGTTCGGTGGTGATTATGAGCGCCACCATCAAGGCGACCGAAATCCGCGAGATCGAACAGGGTCTCGAAGGAACCGGCATTGAAATGATCGATACGCCCGTCAGCGGCGGCTTCCCCGGCGCGCAAGGCGGCACCCTGACGATGATGGCGGCGGCCAAACCCGAGGTTCTGGAAACCTACCGTCCGGTCATGGAAGCGGTCAGCGCGAACATCCATAACGTCGGCGACAAGGTCGGCGACGGTCAGACCGTGAAAGCGTGCCTGCAATCGCTGTTCGGCGCAATCTTCTCGGCCACTTCCGAAATGGCTGCATTGGCGGCCAAGGCCGGTATCAGCGGGGAGGTTCTGTACAACGTGGTCAGCACGTCGAGCGCGGCCAGCCCCGCGGGCAACACGGTGCTGGGACATATCATCGACCGCAATTTCGTCGGCACCGGCAGCCAGATCAGAACCATGCACAAGGATCTGACCATTTCCATGGATCTGGCGCGCGATCTGGGTGTGCCGCTGTTTACGGCCGCCGCGTCCATGCAGTTGTTCCAGGCTGGTATCACCAAGTATCCCGACGGCGACAACCAGACCGTCGCACGCATCATGGAAGATATCGTCGGGGCCGAACTGAAGCGCTAGCGCACTTTTCCGGCTTACGGCGCGACGCTTTTGATGATCGTGCCGTCCAGGGCTTCGTAGTCGCCGTATTTGATGACCTCGTACAGGCGTTTGCGGGTTTGCATGCGCGCCAGTTGCGGCTCGGTCGCGCCGTCGGCCGCAAGCTGGGTGTAGAAGCCTTCCATGGCGTGGGCGGCGATACGCAGCGACGATACCGGCCAGATCACCATGGCGTAGCCCAACTCCTGCAATTGAGCGGCGGTCAGGGACGGTGATCGGCCGAACTCGGTCATGTTGGCCAGCAAGGGGCAATCCAGCGTTTTGGCAACGGCGGCGAAATCTTCTGCCGACGTCAGGGCCTCGGGGAAAATGGCGTCGGCCCCTGCGTCCATGTAAAGGCGCGCGCGCGCAACCAGCCCGTCAAGTCCTTCGTCGGCGAACGCGTCCGAACGGGCGACAATGCGCAAATGGGTGCGCGCCGCAGCGGCGGCTGCGATTTTGGCGGCCATTTGTTCGGGGCTCACCAGTGTCTTGTCGTTGAGGTGACCGCACTTCTTGGGCAGCACCTGATCTTCGATCTGAACGGCGGCGGCCCCGGCTTGCTCCAACTCGCGCACCATGCGCATGGCATTCAGGGCCTCGCCGTATCCGGTGTCGCCGTCGGCCAGGATGGGAAGCCCCGTTACCCGCGCTATTGAACGGGTAATGAGGCAAAGCTCTTCCAACGTCAGGATGCCCAGGTCCGGTAAACCCATACTGGCGCAAACCGCCGCGCCCGATATGTAAAGCGCATCGAAGCCTGCGTCCTTTGCCAGCAAACCGGCCATGGCGTTGTGGGCTCCGGGAATGCGCAAAATGCGGCCTTGGGACATAAGTGCGGCAAACCGCTCGCCTGCAGGCGTTTGCTGAACATCGTCATGGTGCAGCCATGTCATTGTTTTTTCTCTCCCTTGGAGCCGATGGAGTTGCTCCAATCCAACAGGAAGCGGCGGCGGTTCAGTTTATCCAGATTTACCAGTAGCCCGGTGCCCAGCCTGATGGGGCGCAACGGACCGCTTGCAGCTTTGCGAAGTTCGTTCGCGGTGCCCGGTCCCTGCAGTTCGGGATGGATGGCGTACAAATAAGATTTGCGGGCCAGAACTTCCTGCCCGCTGCGCGACAAAAGATAGTCCAAAAAGGACCGCGCAGTATCATCGTTGGGTGTGTCGCGGTGAATGAAGGCGACCCGCGACATGACCAACGTGTAGTCAGCGGGCAGCACCATGGCCAGTGGCGCACCCTGCACGATACGCAGGCGCGTGTACGACCCCAGAACGTTGTAGCCGATTAGCAGTTCGCCGGTCTGGATGGCGTCCAGCACCTCGCCCGTCGTATTGGCGAAATAAACGGCGGTGCGGCCGAAACTCTCCAGCAGGCGGCCGTAGGTGTGGGCCTGAAGGGCGTCTTGCGATGCGAACAGGTATCCGACCCCGCTTTTGGCGATATCGTAGGACCCCACCTTTGATCGGTAGGTATCGGCCTTTTCGCGCAGCAGCCGGACCAGATCGAAGCGGGTGGACGGCACGTCCTCCGGCGAAAGGATGTTCGGATTGTAGACGATGACGACGGGCTCGAAGGTAAAGCCGAAGGCCTCGTTGCGCCAGTTTGCCCATTGCGGAAGTTTGGCGGTTTGCGGCGAATCGTGGCGCAGGGCGAACCCATCGTTGGCCAGCTTGAACTGCATGTCCATGGCGGCGCTGATCACGATATCGGGACGGCGTCCATTGAGGGCTTCGTTCTTGCGGACCAGATCATAGAGATCGGCCGACAGAACCTCGGAGTATTCCACCGCCGTTCCCGGGTTTTCGATCTGATAGTGCTCGATCAGCGGACGCATGGCGACCAGGTCGGTGCTGCCGAAGACTACCAGTTGCGTGGTTTTCGCTTGCGGTGCGGGAAACCGGGTGTCGACGGACGTTCCCGCAAAGGCGGGTGCCGAAGCCAATAGCAGTGCCATCAAGATAAGTAATCGCATCACGAAACCTTCCTGTCCGCCTTGTGGATTTGCAGGCGCGCAATCAGCCCGCCCCCTGGCCGGTCAAGAAGCGAAACGGCCCCGTGGGTGTCGGCGACGGCCTGTACAATGGCGAGGCCCAGTCCCGACCCTTCACCACCGCGATCAGCCCGACCGGCGCGGCGAAAACGCTCGAACGCGTTCAGTTTCTGATCGTCCGGAATACCCGGTCCGTGGTCACAGATATCGACGACGGCCATGCCGTTTTCAGCGTTGCCGCGCAGGGAAATGTCCACGCTTGATCCTTCCGGCCCGAATTTGACTGCGTTTTCGATAAGGTTTTTCAACGCTTCGCGCAATCCGACGCGATCACCTGATACCCTAAGCTCGTCCCCGGCGTCGTCGATGTGAAACTCCATCCCCTTGCTTTGCGCGGAATATTCGGCTTCCGCCAGAACGCGCGCCAGGACATCGCGCAGATCGACTTTCTGCAAGGGCACCGCGCCGGCGCGATGGACGACCATGGCGTGGCTGAGAAGCTGATTGGTCAGACGGCTGGTCACGGTGGCGTTGCGATGGGCCTTGTTCAACAGATCGCGCAGGACCTCGGGGTCTTTTTCGTCCGTCGCCAGTTCGATCTGTGCGCGCAGGCTGGAAAGCGGTGTGCGAATTTGGTGGGCCGCACCGGCGATGAAGGTCTGCATGTGATCGAAACTGACTTCCAGGCGCTCAAGGAAGTGATTGATCGCGGCGACGAACGGCCGGACTTCGCGGGGCACCTCCATTTCAAGGGGTTTCAAATCGGTCGGCGAACGGTCGGCCAGATTACGCTCGATGGACGACAGCGGCTTCAACGCCAGTTTGATGCCGAACCAACTGAACAAAAGCGCCAAAATCATGAACATCAATATCGGCGTCAATGCGCCGAAGGTGATTTCGCGGGCAAGTTCGCCGCGCTCGATCCGCGATTGTCCGACCTGAACGACGGCCCACCCCTGAATTTCGGGTTCAGCCAAAAAACGGCCAAGAACAACGAAACGCATGGTTTCGTCGCGGTAGTTGGCATCGAAATAGGTGGGTTCGGTTGAGGTAACGGGGTTGGCGGGCAGGGGCAGGTCCTCATACCCGGTGAGGGTCTCTCCGTTCGGCGAAACAACGCGGTAGAAAGCGCGGTCGCGCGGCGCTAACGACAGAATCTCCAGCGACGAATAGGGGATATCGACCACCAGTTCCCCCTCGGCGGTATAGACCTGATCTGCGATGGCCAGGGCGGACGCGGTCAAAATTCGGTCAAAGGCTTCGTCGGCGGCGCGCAGACCGTACTGCCGGGCGGCCAGGAAAAGCGCGGCCGTGGCGATAAGAACGGCGGCCAGGATGATTGCCATCAAGCGCCTGCGCAACGAATAGCCCGGTTTAATTTTCCAGTTCGGCCACATATCCCATTCCGCGCACGGTTCTGATTGTAACGGATGCGCCATCAAGTTTCTTGCGCAGTCTGCCGACGTAAAGCTCGATGGCGTTCGGTCCCGGCGAATCATCAAAGCCGTAGAGTTGTTCGACGATTTCCTCCTTGGTCAGAATACGGTCGATGTTTCCCAGAAAAATTTCAAGAACCCGGAACTCGCGGTTGGGCAGGATAATGGTGCGCTCATCCACCGAAACCATGCCCTTGGAGCGATCGAAAACCGTGTTTCCGTGCACGGTGACGCTGGACGAATACCCTTGCTTTCGGCGCAGCAAGGCCCGCGCGCGGGCATCCAGTTCGCGAAAATCAAAGGGTTTGATCAGGTAGTCGTCGGCGCCCACATCCAGGGCCGAAACCCTATCGTCGATCTCCG
>JADHSV010000042.1 GCA_016776725.1 Rhodospirillales bacterium
TGATCCCACGGTCGGTACCATAAACGATGTCAATGCCCTGTTCTTGCAACGTGGCAACGTCGGGAATGTCGGGATGACGTGCCTTGGTGCTGATACCCAGCGCCTTCAACTCGTTGGTCTGGATGTACTTCTTGGCAGACGCGAGATTGATTTCGCCGATTTCAATGGTTTTGGCCAAAAGCGCGGTCATGCGCTGGCGGGTGCCATCATACGAAATATGTTTCAGCTTGGTGCCCGTGGCATCTTCGATCAGCAAGAAGAAGAAGTGGCTGGTCGAACCCAGCGTACCGCCGGTCAGCAGTTCGCCGGGGCGCGACTTCGCATTGGCGACCATTTCGGTGGTGTTGTTGTAGGGAACGTCGGGGTTGGCACCGACGATCAGCGGGGTGCGGGTCAGCATGGCGACCGGTTCGAACGCGTCCCACGTGAAATCAACGCGGCCCGTCAGGTTACTGGTGATGGCGCTTTGGTGAATGGCAAACAGCGTGCAACCGTCGGCCTTGGCTTTACGCGCTTCCTTGGCGCCCTTGTTGCCGCCCTGACCGCCCATGTTGACGACCTGAATTTGCGGATTGGCGCCTTGCTTATTGGCTGTTTCGGCAAAAATGCGGAACAGAACGTCGGTGCCGCCACCGGCGCCCCACGGCACGATCAATTTTGCCGTGCTGCACGGAATATCCGCAGCCTTAGCGGCGGTAGGCGCAAAAGCGGCGGCAACTGAAATTGCGCCGGCCACCAAAATTGCCTGTGTGAAACCTTTTTTCATTTCAATGTCTCCCTGTTCCATAATTAACGTTGCCAAAGGATAAGGTTGAACTCATCATCTCTGTTGTTCTGCTTTGGCTCCGGAGCCTTTATCCTGTCCTATCCAACGGATCGACCGGCGATAAATTAGCTTAATGAAATCAAATTGACCAGCCCGTGATTTCAGGGGAAGAAAATGACCGTTCAAACAAAACAGATGTTGCGCGTCGGCATCGGTGGATTTGGCGCCATTGGACGGGCCGTGGCCGCGCGACTTGACGAAGGAATCGCGGGTCTTTCCCTGGCCGCCGTTTCGGCGCGCGATGTCGCCAAGGCCGAGCGCAACATGGCAGATTTCAGCCATTCCGTTCCCGTCGTTGCTTTGGGCGAGCTTGCGGGGCTTGCCGATGTGGTGGTCGAATGCGCGCCCGCAGCCGTTTTTGCCGATGTTGCCGACGCGGCCGTTAACGCGGGACGGATATTTGTGCCGTCCAGTGTCGGGTGCCTTCTCAGCCGAATGGATCTGATTGAACGGGCCGAGGAAACCGGCGCCAGGATTGTCATCCCCACCGGCGCGTTGATAGCGCTCGATACCGTGCGCGCCGCCGCCGAGGGAACGATCCATTCGGTGACCATGGTCACGCGCAAACCACCCGGCGGGCTTAAGGGCGCGCCTTATCTGATTGAAAACGACATCAATATTGAAGGCCTGAGCGAGGCGTTGAAGGTTTTCGATGGCACGGCGCGCGGTGGAGCCAAGGGTTTTCCGGCCAATCTGAATGTGGCTGCGGCCCTGAGTCTCGCCGGTATCGGACCGGACGAGACGAAACTTCAAATCTGGGCCGATCCCGGTGTCACCCGCAACACCCACACCATAAACGTGGACGCCGACAGCGCGCGTCTCACCATGACCATCGAAAACATACCGTCCGAGGAAAACCCGCGCACCGGCAAGATCACGCCGCTAAGCGTCATCGCCGCCCTGCGCGGACTGGTTTCCACCCTTAAGGTCGGCACCTAACGCACAAAAGACGCGCCGTTAATATCAATGCTGGTCCCGGTGGCGCTGCGCGCCTTTCCGGAGGCCAAAAATGCGGCCATATAAGCCACGTCCGCGGGTGTCGCCAGTTCGCCCAGGGGAATATCGCGGGTCATGGTGTCTTCGCCGTGTTCGGCAATGAAAACATCGGTCATTTCAGTTCTGACGAAACCGGGGGCCAGCACGTAGGACAGAATGTTGTCCCGCCCGAAAGCGCGCGCGATGGTCTTGTGCATGGCGACCATGCCGCCTTTGGATGCCGCGTATTGCATGTATTGCGCGTCATCGCCCCGGAAGGCCGCACGGCTGGCAACGTTGATGATGATTCCGCCGCCGATGGTACGAAAATGCGGAATCGCCTCGCGACACAGATGCCCGGCGGCGATCAGGTTGATCTGCAACGCGCGTTGCCAGATTTCGTGCCACTTGTCGAAGTCGTCCTCGATGGCGGCGGGCTCAAACACACCGGCATTGTTGACCAGCACATCAATGCGTCCCTTCCAGGCAAGCGAATCGGCCCATAATTGCCTGATCTGACGATCGTCCATGAAATCGGCGCGCAGCACATGGCAGCGCCCGTCCTCGATTTCCGAAGCCACCGATTGGGCCACCTTCTCATCGCTGGTGAAATGCAGGATCACGTTGGCCCCCGCTTGCGCCATGGTGCGCACGATTTGCGCGCCAATACCCCGCGCCCCTCCGGTAACCAGCACCGTCTTGCCCGTCAGATCGATCATTTACGCTTCCTTTCGCCATCACATGAACGCGAGCATACGTTGTTATCGCCCCCGAAATCACCAGATTTTCCCCAACAATCGAACGGGAATATCGTATTGAAATTGATCATTCGGTTTTTCGCCCTGATCGCATTGCTGGCACCATCGGGGTCATTGGCCGCCGATGACGTTTTTCGCCACAGCCGAACCGTCGTATTGGGCAACGTCATGGCGGTTGCCGAGGATAAGATGCGTACCGCTGTTTCCTGGCTGGGAGATCGCGGCAATACAGATGTCGCGCCAGCCCTGATTCTGGCCTTGCGCTATAACCGCCCGCTTTCCGCCGAGATATCCCATACCCTGTCGCAGATCACCGGCCATACCGGCGCAAAAACCTGGTTCGACTGGATGCTCTGGCTGGAGGAAAATTCCCAAATCGTCCCGCACCCCAGCTACCAACAAATCAAGCTGGAAACACTGACGCAGGTCGATTCCAATTTTGCCCGCTTCCTCCCACTTTCGCGCGATGCCCGCATTCGGCCCGAGGAAGTTGTTTGGGGCGGGGTTGCGGTGGACGGCATTCCCGCCCTGACCAACCCGGTGCAATCGGATGCCGACGCCGCCGACTACCTGATACCAGGCGAGCTGGTGTTCGGTATCGAGATCAACGGAGACGCGCGCGCCTATCCCCTGCGCATCATGGACTGGCACGAAATGCTGAACGACGTCATCGGCGGGGTTCCGGTGTCGCTTGCCTACTGCACCCTTTGCGGGTCGGGAATTTTGTTCGATACCGGCGTTGATGGTTTTGACGAACCCCTGGTATTCGGCTCGTCCGGTCTCCTTTACCGATCCAACAAACTGATGTTCGACCGCAATACCGACAGCCTGTGGAATCAATTCACGGGACAGCCCGTTTCCGGTCCGCTTGCGGCTCGGGATATGGAGCTGAAAATGCTCCCCGTCACCATCACAAGTTGGCGCCAGTGGCGGGCGGCCCATCCCGACACGCGCGTTCTTTCCCTGGATACGGGACATGTGCGCGACTACTCGCTGGGTGGACCCTACGGCCACTATTTCGGCAGTCCCGATTTGATGTTCCCCGCCCTTGCCGATGGCAAGGACCGCCCGCTAAAGGATTACGTCTTTGGCATTCGCGCAGTCGGCGGGGCCAAGGCCTGGCCCCTTGAGGATTTCCGAACCCAGCCGGTCATCAACGATACCGTCGGCACCACCAATGTCGTGTTAATCGGAAATGTGATAACGAGAACGGTGCGCGCCTTTGAGCGCGGTGATTTGGCGTTTGAACGCGCCGCGCCCAAAGGAGCGTTGACGGCCGATGGCGAAACCTGGGAGATCACCGAGGCGGCATTGGTAAACTCCAGCGGAGAAAAACTCGCGCGCGTCGCCGGTCACGTCGCTTTTTGGTTTGCGTGGTCGGCATTTGTCGGTAGCGAGTAAAACCAGGGGGAATTGGCGCAACCGCCAAAACACCCCATATGCACGAAAGAACGGTCGGGGAACCCGCTATGACGAAAAAACTCGAAAAGCCACTTGCCCGTCAACGCGCGCTGGTGACCGGCGGCAGTTCCGGGATCGGTGCAGCCATCGCCAAAGCGCTCGCCGCCGCCGGCGCAAAAGTCCTTGTCAACTACGCCGGAGGCAAAGACCGCGCGGAGGCCGTTGTCGCCGAAATAGCCGATGACGACGGTGAGGCTATGGCGGTGAGGGCCGATATCAGCGACGAGCAACAAGTCCGGTCCATGTTCGAGACCATGCTGGCGGCTTGGGACGGCATCGACATTCTAGTCAACAATTCCGGGCTGCAACGCGATGCGGCCCTGGTCGATATGACGGTAGACGATTGGGACACGGTCATGGGCGTTAATCTGCGCGGCCAGTTTCTTTGTACCCGCGAAGCCGCGCGCGAATTTCTTCGCCAGGGCATCAATCCGAAAGTTTCCAGTGCCGCCGGAAAGATCCTTTGCATATCATCGGTCCACGATGTCATTCCGTGGGCCGGGCACGTCAATTATGCGGCCTCCAAGGGCGGCGTCAGCCTTTTCATGAAAAGTGCGGCCCAGGAACTGGCCCCCAGCCGCATCCGGGTTAACGCCATTTCGCCGGGAGCCATTCGCACACCCATCAACCGCGAGGTCTGGGAAGACCCCGCTGGCGAAGCAGACCTGTTGACACTCATTCCATATGGCCGTATTGGCGAACCATCGGACATTGGCAAGGCCGCCGTTTGGCTAGCCTCGGACCAATCCGATTACGTGACAGGCGCGACCCTGTACGTGGATGGCGGAATGACCCTTTATCCAGAGTTCGCGGATAACGGCTAATAAAACAAGCAAAAGATAACGGCCAAAAAAACAGGCAAAAAAAAGAGAGCTCATGACCTACCTCCCAATTGAAAATTATGGAATGGTCGGCGACATGCACACTGTGGCGCTGGTTGGCATTAACGGATCGGTCGATTGGCTCTGCATTCCGCATTTCGATTCTCCCGGTGTGTTTTCCGCCATTCTGGATGATAAAAAAGGCGGCCATTTCCGGATTTCGCCCAAATCGAATCACGTCACCTGCAAACAGTTTTACTGGCCCGACACCAACGTTCTGGTCACGCGTTTCCTCAGCCCGCAGGGTGCGGCCGAACTTACCGACTTCATGCCTGTGGAAGAAGGCGAACCGGCGCCCGATGAACACCGTGGCCGCCATCTTATCCGGCGCGTCACCGCAATGCGCGGGACCATCGAATTGCAAATGGAATGCCGCCCCGCCTTCAATTTCGCGCGGGACGATCACCGCATGAAACTCGATGACAACGGCGCCATCTTCCGCTCAAAGGACCTTATCCTCAGGCTCGATACCGATGTTCCGCTGGTGGCCGACGGCGACCACGCCGTTTGCAAATTCACCCTTACCGAAGGTGAAACGGCCGTGTTTGTCCTTTCGGAGGCGGTAGAAGGCGACGTCGAGGGCGTTTTGCTGTCAAACCGCGAGGCCGAGCAGAAGTTCCGTGAAACCATTGGCTACTGGCGCGGCTGGATATCCAAATGCACCTACAAGGGCCGCTGGCGCGAAACCGTCAAGCGTTCGGCACTGGCCCTGAAATTGATGACCTTTGAGCCCACCGGCGCCATCGTCGCCGCCCCCACCTGCAGCCTGCCCGAAGGTATCGGCGGTGAGCGTAACTGGGATTATCGCTACACCTGGATCAGGGATTCCGCCTTTGTCGTGTACGCCTTCCTTCGTTTGGGGTTCACCAAGGAAGCCGAACGGTTCATGCATTTCCTTCAGCGATTCTGCCTGACCGACATGGCGACCGAGAACGGGCCGTTGCAGATTATGTACGGCATCGATGGCCGAAACGAATTGACCGAAGAAACGCTGGATCACCTTGACGGATACATGGGGTCGAAGCCGGTTCGGGTCGGCAATGCGGCCTACAATCAGCTGCAACTCGACATTTACGGCGAATTGCTGGACGCGGTGTACCTATACAATAAATACGGCGCGCCCATTTCCTATGAATTCTGGCAGGCGCTGAGAACGTTCGTCGACTGGGTTTGCGAAAACTGGCGTCGCAAAGATGAAGGGGTCTGGGAAGTTCGCAGCGGTCGCCAGAACTTTGTCTATTCCAAGCTGATGTGCTGGGTCACCCTGGACCGCGCTCTGCGGCTGGCCGAAAAGCGATCGTTCCCCGCAGATCGCGGCCGCTGGCTAAAGGTGCGCGACGAAATTTACGAAGACATCATGACCAACGGCTGGAATCGGGATCGTCAGGCTTTTGTCCAGCACTATGGTAGTGATTCCCTTGATGCCGCCAATCTGATGATGCCCCTGGTTTTCTTTCTTTCACCAACCGACCCACGGATGTTGAAAACCCTGGATGCCACTTTGAAAAACCGCGACAAAGGCGGCCTCGTCTCCAACAGTCTCGTGTATCGTTATAACACTCAGGAGTCTGCGGACGGACTATTGGGCGAAGAAGGCACTTTCAATATTTGCACCTTCTGGCTGGTCGAGGCGTTGACCCGCGCCGGAGCACATGAGCACGAACTGCTGGACGAGGCGCGGCTAATGTTTGAGCGCATGCTCGGCTTTACCAACCATGTCCGCCTTTACGCCGAGGAAACCGGCCACCACGGCGAGGCCCTGGGCAATTTCCCGCAGGCCTTTACCCATCTGGCGCTCATCAGCGCGGCCGTCAATCTGGATCGCGCGCTTGGACCGGGGGCCTAGCACAAATACAATCGTGCAGTTAACTCTTCGGTAACATTCCCCCTCCTATCATTGGCCCTAGGCGCTTGTGCGCGCCGGCAAGCAAGAATGTCTTGCCACGCAACGGCCAGAAGGAGGCCTTACCATGTTTAATATCTACGGCAGGAAACTGCCCGATCCGGATCAGATTGCGCTTAATCTCATTCAGTTGGCGGAAGAAGACGGCGGACGCCTGCGCCGCATCGCCATACGCGCCGGGCACGAGCCACACACCTGCATGTTTGGCTTCGGCAAGTCCAGCCCGCGCTGGTGGGTGTCGCCGATTTGCGTCTCGACCCTCCTGCTCGTCGGATACATGACGAAAGAATGGTCGTGGCTTAATCTCGACCTGATGCTGACGCGAATGGGGTTTCTTTAGGCTTTCAGTGCCGCCTCCACGGCCTTTGACAGACGCTCGGCGATCTCGCCCATCAGGTCCGCATCCGATATGTAGGGCGGGGCCAGTAGGACGTGGTCGCCCCGCTGGCCGTCGATACATCCACCCATGGGGTAGCAGCACAGGCCTTCCGCCATGGCTGCCTTTTTGATCTTGCCGTTAATTTTCAGCGACGGATCGAAGGGTTCTTTGGTGGCCCGGTCGGCAACGAGTTCAACGCCCCTGAACAGGCCGCGCCCCCGGATGTCGCCCACGTTGGGATGATTGCCCAGCTTGTCGTGAAGGGCGCGGTCCAGATCCTCGCCCCGGGCCATCACGTTTTCCAAAAGATTTTCGCCCAGGATGGTCTCCTGTACCGCCAGTCCTGCCGCGCACGCCGTCGCGTGCCCGATATAGGTAAAACCGTGCTGGAAGAAGCCCGTGCCGCCGACAATGGCATCATAGATCTTGCCCGATGACATGGCCGCCCCAATAGGCTGATAACCGCCGCCCAGACCCTTGGCGATGGCCACCAGATCGGGGCTGACGCCTTCCTGCTCGCAGGCAAACAGGGTTCCGGTCCGGCCCATGCCGCACATGACCTCATCCAAAATCATCAGCACGCCGTACTGGTCGCAAATCTCGCGAATGCGCTTGAAATATCCGGGAACAGCCGGAACCGCGCCCATGGTCGCGCCGACAACCGGTTCGGCGATAAACCCGATAACGGTGTCCGCGCCCAACTCAAGAATTTTTTCTTCCAGCTCGTTGGCTACCCGCAGGCCGTACTCGGCTTCGCTTTCATTGTCGCGCTGACCGCGATAGGCGTAGCACGGCGACAGATGATGGGATTCGATCAAAATCGGATCGAACTGCTTGCGCCGCCAAAGGTTACCACCCACCGACAACGCGCCCAGCGTATTGCCGTGATAGCTTTGCAGGCGGGCAATAAAATGCTTGCGCTGGGGCTGGCCGATTTCGGTGAAATACTGACGCGCCAGCTTCAGGGTCGTTTCCACCGCCTCGGACCCTCCCGACACGAAATAGACCTTCTCGATCCCGTCCGGCGCATGATCGACCAGCAACGAAGCCAGACGTTCCGCCGGTTCGTTGGTAAAAAACGACGTGTGCGCGTAAGCCATGCTGTCGGCCTGGCGTTTGATCGCCTCAATGACCGCCGGATGGCCGTGACCCAGACACGAAACGGCGGCGCCACCGCTGGCGTCGATATACTGTTTGCCGCTTTCGTCGAAGATGTACGGTCCCTTTCCGCCGACGGCCAAGGGCAGATTCGAGCCGGGCATACGATGAAATACGTTGGTCATTTTCGTGCTTCCGCTTTGGCTGTGGGTATGCGTGACCTTCCTCCCAGACGCGACGAGGGTCAATGAAATTGTTTCGCTTCCGGCCTGCGTATATGATTGAACGGAACATTCGATTTTCGGAGGGAAAAAGTATGCGGCGCATTTTGATCCCGGCCTTTATCATTCTATCCGCACTTGTCGCGGGCAGCCCGGTACTGGCCTTCGACCTCAACCCCCTGTCGGCTATCAAGAGCGCGGTGGAAGCCGCCGCTGAAGATCGAAGCGCCACCGACATCGCCAAGGACGCTTCCATCAAAGGCTCGATCGCCGCATCGGTCATCGATGAAATGGGATCGGACGTGATTTCGATCAGCTCCGACGTTTACGAACAGGACGTCATGCTGACCGGCATCGTGGAAAAGGCCGAACAAAAAGAACAGGCCGGTAAGCTGACCAAGGCCGTCGAAAACGTAAAGAAGGTCTACAACGAAATCCTGGTGGTCAAGGACGTTGACCGCAAGAAAGGTACCGCCGAAGGCTTCGTGGACGATTCCGTGATCGAAAGCAAGATCAATGCCCTGCTTCTGGATGCCAGCGGCGTCAACGTCACCAACTTCCGCTGGCGTTCGGTTGATGGCCACGTATTTCTGTTTGGCCGTTCGCTGTCCGACGAGGAACTGAAAAAGGCGGTGGCCGTCGTCAAGGACATCAAAAACGTCATCGACGTCACCAACCGCGTAAAGGTCAAGCCCAAGGACGACTAAATAGTAAGGCGCCTAATTCACCCAACTCCTTCCAAAAGGCGGGTGGCGGCCTGCTCCAGAAGATCGTTGGTGATGGTCACCCCATCGGTTTCGGTTCCGGCCAGGGAGGAGCACAGGTTGACGGCGCGAAGCCGTGCCGATTGCTTCTCGCGCAACAGATCAAGCGCCCGGCCACCGCCGTTTGCCACATCGAGCAAGGTAAGCGGACTGAGCATTCCAACCTCGCCGATCAACTCGAACCCGATCATGTTGTGCAGCGCGCCCAGCAGCTTGGGGCCAACGATCTGTGGCGGCACGCCGCCTTCGACGCGGCGCAGAATGGTTTTGCAGGCGTGGATGTAGAAATCCAGCATGGGGTTACCCGCGCAGAACACGCATATGGCGTTGTGAACGTTGCGGTAGGCCCGTAGTCCGGCCGTGGAGGACGGCTGAACCCAAACCTCTTCCCCGAAGGCGAACCCGCTTGTCACGGAAATGCCAAAGTGATCGGGGTCGAATATCAGAACGTCCGCGTCCAACCAGATGGTGCGCTCGAACTCTCCCGCAAGAAAGACCCGGGCCGCGAGGAGCCGGGCGAGATCAGTGACGATGGGAATTCGCCCGCCCGCCTTTTCGCCATACCAGCCGGGAACCAGATCCAGAAATTCGTCGCCGAAAAAGCGATACTCAAACCCCTGTGCTTCCGTCCACCCGCGAACGCTGCTCAAACAGGTTTCGATCCATGCCGGAACGTCGGTCGTCCGGAAAGACTGATAAACGATGGTTCTCACCTCAGAACCCTTTTTGGCAAGGCAATGGGCAGAAGTTCCACGGCCAAAACGCCCGCCAAAATCATGGCGCAGCCCATGTATCCGGCGGTGCTGAGAACCTCGCCAAGAAAGATCATGCCGGCCATCGCCGCGAACACGGTTTCCGATGACAGTATTATGGCGGCGTCCGGCCCCGGCGTATGTTGCTGGGCAATGACCTGCAGGGTGAAACCGATACCGATCGAAAACACGCCCGCGTAAACCGTATAGGGAAACGCGTCGCGCAAAATCTCGAAACTGACCGGTTCGGTGGCCACGCCCCAAGTAACCCCCCATATGGCGCAAACTGTAAATTGCGCGGCGGCGACGACGAACGGCGCGCGGGTGCGCCGCGCCATGTAGCCAACCATCAAGACATGAATGGCCCAGAACAGCGAGCCCGCAATCACCCAAAGATCACCGGCGCTGATGGCTGTGACATCGCCGCCCGACAGCACGTAAGCCCCCGCCGTACATCCGATGGCCGCCGGCCAAACGGCCCAGTGCGGAAACTGCCGCAGGGCCACCAGGGCAATGATGGGGGTTAGCGGCACATACAGGGCTGTCAGGAAACCGGCATTGGCGACGGTCGTATATTTGATGCCGATTTGCTGCAACAACGCGCCCGCGAAGAGGGCCGTGCCGGTTACCGCCAGGCCGATCAGATCGCCACGATCCAGACGCCAACTTTGCGCGGCGGAAAGCTTTCGCGCCTGCCAAACGGCAAACGGAAGAACGACCAGCGCGCCCAGCAGAAACCGCGCGCCCGTGTACAGCATGGGGCCGATGTGCTCCATGGCCAGTTGCTGCACCGTGAAGGTCGAGCCCCAAATCACGGCGGTCACGAGCAGAAGAAGGTTGGCGCGAAAACGGGTCATGGGCGGAGGGTAACCGATTTAGTTACTGAGTGCGACGGAGAGCCGCCGTCATGACCCCGGCGCCAATCAGCATGCTGCCACCAATGCGGTTCACCCGTTTCAGGAATGCAGGGCGGCCGATCGCCTCGCGGGCCCGACTTGCCAGTATGGCATACGCCGCCGTATCGATTACCGCCAACACAAGGAAGGTCGCTTCCAGGATGATGATCTGCGGCAGGACCGGCGCGGACGCATTAATGAACTGCGGAAGGAAAGCGACAAAAAACGCGATGGTTTTCGGATTGGACGCGGTTACCAGAAAGGCGTGGACGAACATCGCCGAACCTCGTTTCCGGACGACCGAAACGCCATCCTCGGCAACCTCCGGTCGGCTCAGCCACATGCGAACGCCCAGATAAACCAGATACGCCGCACCCGCCCACTTGAAAATGGTGAACAGCGTCGCGGAAGTCGCCAGCAACGCTCCGAATCCCAACAACGAGAGCGTCATCGAAACGAAAACGCCCAATGTCACACCCGATACGGTGTGCCAGCTGGATCGCCGCCCCTCGGCCAGCGCATAACTGACAACCAGGGTCACGGTCGGCCCCGGAACGATCAACACGAACGCGGATGCCGCCACAAAGGCCAGCCAGATCTCGACGGTCATGGGAAATGTCTTCTTCTTGGAGTTGCGATTGAACGCACCATAACCAAGGTCGCCAACGACTGGCAACGGATTAAAAAATTTCGTCCTCGAATTCGTCGGCTTCCGAAAGGTGATCCTCGATGCGTTTCAGTCGGTCCCGTCCCGCGTCGCGGCGGGTGGATACAACCCTTTCGCAAAAATGGGTCAGCAGGCTCATGACGCCCACGTATGAATCGAACGTGGAAACGCCGCGTGTCTCGCACGGGAACGCCCATGTGGCCAACGACGCCGTGGTTCCGGCGAAGCGGTCACAAAAAAGAATGACCGGCACTTCCTCGCCACGCAGCCATTCAAGCACCTTTTTCAAGGTCGCGGGGCGACGGCGCAAGCCGACGGCGATGACCAGATCCTTGGCATCCAGATTGGCCACTTCTTCCATGACGATATGGCCCGGCATGGGCACCAGATCGACGCTGTCGCGCACCAGCGTCAACTGGTGGCGCATATAGGCGGCGAAGAAATGGCTGTTGCGCAAACCCACGACCATGACGCGGCGCGCCTTGGAAGCCGCACGCGCCGCCTCGTTCAAAAGGTCAGGCTGGATACCTTCGATGGTGTTTCTTAACGCGAGTATGTCTTGTTCCAGATGCGCCTGCAATCCGCGCCCCGGCGTCTGCGTGGGGGATTCGGGCAGTGACAAAAACAAGGGATGACCGGCGGCACGCGCGTTTCGGACTTCCTCGCGCATCTCGCGGAAATCCTTGTATCCCAGCCGGTGCACCAGCCGGGTAACAGCCGCCTTGGACACGTCGGCCTGATCAGCGAGTTCGGTCGCGGAATAGGCCGCCGCAACGCCCGGATACTTCAATAGAAGCTCAGCCAAAGCCCGCTCGCTGCCGGGCAATTTGTCCATGTGCCCCGACAGGCGATTTTCCAATTCAGACTGAGTTTTATTCAACTTGGCCCCATCACGGCGTGGTTTTCTCATGCGGTGAAGGGAAGATTAGAACATATTAAAACAAATGTCTCGGTATTTTTTGTTTTCTGAAATTTTTTTTTCAATTTGTGTTGACTCCACCCCCCGTCCCTATCGTAGAATTGCACCCAACGTGACGGCTCTGCTTTTGGGGCCGGTCCACCCTGAAAAGTGATGCAAGCAGGAGTCCAAGGAATGACAACGCTCGGCCTCGATACGGAGATCGTCAACAAGGCGGTCTATGAAAATACGGTCAATCGCCTCAAGGATGCCGGTGTCGTGTTGCCGACATTCTCGCAACTGGCAAACCCCAAAAAAATTCCGGCCGCCATTCAGGAGCGTCTTGGCGCGGTCGATCCCGACAAGGCCGATCCGCTGAACCTGTTCCGCGTTCACTGGTACAACACCATGGACCGCAAGTCCGTCGCCGATGTCCCCCAGTATGTGGAAATCCCGCAGGCTCTTTCGGGCGTTCCCGCGCGCATCATACTGGCGCTGGGCAACCGCTTTCCCATGATCCGCGCACACAAGGTTCTGGCCGCCTATGGCTGCCTGGTCCCGCGCGTCGTCACCGGCCAGTTCGATCCAGACGCCAACCGCGCCGTCTGGCCGTCCACGGGCAATTACTGCCGTGGCGGTGTCGCCATTTCGCGCATCACCGAATGCCGGGGCGTCGCCGTGCTGCCCGAAAATATGAGCGGCGAACGCTTTGCCTGGCTTGAAAACTGGGTGGGCAACTCATCGGACATCATTCGCACGCCGGGCTCCGAGAGCAACGTCAAGGAAATCTACGACGCCTGCGCCGAACTGGACAAAGATCCGCAAAACGTGATCTTCAACCAGTTCTGCGAATTCGGGAATTACGCCGTGCATCGCTATTGCACCGGCTCGGCACTGAGCCGCATTTTTGAAGCCGCCACGAAAACGTCGCCCAATGCCCGCCTTGCGGCCTATGTTTCGGCCTCGGGGTCCGGCGGAACGCTGGCAGCGGGCGATCATTTGAAAAAGGAATACGGATCCAAGATCGTTGCCGTGGAAGCGCTGGAATGCCCGACGCTGTTGTACAACGGTTATGGCGAGCACAATATTCAGGGTATCGGCGACAAGCATATCCCCTACGTTCACAACGTCATGAACACCGATTTCGTCACCGGCATCAGCGACGAAGCGACCGATCAGCTTGGCGTATTGTTCAACACCGATACGGGCCGCGAGTACCTTGCCGACCGCCACGGGATTTCAACCAAGCTGCTGGACGAGCTGCCCAATCTTGGCCTTTCCAGCATCTGCAATCTGCTGGCGGCCATCAAGACGGCAAAGCACCTGGGGCTGGGCGAGGACGATGTGATCATGACGGTCGCCACCGACGGCGCTGAAATGTACGGCACCGAACGCGAAAAAACGATCAAAGAGCAGTTCGGTGGCACCTTCGACGCCATCCATGCCGCCGAGGTCTGGGCCGGAAAGCTGAACGCCGTCACCACCGACAATTTGCAGGAACTCTCGCACATCGACCGCCAGCGCATTTTCAACCTGGGCTACTACACATGGGTTGAACAGCAAGGTGTCGAGCTTGAAGATTTCAACGCGCGGCGCGACCAGTCGTTCTGGGACGGAATGCTCGATCTGATCCCGGCCTGGGATGCCATGATCGAAGAATTCAACGCCCGCACCGGAACCTTGCAGGGTCTTTAAACATGGCCGAATTCAATGTTCAGTGTTCGGGGTGCGGGGCAACCGTTGATGCGGCGACGCATCTGCCGTTCCGCTGCCCGAACGCGTCGGATAACGACAACATCGACCACGTACTCGTTCGCCGTCTGAATGGCGCGGACGCGACGTTCCCGGTTTCTGCGGAGCCCAATCCGTTCATTCGCTACCGGCGTTTGTCCCTGGGCTACCATCTGGCCCGCGCCAACGGCCTGTCCGATGACCAATATGTCGCCATCGTCGAAGATTTGGATAACGCCATAGCCGAAGTCGACGGCAAGGGTTTTCACGTCACGCCTTTTGCGGCCTCCACTGCCCTTTCCAAAAAGTGCGGGGCCGAGGTGTGGGTGAAAAATGAGACCGGCAACGTCAGCGGATCGCACAAGGCGCGTCACCTGATGGGCGTGATGATCTATTTGCGCGTTCTTGAAGCCACCAAACTGCCTGCGGCGAACGGCCTTCGCGACCGGCGCCTGGCGCTGGCCAGTTGCGGCAACGCAGCACTCGCCGCCGCCGTCATTGCCCGGGCCGCCGATTGGCCGCTGGATGTGTTCATTCCGCCGGACGCCGAAGGTTCCGTTAAACGCCGTCTAACCGAGCTTGGCGCGCAACTGCACATCTGCGAACGCGAAGCCGGCCAGAAGGGCGATCCTTGCTATCTCGCCTTTCGCAAGGCGTTGGAAAACGGCGGCCTCAGCTTCGGCATTCAAGGCAACGAAACCGGCATCGCCATCGAAGGCGGTCATTCATTGGGCTGGGAAATCGCCGATGCCTTGCGCCAGACCGGAACCGAACTTGACATGCTGTTCATTCAGGTCGGCGGCGGGGCCCTTGGTTCGGCCTGCTTCCGTGGCCTTGTGGAAGCCCGGGACGCTGGCGTAATCAAACAGCTGCCCCAATTGCTAACGGTTCAAACCCAGGGGGCTTATCCCCTCAAAAAGGCCTTCGACGTCTTCAGGGCGGATAGCAATAACGCCGCGCGTAATCGCTCGGCCTACATGAACCCCTGGCCCACCGAACCCCACAGCGTGGCCCACGGCATTCTGGACGATGAAACCTACGACTGGCTGGCCCTGGTTCGGGGCATGGCCGAAACCGGCGGCGACGCACTCGTGGCCGATGAAGACAGTTTGCGCGAAGCCAACCGGGTGGCGCGCGAGAGCACCGAAATAGACGTTTCGCACACCGGATCGGCCGGACTTGCCGGTCTTTTGGATACTTTTCGGGACAAGCCGAATGCGGCCCTGAAAGCCGCCGTGCTGTTCACCGGAATAGAACGATAAACCCTTTATTGGAGCGTTTCAGAAATGAGCACCCCCCTTCCCTTCGAGAAAATCCGCGAACTGGCCAAAAAGTACGAGCCCGATATGACCGCCTTCCTGCGCGACATGATCCGCCTGCCCAGCGAAAGCTGCGGTGAACGCGAAGTGATCCTGCGCATCAAAGCGGAAATGGAAAAGGTCGGTTTTGACAAGGTCGAGATTGACCCCATGGGCAACGTGCTGGGCCATATCGGTTCGGGCAAACGCCTGATCGCCATGGACGCCCATATCGACACCGTCGGCATCGGCGTTCCCGAGAACTGGACGTTTGATCCCTACGAGGGATTTGAGGACGACGAGTGCATCGGCGGACGCGGCGCCAGCGATCAGGAAGGCGGCATGGCCTCAATGGTGTATGCGGGCAAGATCATCAAGGATCTGGGTCTCGAAGGCGATTACACGCTGGTTGTTACCGGCACCGTGCAGGAAGAAGACTGCGACGGCCTGTGCTGGCAGTACATTCATAACGAACTGGGGCTAAGGCCCGAATTCGTGGTTTCCACCGAACCCACCGACGGCGGCATTTATCGCGGCCAGCGCGGGCGCATGGAAATCCGCGTCGACGTCAAGGGCGTCAGCTCCCACGGTTCGGCGCCGGAACGTGGCGATAACGCCATCTTCAAGATGGGCCGCATTCTGGGCGAGTTGGAAGAACTGCACACGCGCCTTGCGGACGACGCCTTCCTGGGCAAAGGCTCGCTGACGGTTTCGGAAATTTTCTTCACCTCGCCGTCGCGCTGCGCCGTGGCCGATGGCTGCTCCATCTCCATCGACCGCCGGTTGACGGCGGGCGAGGATATGGATCTGGCGCTAAACCAGATCCGCGATCTGCGGTCGGTCAAGGCGGCCATGGGCGTGGTCAGCATGTACAAATACGACACGCCTTCCTACACCGATCTGGTTTATCCGACGGATTGCTACTTCCCGTCATGGACCGTGGACGAGGATCAGGCGGCCCTGAAGGCATCGGCCGACACGTATCGCAAGCTGTTCGATATAGAGCCGCGCATCGACAAGTGGACGTTTTCCACCAACGGCGTTTCCATTACCGGCATGTACGGTATTCCAACCATCGGCTTCGGCCCCGGCAAGGAAAAGGAAGCCCACGCACCCGACGAAAAAACCTGGAAAGAAGACCTGGTGCGCTGTGCTGCTTTTTATGCGGCCCTGCCGACCATCTATCTGGAAAACAACCCGGCGTAAAACGCCGCCTGACCCGAGGGAACAGAACTCATGGCTACGAAAAACATTGAAAGCATGATCAAGGCGTTGAGCGCGCTCGACTGCACCGACATGTACCAAAATGACTTCCTGCTGACGTGGGACAAGAAAGCGGACGAAATTGGCGCCACCTTCGTTGTTGCGGAACTTTTGCGCGCCCTTCGCGAAAAAGGCATTTCCAGCCGCGTCTTCGATAGCGGCCTGGGCATTTCCATCTTCCGCGACCAATCCACGCGCACGCGCTTCAGTTACGCCAGTGCGTGCAACCTGCTGGGCCTTGCCGTTCAGGACTTCGACGAAGGCAAGTCACAGGTGGCACACGGCGAAACGGTGCGTGAAACCGCCAACATGATTTCGTTCATGGCCGACGTCATCGGCATTCGCGACGACATGTATATCGGCAAAGGCAACGCCTATATGCGCGAAGTTTCCCAAGCCGTCGCCGAAGGCTACCGCGACGGCGTGCTGGAACAGCGCCCGACCCTGGTTAACCTGCAATGCGATATCGACCATCCAACCCAGTCCATGGCCGACATGCTGCACCTGATCAACCAGTTCGGCGGCGTCGAAAACCTGAAGGGTAAGAAGATCGCCATGTCGTGGGCCTATTCGCCGTCCTACGGCAAGCCGTTGAGCGTGCCTCAAGGCGTGGTCGGTCTGATGACCCGCTTCGGCATGGACGTAACGCTTGCCCACCCCGAAGGCTACGAAATCATGCCCGAGGTCGAGGAAGTCGCCAAAGCCAATGCAAAGGTCGGCGGCGGCAGCTTCACCCGCACCAATTCCATGCAAGACGCCTTTGAGGGCGCGCACATCGTTTATCCCAAAAGCTGGGCCTCGTTCTCAGCCATGGAAAAGCGCACCGACCTGTACGGTGCCGACGATTTCGACGGCATCGACGCGTTGGAGAAGGAACTGCTGGCCCAGAACGCCGAACACAAGGACTGGACCTGCACCGAAGACCTCATGAAGACGACGGATCAGGGCAAGGCGCTCTACATGCACTGCCTGCCCGCCGACATCACCGGCGTCTCCTGCGCCGAGGGCGAAGTTGAAGCCAGCGTGTTTGATCGCTACCGCGTCCCCCAATACAAGGAAGCCAGCTTCAAACCCTACGTCATCGCCGCCATGATCTTCCTGGCCAAGATGCAACACCCGGCGGAAACCCTGGAGCAAATGGCCGAAAACGGCATGCCGAGGGTGTTTGGGTAGGCGAACCTTCAGCCTCGTCGAGAGGCGGATACGAAGACCCCCGCTGCGAATAACGGCGGGGGTTTTTTGTTGCTCCACACAGGGTTTCCAATACTGCTACCTACCATTACCTCAATTCTTCAACGACCTCTCCGATGACCCTCCAATATGAAGTCCAGGCACCATCCTCTCGTGCAAGACACGCACGACAGCCACCTCGTTTCTTGTCACGCGGAAAAAGACCATGTGTTTGCGAATGGGGTGGGCTCGCAGGCCGTCGGTGATGTCGTCGCGGGGGACCCCGATGCCGGGCGCGTCAAGGATGGTTTTGAAGGCGTCTTTGATTTGGCTCAGGTATTTTCGTTTCTGGGCAACGCCCCATTCACGCTTGGTGTACTCAGCGATGCTTTCCAGGTCTTTCCTTGCCGGGTCGGAAATCCGCAGTCTTTTAGATTGTGTTGCAAAACTCGATTTTCAGCGGATTTTCTGTGTCCGCTTTTAGTAATAGCGGACATTTTCTCTCCCGCTTTCGGCTGATGCCGATGCGGGGGTTTGTTTTCTGGTTTGTTGTTTCGGTTTTTCACATGGT
>JADHSV010000009.1 GCA_016776725.1 Rhodospirillales bacterium
CTTGCCGCGAAGCGTAAACTGGGTCTGGTTGCGAATGCCTTCGATGCGCCGCTGAATCCACGCTTTTCATCGGGGTCCTGAATGTGCATGAACTCGACGCCGATGGACCCGCAATAGGTCTGGCGCAGCACCTGCATGATTTCGCGCATGCTGGCCGTTTCCAGGCCCAGCACATAGTCGATGAAAATGGGCCGGTCCAGATCGGCTTCGGTGAAGCCGTAGCTGGCGGGTTCCAGCTCGGGATGGCGGGTGTTGCCCTCCAGCTCCAACGGATCAAACCGCGCGATCAGATGTCCGCGAACCCGGAAATTGCGGATCAGCATCAGCGCTCGGATGGAATCCAGCGTCGCCGCGCGCACGTTCTCGGTGCCGAAGCGGTCTTCCAGTCCGCGCGCGATGGTCGCCGGAGGAACCGCATTGATGGGCAGCCACGATGGTGTATCGGCGGCGCGCACCACATCAGGCGGCGCATCGGAATCGCCGGTGGCCTGGTCGGTTTGGGGGGTCCAGCTTGCGCCGCGAAGTTCGTCCAGAATGGCGCGTCCGTCATCCTGAAGGTCGCGGAAAAAGTCTACCCAGCTGGGATCGACGGAGCCGGGTTCGGCAAGGAAACGGGAATACAGATCGGCAATGAATTCGGCGTTTTGCGGATTAAGGACGGTTTCGACGTTCGATGCCATGGCTCCCAAGAAAGCGCGCATCACCGGCGCGCCTTCCCTCCGTTTTGCTCGAGGGTAGCCCTGAACATGGTGTCACAACCACCCGTTGGCTACCCCCGAGATGTCACTTGGCCGCGCCGAACGCGCCTATGCGCCGATCATGGCCTTGGTCGCTTCGGTCAAACCGACGACCGATTCCACGGATTTTTCAAACTCCGCTTTCTCGTCCGGCAGGAAGTCGATCTCGATGATCTTTTCAACGCCGCCGGCGCCGATGACCACCGGAACACCCACGTAAATGCCGTCCAGACCGTAAACGCCGTCGCAATAGGCGGCGCAGGGAAGCACGCGCTTCTGGTCTTTCAGGTACGACTCGGCCATTTCGATGCACGAGGAGCCCGGCGCGTAGTAAGCCGACGCGTTGGTCAGCAGGCGGCCAATCTCGGCGCCGCCCTGGCGGGTGCGCTGGACAATTTCGTCAAGCTTGGCCTGGGTGGTCCAGCCCATTTTAACCAGATCGGGCACCGGAATTCCGGCAACCGCCGAATAGCGCAGCAGCGGCACCATGGTATCGCCGTGGCCGCCCAGCACGAAAGCGGTGACGTCTTCCACCGAAACGCCGAATTCGTCGGCCAGGAAGTAACGGAAGCGCGCCGAATCAAGCACGCCGGCCATGCCGATGACTTTCTCGGGCGGCTGTTCGCTGGCTTCGCGAAGCGCCCAGACCATGGCGTCCAACGGGTTGGTGACGCAAATGACGAAGGCGTCCGGGCAGTATTTTTTGATATTTTGGCCCACGGTCTGCATGATCTTGGCGTTGACGCTGACCAGATCATCGCGGCTCATGTCGGGCGTGCGCCTGGCGCCCGCGGTGACGACCACCACGTCCGAGCCTTCAATGGCGTCATAGTCGTTGGCCCCCGAGGCCGAGACGTTAAATCCTTCCACCGGCGAGCTTTGGACCACGTCCAGCGCCTTGCCCGATGGAATGGTTCCGGCGATGTCAAAAAGAACGATGTCGCCTAGTTCCTTGAGCGCTGCGATGTGGGCTGCGGTGGCTCCGACGTTGCCGGCTCCGACGAAGGCGAGTTTGCTGCGTGCCATAACTAAAATCCCCTGGGTTCTCGTGATTCAATACGCCCCGCCGCGAACCAGCCGCAACGGTTCCCTCATGAAGCGTTAGTACCGCGATTCAGACGCAACGGCAAGTTCTCAGGCGGCAAAACCCTTTTCCATTTCGCGGCGAATTGCATAGGCCTGGGTGCTGTCGTCAAAGGTCACGTCGTCCCAGCGCACGGGCCGCCCCACCGGGATGTCGTATTTCAGGGTTACGCCGTGCGAGAGACCGATGGGCAGACCGCCCAGACGCAGCGAATCCGCTGCCGGCATCAGCTTGCCCCAAACGCAATAGCCGCCTTCGCCGTCCAGTTCCTCGCCCGCTTTTAAATCGCGCTTGGCGGTGGCCACCACGTCGCCCAGGAAACCCTGGTTGCAACCGGTGGGTTCGCCGCGCAAGGCAGCCATGGCGACGCTGATGCCCAGTTCCAACCCGATCAAATGATAGGGCCGCCACAGGGCCGAATAACGCCCCGACTTGTCGGTCAGCATGCCGTAGTCGCGAAAACAGTTCTTCACGTAATCGGTGGGGGCTTCATAAACCACATAGACGCCCCAGCGCAGGTTGTTGGTAACGTCGACGCCGTCACGATCCCGGCTCGAAACCACCTCGACCTGCCCCTTGTGATGCAGCGTTCCGCCGTCCGTTTGCGGGATCAGGGTCTGGGCCAGTTTTTCCACGGCGCACGGCGGGAATTCCAGACCGCCGGGCGCGGGCGTCAGGCCGGTGGCGTTGGCCACGGCGGCCATTTCGATGCCCGATTTGGTGCCGTCCAGAAACGAATTGAACATTTTGGCGTTCATGCCGCTTTGGGCGGCGCGTTCGGCGCTTATGCCGTAATGGTCCCAAATGGTGTCGGGGGTGGAGGCATGGTAGTCGGGCATAAACAAAGTGCCCTTTCCGGCGGCCACCACTTCCAGCCCGCAAGCCCGCGCCCAGTCCACCTGTTCGCAGATCAATGCCGGTTGATCGCCATAGGCCATGGCGTAAACGACGCCCGCTTCACGGGCCTTTCGGGTCAGCAAAGGGCCGACCAGAACGTCGGCCTCCACATTGACCATGACCACGTGCTTGCCCTGTTCGAAACACGACAGCGCGTGATGAATGCCCGCCTCGGGAACGCCGGTGGACTCGATGATTACGTCAATGCCGTCGGTGGCGATCAGCGCGTCGGCGTCGTCGGTGATGAAAGTGGAGCCCCGATCATAGGCATCGGCGAACGATTTGGCGGCGAAGCGCTCCTCGGTCCAATGGACCCGGCGGCAGGCGTCGCGCGCGCCCTCAACGTTCAGATCGGCGATGCCGACCAGATGCATTCCGGGTGTGTGAAGCACCTGCGAGAGAAACATGGAACCGAACTTTCCGGCCCCGATCAGGCCGACGCGAACGGGGTTACCTTCAGCTTCGCGGGCCGATAGCATGGCGTGCAAATTCATGGAAACTTCCTCCTCCCCGAAAATGGGCCCATATATTCGTTATTGCGCCCTTACCCGTCACTATACAAATATGATCCCGCATGGAAAACGTATTCGATACCCTGCTGGCCAATGCGACCGCGTTCAGGCTGAGCGTCTTTTTCGGCGTGCTGGCCCTGATGATGGGGCTGGAGGCCCGGTTCCCGCGCCGTGCGCGCAGCCATTCGCGCAAGGCCCGCTGGCCGTCGAACCTGGGAATCGTGGCCCTGAACTCGCTGGTCGCCCGCGCCGCCTTTCCCGTGGCCGCCGTGGGCATCGCCGCACTGGGCGAAACAAACGGATGGGGCCTGTTCAATAACATCGGCTGGCCGTTCTGGGTGGCGGCGGTTTTGTCGGTGGTGCTGCTGGACTTCGCCATCTATTTGCAACACATCCTGTTTCACGCCGTGCCGGCCCTGTGGCGGCTGCACCGCATGCACCACGCCGACACCGATTTCGACGTCACCAACGGCGCGCGCTTTCACCCCATCGAGATTGTTTTGTCCATGGCCATTAAAATGGCCATCGTGGCAGCCTTGGGCGCGCCCGCCATCGCGGTGCTGATCTTCGAGGTGCTGCTCAACGCCACGGCCATGTTCAATCACGCCAACTTGAAACTGCCGCCAAACCTGGACCTTTTCTTGAGGCTGTTCGTCGTCACACCCGACATGCACCGCGTCCATCATTCGGCACTCCCGCGCGAAACCAACAGCAACTTCGGCTTCAACCTGCCGTGGTGGGACTATTTAATGGGAACCTACACCGCCCAGCCCGAAGCCCCCCACGAAGCCATGACCATTGGCCTGCCCACCTTCCGCAGCCCCCGTGAACTGCGCCTGGACCGTATGCTGACCCAGCCGTTTCGGGATGGAACACCCCCGCCTCCCGACACCAAATACGAGTGAAGCGCGGTGAAATGGCCGGCAATTCTTGTCGTTTCGGCTTGGCATCTGATCCATCCGGTGCGATGCTCGGGTCAATAATAACGAAGTGCCAATTGGATACGTGGGAGCAAAACCACCATGGCTGACGACCGAACCTTCGAACGCATGACCTTCGAACCCGGCGAACGTATCTTCGAGCAGGGGAAGCGAGGCACCTTTGCCTATCTCATCGTCTCCGGCGAAGTTGAGATCCGTACCAGTAAGCGCGGTTCGAAGCCCCGCACGGTTGCCCGTGTGGGGAAAGGTGAAGTCGTCGGCGAGATGAGCCTGTTCGACAACGAGGAGCGTATGGCGTCCGGGATCGCGGCAACAACGGTTGATGCAATTCGTCTCTCGCGCTCAGAGTTCCGCGCCCGCCTCAAATCCCTCGACCCGGTAACAAAAAGCGTCATTAAAATGCTCGTCAAGCACTTCCGCGCCAGTCACAAGCAACTCTCCGGAAGCAAGAAGATCGAATGGCGGCGGAAATAGGTTGGTGGTTCTGCTGGACCCGCAAAGGAATTAGGTTCTTTTGACCCCTTGTTGGTAAACTGTCACTGAAGCGACAGCAGGCCGGAAGGGGCCGGAGATTATGGATGGTTCTCGTATCCTTTCCCAGGCAACCGCCCACGCAGTCGCGTTCCTCAAAGGTCTCGCGCACCGCGATGTTGGCGCGACCGCGAGAGCCGGTGAATTACGCGACAGTCTTGAGCGATCTTTGCCGGAGCTAGGCACGCGCGCGGAACAAGTGCTCGACGAGTTGGTCCACGACGTGGAAGGCGGGATAGTGGCCTCGACGGGGCCGCGTTTCTTCGGCTGGGTCATGGGCGGCGCGCTGCCTGTCGCGCTGGCCGCCGATTGGCTGACATCGACCTGGGACCAGAACGCGGCCGTTTATGCAACCAGCCCAGCCGAAGCGTTGATTGAAGAGGTCACCGGCGGGTGGCTGAAAGAGCTTCTCGGGCTGCCCCCGCAGGCGTCATTCGCGTTCGTCACGGGCTGTCAGATGGCCCACACGACAGCCCTGGCCGCGGCGCGGCACCGGCTGCTCAGCGATCGCGACTGGAACGTTGAAACCAAAGGCCAAGCCGGTGCGCCGCCCCTGCGCATCCTGACCAGCGAGGACCGCCATGCTTCGATCAATCGCGCGGTTCGCTTGTTAGGGCTGGGCACGGACGCCATCGAACCCCTGAGCTGTGACGAGAAGGGCCGCATCCAACTCGCAGCCCTCGAAGACGCTTTGCAAAAGTCGCCCTCCCGGCCAACGGTTCTGTGTCTTCAGGCGGGCGAGTTGAACACCGGCGCATACGATAGGTTTCGCCAGGCCTGCACCATTGCGCACGCAGCCCGGGCGTGGGTCCATGTGGACGGGGCCTTCGGTCTGTGGGCGGCGGCGAGTGAAAAGTACAGGCACCTGACCGATGGGGTCGAGTTGGCGGATTCCTGGGCCGCCGATGGCCACAAGTGGCTTAACGTGCCCTACGACAGCGGTTTCGTTTTTGTCGCCGATCCGGCCGCCCACCAAGCCGTTTTCGCCGAACAGACCGGCCACGCAAGCCCCACCGCAAGCGGCGCTCAAGATACGCGCAACCAGATGGACTGGAACCCCGAGTGGTCGCGGCGCGGCAGGGCCGTGCCGGTCTACGCCGCCATTCGCACACTGGGCCGTAGCGGAATCGCCGAGATCGTCGAGCGGAATTGCGCCCACGCCACCCGGCTGGTGAACGAGATCGGAAATTTACCCGGGGCCGAGATCCTGGCCGAGCCCATCATCAACCAGGGCCTGGTGCGTTTCCGCGCCGCAAATAGCGACCATGACGGCGATCACGACGCCCACACCGACCGCGTCATCGCCCGCATCCAGTCCGACGGCGTCGCCTGGTTCGGCCCGGTTACATGGTGCGGCAAGCGCGCCATGCGCATATCGCTCAGCAACTGGCGAACAACCGACGCCGATATCGACCTGACTGTCGCCAGCATCAAAGCCGCCCTGGCCCACTGCGATTGGGTGCAGGGATCGCCGCCGGGCTTTTAGCTGCTGGCAACGCCACCCCCCGACAACAAGCCGGAGGGGCGCAGAAGCGCCTCGAGCAGACGAAAACCTGGGACAGAAAACCGGGGACAGTATACTATTTTTTTGCCAAAAAATAGTATACTGTCCCCGGTTTTCTGTCTCCGGATTTTCCTGTCTCCGGTTTTTCGCTCAAAATAATCGCAAAAATGACCGCAGGCCGGATATCCATGGTATGGAGTTGATAGATAACGCATTTTCGCGAGCAGCAATTGTCATCCAAATGCATTCAGGTTGAGGATTGGCATATTTACGGGGAGGACTTCATGTCAATCAAAGGACGTTTGTTAGCGGTTCTTGGTTTGATTTTAATCGTCTACTCCGCGGCGGGGTTTGTCACGCTGGTCAACCTCAACGAAGAAATTCCGAAGTTGAGAGAAGTGGAACGTGGATCAGCCGAACAGTTAGACCAATTATATGACGACATCATCCCCTTAATGTTGGTCATAAAGAACATCAAGATGGATGTTTTTCGGGTCCAGCACTCGCTCACGGATATTTCCGCGACCCGGGGACTGGATGCCATGGATGGCGGCTTTGGCGAGGCCGAGGCGAACGCCGATAATTTCGGTTTCGATGTTCAACAGGCCCGGCTGCACGCGGAAAATCTTGACCTTCCGGATGTGATGGCGGCGCTGGATACGGCCGAAAAAGCATTTCCAGCCTATTTCGAGGCCGGTGTGCGTATGGCGAAAGCCTACGTCGCCGAAGGGCCGTCGGGCGGTAACAAGTTGATGGGCGCGTTTGATGAAGTCGCGGTTTCCATGGGTGAAAGCATGGATGCCCTGGTCAGCGCAGTTGAAATTCTCGCACCGGTGAAAATAAGCGGCATGGTCCGGGAGGTTAAAGGCATTGAACGGGACCTGACGGACCTGCTGAATATTTACATCGTCTTGTCCGTTATCGGCTTTGTGGTGTTGTTGGGCGGGGCTGTTTATCTTTATACGCTGATCCGTTCGTCCATGACTTATCTTCTGTCCGATATCGATAACCTTGCGCAACGTGAATTTGACTCGCCGATGGTGACGGATGTGGCGCGGAGCGACGAGTTTGGAAAGGTGGCGCGGGCCATAGAGGGCACGAAAACCGAGTTGAAGGAAGCAGAGCAAAGGGACGCTGAAAGCAAGGCAGCCAAGGAGAAGGCGCGCCGGGAGGCTCACGCCAACCGCCTGCGAATGGCGCGGATTTTTGAGGGCAATGTGGGAAGCGTTGTGGAGACGGTTTCCAAGTCCGCCAACCAGGTGCACATCGTCGCGGACCGGGTGGCCTCAACGGCCGAAAATACCACGGCCCAGGCGGGCGTCGTTTATTCGGCCGCTGACCAGGCATCAACCAACGTTGAAACCGTGGCCAGTGCGACGGAACAGGTGTCGTGTTCCATTTTCGAAATATCCCGTCAGGTTACCCAATCAACCGAGATCGCGGGCGCCGCCGTGAGAGAAGTGGAGGGCACCAACGAAAAGGTTATGGATCTGGCCGATGCGGCTGAAAAAATCGGTGAAGTCGTTGCCTTGATTTCCGACATCGCCGATCAGACGAATTTGCTGGCGCTTAACGCGACCATTGAAGCGGCACGCGCCGGTGATGCCGGGAAGGGTTTTGCCGTCGTCGCTTCCGAAGTCAAAAATCTTGCCAACCAGACCGCCAAGGCGACCGAGGAAATTTCTTCTCAAATCACCAACATTCAGGGCGCGACGGGAGACGCAGTCAACGCCATTCGGGCGATTGGCGGCACCATCAACCAGATCAGCGAGATAACCACCACAATTGCCGCTGCAGTCGAAGAGCAGGGTTCGGCAACACAGGAAATCGCGCGTAACGTGGAACTGGCGAGCAATGGCACCGGGCAGGTCACAAGCTGTATCGTGCAGGTTACGGAAGCTGCCGAAGAAACGGGAAATTCGGCGAACGAAATTCTGGAATCAGCAGGGGCAATGAGCCGCCAGTCCGAGAAACTGAAGACCGAGGTCGAGAAATTCCTCCATACCATTCGCGAAGG
Source organism: Rhodospirillales bacterium (assembly GCA_016776725.1). Classification (GTDB taxonomy): domain Bacteria; phylum Pseudomonadota; class Alphaproteobacteria; order Rhodospirillales; family Shumkoniaceae; genus JABGRG01. Next base: position 8,224 of record JADHSV010000009.1, read on the forward strand.
TTAAGGGCGCCCCAGGGGTCGCGACCGGTCGTTTAACCCCGTCCTGCGTGCCGTATGGCTGACGCGATGAAGGCGTCGACATCTTCATCACGCGTGTTAAACGCGGTGACCAGGCGAATGGCCTTGGCGCCGTCGCCGGGCCAGCGGTAGAAGGCGAACCCGTCGGCTTCGAGGCCGACGATCACCGCCTCGGGCAATTTGACGAAAATTTCGTTGGCCTGCGGCGTGTGCATGAAGGAAACGCCGGGCACGTCTTTCAACCCTTCGGCCAGTTTGGCGGTTGCGGCGTTGGCGTGGCGCGCCAGTTTCAGCCACAGATCGTCGGTCAGATAGGCGTCGAACTGGGCAGCGAGATAACGCATTTTCGAGATCAGATGGCCACCGCGCTTGCGCCGATAGGCGAGGGTTTCGGCCAGCGTCTTGTCAAACACGACAACGGCCTCGGCGGCCAGCGCGCCGTTCTTGCTGGCGCCGAAACACAGCACGTCGACGCCTGCTTTCCAGGTGGTTTCCGCCGGCGTGCATCCCAGCGACGCAAGGGCGTTGGCGAAACGCGCGCCGTCCATATGAACTTTCAGGCCGTGCTTGTGAGCCAGATCGGCGATGGTGCGAACTTCGTCGGGGCTGTAGACCGTTCCCGCTTCACTGGCCTGGGTGAGGCTGACGGCGGCGGCCTGCACGTGATGGACGCCGTGATCGGGAGCCGTCAGAACGGCCTCAAGATCTTCGGCGTGGACCTTGCCGTCATCGCTGGGCAGCGGCGTCATTTTGGCTCCGCCCGAAAAGAATTCCGGCGCGCCGCATTCGTCGATCTGGATGTGAGCCTCGGGATGGCAGAATATCTCACCCCACGGCGGGGTCATGACGGCCAGGCTAAGGGAGTTGGCGGCGGTGCCCGTGGTCACCAGGAACACGTCGGCGTCGCGCTCGAACACATCGGCAATTTTTTTGCTGACGCGCACGCTCAACTCGTCGTCGCCGTAGGCCGCTGCCGGGCCGGCGTTGGCCCGTTCGATGGCGGCCAGAACTTGCGGCGCCACGCCGGCTACGTTGTCACTGCAAAAATTCATGAAGTTTCTCCGTTCGAAATCAATTTCAGTTCGCCGAATCCGCTTCCGTCGGAGAGCGGGATATGGGCGGTGGTTTGGGCGGCCCGGCCGTCCATAACGGACGTAATCAGCCACACCAGATCAGGCTCCCACGCCATTTCCAGATCGCGCGGCGAAGGTGCTGCGGCGTGATCGGGATGGGAATGGTAATGCCCGACAATTCGCATCGGTCCGCCTTCCAGCGCGCGCATGACGTCGAAACGCAATTGAGCGGAAACCTCGAACCGCTTCCCGCCGGCCATGTTGGGGCTGGGCTCGACACCCGTGACCGTCAAATCCCCGCGCCCTTCGCCATGGCCCACCAACAGCCCGCAGCATTCTTCAGGGTAGGCGGCCTCGGCGGCGTCGACAATTATTTGCAAGAGGGCGGGCGGCAGTAAAATCAAGGGGCGGTCCAGAACGTGACGTTGCCCAGCACCTTGCCGGATGCCAGTTCGATGGCGATGATGCGCGCGCACGATCCCTCGGGGCCGACACGCACGAACAACTTTCCGTCGTCGGGACGCATGTCCTCGATGCGGCAGCCCGACGCCAAGGGTACGGTAATGTCGCCGAAGGCCCGCCCGGGGGCTGCGGTTTCGGTTTTGACGTCCGTTGATCCAAAGAAGGAAAATTCGGGGTCGGAGGATCGTTGAATGAGGCCGTAAACGATCAAAATCGTTCCGACAACGATTAAAAGACCCATTCCGATCACGAGGCTCTTGAGTGCCTGCATGGTTTCGTACCACTCTGTTTAGCTACAAATATTTGGCCAGCGATGAAAACTTCAGATGTAAAGACCACTTACACCGTTCGTGTGCCCAAGGACAAGACCGGCGCGCGCCTGGACCGGCTGTTGGCTGACGCGCTGGCCGATACCGGGGCCAATATCTCGCGCACCCGCATCAAGCGCCTGGTCGAGCAGGGCAGGGTGCTGCGCGGTGAAGAGGCGGCCGACGACGTGTCTTACCATGTGCGGGCGGGCGAGGTTTACACCGTTCGCGTGCCCGAACCCGAACCGGCGATCCCTATCGCCCAGGACATTCCCTTGGACGTCGTTTATGAAGACGACGATCTGATTGTCATCGACAAACCGGCGGGACTGGTCGTCCATCCGGCGGCGGGCCACGCCGATGGAACGCTGGTCAACGCCCTGCTGGCCCACTGCGGCGACAGCCTTTCGGGTATTGGTGGCGTGACGCGGCCCGGCATCGTCCATCGGCTGGACAAGGACACGAGCGGCCTGATGGTCGTCGCAAAGAACGACGCCGCGCACCACCACCTGACGCGGCTGTTCCACGACCACGATCTGGAACGGGCTTACTATGCGCTGGTCTGGGGTGTGCCCAAACCGCCCGCCGGCAAGATTGAAGGAAATATCGGCCGCAGTCCCGCCAACCGAAAAAAAATGGCCGTGTTGCGGCGCGGCGGCAAAACGGCGTTAACGCATTATAAGTTGATACGGGTGCTGGGCGGGATCGCCAGTCTGGTTCGGTGCCAGCTGGCAACCGGGCGGACACACCAAATTCGCGTGCATATGACCCATGCTGGTCATCCGGTTATTGGCGATCCGCTGTACGGCGGCGCGCAAAAGGGGCGCTTGCAAAATGCGTCACCTGAGCTGCGCGAATCAATCTCGCAACTAAAATCCCAAGCTCTTCACGCATATTTGATCGGATTTGAACACCCGAAAAGCGGGAAATACCTACGTTTTGAGTCAAAAAAACCCAATAAATTCAATGAAATAGAACAACTCTTGGACCGCGACTAATTTTCCTCTATACTTGACCTTCGAAGTTGGGTATTATGTGTCCATCAGGTCAAGCAACCTGAGTTCAAACGATCGAAAAAGATCGACGCGTGTTAGGACATTTGGTTGGGAGGAAAGAAAGTGGCTGCATCCCTGGCGTTAAACATCGAAATATCTCCCGAACGGAATTTGTCGCGCTATCTTCAAGCCATTCGCAAGTTTCCAATGCTCGCCCCCGACGAAGAATTCAACTTGGCGAAGAACTGGCGCGAACAGGAAGACACCGAGGCCGCGCATAGGTTGGTGACCAGCCATCTGCGCCTTGTCGCCAAGATCGCCATGGGCTACCGGGGCTACGGTCTGCCGCTGGGCGAACTGATTTCCGAAGGCAATCTGGGTATGATGCAAGCGGTTAAGCGCTTCGATCCGGATCGCGGCTTCCGTCTGGCGACCTATGCCATGTGGTGGATCAGGGCCGCAATGCAAGAGTACATTTTGCATTCGTGGTCGCTGGTGAAGATGGGAACCACGGCCGCTCAGAAAAAACTGTTTTTTAACCTGCGTAAGCTCAAAGGGCAGATGCAGGCCATCGAGGAAGGCGACCTGACGCCTGAACATGTGACCACCATCGCTGATCGTTTGAGCGTGGCGGAAAATGAAGTCGTCAATATGAACCGGCGGCTTTCAAGCCCGGATCATTCGCTGAACGCGCCCATGCGGCGCGACGGCGAGGGCGAATGGATGGATTGGCTGGTCGATGAAGGCAAAAACCAGGAGACGATGCTGGGTGAAGCCGAGGAATTGAACGACCGCCGCCGCCTGCTGGCAGGCGCCATGACGACGCTGACCGACCGCGAACGCCACATCCTCAACGAAAGGCGTTTGAAGGATGCGCCGTCGACCCTCGAATTCCTCAGCAAGCAGTACGGGATTTCACGCGAACGCGTGCGCCAAATCGAAGTGCGCGCCTTCGAGAAAATTCAAAAGTCGGTTCGCAACGCAGTCATCAAACAGCGCGTCGGCGCTGAAATCTAAATCCTGGCGTCAAGGGCGCGGACGGTTTCATACAGAACGTTCGCGCCCGCCGCCAAATCCTCTGAAGACACCCATTCATCGGCGCAGTGACTGCGCCCTTCCAGACAGGGAATAAAGATCATTCCCATGGGGGCCGTGCGCGCCACGTGCATGGCGTCATGGCCGGCTCCGCTGGGCATATCCAGGTGTTCGTATTGCAGTTTTTCGCAGGCGTCGCGAATGGCGCCGCGCACCGCATCGTCGCAGATCGCGGGATCGGCATCGCTCACCGCCTCGAAGCTGATTTTCAGACCAAGTTCTTCGGCGATGCGTTTGCCGTGCGCTGTCACGGCTTCGATATAACTTTTACGCGCGGGTGTCGAATTGCTGCGGTATTCCAGACACATGGAAACCCAGCCCGGAACGATGTTGGACGCATTGGGTTCGACATTCAGTTGCCCGACCGTGCCGACAAAATAATCTTCATCCGTATTCAGGGCGCGGGCCAGCTCGTCGGCAAGCACCACCAGCTTAGCGGCCCCCAGCAAGGCATCGCGCCGCATGGACATGGGCGTGTTGCCCGAATGGTCCGCCTGGCCGGTGAAGTAGATATTGGTTCGCGAAATGCCGACGATGGCCGTGACTATACCAGCGGGAATTTTGCGGCTTTCAAGAACCGGTCCCTGTTCGATGTGAACTTCCACATACGCCGCAATTTCGCCGGGGTCCCGTAGCGGGCCGGTCAGTTTCGCCGCATCGCCGCCCATTCGGTTAATGGCCTGGGCCAGGGTTTCGCCGCCGGGTTCCTGAAATGCCAGATGCTCGGCACTTAATACCCCTGCCAACGCCCGGCTGCCGACGCACGACATGCCATACACGCTGGGTTCTTCGGACAGAAAATCGACAACCTGAAATCCGTGACGCAACTTAACCCCGTTTTCACGAAGCGTGCGCGCGACCTCCAGGCCCGACAGCACGCCCGCAATGCCGTCAAAGCGTCCGCCGGCCGGCACCGTATCGCAATGCGACCCGACGGCAATTGCGCCAAGCCCGGAACCAGTTCCATCCACGTGACCCGTCAAATTTGCCGCCGCGTCCAGTGACGGAACCAGTCCCGCCTCTATGAATTGCTCACGCAGCCACGCGCGGCCCGCCACATGCAGATCGGTAAAGGAGCGCCGGGTATAAGGGCTGGCCGCATCGGTGATCGCGGCCAGTTCCTCTATGGTGTGCCACAAACGATCCTGATTGACGGGGCCTCCCATATCAGGAGCGGACCGGCCGGACGAATTCGCCGTCGCCGGGCTCGGAAAGAACGGAACTGCCGTCCCAAACCAGCTTGCCGCGCAAGAATGTGCCGGCGACGCGGCAGGTGAACTCCTTGCCGTCGAAGGGGCTCCAATCGGCGACGGTCACGGTTTTGGACGCATCGAACTTGAACTTGCCGGGCTCCAGAATGGCCAGATCCGCGTCTGCGCCCTCGGCGATGGCGCCCTTCTTCGGATCCATCAGGAAATACTTGGCGGGGCCTTCCGACAGAAGTTTGGCGACCGTGGTTACCGGCAGGCCGTGTTGTTCGACGCCGGTAAACATTGCCGGAATGAAGGATTCCAGGCCCGGCGCGCCGGATCCGTTTTTGAAGATGTTCGGATTGCTTTTTGCCGACAACGGCCAAGGCGAATGGTCGGTTGATACGAAGTCGATATGACCGGCGGCGACATGGCCCCACATTCCCTCGACCATTTCGCGTGGGCGGATCGGCGGGTTGATTTTGCCGAACGCACCGACACGGATCATGTCGTCTTCATCCAGCATCAGATAGTGGATGCAGACTTCGACCGTCGCTCTCACGCCTTGGCTCTTGTAAGCCTCGCAGATGTCGATGCCGCGCGGGATCGAGCAGTGCACCACATGGACCCGGCTTCCCGCTGCCGCACCCAGTTCGTAAATCTCGGCCATGGCCAGCGCCTCGGCGATGGGCGGGCGGCTTAGACCGTGGGCCGCGGGGTCCGTCCTGCCTTCGGCCTGAAGTTTTTCAACCAGGAAATCCACCATTTCCTGATTTTCGTTGTGAACGCCGCCGCCGATACCGGTCGGGGCCAGAGCTTCAAAGGCGGCCAGCATGTCGATGGGTTTGATGCGGGGGAAACGGACCGGGTGGGATTCGTAAGTCGAAAATTTGAAGGCGCAAGCACCCGCGTCGACCAGTCCTGGGATATCCTTGACGCCGTCTTCCTTGCGGATAGTGGCGAACAGCCCGACGTCCACATGGGCGTCGCGCTTTACGACACCGACCTTGGCGTTGAAGGTTGCAACATCGACCACCGCGCCTAACGAATCATATGGCATGTCGACCATCGTGGTGACGCCGCCTGCGGCTGCGGCCTTCGACGACTGCAAAATTCCCTCGGGCGGGGTCTGGCTGCCGGTGTGAACCTGACCATCGATGGCGCCGGGCAGGACGTAATTTCCACGCGCGTCATAAACGTCGGCCGCCGCGGGCGGCGCCCCCTCGCCGATCTGCGCGATCCGGCCGCCGGAAACGGCAACATATCCGTCCTCGACGACCCGCTCGGGAAGAACGAGATTGCCACGAACCACTAAATCAAAATCAGCCATTTTTTCGCCCCATGTGAATCACTGAATTGTCAGAACCACCGAAATTGCATAACGCATGTATCGAATCGGCCACGCCTCAAGGTCGGCATCGGCGACCGCCCATTCTTTTGTAGCTTGGCAAGGCTTGATCACCAGCACAATAGGGGATTATTCCGAAAAATATGGGTGGTAAAGGAAATAAAATATAAATGAAAAATAATTGATCCGTAAGATCAAGGATAGGTGACACAACCCATAACATTCCGTTATTCTCTCATTATGAAATTCGATTTGACATTGTGCTGATGGTAGTGTGAAGTAATCCGCTCTTCCTGTCGTCTCCGGCAGGGGAGGGTTTCCTGGAGATAAGCCCAGGGAATTTTACGGGGGTGAGAAATTTGTCGGTTGTTCGCGACATAAAAAAAGGCGTTTTGTCGGCCACCCGTATCGGCGACGGATTATTGCGGCGAAAACCGGCTGATCTTCCAGAGCATTCAATTTTACATTTGTGTCGTGTCGAAGAAAGATTCCGGAGAATCTTTGGCTTTAGTCATGGCTATTCGACCGTGAATCGCTAGCGGAAACGTTCAACAACACTCGGAGGTAATTATGCGTAGTATCAAGACGATTGGTTTGGCGGCGGTTTTGGCCGTGGGCGTAAGCGGCGTCGTTTCGGCAGCCGATTTTACCATCAAGTACAACGATCACGATCCGCTGGGTGGTATGCGGACAAATTTCGTCAAGAACGTCTGGTTGCCGGAAATCGAAAAGCAAACCGGCGGCAAAGTCAAAATTCAGGATTTCTGGGGCGGCGCGCTTCTCAGCTCCAAGGAAGAACTGAAGGGCATCGGCGACGGCGTCGTGGATATGGGCTTCGTTTTTCCCGGCCACTTCCCCAAACAGCTGATCGCGCATTCGATCTTCAACCTTTTCCCGCGCGGACCGAAGGCTTTTGGCGACATGGCCAAGCTTTACCGGAAGGTCTATGCCGAAGTTCCGGCGTTTGAAGCCGAGCTGAAAAAAGCCAACGTCAAGACCGTGCTGTTCACGGCGGGTCTGCCGGGCGCCTTCGTCGGCACCAAGCCCATCAAGAAACTTGCCGATATCAAGGGCGACAAATGGCGCGCCGGCGGCAAATGGAAACTAAAATTCCTTGAGAACGCGGGCGCCTTGCCTGTGGCCGTTCCGTGGGGCGACGTTTACGTGGCCTTGCAGACCGGCACCATCGACGGCTGCTTCACCAACTACGACGGCCTTCACCTGATGAAGTTCGACGAAGTTGCGCAGAACCTGATGATCTCCAAGGATCTGTGGTACGCCACGCCGTTCCTGCACCTGGTCAACCGCAAGAAGTTCGAAGGCCTGCCCGCCGACGTGCAAAAGGGCATCCTCAAGGCTTCGGAAATCGCCGAACAGAAATTTGGCGCGGTCTATGAAGCGGCCTTCGATCAGGTCAAATCCGAGCAGTTGGCGGCCGGTTACACGGTGACCGAACTTTCCGCAGCCGACGTCGTCGCCTGGGAAAATGCCGACAAGCTTTCCTCGCTGCAGGCCGAATGGGTTGCCGCATCGAAAAAAGCCGGTCTCGCCAATGCCGCCGAAGTCATGGCGCAGGTCAAGGCCATCCTGAATGGGATGATGTAATCATCTAATCGGATACCCACTATCCCCCGCCGCAAATTTCCCTTGCGGCGGGGGAAATAGTGTCGGAACCTCTGAACATGAAAAAAATGGTGCACAAGGCCAATCATCTGCTCGCCGGGTTTGCCGGTTGGTTGATGCTGGCCATGATGATGCTGCTGGTCATCGATATTATTTTTCGCACCATTGATTTGCCGCTTCAGGGCATGGCCGAGTTGTCGGTCTTTGTGATGATGATCGTCATCTACCTGGGCTTCGCCCGTTGTGAAGAGCACAAAGAACACGTGGGCCTCGAATTCGTGCTGCTGATGTTGCCGAAAAAGGGTCAGCGGTTTTTGCTGGCGTTTAGTCAACTGATTGCCGCCGGAACCATTGGTTTATTGTTTTACGCGGTCACCACCGACGCGTGGTCTGCCTTCCAAACCGGCGACGCTATTGAAGGCGTTGTCGATTTGCCCATCTGGCCGACCAAATTCATCATGGTCGTCGGAATGTTTTTCTTCGTCCTGCAGGGGTTCATCAATTTGGCTGAGGCGTTTCGCGGACTGAAGCCCGGCGAAACAGGCGGGGAACCCTGATATGGATTTCCTGACCGGCGGTATCCTTTGCATCGGTCTGTTGCTGGTCGCCATGGCCATCGGCATGCAAATCGGTCTGGCATTTTTGCTGGGCGGTTTTCTGGTCAGCGGATTGCTGTTGGGCTTTGGCAGCTCCGTCACCCTTCTGGGGCAGGCGGCCTATTTCTCCATCGCCTCGCCCACATGGGCGGCCATTCCACTGTTTATTCTGATGGGTGCGTTTGCGTCCAACGGCGGTCTGGCGCGCCGGGCCTATAACGGTGTTCATGCGTTCGCCCGCGGCTTGCCCGGCTCGTTGATGGTGGCCACGTGTCTCAGTTGCGGCGTGTTCGGCGCGGTGTCTGGGTCATCCATCGCCACCACCGCCATCTTCGGCAAAATGGCGCTGCCGGAAATGGCGCGGCTCAAGTACGACAAGGCGTTGTCGGTAGGCTGTATCGCCTCGGCGGGCACGTTCGCTTCCATGATCCCGCCCAGCATGATGATGATCATCTATGCGCTGTTTACCCAGCAGTCCATCGGCAAGCTGTTCGCCGCCGGCATCATCCCCGGATTTATGACGGCCATCGTCTATGCAGTGCTGATCATCGTCATGGTCAAGCGCAACCCGGCGCTGGCACCCGAGACCGAACCGGAAACGACCGACGCTAACCACGTGGTTATGAGCCGCTCGCGCGAAGCGCTGCAGATGTGGCCGGTGTTTCTGATTGCGTTCATCGTGCTGGGCGGCCTTTACGCCGGATTGTTCACACCGACCGAAGCGGCTGCGGCAGGCGCGCTCGTCACCCTGGCTTACGGCGTGTTGACGCGGACCTTCCGCTCGGTAGGCGACGTGACCGCGGCCATGCAGGAATCGGCCAACGTCACGGCCATGCTGTTCCTGATCAACGTCGGCGCCCTTTTCTACAGCCGGGTGCTGGCCGTTACGCGCCTGCCCACCGAATTGACCATGATGTTGGCAAACTGGGACGTGGAGCCGATCTTCATCCTGATCGGTATCATGGCGATCATGTTCTTCCTGGGCATGATCATGGTGCCCATCGGCATCTATGCGCTGACCCTGCCTATCATCATGCCGCTTCTGGTGAAGCTTGGGTACGATCCCATCTGGTTCGGCGTCATCGCCCTTAAATTGACGGAAATCGGCGCCATCACGCCGCCGGTGGGATTGAACGTGTTCGCCATCAAAGGCGTCATACCCAAGGCGATGAATGTTTCGCTGGAGCAGATATACAAGGGCTGCATGCCGTTCCTGCTGTGCGATCTGGTGGTCCTGGTTCTGTTGATTGTTTTCCCGCAAATCGCCCTGTGGCTGCCTAATCTTTTGATGGATTAATGACAAGGCCCCTTAACCCGCGGCAGATCGAAGCGTTCCGGGCGGTTATCCTGACCGGTGGCATGACGGCGGGCGGGGAGATGCTGGGCATATCGCAGCCCGCCATCAGCCGCCTTGTGCGCGATCTGGAACACGATCTGGAACTCAAGCTGTTCGAGCGCAACGGCGCGCGCATCGTGCCCACGGGCGAGGCGCTGGTTCTGTATCAGGATGTGGAACGCCTGTTCATCGGCAGCGAGAAAATCCGCGAAACGGCCATGGCCATCCGCACCCTGCGTTCGGGCAGCCTGCGCATCGCCGCCATGCCCGACATATCGCTGGGCTACCTGCCCAAGCTGGTTCGCAATTTCCTGGAAAACCGGCCCCGGGTTTCGGTCGCCATCCATTCCGATATGTCCATCAACGTCATCGATCTGATCGCCAAACGCCAGTTCGATATCGGGCTGGCATTTGCGCCGGGCGATCAGGCCGGGGTCGAGGTGCGCCCCCTGCCGGTTCCCGAGGCCGTTTGCGTCCTTCCCCTGGGTCACCGGCTGGCCGACCGGCCGGTGATTTATGCGAGCGATTTGGATGGCGAGGACTTTATTTCGCTCAGCCAGAGCAGCCTGTTGCGGGTTCAGATCCAGACCGCGTTGCAGGGCGCGGGCGTGCAGTGCAATTTTCGCATCGAGACCCGCTACGCCGGAACCGCCATCGCCTTTGTGGCGCAAGGATTGGGCGTCACCATCGTCGATCCGTTCGCCATTTCCGAGGTCGGGCTGGAGCGGGTGTTGCGCAAACCGTTCAGGCCGCGCATCGGCTATGAATCATCCATCGTATTTCCGTCCCAGCGGCCCAAATCGGGCCTGGCCGAGGAATTCGCCGAAGAAGTGCGCCAGTCCATGGAGCGCGACTTCGGCCCCATCGAGGTATAGAGAGGAGACAGTAACGTGAGCGGACGTATCCTCGTCATTAACCCCAATTCCACCCAGGTGGTGACCGACCACATGGACGACGCGGTGGCGCCGCTGCGCGTGCCCGGTGGCCCGGCCATCGAATGCATGTGCCTGCCCGGCGGCCCTCCCGGTATTGAAACCCAGGCCCACATCGAAAGCGTCGTGCAGCCCATCAGCCAAGTGGTCAGGGAACGCGAGCGCGATGTCGATGCTTTCGTTATTGCGTGTTACAGCGATCCCGGCCTGATTGCCGCCCGCGAGGCCACCCGCCGCCGCGTCTTCGGCATTGCCGAATGCGGCATGCTCAGCGCGCTCACCGTGGGCGAAACCTTCGGCGTCATTTCCATTCTGGCCGGCTCCATCCCGCGCCACCTGCGCTATGTTCGCGCCCTCGGCCTGAACGACCGCTTCGCCGGCGACATGGCCATCGGCCTGGGCGTCACCGAATTGTCCGACGACGCCAAGGTGCTGGAACGCATGATTGCCGTGGGCAAGCGCCTGCGCGATGAATGCGGCGCGCATTCGGCCGTCATGGGCTGCGCCGGCATGGCGCGCTTTAAGGAACGCTTGGAAGACGCCATCGGCATTCCCGTGATCGAACCGTGTCAGGCCGCCGTCACCATGGCCCTGGGTGCCGTGCTGCTGAGCCAAAATTGATAACCAACAACCAATAAGGAAAAACAAAATGGATCTTGGTCTTAAAGGAAAACGCGCGCTCATTCTGGCCTCGGCCGGTGGACTGGGCGGCGGTGTGGCCGAAACGCTGGCCGCCGAAGGTGCGCGCGTGGCGCTCTTTGATTTCGACCGCGACAAGCTGGCCGCCCACGCCGCCCACTTAGCCACCACCTACGGCGGTGATGTTGAATTCTTCGTCGGCGATATCGGCGATCTGGATCGCCTGGAAGAAGTGCGCGCCGAGACGCAATCCCGCTTCGGCGGCATCGACATCCTGGTCAATAACACGCCCGGCCCGCGCCCCGGTCCGCTACAGGGCGTCACCGATCCCGACGTGTGGCGCAAGCAGTTCGAGGTCATGGTGCTGAGTATTATCGAACTTTCCCGCCGTGTTCTGCCCGGCATGAAGGAACGCCACTGGGGCCGCATCCTTACGTTGGCGTCGTCCAGCGTCATCCAGCCCATCCCGCACCTGACCATTTCCAACGTGCTGCGCTCGGCGCTGGTGGGATGGAGCAAGACGCTGGCAGGCGAGCTCGCCGCCGACGGCATCACCGTCAACATGGTTGTTCCGGGGCGCATCCATACCGACCGGGTCGATCAGATTGATGCCGGGATCGCCGCCAAGGCGGGAAAAACCGTCGATGAAATCCGCGTCGAATCTTTGAAGCTTCTGCCCATGGGCCGTTTCGGAACGGTCGACGAATTTGCCTCCGTCGTCGCCTTTCTGGCGGGCGAGAGGGCCAGCTACGTCAGCGGTTCCATGGTGCGGGTCGATGGCGCTATGATCCGTTCGGTTTAAGAAAAGCAATCAGGGGAAACACCATGTCTGCCAAGCCGCGCGTTCTCGTCACCAACTTACCCTTCGCCCACATCAACCCCCGGCCCCTGCAGATGCTGGAGGACGCGGGCGCCGAGGTGGTCCTTAATCCCCTGAACCGGCCCTTGGGCGAGGACGAATACGCCGAAATGCTGGGCGGCTTCGATTACCTGCTGGCGGGCGTCGAGCCCGTCACCGGCAAGGTCATGGACGGCGAGCCCAATTTGCAACTCATCGCCCGCATCGGCATCGGCATTGATAATGTTGATTTGCTGGCCGCCCGCAAACGCGGCATCCCCGTCACCCACACGCCCGACGGCCCGTCGCCCGCCACCGCCGAGTTGACCATCGCGCTCATGCTCGATACCGCGCGCGGCGTCGGTCAGGCCGACCGCGCCATCCGCGCCCAGGGCTGGAAAAAGATGGTCGGCGTGCGCATGGCCGAAGCGACCGTCGGCGTCATCGGCGTGGGCCGCATCGGCAAACGGGTGATCCGCCATCTGACCGGCGGCTTCCCCGGCGTGCGCATCCTGGCCAACGACATCGAACCCGACGCCGAATTCGGCAACGAACTGGCCATCGAATGGACCGACAAGGAAACCATCTACAAGACGTGTGACTTCGTCACCCTGCACGTGCCGCGCACCGCGCTGACCCTCAACCTCATCGGCGCCAAAGAATTCGCCATGATGAAACCCTCCGCGCGCCTGCTTAACCTCGCCCGCGGCGGCATCGTCGACGAAGCCGCTCTCGCCCACGCCCTGCGCACCGGCGAAATCACCGCAGCCGGCATCGACGTCTTCGGCACCGAACCCTACATCGGCGAACTCGCCGAGCTCGAAAACCTAACCATGACCTGCCACATGGCCGCCAACACCCCCGACTGCCGCCTGGCCATGGAAAGCGGGGCGGTGGCGGAGATTATTCGCCTGATTGAAGGGAAACCCTTGGGGATACCGGTGGCGGAGATCGAGTATGAGAGGGCTGCGGGGGCGCTGAAGTAAGGGGGGGGCTGCGTGGGCGCAAGCCGGAGGGGCGCGCAGCGCCTCGACTAGCGACCAAGCGGGAGCGCAGCCCAAGTGGCGCCTGAACGTAATTAAACAAAAAACCCCAAGCGAAACGCTTGACAACAAGCCCGGAGGAGCGCGCCAGCGCGACGACTATGCGACCAAGCGGGAGCGCAGCCTTAGTGGCGCTTGAACGTAATTAATAAAAACACACCCGCCGCCCCAAGCCCCGGCGTCGGATCATTGGCCCGGAGGGGCGCGCAGCGCCTCGACTAACGACCAAGTGGGAGTGCAGCCTGCGTGGCGCTTGAACGTAATTGGGGATGGTGACCGGGCTCTGCGCCTTCAGAATTAATTTTCTCTGACCCCTTTGATCAGGAATTGGGTGTCCTCGGATTTTCTATTTTAAGACTATGACTGGATGGGCTCGATATTGAGGAGCACCTGGACATGAAGAAAACGAAACTTGCGTATCATTCGTTGCTTTCCGATCGCCGTACACGCTGTCGCTATTGAAAAACACATTTGGTTTGCCCCGCAATTCAATGAAGCCGAACGCCCCACTATATTTTGTATTTGCAACACGGCCAACGTCTCGGGGGGCGTTGAAATAACATAACTCTTCACACAGTTTCACCAAATGATCTGCCGTGGGGCGGTCACACGGATCCCAGCCAAGGCATTTTTCCACCAGTTCTTGTAAGGGTTGTGAAAGAGGCGAGAATTGTAAGCTGGTTGTCATGAACGCGGGCCAAGTCGCGCGTCGCTTCAACTTAATATTTGCCGGAGCCTCAAACCCCGCACCGAAGGGGTACTCGCCCGTTAACATTCGGAACATCAGGGCACCTAACGCCCAGATATCAATTGCTGCTCCCGGATGCTCCCCAGGTGATCTAAACATCATTTCAGGAGCCATATATGGCAAAGCACCTTTGACAGTGCCAGATGTTGAGCGTGTTAGGTCACCAGCATTTGCAGCCTCTTCAAAAACTTCTTCCGTAAAAGTAGCAATGCCAAAATCGGTGATTTTCACGCTATAGAGGTTAAAGCCGCCACTAACCATTATGTTGCTAGGTTTTAGGTCTCTATGCACAACATTCGCGTGATGAGAAGCAGCAACGCCCTTTGCCAAATATTGAAATAATCGAGCCCCAAGATGTGGGTCGATGTAATATGCTTTTCCTAGAAGCGCTTCATCTAGAGTTTCTCCATCCACGAATTCTTCGATCAGGTATGGAATGCCTTCTTCTTTAAAATAATCATACGTCTTCGCAATATTGTGATGATTAACGTGTGCGGCGATTTGTGCGCTTGCTCGGAAGCGACGATGTTGCTGCCCGGCAAGTGGTGTCTTTAGAACTACATCTTGATCGATCCTCAAATCTGTAGCTCTGTAGACATCCTGCATTCCGCCCTGACCTATATGGGCGCAAACCTCATATCGGCCAGCAAAGATAGTCCCTGGATCAATCATGCCATCACCTCTGGATTCGAGACGTCAAACGTTAAGAAGTGACGATTCCGTCTTTGCGAACCTCCAAACGTGATGACGCACGCCGGTGGCATTTTCATCCCTTCCTTGGGCGTGCCGTTATTGATCCACACCTCACCAGATGCGGAACGAACTGAGAAACTAAATCCATCATAGTGAACATGGAGGTTGCCTATTGGAGATTTCAAATTCACATCACGTTTGCCGGAATTTATTTCGTATACCGTGCTACCCATCACCATTCGAGCACGGTGCCTATCCTTCAATATATACCGTGCAAGAATATCTCTAACTTGCGCCAAGGAGGGACGATGGGCTACATCATGCGAAAGGCAATCTTGAATAACGCACGATATCTCCCTAGAAAATTCTGGTATATGTGAGGTAACAAAACTTGAGGGAACCGGCGCAGGGGGGCTTTGACTGAATTCTTTTGGAAGCGTTCGATTTAACAATGCCAGAGCCATTACTCCGAAAGCATACGCATCAACGGCTGAAGAAAAAGAAATTGTCTTTTCACCCCATAGCTCTGGCGCCATATAACCCACAGTTCCAATAATGCTCCTAGTTTTGTCGTCTTTTCCTGCTTCCCTAGCCAAGCCGAAATCAAGGATTTTAATAACCCCTTCTCCATCGACCCGCATGTTGTTCGGCTTAATATCACGATGAATAATTCCAGCCTCATGGATATCAGCTAAACCTGACGCCACTTGCCATAAAGCCTTTATGAAATCTTCATTGGGCTCCCACGAACCTTCTTGAAGGTCACGTCCATCAATATGCTCAAGTGCAAGGCACACATCTTTTGAACCGAAGTTGCCATCGACAACAATAATGTCAAGAAGTTGAACGACATGCTTAGACCTAAGCTTGACCAACGCTTTTTGCTCATCAATAAGCCTCGCGACGTTTTTGCCTTGCCGCATTTTCTTGAGCATTACGTCTCGACCAAGGTGTCGATCAACGCATTTATGGACTTCTCCCATTCCACCACATGCTGACGCGCCGGTAGGCTCATATCGGTCTGCAATCAGCACTCCTAGCCCTCCTCTTCTCCAAGCCGAATATCAATTTCAAATTGCTCAAGATCGCTCTCATCGCCCAATTTCTTTTTTTTCTTTGCGCGCTTACGTGGGGGTTTGCGAGTAGCTTTTGCGTCCTTTTCCTCGATGTTGACAGGCACCTCGACCCGAGCCTTAGATGAAGGCAAGTTTTGATCCTCATCCTCCTTATTAGCCCACATTAATTGAAGGTTCCCGAAAGCATTCCATAACTCAACATGCCCTCCCTCATGTACCAAAGGAAATTGCAGAAAATGCTCGAGATCAAAAGCAGCGATGGTCGCGTTATCTGGTCCGCCATGCCATTCGGCAATATCCATTAAGCGTTCCACTCCTTGACGAAGGTCAGACGCAATCAAGAAGACCTTTGAAAAAACTTTCTCATCAATGAAGTGGACGCCATCAGTTGTTAGAATGAAAGACTTCGTCTGCTCGGGCAATGCCTTGATATGCGGAGAAATCCCTTCCCCAATTCCGACGAACTGTACAAGTTCCTTTCCATGCCCACCAAATGCTTCAGAAAGGTTGTCATCAACCGTTGCGCGCTCTAGACAGCGCTCATCCATATTCGTTCGATCAACATAAATTCTGCTGTCGCCAACATTTGCAGAAAAAGCTTTGCCATCCTCAAGCAAAACCGCCGACAAAGTCGCTCCCCCCTTCGCCTTTACAAAATTGAAAACTTGTGCGTTCGCGTATTCAATCGACGACTTTAATTTTTCCTCTGGGCGCAATCGACGCTGGCGAACGAGCTCAGTCAAAAAACTCGAAAGAGCTAATGTCGCGCTCGCCCCCCCGTCACTCATGCCACCCATGCCATCACAGACAGCTACACAGACAAACGAAATATTGGAGGGATATCCCGCATGCACACGCATTGCAGCAACCCGATCTTGGTTCTCTTTGCGCGAGCACCCAATATCAGTGGCCAAAACCACTGGTAGATCAGAGGCAACGGATATACTCCGGCCATCATCTTGCCGCGCAATCCAACGACTTATTTGTTGTTCCAGCATGGCCATCACTCAATAGAATTGAGAACAAACAATAGCATCAAAGGTTTATCTAGCAAGCCCCCCTTGAATTACGTCGCCAATCGGGATCAATGGGTTACGGTGACAGGTTACGGGTTACGCGTTACGGTGACACGTTACGGTGACACGTTAGGGTGACAGTGCATTTAATTAAGGCGCGGAGCCCGGTCCTTCCATCATAATTGCGTTCAGGCCCCACGCAGGCTGCGCGTCTCAACGACGCTAGTCGTCGCGCTGGCGCGCTCCTCCGGGCTTGTTGTCGGGGGGCGGGGTGTGGGCTGGGGGTTGTGTGTGGATTATTTGCGTTCAGGGGCCACGCAGGCCAAGAGGGCGAGGGAATTCCGGGGACACCTTACTTAATTAACGGCGGTTTCGTCGGTTCGACGGGGCGCGCACTGAGGTCCAATTCGGAGAGAGCGAATATCGGGTACACGATCCTTTGTGCCAAAGGTCATGTCCCCGTTATTCTACGTCACCCCTTTACCAACGGGATCAAAGGGACGAAGGTTCCTTTGCGGGCATGGGCGGAGCCCGGTCTCCATCCCCAATTACGTTCAGGCGGCACGCAGCCTGCGCTCCCGCTTGGTCGCATAGTCGTCGCGCTGGTGCGCTCCTCCGGGAGGCCGGGAGATCTGACGGCGGGGTTTGGGGTTTGGCGAAAAGAAGAGGGGTTGACTTTTTGCGTGGTTTAGGTTATTATTCCGATTATTGGTCTTTTATGTGGTGAATGGGGGTTGGGTGGAAATGATGACGTTTGCCTACATTTGATGACAAATGCATACATTTTCGTGCCTGTTGGGGTGGTTTTTGTTTAGTTTAAGGGGGTTAATCCGTTTTGAAGGGGGGTTTGGGGTGACAATGGCGGGGGTTGGGCATGGCTGAGGGTTCTTGCGTGGCGCTCGGGTTAATGAGCGGGACGTCCATGGACGGCATCGACGCGGCCCTTCTTCGCACCGACGGGGACCGGGTTCTTGAAATCGGGCCCAAGCTGGCCGCACCCTACGATACGGATTTCCGCGACCGGTTGCGCGGCGTTATTGGCGAGGATCCGGTCGGTGATGTGGAGGCCCTGGCCGCCGAGTTGACGTTGCGCCATGCGGCCGCCGTGGCCGAGCTTCTTGAGATTTGCGGCGATCGCTTTGCCGCCCCCGAACTGATCGGGTTTCATGGCCATACGGTCTTTCACCGTCCCGCCCGGCGCATCACCCGGCAGATTGGCGACGGGGCGCTGCTGGCGGCGCAGACGCAAATTCCCGTGGTGGCGGATTTCCGCTCCCGCGATGTGGCCTCGGGCGGCGAGGGGGCTCCGCTGGCGCCGCTGTTTCACGCAGCCCTGTCGGCGGACTTGGAAAAGCCGCTGGCCGTGCTCAATGTCGGCGGCGTCGCCAACGTCACGTGGATCGGCGAAGGGGGCGAGATTCTGGCCTTCGACACCGGGCCGGGCAACGCGCTGATCGACGATTGGGTGATGGCCGCCACGGGCCAGCCCATGGATGAGGACGGGCATCTGGCGCGCGGCGGCTGGGTCAATTCCGATGCTTTGCGCCAACTGATGGACAACGGCTACTTCGGTCGGCAGCCGCCCAAGTCGTTGGATCGCAACGATTTTTCCCTGGAGGCCGTGAGCGGTCTTTCACCCGCCGATGGCGCCGCGACCCTAAGCGCCTTTAGCGCCGCGGCGGTGGCCAAGGCCGCCGAGCACTTCCCGGCGCCGGCCAAACGGTGGCTGGTGTGCGGCGGCGGGCGTCATAACGAGACGATCATGAAAATGTTCGCGGAGGGCTTGCGGGCAAGGGTGGATCCGGTCGAGGCCGTCGGCTGGGACGGCGATTTCCTTGAAGCTCAGGCGTTTGCTTTTCTGGCTGTTCGCTCGGTCCGGGGGCGCTCGCTCAGCCTGCCCACGACCACCGGTGTCAGGAGCCCGCAAACGGGCGGAACCTTGTTTATGCCATCGGGTTCGGCTTAAGCGACCTTTGCCAGCCACTGGTCCAGGTAGTCGGCGACGTAACCGTTCAACTCGCCCAACTGTTCGCCGTAGAAGTGGTTGGCGCCCTTGATCACCCGATAGTCGATGACGATGTTCTTCTGGCTTGAGAGCTTCTGAACCAGCTTTTCCACCGAAGAAATCGGAATGATCTCGTCGGCGTCGCCATGGACGATGATGCCCGACGACGGACACGGCGCCAGGAACGTAAAGTCGTGAATGCTGGCCGGCGGCGATACCGAAATGAAGCCGGAAATTTCCGGACGCCTCATCATCAACTGCATGCCGATCCACGCGCCGAACGAATAACCGCCGATCCAGCAGCCCGACGCATTGGGGTTGTGGCCCTGCATCCAGTCCAGCGCGGCGGCGGCGTCGCTCAGTTCGCCCTGGCCATTATCGAACGTCGCCTGGGATCGGCCGACACCTCGGAAATTGAAGCGCAGCACCGAAAAACCGCGCTGCACGAACGCCTGATACATGGCGTAGACGAGCTTGTTGTTCATCGTCCCGCCATGTTGCGGATGTGGATGAAGAACAAGGGCGATCGGCGCGTTCGGGTCTTTTGAATGATGGTAGCGCCCTTCGAGGCGGCCATCGGGTCCGTTCAGGGTTACTTCAGGCAATTTGTTTTCTCATTCAGGTTCATCGCATCCGGTGCATGACGTTTTCTCATTACGCACCTTTGACATTCACCAAAAAACCACGGAAATAAAGCGGTCAAATCTTGATCGAATTTGTCGGGTTTACTATATATCCGGTAGTTTAGTGGGTGACTGGGCGTACCAACTCTTCGCGGAATCGACGCGTGACCAACCGAACCGCCGAAATGCGGACGCTAGGATATAGAAGAAACAATGATTTTCAAGAGGCTTCGAGCCGACATTGACGCCTATATGGAGCGTGACCCGGCGGCGCGTAGTCGCGCCGAGGTGGTTCTGTGCTATCCCGGCTTTCAGGCTTTGCTGTTTTATCGATTGGCCCGTGCCCTGTGGCGGCATGGCTGGCGTTTGTCGGGAAGGATTGTCTCGCACGTCGGACGGATGTTGACGGGAATTGAAATTCACCCCGGCGCAAAGGTCGGCGATCGCTGTGTAATTGACCATGGATCGGCTGTGGTTATCGGCGAAACCTCCGTCATCGGCGACGACGTGACTTTGTACCAGGGCGTCACCCTGGGCGGAACGTCGCCGGCCATCGATTCGCGCGCGCAGGCCGACAAAAAACGCCATCCCACGTTGGCCGATGGCGCGATCGTCGGATCGGGCGCTCAGATTCTGGGGCCGATTACGGTGGGTGAGGGGGCGCGTGTAGGGGCCAATGCCGTGGTGACACGCGATATTCCCCGCGGGGTAAGTGCTGCGGGAATTCCGGCCCGCGTAATTTTGCCTCGTGACAAGAAGAAAGCGAAAGACCGTGAATTCGTCGCCTACGGAACGCCGGACGATTTGTTTGATCCGGTCCTGCGCAATATTGACAGCATCCGAAGCCAATTGACCATGCTGGCCGGGCGCATTGAGGAGTTGGAAGATCGTCTTGGCCAATATGAAAATCCCGGGACCGAACGTCCCATTGAAAATGACGAAGAAAAAACTGACGCCCCTGCGAAGGCTTTACGTGGCAGCAGGAAAAGAGGCGTTGCGTGAGGGGGCAATGATAATGAAGGAGACGGGGCAGTGAGATTAAGCACAAAAGGCCGCTACGCGGTCATGGCGATGGTGGACCTCGCCAGTTTTTGCAAAGGGAAACCGGTCGCTTTGGCCGATATTGCGGAGCGTCAGGAAATATCGCTTTCCTACCTGGAGCAGCTTTTCGGCAAGCTTCGCAAGGGCGGGCTTGTGCGTAGCGTGCGCGGTCCGGGGGGCGGTTATCTGCTTGCGCGTGACGCTGGCGAGACCCGTGTGTCAGACATCATCATGGCGGTCGACGAATTGATCAAGGCGACCCGCTGCACGCCTGGCTCGCCGTCGGGGTGCCATCTAAGCAAGGCCCGATGTATGACCCACGACTTGTGGGAAGAACTCGGAAACCAGATTTATCTCTATTTAAGCTCGATTACCGTGGAAGATATCGTCGAACGGCGGGTTCTGGGAACAAGCGGTTTGTTGTTCCCGGATGTCGTTCCGCAAAAGGCCGCACTGGCATGAAACCAGCGGTTTATCTGGATTTCAACGCCACTGCCCCCATCCGTGACGAAGCCGTGGAAGCCATTACTCAGGCCTTCCGAACCGGTGGAAACGCATCATCCGTTCACAGCTTTGGCCGGGCGGCACGCCGTTTGCTGGAAGATGGGCGCGAACAGGTCGCTGCCCTCGTTGGCGTTTCCGGCGATGATGTCCTTCTTACCGGTGGCGGAACCGAAGCCAATAACCTGGCGCTGCTTGGGTGCGGCCGCCCGAACGTTATTGTGTCGGCGGTCGAACACCCGTCGGTTCTGGCGGTTCGCGGCGGTAACGAGCCCATACCCGTCGATGGCGACGGCATAATCGATCTGGCGGCCCTTGAAGCCCGTCTGGCCGCGCAATCCGGTGAGGCCGTCGTTTCCGTAATGCTTGCCAATAACGAAACGGGTGTTTTGCAGCCCGTAGGCAAGGTTAGTGAAATCGCCAAACGCCACGGCGCGCTGGTGCATTGCGACGCTGTTCAGGCGGCGGGCAAGATCGCGGTCGATATGCGCGCGCTCGGTGTCGATATGCTGTCGTTGGCGGCGCACAAGATTGGCGGACCGCAAGGGATCGGCGCGTTGATTGTTGGCCCTGAAGTGCCGCTTTCGCCGCAAATTCGCGGCGGCGGGCAGGAACGGCGCCGTCGTGCCGGAACCGAAAACATTGTAGGTGCGGCGGGTTTTGGCGCGGCCGCGAGTGCGGCTCTGGCCGGTTTGTCCAATTTCGCAAAACTTGCGGGCCTGCGGGATCGGATGGAGGAAGCGGTGCTAAGCGTGGCATCGGATGCCAAGATGTTCGGGCGCACCATGATGCGCCTTCCCAATACAAGCTGCTTCGCCGTGCCAAACCTGCCCAGCGATACGCAGGTTATGGCTTTGGACATGGAAGGGGTTGCGATCAGCTCCGGTTCGGCCTGCTCATCGGGCAAAGTCGAGGCAAGCCACGTTTTGGCGGCCATGGGCGAGCATGAACTGGGCGTCAACACGATCAGGGTCAGCCTTGGCTGGACCAGTGGCTCCGGCGACGTGGATCGTTTCGTCGAGGTCTGGCGCAAGGCGTATCTGCGAAACCGGGAACGGGCTGGCGCTGAAGAACTGGTTGCATCGTAATGGCGGCGACCATTGCCGAAGAGGTCTCCCAAACCTCGCAAAAACGTCCTGTTTACATGGACTATCAGGCGACGACGCCCACGGACCCCCGTGTACTTGAAGCGATGCTGCCCTGGTTTACGGAACAGTTCGGCAATCCGCATTCACGCAGCCATTCCGTGGGCTGGCAGGCCGAGGAAGCCGTTGAGGGGGCCCGTCGGCAGGTGGCCTCCCTGATTGGCGCCGATCCGCGCGAGATCGTGTTCACCTCAGGCGCGACCGAGGCCGGCAATCTGGCCTTGAAGGGTGCCGCTTATTACCATCGGGGCCGAAAAGATCACATCGTCACCTGCGTGACCGAACATAAATGTATCGTCGAAACCGTGGCGCAATTGGAGCGCGAGGGGTTTAGCGCAACCGTCGTTCCCGTCGGAACCAGTGGGCGCGTCTATCCGCAGGCCATCGCCGATGCGATCACGCCGCGTACGCTCATGGTCTCGGTCATGGCGGCAAACCATGAAATCGGCGTCCTGCAGCCCTTGTCCGAAATCGGCCGTATCTGCCGCGAACGCGATGTCCTTTTTCATACGGATGCGGCTCAGGCCTTCGGAAAAATCCCCATCGACGTGGGGTCAATGGCGCTCGATCTGGTCAGTCTGTCGGGCCACAAGGTCTATGCCCCCATGGGCATCGGCGCTTTGTACGTCAGACGGCGGCCAAGGGTTCGCATCGCCCCGCTATTTAGCGGCGGAGGACAGGAACGCGGCATGCGTTCAGGCACGCTGCCCACCCCGCTGTGTGTGGGATTTGGCGCAGCCGCTGAGATCGCGGCGCGTGAAATGGACGATGAGGCCGAACGGCTGCGCGGGCTTCGCGATCGGTTCCTGAGCGCCGTTCAATTAATTGCGCCGGATGTCCGTATCAACGGGGATATGGAACACCGGCTTCCCGGGAACCTCAACCTTAGTTTCGTTGGTGTCGACGGCGAAGGCCTGATGGCACGCCTTTCGGATATTGCCCTGTCGTCGGGGTCGGCCTGCACGTCGGCGTCGTTGGAGCCGTCCTACGTGCTTCATGCCATTGGCGTGGAAGACGAACTTGCCCACAACAGCATCCGTTTCGGGTTTGGACGCTTCACCACCGATGAGGAAGTCGATTTTGCGGTGCGGCGTATTGCCGAGGAAATTTCCGGGATCAGTTCATGCCGAAGTTGACGTTCTGTTTGCCCGACGGTTCGCGGCGCGACGTCGATGCACCGGAAGGCCTGTCGATCATGGAAATCGCCCATGATTTCGATGTCGATATTGAAGGCGCGTGCGACGGATGCCTTGCGTGCTCCACCTGTCACGTCATTGTTGATCCTGCGTGGATTTCACGCCTGAGCGCCCCGACCGAAGAGGAAGAAGATATGCTTGATCTGGTTCCCGGGCTTGAGCCGACATCGCGGCTGGGATGCCAGATTCCCTTGACGAACGAATTGGACGGGCTGGTGGTCAGCCTTCCGGCGGAAACGACGAACCTGTTGCGGTGATTAGCGCTTTTTGACAACGACTTTTTGATAAACGCCGCCGAAGAATGATTTCTTCCGCCAGTGGTAGGCTTCCGGCTCACCCGCGTATTCCGAAATTTCGTGCCTCCAAAGCGCCTTGGCGAACGGTTCCAGACGTTCGTTCACAAAGTCCAGAATATAGCGAATGGGCTGCAAACGGCTCGGCCGGCCATAGTCGACGAAGACCGCCTTGCCACCCGGCTTGACGCCGGCAAGCAGCGCATCGACGATGCTGCGTTTCTTGCCGTCCGGAACCTCGTGCAGAAGGAAGAAGCTGAGGACCATGTCGTAGTCATTGTCATGCGGACCCGCCGCGTCGGCCTGCCGAATGCTAACCTGCGGCAGGTGCCCGACCTTTTGGCGGGCATGAGCGATCTGGATCGGGGCCACGTCAATGATATCCAGATGTCCCGTCGGGCCAACGGCGTTGGCGAGCTTATTTACAAAATCGCCGTAGACATGGGCGGCCATCAGAACTTTTTGTCCGGGCTTGATTTCGTTGGTTGCCGCGCGCATCAGGCGCCGCGCATTGCCGAAAAGCAACACATCGACAACGAGAGTTCGGTCCAGAAGGGCGACATTCCTGGGATTCAGGTACGCCCAATCGTAAACCTCCGAAAGGTATGACGGCACGGCAGTCTCCGCTATTGACGCATTCGATTGTTGGGCGCCCAGAGACTCTGCAAGGTTTATCTCTTTGGCAACGACCGGGAAGTTCACTGCGGTCTCTCCTCGTTTCTTCTTTGAGCTTGAGTCCAGTCAAGCATTTCCGGGGGCCGTTTAAACAGCACCTGTGACAAAATTTATCAACCGAAAAAATTCAAAAATGAAACCGCCCGCTCCTTGGAACGTGGCGGTATCTTGCGGCGCTATATGTAGCCATCCGCCGCCGATGATCACGACGCTACAGGCGTTCACATACCACGAACTCGGCCCCGCGCAAACCATTATGGGAGTATGGTTTTTCCGGCGCAACCGGGGGCAAGGGTTGTCGCGATTAACGTGAATGCCCGGCACCCCTTGAAAAACAGCGAAAATCACAACCCCGTTCCGTCAATCCACATGTCGAAAACTTTTTTCGCCGTGGGTTCCAGGTGGCCGGACCATTGATGCGTATCGGCGCGCAATTTTTCGGTGGAAATGCTTGGTGTGGCCGCGATTTCACAAGCGTGGCCCACAAACCACGATTCCAGCCCCTGTTCGGTCGCCTCAAGATGAAATTGTAATGCCAGCGCAAAATCACCCATGGAAAAGGCCTGATTCGGGCAAGCGTCCGTTCCGGCCAAATGGACAGCGCCCTCCGGCAGATCGAAAGTGTCGCCGTGCCAGTGAAGGACCGGCGATTGCCGTTCGGCCAACGGCGCCAGGCATGAGTTGGTCGCTGCATCGCTAAAGCTTAGCGGGGCCCACCCGATTTCCTTGGTGCCTGACGGATATACCGGTGCGCCCAGCGCGCGGGCCATGAGTTGGCAGCCGAGGCAAATCCCGAGGGTCGGCAATTTATTGGCGAGGCGTTTTTCGATCAGAGCGATCTCGTGGCTTAAAAACGGATACGCCTCTTCCTCGTATACGCCGATCGGTCCACCGAGGATGACCAGAATATCCGGGGACAAGGCATCGATCGCGCTGAAATCGGCGCCGGGGGCTTCCACGTACGATATGGAAAAACCGCGGCCCTCAAGAACATCACCCAGGATACCCAGGTCCTCAAAAGGCACATGGCGAATGGCCAGCGCCGATTTCATTCGTCGTGCTCGTAACGGGCCAGAATGGCATCAAGGGCCGGATGAATGGGGTCAAACCATCCCTTTTCGCGGAACGTTCGATGCACCTGCTCGTTCATGCCGCCCGGTGTTGCGACGTCCGTGATCAGCGCCTCAAATCCAATCTCAACGGCTTCGGCCGCATCTGCCGCGACTGCCTGGGAAAGCGCCGCCAGATAGCGGTCGGACGCCTCGCGTTCCAGCCCTTCGTTGACCATCCAGTCAGAAATGGATCCCAGAAATCCGTAATAGGCCGCCACGGTAGCGGTGGCGGTGCATATGGTGTTGAACTGGTGTTCGTCGGCTACCGGCACGGCCGTGCCGATTTTATCGAACAGTGCCGCGACCTCGGCGTCCATGGGACATATGGCGGTGGGTCCGATGTGTTGAGCAACCGGCGGCAACGGAACGGCGCGTACGATATCGGTTGCCGGTTCAGTCAATTGGCGAAGTTCGTCAAGCGTAACTGCGGCAATGAGGCTGACGATCTTTTGCCCGGCCCGAAATTGTAGCGGGGACAAAACTTCGTGGGCGACCTGGGGGCGGACCGCCAGGACTATCCAGTCGCTGCCGTCGATCACCGCCTGGTTGTCCGGAGCGACCTCAGCTTGCTGAAATTCGCTGGCCAACGTTGCTGATTTTTGCGTATTGCGGGGGGAAAGGAGCACCCGTTGGGGTGCTCCCGATGCCGTGCAGAGGCCGCGTATGACGGCGAGAGCAATATTTCCGGTTCCAATAACGCCGATTTTCATACCTGCGGCTCCTGAATATTTCTATCCATTAGCGTTTGGAACGAATAGCCCTTTGCCGTCAATAGTGAATTCACCAATCCGCCGTTGACCTTCGGGCGAAAGTATCCAGTCAATGAACATTTGGCCCATTTCGGCTTTCACGTGGGGATGGCGTTTCGGATCGACCAGAATAATGCCGTACTGATTGAAAAGGCGCTTATCGCCCTGAACCTGAACCACAAGATCGCCACGGTTTTTGAAGCTAAGCCATGTTCCGCGGTCTGCCAAAACGTAGGCGTTCATGGCGGCTGCCGTATTCAGTGTGCTGCCCATGCCCGAACCGCTTTCCCGGTACCATGTGCCCGACTGCGATATCACGTCGATGCCGGTTTCCTTCCACAGGCCCAGTTCCTTCTTGTGGGTTCCGCTGTCATCGCCGCGCGACACAAACGGGCTTTGTTGGGCGGCAATTTTTTTCATGGCCGCGACCACATCGGAAAGGCCGCCAACCTTGGCGGGGTCGGCTTTGGGTCCGGCGACCATGAAATCATTGTACATCACGTCGAAGCGCTTCACGCCGAACCCGCCGGCAACGAAGGCTTTTTCCGACTTCTTGTGGTGGACGAACAATACGTCGGCGTCGCCGTTCTTCGCCTGGCGGATGGCCTGACCGGTACCGACCGCGACAACACGAACCTGGATGCCGGTTTTTTTCTCGAATACCGGAAGGATAGCGTCAAAAAGGCCCGAGTTGGCCGTTGACGTGGTCGACGCGACGGTAACGAACTTGTCGGCGGCCACGGAATTGGAGGTCAACGGCATCGCCGCTACGAGACCCAGAAGAAGCGCTTGAACGATACTTTTTTTCACCACAATAAATCTCCGTTTAAGAACGCTTGTCCAAGGTTGCTCGCTGGGCGCTCGAAGAACGATTGCGCCTCGGTTTTTTCGATTAATTTTCCCTGATGAAGAAACAGGATTTCATCACCCAGCCGGCGGGCCTGGCCCAGGTCGTGGGTGGTCATGACGATTTTGGTTCCGCCCTTGTGGATGGCCGCGATGATTTGTTCGACGGCGCGGGTTCCGGCGGGGTCCAGGCTGGCCGTGGGCTCGTCCAGAAAAAGCACCTGCGGGTTCAAGGCCCAGGCGCGGGCCAGAGCCAGCTTTTGCTGTTCGCCGAAGGACAGAACGCGGGCGGGCGTGCGGGCGAATTTTTGCAATCCGGTGCGTGATAGCACCTCGTCTATTTTTTCCCTGCGGTCGCTGTGAGAAATTCCGCGCAGGCCCAGCGCGTACTCGACATTGGCGCTGACGGTCCTGCGCAGCATGACCGGCCGCTGAAAAACCATGGCCTGATGGCGGGCCGGATCGGACCCGTTCGCCCCCTTCCACGTGACCTCGCCGCTGCTGGGTTTGATCAATCCGTGGCAAAGGCGCAGAAGAAGGCTTTTGCCGGCCCCGTTGGGCCCCAGCACAATGGTTCGCGGTCCGGCCTCAAGGGCAAACGAAATGCCG
This sequence comes from Rhodospirillales bacterium, assembly GCA_016776725.1. Classification (GTDB taxonomy): domain Bacteria; phylum Pseudomonadota; class Alphaproteobacteria; order Rhodospirillales; family Shumkoniaceae; genus JABGRG01. The sequence continues at coordinate 36,048 of JADHSV010000009.1, forward strand.
TCGATCAGGTTGGCGCCGCCGACGGAGAAAGTCAGGTCCGCGACGTGCAGGGGAAGGATGGTTTTATCCACGGGCCGCCTCGCGCATGACAAACGCAGCACCCGTAACGCCAAGCGACAGGGAAATCAGGATCATGCCCAGACCGAGGGCCAGGGCCAAGTCGCCCTTGCTGACCTCCAGCGCGATGGCCGTGGTCATGACCCGGGTCACATGGTCGATGTTGCCGCCGACGATCATGACCGCGCCCACTTCGGCGCTGGCCCGGCCGAAACCGGCCAAGATCGTGGTGAGCAACGAGAACCGCGCATCCCACAATAACGTCGGCATGGCTCGGGCCGGTGTTGCGCCCAACGACCGAAGCTGTTCGGCGTATTCTTCCCACAAGTCCTCGACAACCTGCCGTGTCAAAGCCGCGATAATCGGGAAAATAAGAACCGTCTGGGCGATGATCATGGCCGCCGGCGTGAACAGCAGGCCCATAACTCCGAACGGCCCGGCGCGCGACAAAAGCAGATAAACGACCAGTCCGACGACCACGGGCGGCAGTCCCATCATCGCATTGAGAACGACGACGATGCTCATTCTTCCCGGAAACCGGAACATCGCGGTGGCCGCGCCCAGGGGCAATCCGATCAACGTGGCGATGAAAACGGCCGACATGCTGACCCGCAGGGAAAGCAGCACGATCTCGGCAAGCCCCGCGTCCAGTTCCACAATCAGGGAAACTGCATTGGAAAAGGCCGCAGCAAAATCCGACATTCGATATCCCGCAGGAGTTGGAGAGAAAAGCGCTTATTTTTCATATATCGCCAAATTCCGAACAAAAAAACAAAAAAAACATAAAAACACACAATAATCGCTTCGGAAAATTATGCTATTTTCCGGTCATCGGGATCGGATATGGGCTGCGTGATGAACTCGGATTTGCAAGACGGAGGTGTTTTGGGGGCTGTCCTCGCCGGAGGCCTTTCCCGGCGCATGGGGGGAAAAGACAAATCGGCCCTTTTGCTGTCCGGGCAACCGTTGATCGGTCATGTTCTGGATCGAATTCGCGGGCAGGTCTCCGAAATCGTCATCAATGCGTCCGAAGATTTGGATCGGTTTGGTGAATACGGACTGGGCATCGTTCCCGATATTTCGGGAGATGGAAAAGTCGAGGGGTTCGGCGGCCCGCTCGTTGGAATTTTGTCGGTGCTGGAGTGGGCGGCAGCCGAACGGCCGGCCGTCGCCTTGGTCGCGACATTTCCAACGGATACGCCGCTTTTGCCCCTGGATTTCGTTGATCGGGCAGGGCGCGCGCTGAATGCCGAGAAGGCCGAGTTCGCCTGCGCGGTCTCGGGGCAGCGGGTTCATCCGGTCGTTGCCCTGTGGCCCGTGGAGATACGCCACCGGCTGCGCAGTATAGTGGTTGAAGACGGGCTTCGCCGGGTTGACCGGCTTCTGGATCTATTCCGGACGGCGCGCGTGGAATACCCGGATTTGCCGGTCGATCCCTTTTTCAATATCAACAAGCCCGGCGATCTGGCTGAAGGCGAACAGCTGCTGGCCCGATTAACGGTTTAGAGTCGCCATTCGGGCGTAGCGTTTCAGTTCGCGCACCGATCCGCCTTCGGATATGACGCGTGCTGCGCCGTCGACGTCTTCGATGATCATTCCGGCAAGGATGTCGACGCCGTAGGAATGCAGCCTGGGAGAAAGTGGCGTGCTGGGGCCGACCAGGGCGACCTGCCCGTCCGGGCACGAGTCGAGAATGCTCGGCAGGCTGTGGTTGATCAGAGCCGATGCGGTGACGATCACCCGCTCGCTCTCCGGCAATAGCCACGATGCCGCGGTGGTCGGGTATTCGCCGTCGGCTGGGTCGTTCTCTATGATCAGCGGGTTTTTGATGTGCTTGGCCAGGCTGCCAAAGCGGCCGACCACGCTGATGGGCTCGTCGGTGGCGGCGAAGGATTCCAGGCCGTTCCCGTCGGGCGCGTCCAGATCGAAACGGTTGTAAAAGGCGTTGATGGCGGCGAGGCCGACGGCGGCTTCCACTTCGTTCCAGGAATGGACCATCGCGGCCAAGTCCCGCAGCGAGCGCCCCGACAGGTTTGAGGCATCGTCGAGAGCCCGGCACGACGCACTTCCCCGGTCCGGGGTTTGCGCCAAACCGCAGCCGTGTGGGCCTTCCACCAAGACCCAATTGAAGCCGACCAGCACCCGCGCCGCCGTCAGGTCTTCCACACCCAGTTCCAGATCGCGGTACAGCCGGTGCGATCCCCACCAGCGCCAAAGTCCCGATGGCTCGGCAGCCAGCAGGACGCCAAGATCGCCGGTCAACCGGTTCCATTGCTCGAGCGCGTCGGCGGAAACGAGGGTGAGCGTCGGAATGCCCTCGGCCATGGCCGTCAGAATTTCGTCAAACAGGCCGCTGCCTTCCATTTCCCGGCGGCCGAACTTTTCGATGATGATGATGTCGGCGCGGGCCTCGACGGCTCTGCGAACGGCCCGTGTCGCTTCGGCCAGGGCGGCGGTATCGAACCCGCATTCACTTGCCTTGCTGCGGTCGCCCTTGTATTCGGCCAGCGTGATTTTGCTTTGCGTATCCAACTCGGTGGCGACGATGGCGCGCTTGTAGCCGTCCGGCCCGCGCAATGTCTCCTGAACCAGCCCGCCAACGCGCCAGCCGCGCGATGTCAGCTCACGGGCGAAATCGGCAAGCAGGGGCAATTCGCGTGTTGCCGCCGTGTAAAGGACGCCTGCGGGCCGAAGGCGCGGAAGGTGTGCTGCATCTCGCAATGTCATGGGTCATTCATCGCTCTTTTGATGGGAAACCGCAAGGTTTCTCGCTATGCTTCGCCAACAATGAACGGAGCATAAGTCGGATGGATTTAAAGGCCTCTCAATTCCTTTGTTCGCGGATTTGCCATGATCTGATCGGCCCCGTCGGCGCCGTGAATGCCGGAATGGAACTGCTTTCGGATATGTCAGTTCCCGACGAGGAAGCGCTTGCTCTTGTGGCCGACAGCGCCACCCAGGTTATTCGGCGCCTAACCTATTACCGGCTTGCCTTCGGCGCCGGCGGGGCCAACGGCCCCCGCGCCCTGATTGAGGCCAGGAAGCTGGCGCTCGACTTTATGGCCGGCGGCAAGGTCACCCTGGACTGGCCAACGGAAGGCGGCGGAACGGTCGATGGCCCTATTGGCAGCGGCGGCGTCAAGCTGGTGATGAACCTGGTACTGCTGGCCCATGACAGCCTGCCGCGCGGCGGGACCGTCGCCGTGCGGATGGCCGACATGCCCGATGGCGTTGGTGTCGCCGTGACGGCATCGGGAATCGGCGCGAGCCTTAAAGACGGCGTCGCCCTGGCCATGAACGGCGATGATCCGGGCGAGGCCCTGTCGGCCCATACGGCGGTTGCGTTTTTCGCCCAGCAGCTTGCCCTGTCGCTGGGCCGCCGCATTGAAACCATTGATGCGGGTGACGACGAGGTGCGTTTCGCCGCCCTTCTTCCCCGAAAGACCGCAGATGACTGAGTATCCGGCCGACGATCTGATGGGTGAATTCCTCGCCGAGGCGATGACGCAGCTTGACGCCTTGCAGGCCATGAACCCGAGCCTTGGCAGCGAACCACACACCGCCGCCTATATGAAAGCCCTTCTGGAACTGGTTCACACCACCAAGGGTGCCTGCGGTTTTTTGCCGTTGCCGCGCCTTGAGACCGTGGCGACCGCCTTTGCCGTTGTCGTCGACGATATCGACGCCGGAAAAATCGACCCCGCCCCCGGTGTCATGATGCTGGCTATGGGCGTGCTGGACAGATTTCGCGACCTGCTCGACGCCGTCCGGAAAGACGGAGCCGAGCCCGCCGGTGACGACGCTGCCCTCATCCGCGGACTGAACAATATTGGCAGCCCCTCGGTCGACCAACCCGCCGCGCCGGAACCCGCGCCGCAAGCCGAACCCGAACCGGAGCCCAAGGCAGGCGCCGCATTTGCGCTGTACCGTCTGGGCGATACCCTTAAGGCCATTGATCTGGTTCACGTGGAATGGCTGGACCTGATCGAGAGCCTCGTCGCCGACGAAAGCGCGGGTGGCATTGTGGTGGCGTCCCTCGATGAAGCCGTCCAACTGGCGCCGCACGACGAAGTGGCGGCGCGAAATCCTTCCGGGCCGTGGCCGTTGATGGTGCTTGGAAAAGAGGGCCGCCGCATCGGCCTGATTGTCGATGAAGTCATCGACATTGTGGAAACGCCCGGCGCGGATGTCGAGATTGTCGTGCCCGACACCTTGCTGGCGGTAAGCTCCGTTTAGCGTTAAGCGTTAAGCCGCCGTTTCAGCTTCCTTCTGCGGATCGCGCAGAACGTAGCCGCGCCCCCACACGGTCTCGATATAACTGTCGCCGCCGGTGGCCGTGGTCAGTTTCTTGCGCAGCTTGCAGATGAAGACGTCGATAATCTTCAGCTCCGGCTCGTCCATGCCGCCGTACAGGTGGTTGAGGAACATCTCCTTGGTCAGGGTCGTTCCCTTGCGCAGGCTCAACAATTCCAGAATGCCGTATTCCTTGCCCGTCAGATGGACCGACTTGCCGTCCACCTCCACCGTGTGCGAGTCCAGATTGACCGACATTTTCCCCGTATGAATGATCGACGCCGCATGCCCCTTGGAGCGCCGCACGATGGCCTGAATGCGGGCCATCAGCTCTTCCTTGACAAAGGGCTTGGTCAGATAGTCGTCGGCGCCCGATCCCAGGCCCTTGACCTTCATTTCCGATTCCGTAAGGCCCGATAAAATCAGAACCGGCGTTTCCACCTTGGAATTTCGCAGCCGCCGCAACACGTCCAACCCATCCATGTCGGGAAGCATCAGATCCAGGATAATCAGGTCGTAATCGTAAAGCTTGCCGATCTCCAACCCGTCTTCGCCCAGATCGGTGGCGTCCACCACCATATCGGCGGAGCGCAGCATCAGGGTGATGCTCTTCGCTGTTGCGGCGTCATCCTCAACCAGAAGAATTCGCATGACCATCCGGCCGCCAGAAGCGGCCCCCCTCCGTTAACCTTTGTTAACCATAGTTAACAATACGATTTGCCAGCGAATCGCGCAAGTTCGTAAATGTCGCCGCCGTGGTATATTGGTCGCCGAGTTCGGCATTGGGCGAAATACGCAATGACGGGAAGTCTTCTCGATCGGCTTGGCGGCTTGTGGCGGCGGAAAACCATTTGCTCGGTCTGCTTAAAGGCTCCGGCAAGCGGCGTCTATTCCAGCCGTTACGGCCCGGTTTCCCACGCCGCGTGTGATGCATGCGCGGGCCAGGGGGCCGAGCCGCTCTACATGGTTTGCTTTCACATCCATCGGGCGGGAGGCCCTGGGGCGGCGCAGGAGCGTTTTGCCAACGCCACATCCTTTCATGACGGGCGCTATATCGGCCTGAAGCAAATCCTCGAAGCCTATCCGCAGTTCTCGGACGAATTCGACGAGGGATAATGTGAACCAGCCAACCCACCGATCCCTGGGCGGGGGGGCCTGAATGCTGGGCGCCATCGCCGGTGACATCATCGGATCGGCCTTTGAGCACCGGTCGATCAAGACGACGGACTTCACGCTGTTCGGCCCCGGTTCGGCGGCCACCGACGACAGCGTGCTGACCATCGCGGTGGCCGACGCGCTGATGGGAAAACGCGATTTTGCCCAAACCATCCGGCAATACGCCCGGCGATACCCCAACGCCGGTTACGGCGGCATGTTTATTGGCTGGATGATGGACGAAACCGCCGGACCCTATAACAGCTTCGGCAACGGCTCGGCCATGCGGGTCTCACCCGTCGCCTGGGTGGCGAAATCGAAGGCCGAGACCCTGAAGCTGGCCGCCGAGACCGCTGCCGTTACCCACTCCCACCCCGAAGGCATCAAGGGGGCGCAGGCCACGGCCCTGGCCGTGTGGCTGGCCCGCCAAGGCACATCCGCCCATGAAATCGCCCAAACCATGACCGAAGACTTCGGCTACGACCTCTCGGTTTCCATCAAGCGCATCCGCCCAACATACGGCTTCGACATCACCTGCCAGGGCAGCGTGCCCCAGGCCCTGCGCTGCGCGCTCGAAGCCCGATCCTTCGAGGAAGCGGTGCGCCTGGCCGTGTCCCTGGGCGGCGACGCCGACACCCAGGCCTGCATCGCCGGCGCGGTGGCCGAAGCCCGCTTCGGCCTGCCCAAAACCATCGCCAAAAAAGCCATGACCTACCTGACGCATGAGCAGCGCACCATCGTCACCCAATTCCGCCAAACCTACGCCTGAACGCCTATTCACAACACACAACCACCCCCGAAACTCCGCACCCCCGACAACAAGCCTGGAGGAGCGCGTCAGCGCGACGACTAGGGCCATTGAGGCCCGCAGCCTGCGTGACGCTTGAACGCGATTTTCAAAAAAGATGAAAAAGGCCGGGCGTTGCCCGTACCCGCAATGGAACTCGTCCGTTTCACGGAAACCGGATACCGTCGAACACGCTGAAAGCGGAAAAGGTAAAGCGCTGTAATGATGGAGTCCGAAAACCGTGTTCAGTTGCTGGCGCGGAAAGGTATGGAGGGTTGAACACGATGACTAAGGCCGAAAGATGGAATGTCTCGCGTATTTCAAGTTGCCGTACGCCGGGAGTGCTACAATGAGTAGGCATTTCCAAGGCGTGCGTGGGGAGGCGCTAGCAGGGTATGTTGGATAGCATTTGGTCATTTGGGGCGGCCACCATTGAATATTGGTGGGTCATTATCACGGGGTTGGCAGTCCCAATGATATTTGATGTGCCAGATTTGTTTGGTTCGGAAACCTTCCGCAAAAAATGGATGGCTGCGCGGAAGAATATTTATATACACGCCCGCATGGGAGGTGCGGCGGCGCTTTTAATTGCGGCTTTCTTAGCTTATCACGGCGAGCGTGCTGAACATGAAAACACCAAGGCACAATTGGCCCAAATAGCGGAGTCCATAACCGCGAAAAAAATAGATCAGCTTGAAAAGGCGCTGTCATCATATCAGGCATGGTCTATCACAGATCAACAAAAAGAGGCGCTTCACAAGGTAATTGCAGAAGCGGAAGAGATTTCGCCGTTGTTAATACTTCCGATGGGGAATCATTATCCGGCGGATTCATTCGGACATGATTTGCTGGTTGTTTTTCGTGATGCTGGATGGAAAAACACAATATGGACGGCCGGAAACTACGTGCCACCCAACACAAAGGGAATGTATGTCGCTGTGCCCTCAGGAACGGATCTAAGTAATCCGCCACCCGAAGCTGTACGGTTGGATAAGATTTTGAGAGATACGGGGTTTCCTATGAAGCCCATAGGAAGCGACACAACACTTAACAATCAGAGAATTTGCCAAAGCTCGTGTATTGGCGTCGTGATTGGCGAACGGGAGCCATAGAGGCATGGCGCGCGGTAAACTCCTAAGCCTTGAAGAAGCCCATTGTCTTTTTGTTGGCGGCGATTTTGGTACAGCAGATCGCAAACCTGCGGGTTTTGTTCTAATTGGAGGAGGGAACGGACATGGTTCAGCAGATAGAATTGGGTGATGATTTCCTTAGTGAGGAGACATTTGCTGCCGTGGGTCGGCTCACTATTGCTTTCGGTCAGCTTGATTACATCCTTCAAATTACGGTGAAGAGGCTTCTCCAAAAATCCTTCGGTGAAGGCATGGCGCAAGCAGAGCGTCTTGAAACCATCAATGCTCTTAAGGGCCGTTCAACGGAATTGTTTGGACTCCGGGTTATGGACCAGGCCTCAGAAGCTAAGTTCGACAAGCTTATAGAGAAGATCAGCGGCCTCTATAAAAAGCGCCAATCTGTGATCCATGGATTCTGGGGCAAGGATAATCAGGGGCAAGTGGTGCGGATATGGAAGCGCAAATTTCAGAGCACGAACCTCAATGACCTCGGGCATCTTTATGAGGCAGTGAAGCAGGCGGTTCGAGAACTTGACACCATCACCAGACTGTAGCGCTAACGAGAAACTATAGGGAGAGAGAAGATGTCGATTTACAGGCTTTGGAAACAAGAGACCGACGAGACATTTGATGATGTGGATGCGCGCGATGATGAACACGCCCTTTTGGTTTTTGGGGCGATACTTGGCATTACCCTAGCTTTGGAAGGGCCGGCGGCGCCCCAATACATGATGAAGCGCGTAGGGACCGAGGAGGGCTGGTCACTGCCGCCAGATATTCCGGTTTATGAGGTGAACTAATTCGAGGAACAGAAGATGACAACACCAAAATTGAGCAAACTGCGCAAGATGACAGTCGAAGAGGTCATTAGCTCGATGACAGGCTTCTCCGAACGGTCCGGGCCACACATCGCTGGAATGATCGAATTAAAGCGCCGGCAGGAGTGGCCCAATGAGGTGAGGGGTTGGATCGCCATTGTCATTTCTGTCGTGTCCATCGGCATCGCAATAGCCGCATTTCTCGATAAGACATAAACGAGGATTAGCGAACGATGCCTTTTTACTTCTTCCGCCGAGGTGGATTTTTTAGCACCCAATTGCCAGCTTCATCCTGCACGACGAACTTTCCACGGCGCTTGAAAACTGCTGGCTTCCCAGTTTCTTGTATGAATTCGTCCGGTTCATTCCTTGCTTTCTCCATCAGCTTTTTCATAAGGGCTTGGGCTTCAGCGGTTTTGCCTTCCTTGGATAGTTTAATTAAATCCTCAATGCTCATTTCATGCGCCCCTATCAGTCATAGAGTAATTGAATGGTCAGGGTACCCAGTCGACTTCGGGAGTCAATGGCCCGCCACTGAGAGCGCCGTCAGTCCCAATCTGTGTGTTCAATAACCAGGGCTTTTCGACCACTCCCCTTTGTCCGCCCCCCACGATCCGCGCAACCATCTCATTCGAACGGCTCGAATTCCGGGGACAGGAATTCCGGGGACAGTGTCCCGTTTTCAGCATTTTTCACCGCTAAATTAAGGGGTTCAAAGGGCCTTGCCCTTTGCGGGAGCGGGCGGAGCCCGGTCTTTATTTGTTGATCGCGTTCAAGCGGCACGCAGCCTGCGCTCCCGCTTGGTCGCATAGTCGTCGCGCTGCGCGCTCCTCCGGGCTCGTTGTCGGAGTTAGGAGCGTGTGGCCCCTTGACAAGTGACCAATAGTCTCTTAATAAGTGACCAACGGTCACTTATTGTCAGGAAACGCCATGAATTGGGAGCGGGCGCGGACGCCGGGGCAGCAGGAGCAGCGGCGTCAGGAGATTCTGGAGGCGGCGGCGACGTTGTTTCGCGAATTGGCGTATGAGGATGTGAGTTTAAACGCCATCGCGCGTGAGGCCGGTTTTACCAAATCCAACATCTATCGTTATTTCGCGTCGCGCGAGGAGATTTTCCTGGCTCTGTTTCTGATTGATTTCTCGGAATGGGCCGATGAGTTTATTGAGGTCTTAAATACGTTATCTGCCGACATCGGCGCTGCCGAACTGGCCGAGGTCTGGTTCGAGGTTCTGATGAGGCATGAGCGGATGCTGGATTTGACGCCGCTGTTGGGCGTGGCACTTGAACGCAACGTTTCGGAAAGCGCTTTGTTTCATTTCAAATTTAACGCCCATCAGATGATGGCGCACATCATTGAAGGCCTGACGGTGCCCCTGCCCATGATGACGGTCGAACAGGGGGCGGCGCTTCTGACGCGGGTTCATGGACTGGTTGCGGGTCTTTGGCCTATGACCAAGCCCAACGAGGTCATGGCGGCGGTCCTGCAACGCCCCGAACTGGGATCCTTGCACTTCAGCTTCGACGGCGCGTTGCTGGGCGCCATCGAAATTTTTGTGCGCGATATTCAGACAAATACACTTCCCCAATGAAAAACCGAGGTAAAAAAATGATCTACGCCCTTGTGGCTTTGCTTGTGGCGGGCGTCGCCGTCAGCGCGTGCTCGTCCACCGAATTCGGCGCCAAACTGCGCGGGGCCGCATTGGAGAAAGCAGAGCGTTCGCCGCATTTCAAGGACGGGAAGTTTCGCAACATAATGGGCATCCCGACGCCGCCACCATCGGAACCGGGTGAACGCATGTCCATGACCGCCACCCTGTGGGAGTTCTTTTTCGGTGGAAAATCACGCCGCCCCAAGACGCCTCTGACGACCGTTCAATCCGACCTGAAATCATTTGCAGACGGCCAGCAAACCCGCGTCGCGTGGCTGGGGCATTCGACGATGCTGATGCGCATCGGCGGCAAGACCGTTCTTACGGATCCCGTATTTAGTGACGCCATTTTCCCCATCCGCCTTATGGCCCCCAAGGCGTTCGCCTATTCCCAACCCATCCAATTGGCGGACCTGCCGAACATTGATGTGGTGTTGATATCGCATGATCATTACGACCATCTGGATTTCGCATCGATCCGGGCGCTCTCGGCCATGAACCCCCTGTTCGTGACCCCGCTTGGCGTCGGCTCGCACCTGAGAAAATGGGGCGTTCCCGAAGACAGGATCATCGAACGCGACTGGTGGCAGGATACGGCCATTGGCGGGCTGCGCCTGACCGCCACACCGGCCCAGCATTTTTCGGGGCGCGGGTTAAGGGACAGAAGCACAACGCTGTGGGCATCCTGGGTTATGGAAGGAAACGGCGAGCGGCTGTTTTTCAGCGGCGATAGCGGCTACTTCGCCGGTTTCAAGGAGATCGGCGAGCGTTTCGGCCCGTTCGATCTGACCATCCTGGAATCAGGGGCGTATAACCAAAGCTGGATCGACGTGCACATGCTGCCGGAACAGACGGTACAGGCGCACCTGGACTTGGGCGGCAAGGTTTTGCAGCCCATCCACTGGGGAAAGTTCGATCTAGCGCTGCATGATTGGGCGGAGCCCGTGGAACGCCTGTCCGTGGCCGCGGATGAGAACGGGGTTCACCTGGCGACACCCGCTATCGGTCAGGCGTATGCCCTGCACGATGCGCTCCCGCAAACCGCGTGGTGGCGCGCGCATATGGAAACCCAGACCGCGGACGGCCTCCCGGCGACGTCGCTGCCGATCACCGAAAACGCCCCCTAGCGGGGGTGGCGGTGGGAATTGTTGGGGAGCAATCGCATTTTTCTCGGCAAACCCGTTGTTTTTCTTTAGAAGCGGGGGGTGGTTTTTGGTGGTTGGCGTGCTGGTGATGATATGGGCGTGACGGTTTCGGGGATTTATCGCTTTCCGGTCAAGGGGTTGAGCGCGGAGGCGCTGGACCGCGTTGAGTTGACTGTGGGCGAGGGGTTGCCGGGGGACCGGCGGTTTGCGCTGGCTTTGGCGGGGTCGAAGTTTGACGCAGCCCAGCCCGAATGGCTGCCGAAATCGAAGTTTCTGATGCTCATGCGGGACGAACGGCTGGCGACGTTGCAGACGCATTTTGATGACGCCTCGGGCATTCTGGAGATTTGCCGCAGCGGCAAGACGGTGAAGCGCGGCAACATCACGACGCCGGTGGGCCGCGCCCTGATCGAGGACTTTTTCGCCGCCTTTATGAACGGCAATCCGCCGGGCAAACCCCGGCTGGTTCAGGCGCCCGGCCATATGTTTTCGGACCGGCGGTCCAAGGTGGTTTCCATCATTAATGCGGCCAGTGTGGCTGATTTGGAACGCATTGTGGGCGCGCCCGTCGATCCGCTGCGTTTTCGCGGGAACCTTGTGGTGGCGGGGCTGGAACCGTGGGCCGAGTTTGACTGGCTGGAACGCGAAGTGGCCGTGGGGTCGGCTCGCCTGCGCATAGAGTCGCGCAATAAACGCTGCCCGGCCACCGACGTGAACCCGCAAAGCGGCGCGCGCGATATGAACATTCCCATGGCCCTGAAACGGGGCTACGGCCACACCGACTTAGGCGTGTATGCAACGATAATCGCCGGCGGTACGGTAGCCGCCGGCGATGAAATCGAACTTCGGTAGCTATCCGTAAACTTTAGGCTTCCGACGCGCTTTCGGGCGGAGCCTCATCCGTTTTTTTCGGCGCGGCCTTGCGCACACGGCGGCGAACCGGCTTGACCTCTTCGACCGCCGTTTGCTCGGGAGCGCTGGCGTCGGCTTCGACGGCCTTGCGCGGACGGCCCCGTGGGGTGCGCCTCAGGCCCGCGCGAAGCGGGTTGCGGCGCGCAGGTTTGGGCTCTTCTTCCACCTGCTCGGCCATGGGCTCGGCCACGGGCTCGGCCACGGGTTTGGCAACTTGTTCGTCTTCCGGCCCGGCCTTGGCCAGGGCTTTGGCCAGTTCATCAGCCTGCGAAGCGGGCTGGGGCGGTGAGGCCGGTTCGGCCGGTTGGTTCTCGGCGCCCGACATTTCGGCGGCACGGGCCGCCGGGACAGCGCCGGTTTCGTTGACGACAATCTGATCGACGGCGGACGGCGGTGGCGGCGGAACCCTGTCGTTTCGATCCCCACGGCCGTTCCCTCCGCCGGCGTTGCCGGCGTTGGAATTGGCATTGGCGTTGGAGGCGTTGAATACCCGGTAATAGTGATCGGCGAACTGGAAGAAGTTTTCCGCGCCAATCCTGTCGCCGGACGAAACCGCGTCACGCGCCAGGGCAAGGTATTTCTCGTGGACCTGTTGCGCCGAGCCGCGGATTTTCGCGTCTCCGCCCGAACTATCGCCACCACCATGTTTCCCGGAGGAAAACCGTTTACCGTTACCGCGGGGACGCCCGCGTCTGGGACCGCTCGAATGTTTCATCATGCCAATTTTTTTGGTTGCACAACAATATCCCAAATTACGCCCAGTCAATGCATTGCAGTGCAGCGCAATGCACGCGACCGTCGGCCGAAAACACAATCGGCAACAGCGTGTTTGGAGTGGAAAACCTGTTCGGCCTTTTGGCACGAACCCCGGTGGCCCGTTCAGCCACCTGCGGACGCCAACGTAGTCAGGTTTTCCGCGTATTCCAACTCTTTTTTTTCAACAAACCCGTTTAATACCAAGCTGCACAAAGAATAATCCATTGAGACGGCCTTTCAAGGCTTTCGGCCAGGAGCGTGCGGCGCAGCGATGCCTTTGCATCGTAAGCCGTGGGAGACGACGTCCGAAAGCCTTGAAAGGCCGCCGTATTTCGGCCCATGCCGAATGGTCGGCAACCGGTCGTCTCCGCGCCCCGTCGGAGGGCGTCGCAAAACCTTGACGATGCAAAGGCATCGCCTGCGGCTTTGCTCCTACCCGACGGGACGCGGAGACGATCTCAATGGGTCATTCTTTGTGCAGCTTGGTATAATCCCGCGCTTGAGGGTCAAACAGCGCACAATGTTGCCAAGATCGCGGTGGGTTTGGGCGACTTCCAGCGAAGCGGACGCGAATATCTCCGACACCGAGTCCGATTGGCCAAATCCGATTTCAACGAATGCGGCGCCGCCTGCGTCAAGCAGCAACGCCATTTGCGGCGCAAGGGCGCGGTAGGCGCCCAGTCCGTCGGGGCCGCCGGAAAGGGCGGCCTTGGGTTCAAATTGCGAAACTTCCGGTTCAAGCCCGGCCAGATCGCTAGCCGGGATATAGGGCGGATTGGCGACGATGACGTCAAACGGCTGCTCCAGCCCCGCCGCCCAGTTGCCTTCCATGAACTCGGTGCGGTCCCCCATGCCGAGGGTTTGGGCGTTGGCCCGAGCGACGTCAACGGCGCCCGGATTGATGTCCACGCCGACGCCGCGAGCATTCGGCCATTCGCTCAGAAGCGAGAGAAGGATGCATCCGGTTCCTGTGCCAAGGTCCAGCACCCGCAGTGCGCCTTCGCGCCCCTTGGCCCAATCCAGCGCCGCCTGAACCAGGGTTTCGGTATCGGGGCGGGGGATAAGGGTGTCGGCGCTGACGTCAAACGGCAGGCTCCAGAATTCGCGCGATCCCAGAATGTGGGCCATGGGTTCGCGGGCGGCCCGGCGGGCGACCAGTTGCAGGAAGTGCTGTGTCTTTTCGCCGTCCATCACGGAATCGCGGCGCGACAGCGCCTGGGCGGCGGTCAGATCGAACGCCGCGCCCGCGAGCAACCGGACGTCGAGACGTGCGCCGTCAATTCCGGCGGCGCTCAGCGCCCGCACGGCATCGTCGAACAACTCGCCGAGAATGGGGCTCAATTGACTTCGGACAGGCGTGCGGCCTGATCCTCCGCCGTCAGCGCATCGACAATTTCGTCGAGATCGCCGTCCATCACCCGGTCCAGCTTGTGCAGGGTCAGGTTGATGCGGTGGTCGGTGACGCGGCCCTGCGGGAAGTTGTAGGTGCGAATGCGTTCCGACCGGTCGCCCGATCCGACCTGCCCGCGCCGCGCGGCCGAGCGTTCGGCATCAACCTTGGCGCGTTCGGCATCAAAAATCCGCGAGCGCAGAACCCGCATGGCCTTGGCCTTGTTCTTGTGCTGCGATTTTTCGTCCTGCTGCGACACCACGATACCGGTGGGCAGGTGGGTAATGCGCACGGCGCTATCGGTGGTGTTGACCGATTGCCCGCCGGGGCCGCTGGCGCGAAACACGTCAATGCGCAGGTCCTTGTCGGCGATCTGCACGTCCACTTCCTCGGCTTCGGGAAGGACGGCCACGGTGGCGGCCGAAGTATGGATGCGTCCGCTCGATTCCGTTTCCGGCACGCGCTGGACGCGGTGCACACCCGATTCGTACTTCAGCCTGGCGAAAACGTCGCGGCCCGAAACCGAAACGGCGGCTTCCTTGTACCCGCCGATGCCGGTTTCGCTCACATGCATCAGTTCGAACTTCCAGCCCCGTTCCTCGGCATAACGCTGGTACATGCGAAACAGGTTGGCGGCGAAAAGCGCCGCTTCCTCGCCGCCGGTTCCGGCACGCAGCTCGAGAATGGCGTTTTTTGAATCGGCTTCGTCCTTGGGCAGCAGCATCACCTTGAGCTGCCGTTCCATCTCGGGCAGCCTCGCTTTGATGTCCTGCAACTCGGCCTCGGCCAGTTCGCGCATTTCGGCGTCGCTGTCGGGGTCGGCGGCCATGGCCTCCAGCTCGCTCATATCCTCGCGCGCCTTTCGCACTTGCGAGATGCATTCCACCACGGGGCTCAGGTCGGAATATTCCTTGGACATGCGGGCGAAATCGGCCGATCCGGCGGTTTCCGGGCTTGCCATCAGCGCGCCCAGCTCGTCAAAGCGGGCCACAACGCGGTTCAGTTTTTCATCGAGACTCACGGCCTCTTATCCTTTCGTTTCTTCGCCTAAGTCGAACAGTTGATTTAGCGCACGTTCCGCATCTTCAAGCTCCAGCGCCGATTTTTGTGAAGCGATTTCGCGCATGGCGCGGGACGGACCGTGCAGCAGCCGGTTGATTAGCAGCCGCGTCGCCCGTTCGGCGCTATCAGGGGCCTCTTCAAGGGTTTTGGCCCGCATGTCTTCGAAGTGGTCGCGCAGGCTCATCAGGGCGGGGACGGCGGCGCGTTCGGCCCGGCCATGCAGATAGGCCGCCACATCGGCATCGACGATCCGCCACGCTTCCCTGGCTTCGGTTTCGCGGTTGGCCAGACCTTCCAGCGCGACCTGCTCCAGATCGTTCAGATCATACAGGAAAGCACCATCCAGCCGGTTGACCGCCGGTTCGATATCACCGGGAATTCCGGTATCAATCAAAAACACCGGCTTGCGGCGTCGGCCCTTCAGCGCTCCCATTACCATGTCGGACGTCAGCACGTGCAGGTGGCGGCCTAAAGCCGCAACCGTCACATCC
The DNA here is from genome assembly GCA_016776725.1 of Rhodospirillales bacterium. Lineage (GTDB taxonomy): Bacteria > Pseudomonadota > Alphaproteobacteria > Rhodospirillales > Shumkoniaceae > JABGRG01. Next base: position 51,694 of record JADHSV010000009.1, read on the forward strand.
GCTTCGGCCAGAAGACGCGCCATGTCGTCATAGGGGGCGAAGTGGCAATCCATTGCGCGCGCCGCGGCCTGGGCGCGGGCCTCGGTTGGGTGAATGACCGTAAAAGAGCTCATGCCGCCTGCCAGCATCTCGCCGGCCACCAGCTCGCCCATTTCACCGGCCCCGATCAACAAGCCCGAACAACGCGCCAGATCGCCATGAAGGTCGCGCGCCAACTGAACGGCGGCGGCGGCGATGGAGACCGGGCGTTCGCCAATGGCGGTCTGCGTGCGCACCCGCTTGGCGGCCCCGTAGGCCGCCTGATAAAGGGGTTCCAGGGTCGGCCCGATCATGTCGGCGGCGCGCGCCATGCGATGGCCCGCTTTGACCTGACCCAGCACCTGCGGCTCGCCGACCACCTGGCTGTCCAAAGACGCCGTCACCGTGAAAATATGGCGAACGGCATCCGCGTCCCAATGGGTATAAAGAGCGCCCGCCAGTTCCGCCGGGTCCATGCCCGCCTGTTCGGCCAGCGCCGTTGTAATGGCGCGCCCAGCGGCGTCGCGGTTCGCGTGCGCGGCCTGAACCTCGACCCGGTCACACGTGGACAGCACCATGGCCTCGTCGACGCCCTGTGCACGCAGGCGATCGAAAAACAACCCCACCGCCGGATCCTCGACAAACAAACGGTCGCGCAGCGCAAGCGAGCTTGATCGGTGATTGGCGCCGACAATAATGACATGTCTGGAAGTGGAAATATCCCCGGCCATGCGCCTCCCTAACGGAAGCGGTCGAGGTGTGTCTCCAAAGCCGTCAGAGGCACCTCGGCCTGCTCGCCGGAGTCCATGTCGCGCACGGTGGCTGCTTGCCGCGCAATTTCGTCTTCGCCCAGAATAACCGTGGCGCAGGCGTTGGCGGCATTGGCGCGCTTCATTCGTTTTCCCATGTTGCCGCTGAACCCGAGATCAACGGAAAATCCGCCACGGCGCAAACGCTGCGTGACTTCAAGCGCGGTGTCCGCCGCTTCGGCGCCGATGGGGATGATGACGATGGGGCGTTTCTTTTCCAGCCCGCCGTCAACCAGCATGGCCAGCCGTTCAATGCCCGCCGCCCAGCCGATGCCCGGCGTCGCCTGTCCGCCCATTTGCTTGACCAAACCATCATATCGCCCGCCGCCCAGCACCGTGCCCTGAGCGCCCAGGGCGGTGGTGGTGAACTCAAATGCGGAATGGCAGTAATAATCCAGTCCGCGCACCATGCGTGGGTTGAGCGTGTACTTGACGCCGGCGATTTCCAGCCCGTTGCGCAGATCATCGAAAAACCGGCGCGACTCGTCGTTCAGGCTGTCCGACATCAGCGGCGCATCGGCGACGATTGCTCTGTCGCGCTCCTCTTTGGAATCGAGAATGCGCAGCGGATTGCGGTGCAGCCTCTCGCGGCTGTCTTCCGACAAGGGCTGATCTTTCAGATATTCGACAAGGCGCGCCCGATAGGCGTTGCGGCTTTCGGCGTCACCCAGGCTGTTGAGTTCGCACACCACATGTTCGCTCAATCCCAACTCGTCCAGGATTTGCGCGCCCAGGGAAATGATCTCGACATCGGCCAGCGGTCCGGCCACGCCCAGCAGTTCGGCTCCGATTTGATTGAATTGCCGCTGACGGCCCTTTTGCGGACGTTCGTAGCGGAACATGGGTCCGCGATAGAACAGCTTGAGCGGAAGTTTTTGCGCCAGTCCACCCGATATGAAGGCGCGCGCCACGCCCGCCGTTCCTTCGGGGCGAAGGGTGATGCGTTCGCCGCCCTTATCCTCGAAGGTGTACATCTCCTTGGTGACGATATCGGAGGTGTCGCCGAGCGTGCGCGCGAACACCTCGGTAAATTCAAATACAGGGGTCGATATTTCCGAATATCCATAGCGCGAGGCCACGGCAAACGCTGTTTGCTCGACATGACGGTGGCGCAGGATATCTTCGCCTAACAGATCGTGGGTGCCGCGTACCGGCTTTAGAGAGGCCATTTCTTCCTTGGTCCGCTTTCTTCTTGCTATGAGTTAGCTGTTCCATAGCGGTTTTTTACATAATTCTCGACTATTTCCTGAAATTCCTCGGCGATTTTCGGCCCCCTGAGGGTCACCGTCTTGGCGCCGTCCACATATACCGGGGCGACGGGGTCTTCACCGATGCCCGGCAGGCTGATGCCGATATCGGCATGCTTGCTTTCGCCGGGGCCGTTCACAATACAGCCCATGACCGCCAAATTCATGGTTTCGACACCGGGATATAGCTCACGCCACTTGGGCATGCGCGCCCGCACATGGGTCTGGATACTGTCTGCCAGTTCCTGGAACACGGTGCTGGTGGTCCGCCCGCAACCGGGGCAGGACGTCACCAGGGGCACGAACGAACGAAAGCCCATGGTTTGCAGGATTTCCTGGGCAACGATGACTTCCCGGGTGCGGTCGCCGCCGGGTTCGGGGGTCAGGGAAACGCGGATGGTGTCGCCGATGCCTTCCTGCAAAATCACCGCCAGCGCGGCGGTTGAGGCAACGATGCCCTTCGATCCCATGCCCGCCTCGGTCAGGCCCAGATGCAGGGCGTAATCGCCGTGCGTGGCCAGATCCTTATAAACGTCGACCAGACTTTGCACGTCGCTGACCTTGCATGAAAGCACGATTTGGTCGCGCTTCATGCCAAGTTCCTCGGCCCGGGCAGCACTTTCCACCGCCGAGGCCACGAGCGCTTCGCGGGTGATTTCGGCCAGGTCCCTGGGCTGGGCGGCCTTGGCGTTTTCATCCATCATCTGGGATAGTTTTTGCTGATCCAGGCTGCCCCAGTTTACGCCGATGCGTACGGGTCGGTCGTATTTCAGGGCTGTTTCGATCATCGCCGAATAGCGGCTGTCGCGATTTTCGCGAAAACCCACATTGCCCGGATTGATCCTGTATTTGGCGAGCGCTTCGGCACAATCAGGATATTCCGCCAACAGCTTGTGCCCGACGTAGTGGAAATCGCCAACCAGCGGAACCTCGACGCCCATGGCCGCCAATCGATCACGGATGTGCGGCACGGCGGCTGCCGATTCCGCCCGGTCCACGGTAATTCGAACAATTTCCGAACCGGCGCGGGCCAAGGCCGCAACCTGGCCGACCGTTCCCTCGATATCGGCGGTGTCGGTGTTGGTCATGGACTGAACCACGATCGGTGCGTCGCCGCCGATGGTTACCGAGCCGACTTTTACCGGAATGCTTTTCCGGCGTTTGATATGCAGTGTTCCTGCGGGCATTCCGCGTCATCTTTCGTTGGTTGAGCGCGCCACCGGCGGCCACGCCACCGGTCTGGCAATTCAAATTATATGGAAATCCCCGGCGCTCGGATCAATCTAGCACGGCGGTTCCGGCCCGAAGACTTTCGGCATCCAGGGCTACGTTCCTGCGTACCGCGCCAACCCCGCCAATGGGAGCCACGGCCTCGCCACCGACCAGAATTTCCAAAGCACCGGCATTTCCGGTCAAAAGCGTCAGGCCCGGCTTGTCGGGAACCCGGTAACTGTCTCCGGCGCGCAAAAGGCGCGTTACCAGAAGACGACGGGCGATGCCGTCGCGAACCTGTATCCAGCTGTCGGACTTCGCGCGAACAACGATTTCGGCTGAACCGTCGGCAGCTCCCGCCGTTGATGCGGCAGGCGGACTATCGTTGCCTGCTTCCGGCGTGGACGGGATGGCCGCGACCTGCGCCGCCGGTTCAGGCGTTTGCGTTGCCGCCACCGGTTCAGCCGGAGCGGCGGGTTCAGGCTGTGCGGTGGGCTCAGGCTCGGGCTCCGCAACGGCCGTTTCGGATGCGGCCGGCTCGGCCTGGGGTGGTTCGGCGGGCGTGGCTTCCGTTGGTGTCGTTGTCACGGGTTGATCGGGCACCGACGCATCACCAAGCACACGGTTTTCGGCAATGGCCAAATCAGCCGGGGTTACAGTGTCGGCGGGTGTTGGCGTTGGCACAACAACCGCAGCCGGTTGGGACGGAACTTCCGGCGTGCTGGGTGCGCTGGCGACTTGTGCCGGGGGTTCCTCCGGCGTTTCCACTGGCGTTTCCACCGGCGTTTCCACTGGCGTTTCCACTGGCGTTTCCACCGGCGCTTCCGCAGGTGTTTCAGAAGCAGGTTCGACGGGCGATTCCACCGCTTGTGTGGGCTCCGGCGCCGGTTCTGGTGCGGGTTCCTGCACAGGTTCAGGCGCGGGCTCTTGAACTGGTTCAGGCGCGGGTTCGGGTTCGCTGACCACCGCTACCACAGCTGCCGGTTCGCTCGCAGGTGCAACCGGTTGATCGGCAACGGGCGGTTCAGCCGCAGCAGGCGTTTCGGGCGTTTCGGCCGGTGGCGTTTCGGCTGCGGTGACCGGCGAAGGCTCAGGCGCCTTTTTGGCAGGTGTCGCCACCGGCGGCGGAGCCTGCGTGGGTGTTTCAGGTTGAATTTCGGGCTTTTCGGCGGGGCTCGGCGTGTCGGCGTCGGAAGGCGTTACGGGATCGTCCGACAGAAGGGTTGCCAGACGTTCGGGAAGCAAAGGCACGATGTTGTCGAAGACGGAATCTTTCGACGATCCGACGTACCACGCGCCGTAAGCAACCGCGACCAGCAGAATGCCGATGAAAACGATCGCCGCGCCGGGCGTGCCGTGTTCCGTGATCGGTGACGGGAAAACAAGGGTTGGCCGGTTTCCGAGATTTTCCGCCTCGATCTTGTATCGACGCACGACTTCTTCGGAATCAAGGCCAAGATGCTCGGCATATGTACGGACAAAACCGATCGCATATGAGGCGCCTGGCAATTCCTCGTAGCGTCCATCCTCGATGGCTTCAAGGTACGGATAGCGAATTCGTAGAATCGCCGCCACTTCCTGCAGGTCTTCGCCGCAGCGAAGGCGCGAAGCCCTTAAGAGCGCTCCTACTCCCGGTTCGAGACTATGTTGGTCTTGAGAATTCATATTCGCGCCTGTTGAGAAGCCGTTGCGCCGCTTACGCAAAACATCCTTACAAAGATTGAATTGGGACATCCGGAGACGGCCCGAAATCCCCCAAAATCAGACGCAGGTATTCTGACTAAATACTAAGAAAATTCAAGCGCTAAACCGTTTGCCGCTAAATCATCACGCCATGGTCACGCGCGTATTCGCGCAGCTTTTCGCGTACGCTGTGATCAGGAAGTTGAACGAGCGATTTCATGTAGTTACGCAGCGGCCCGAGATCGAGACTGCGGATCATGGCCTTGACCGGCCCGACCGATGACGGGTTCATGGATAGGCTGCGCAACCCCAGGCCGACGAGCGCCATGGCGTCAATGGGATTGCCGGCCATCTCGCCGCAAAGGCTTACCGGCACGGATGCCGCGTCGCATTGGCTTACGATTGTGCGCAGGATCGATAGGGTCGAAGGCGATAGGGGATCGTAGCGTTCGGCAAGCCGGGCATCGTCCCGGTCACTGGCGAACAGGAATTGGAACAAATCGTTGCTTCCGATGGACAGGAAGTCCAGGCGTTTCAACAGCGTCGGCAGCTGGAACACCAGTGACGGCACTTCCAGCATTGCCCCCACAAACACCTTCGACGGAAGTTTTCGGCGTTCCTTGCGGGCGCGTTCCAATTCCATATCGAGCAGGCGGCGGGAGGCGTCAAATTCGGCGACTTCGGCAATCATGGGGAACATCAGCCGAAGCTCACATCCCTTGGCCGATCTGATGAGGGCGCGCAACTGATGGCGCAGGATCGCCGGGTGATCCAGGCAAATGCGGATGGCCCGCCACCCCATTGCCGGATTGGCGCTTGGCGATTCCTGCCAATAGGGCAGGATTTTGTCGCCGCCGATATCCACCGTTCTGAAGACAACCGGCTTTTCGCCGGCCTGCCTGACCACATCCAGATACAATTTTTCCTGACTGGCGACATCGGGAAAATCTGAACGCGCCATAAACGGAATTTCGGTCCGATAAAGGCCGACACCATCGGCGCCCGCGGCTTCCACCTGCGGCATGTCGATGCGCAAACCGGCGTTGATGTTGATGCTGATTTTCGTGCCGTCGGAGGTCACCGCGGGAAGGCTGCGTAACGCCGCGTATTGGGCTTTTTGGCGGTTGCGGTCGTCGATGCTGTCGAGAAAGGACTGGGTGACGTTTTCGCCGGGACGGAGCAGGACGTTGCCGTGATCGGCGTCGACGATGACGGGATCGCCTTCCTCGACGCGGCCCATTACCCCCTTGGCCTGCCCGACCATGGGGATGTCCAGGGCGCGGGCGATGATGGCGGCGTGGGCGGTGGGCGAGCCTTCTTCCAGAACGATCGCGCGCAGCCGGGTGCGGTCGAATTCAAGCAACTGGGCCGGCCCCATGTTGCGCGCAAAGATGATTGCGTCGTCTGGAAGTCCGTCATCAGCGCCGCTGTCCGCCGATGGCCCGATAAGATGTTTCAGCAGGCGATCGGCGAGGTCGTCCATATCGTGGACGCGTTCGCGCAGATAGCGGTCGGATACGCGGCTGAATCGGGCTCGAATATCGTTCTGAACCTTCATGACGGCGGCTTCGGCGGTAAGCCCGCTGTCGATCGCCTCGCCGATGCGGGCCAGCCACCCGGCATCCTCGGAGATCATCCGGTAACTTTCGAGAATGCCACGATGCTCGTCATCCCCGGCCAGGGTCTCGTCATCAAGCAGGGCGTCCAGCACCCCGTGCATTTCGGTTACGGCCGATCGAACCCGCGAATGCTCTTCCTCCGCGTCTTCGGCGACCAACTGGCTGATCTGGGCATGAGGCCGGTTGAGCACCGCGACACCCATGCCCATTCCGGCGTGGAAGCGGGCTGCCGGGATTTGCAGCGGGGCCTTGGCGATGCCGTCGGCCGGGAACAGTTCCTGCCCGCCAATCAGTTCGCCGCCCGCGACCATTTCGGCCAGAACCATGGCCACCGTTTGCATGGTCTCGATTTCTTCGCCGACGTAGCGGCGCAGGGTTCGGTTCTGAACCACGAGGACGCCCAGAACACGCCCGCCGCGCAGGATCGGAACGCCCATCAACGAATGGAATTTTTCTTCGCCCGTTTCAGGACGGAAAACGAAGCTGGGATGGTGTTGGGCGTCGGACAACTTCAACGGCCGCGCCCGTGCGGCGATAACACCGACCAGGCCCTCGCCGACGCGAAGACGGGTCAGGTGGACGGCGGTTTTCTTGAGGCCTTCGGTGGCGAAAAGTTCCAGCAGGTCTCCGGCGCGGCGCACGTAAACGGAGCAAACGTCCGATCCGATGCTGCGGGCGATGACCGTAACGATTTGGTCAAGCCGCTCCTGAGCGGTTCCAGCCCCCGCCATAACGTCTCGCACCAGCGCCAGAAGCTGGCGCGGGGAGACTCTCGCCGTGGCCTTGTCCATTGCAGTCCTAAGCCGCTCCGGCTTTCTCCCTGGTGTCGAGAAGTGTTTCGCCCTGCAATATGAGTTCGCCGAGAATCTCGGCAACCGATTGTTCGGATTTTACCATACCGACAATCTGCCCGGCCATGATCGATCCGTTTTCCACGTCGCCGTCGATAACCGCGCGTTTCAGGGCGCCCGCCCAGAAATGCTCGATTTCAAGCTGCGCTTCCTTTTGATCCAGCTCGCCGTTGTCCACGCGATTGATCAACTGGCGTTGGGTTTCCATGAAATGATCGGTGCCCTTGTTAACCAGGGCGCGCACGGGAATGACCGGGAAGCGCGGGTCCAACTGAACCGTCGGCAACGCGTCGCGGGACGATGCGCGGATGAAGGCTTTTTTGAAATTGGGATGCGCGATGGACTCGTTGGCGCAGACGAAACGGGTTCCCAACTGACAACCGGCGGCGCCCATTTCCAGGTACGAAACCATGGCCTCGCCGCGGCCGATGCCGCCCGCCACAAATACCGGAACCTCGGTAATGTTGGGCAGTATTTCCTGCGCCAGAACGCTGGTTACCACGGGGCCGATATGTCCGCCCGCTTCGGATCCTTCGATCACCAGCGCATCGACGCCGTTGCGAATCAGCCGTTTGGCCAGCGCCAACGCGGGCGCGAAACAAATGACCTTGGCGCCGGCGTCCTTGATCTTGCGGATGGCGGCCGCCGGAGGCAAGCCTCCGGCAAGGACGATATGGCCGACTTCAAGCTCGATGCAGACGTCGATCAGGGCATCCAGGTCGGGATGCATGGTGATCAGGTTGACGCCGAACGGGCGGTCGGTCAGGGTAAACGTGGCTTCGATTTCGGTGCGCAGCAGATCAGGCGTCATGGACCCGCAGGCGATGACGCCGAAAGCGCCGGCGTTGGAAAGCGCCGAAACGAGATGACGTTCCGACAGCCATGACATGGCCCCGCCCATGATCGCCATTTCGCATCCGAGGAATTCACATCCCCGCTGCCAAAGTGCATCCATTCGCGGTCGCGACGTCTGATTTGCCATGATTGATCTTACCTATCTTGGTATCCGGGCCTATTCGGCGTCCAGGCCGTAAGCTTCGTGAAGGGCGCGCAGGGCCAGCTCGGTGTATTCCTCGCGGACCAGAACGCTGACCTTGATTTCGGACGTCGAGATCACCTGGATATTGATGCCCTTTTCGGCCAGGGCGCTGAACATGGTCTGGGCGATGCCCGCATGGCTGCGCATGCCGACGCCGATGACGGAAACTTTCACCACTTCCGAATCCGACACTAACTTGGAATATCCGAGATCTTTCTTGCGGGCTTCGACGGTGGCGACGGCGCGTTCCAGATCGGTTTTGCCGACGGTAAACGTGATGTCCGTTCGTTTGCCGTCGTCCGAGACATTCTGAACGATCATGTCGACGTTGATGCTGGCATCGGCCAGCGGGCCGAAGATGCCGGCGGCCACGCCAGGCTTGTCCGCCACCTGGGTCAGGGTGATCTTGGCTTCGTCCCGGCTGTATGCGATACCGCTAATAAGCTCTTTTTCCACGATTTCGTCCTCATTTACGACCAGAGTACCTGGTTCATCAGAAAAACTCGAAACAACTTGCAGTCTGACATTGTGCTTCATGGCCAGTTCGACCGAACGGGTCTGCAGCACCTTGGCGCCCAGCGACGCCATCTCGAGCATTTCCTCATAGGTGATTTTATCAAGTTTGCGGGCCTTGGCGACAATCCGCGGATCGGTGGTGTAAACGCCGTCCACATCGGTATGGATGTCGCAACGATCGGCATCCAACGCCGCGGCCAGAGCGACCGCGCTGGTGTCCGAGCCGCCGCGTCCCAGGGTCGAAATGCGCCCCCCCGGCGAAATTCCCTGAAAGCCGGCCACCACGGCAACTTCGCCCTTGGACATGCTCTCGATCATCTCTTTGCCGTCGATGGAGTGAATTCGCGCCTTGCCGTGCACGTCATCGGTTTTGACCTGGATTTGCCAACCCAGCCACGAGCGCGCCGAAACACCCATCTCCTGCAGCGCCAGCGCAGTTAGTCCCGCCGTGACCTGCTCGCCCGAGGCGACGACGGCGTCGTATTCGCGGGCATCATACATACGGCTGATGGCGTCCACGTAGCCGACCAGCTCGTTGGTGACCCCGGCCATGGCCGAGACAACGACGGCAACCTGATGTCCGGCGTCGACCTCTTTCTTGATCCGCCGGGCCACGGACTGGATTTTCTCCACATCGGCGACCGAAGTCCCGCCGAATTTTTTAACGATTCGGGCCATTCACGACGCTCCTTTGCGTATGCCGACCGTTTTACCGCACCAAACGGCCTCTTCGTTTTCGAAGAAAATCGGCACGCAGTAATTTTGCAAGAGTGCAACAAAGCTATTTGCTGCGCGGCGGGCGATTTTATATTCATAATGGTGCGGCGAAGCAAGTGCGCCACCACTTCAAAGTCAGGGGAATGTAATTTGACCGACCAAAACCACCCGAAAGCGCCACAAACGGTATCGCCCGATGAAATCGCCCGTTTTTCCGCTATTGCCGACGCGTGGTGGGATCCCGAGGGGGATTTCAAGCCCCTTCACCGGTTAAATCCGACGCGTCTGGCGTTCATCCGCGACCACGCTTGCGCCCGTTTCGGGCGTGATCCGAAGGCCGAAAAGCCCCTGGACGGCCTGCGCGTTCTGGATATCGGATGCGGCGGCGGCCTGTTGAGCGAACCGATGACGCGTCTGGGCGCCCGAGTCGTTGGAATCGACGCCGCCGAAAAATCGGTCAATGTGGCCCGCCTGCACGCCGAACGGAACGGTTTGGACATCGATTACCGATGGGCCCCGCCCGAGGACTTCGCCCGGACCGCAGGCGGTGAGTTCGATATCGTACTGAATATGGAGGTGCTGGAACACGTTGCCGATCTGCAATCCTTTTTCACAATCAGCGCCGGTATGGTGCGGCGCGGCGGCATCATGGTGATTTCCACCATAAACCGGACGCTCAAATCCCTGGCGCTGGCCAAGGTCGGCGCGGAATACGTTCTTCGCTGGTTGCCCGCGGGCACCCACGACTGGCGCAAGTTCGTGCGCCCGTCTGAACTGGCGGACGGGCTGCGTCCGGGGGGAATAGAAATCACCCAACTGAGCGGAGTCGCCTACAACCCGCTTAGCGACCAATGGGGCGCGTCGGCGGACGTGTCGGTCAATTACATGGCGTTGGGGGTCAAGGACTAGAGCAACCCGCATTACGTGACAGTATACTAAATTATCTCTTATAATTTAGTATACTGTCACGTAACATGGTCTAGTGGTTGCGGCGGGGGAAACGCGGAATTTGGTAGTATTCGATACCTTCTTCGGAAAGGTCGGAAGCCTCTTCGTCGGTGGCCGAACCGTAGATGCCGCGTTCGTCGGCTTCGCCGTAATGGATTTTGCGGGCTTCCTCGGCGAATTCGCTGCCGACATCGTCGCAGTTTTCCTCAACGTGTTTGCGAAACTTTTCGGTCGCGTTAAGAATTTGCGTCGCAACCTCGGTCGCGCGCGCTTCCGCGGCCTCGGCCTTGGGCTCGCCTTTTGCCAGATGCGGGGCCATGGGCGCCTTGCTGATATGCGTGCTGCCGCAATATGGACATAGAATATCGCCGAGCGCGCATTGCTCGTCAAAGGAGGCGGCATCTTTGAACCAGGCTTCGAACTGGTGTTCGTCGGCACATTTTAGCTGGTACAGGATCATGGCAATCTGGCTATCTCTCAAGGGACGCGATGGTTTATACCATTTCGTTCACTTTACCAAGTTTAACGGAACCTTCCAAAGAAATGGTTAAATCCGAAGAAAATAGCAAGCTGCGGCGGTATCTGCAGATCACGGAACCATCGCCCTGGGTGCGCCGATTCGCGCCGCTGGTCCCCGAAAACGGCCCGGTGCTCGACCTGGCCTGCGGTAACGCCCGGCACGCCCGGCTTTTCCTGACGCGCGGGCACAGCGTCGTGGCGCTGGACCGCGACGTCGAGCCGCTGGATGGTCTGGCCGGAGACGCGGACGTCGAAATTATCGGCGCCGATCTGGAAGACGGCCGCCCGTGGCCCCTTGAGGGGCGCACGTTCGCCGGCGTCGTCGTCGTCAACTACCTCTACCGGCCGTTATTCCCGCATATTCTGGATGCCGTGGCCGAGGGCGGGGTGCTCCTATACGAGACGTTCGCGCGCGGCAACGAGAAATACCGACGCCCCCGAAACCCCGACCACCTGTTGATGGATGGCGAACTGATCGATCTGGTCAAAGACCGTTTCCGCATCGTCTGTTTCGAACAGGGACTGGTCGAAAAAGGACCGCTTCCGGGCGTTATTCAACGAATCTGCGCGGTAAACGGCGGAACCGAACCGAGCCCTATCTAAGCGGCAGGTACGATTTTCAAGGCGGCGTCGAGGGTTCCTGCCGATTCCATCTCGTGGATATCCGTGCAGTCGCCGATATGTTCGCCATCCACGAAAATCTGCGGGACAGAGGTCCGTCCACCGGCTCTTTCGCCCATTTCGCGGCGCTTCGCCGGGCTCATCATCACGTCGATGTCGTTGAACGCGGCACCCTTATGCTTCAGCAACGCCTTGGCGCGATGGCAAAACGGGCAGAACGGGGTCGTATAGATATCAATCTTCGTCACGGGTCGTTTGCTCCAACGTATTTTTGTTAACGCTAATATAATCGAAAAAATCAGAAACTAAAGGGCTTGGCTAACCAGAGGGGGCGGGAACTCTGGCCAGCGTCAGTACATCGACGGAAATCGCACCCGCACGGATCAGGACTTTTGTGCAGGTCGATACGGTCGCCCCGGTGGTCATCACGTCGTCGACCAGAAGCACCCGGCGCCGGGCTACTTTTTGGGCGCCGCGCGCAGAGATGCTAAATGCTCCGGCGACATTTTTGTGCCTTGCCGAGCGCCCCATGACCCCCTGCGTTCGCGTTCTGCGGTGGCGGACCAGTGTGGTTGCGTCCACCGGCAGCCGGGACAATTTGCCGATCTCGCGGGACAGCAGGGCAGCCTGATTGTAACGCCGCGCAAAAAGCCGCGTCCAATGCAGCGGCACCGGAACCAGTAAATCGGCGTTGTCGATTAGATCGGCCCCGGCGCGAACCATCCATTTGGCATAAGCCGGTGCGGCATAGGTCCGATCACCGTGTTTGAAGGAAAGAACGAGCCTGCGGCTGGCGGCCGAATAAAGCATCGGCGCGCGGGCCTGGCCAAAGGGCGGCGGGTGTTTGGCGCAGGCGCCGCACACCGCGCCAGACCCGGCGTCGTATTCAAAGGGCAGCCCGCAGGCGTCGCAGCAGGGCGGCCCGATCAATTCGATCCCTTCCCAGCAGGCCGGACAAAGAACGCCCGCGGCATCGACGATGGCGCCGCAGGCCAGGCATGAATGGGGAAGCACGATGTCGAGTACGGGTGCAATCAGGCGGCGCAGGGCGTAAACAGCCCGGCTCTTTTCGCCCCTGCGGGCCGCTCCCGTTTCTTCCGGCATATTATTTTTTCCAAAGCCGATGCTGCGAAGTCTCCATTGATACCATATGATCATATGAGACAGGCAAGGCCGCACGGACACTAAATGAATAATCCTCCCCGAATTTTCGATCGACACAGCGTGCGCCTTCATCGCGACCGCGCGGCGGCGCACCTGGATGCCAATGATTTCCTGCGCCGCGAGGTGGCCTCACGTCTGCTGGACCGCCTGGGCGATATCAAACGCACCTTTCCCATGGCCCTTGATCTGGGGTGCGCCACGGGAACGCTGGGGCAAATGCTGACGGGTGAGGGGGGCATTGAAACGCTGGTTCAATGCGATTTGTCTGCGCGCATGGCGGATCGCGCGCATGGGCTTTGCGCGGTGGCCGATGAAGAGGCGTTGCCCTTCGCCAACGGGCGGTTCGATCTGGTTTTGAGTTGTTTGAGCCTGCACTGGGTTAACGATCTGCCCGGCGCGCTGGTGCAAATCCGCCGCGCGCTGAAGCCCGACGGACTTTTCCTGGCTGCCATGTTCGGCGGTCAAACCTGCAACGAACTGCGCCATGCGCTGGGTGCGGCGGAAGGGGAAATCGAAGGCGGGATGAGCCCGCGCGTGTCCCCCTTTGCCGAGGTGCGCGACGCAGGCAACCTTTTGCAGCGCGCCGGGTTTGCCCTGCCGGTGGCCGATTCCGATACATTGAGCGTTTCGTACCCTGCCCCCATGAAACTGATGGCCGATTTGCGCGCCATGGGCGAAACCAATGCCGTGGCCGAGCGCAGAAAGACCTTCACCCGCCGAGCAACCCTGGCCGCGGCGGCGGCGAAATACGCCGAAAAATTCGCCGATGCCCATGGGCGGGTTCCGGCCACCTTCGAGGTCATTTTCCTGACTGCGTGGGCTCCCCACCCGTCGCAACCCAAGCCGTTGGCCCCGGGCAGCGCCGAAATCAGACTGGCTGATATCCTATGAAATTTCCTGATCCCTTGCTGCATGGCCGCCTGATCAAACGCTACAAGCGGTTTCTGGCCGATGTGGAGTTGGATAACGGCGAGACCGTTACCGCCCATTGCGCCAACTCTGGCTCGATGCTGAGCGTTAACGAGCCTGGTGCGGACGTTTGGCTGTCACCGGCGCGCAATCCGAACCGCAAGCTGCGTTATACGTGGGAACTGATTAGAATCGGCGACGCCCTGGTCGGCATCAATACAGGCCATCCCAACGCGTTGGTCGCCGAAGCTGTGGCTGAAGGTAAAATTGATGAGTTGACGGGATACGCTTCCATCCGCCGCGAGGTGAAATACGGACGCAACTCGCGCATCGATTTGTTGCTGGAAGGGGAGGGACGTCCACCGTGTTATGTGGAGGTTAAGAACGTCACCATGCGGCGCGATCTGTTAGGCGAAGCGCCCGCCGAATTCCCGGATTCGGTGACGGCGCGCGGGGCCAAGCATCTGGACGAGTTGGCGCAAATGGTGAAGGAAGGTTGCCGCGCGGTGATGTTTTATCTGGTCCAGCGAACCGATTGGACGGGCTTCGCGCTGGCCGGTGATATCGACCCGACTTACGCGGAACGATTTGAAGCTGCGCGCGAGGCCGGGGTCGAGGCCTTGTGCTACGGCACACGGATTTCGCCCGAGGAAATTTTGGTTGATCGGCCCATCCCTCTGGAAATTGCCCCAAGGATCGGTGATAAGGACTCATGATTACAAAAAAGAACATCGGGTGAATTCGTCCATGAATGCAGCTCGCCGCATCAAATTACACGGTCCGGATGCTTTTGCCGGAATGCGCGCCGCCGGCCAGTTGGCCGCCGAAACGCTGGATATGATTACCCCCTACGTGAAGCCGGGGGTGATGACCGAGGAAATAAACCGCCTGTGTCACGAATTTATCGTGTCCCATGGGGCCGTTCCGGCGCCCTTGAATTACCGGGGCTATCCGAAGTCCATCTGCACGTCGATCAATCATGTGGTTTGTCACGGCATTCCCGGCGACAAGCGGCTGCGTAACGGCGATATCGTTAATATCGACGTGACGGTCATTCTGGACGGATGGCACGGCGATACCAGCCGCATGTATGTGGCGGGCAAGCCAAGCGTGAAGGCCTTGCGCCTGATTGACGTTACCTTTGAAGCCATGTGGCGGGGGATTGAAGCGGTCAAACCGGGCGCGCGGTTCGGCGACGTAGGGCACGCCATTCAGGCGCACGCCGAAGATCATCGATACTCGGTGGTGCGGGATTTCTGCGGGCACGGACTGGGCCGCGTGTTCCACGACGCGCCCAACGTTATGCATTTCGGCAAGAAGGGCGATGGCCTGGAGCTTAAGGCCGGAATGATCTTTACCATCGAACCCATGATCAACGCCGGGCGTTTCGAGGTGAAAATCCTGCAGGATGAATGGACGGCGGTGACCAAGGACCGATCCCTTTCGGCGCAGTTCGAGCATTCCATCGCTGTTACCGGGGACGGCTTTGAAGTGTTCACCCTTTCGCCCGGCGGCCTGCATCAGCCGCCCTACGATCTGTAAGGCGTCCTAATCGATGGCCGATCAACCCCATTACGCCGGACACCGCAAGCGCCTGCGCGAACGCCTGATGAACGCGGGCGCCGATGCTTTGCCCGACTACGAGCTTCTGGAGCTGGTTTTGTTCGCAGCGTTGCCAAGGCGCGACACCAAACCGCTGGCCAAGGCGCTGCTGGACCGCTTCGGCACCTTTGCCGAGGTTATCTCGGCCGATGCGAAATTGCTGGCCGAAGTTGACGGTGCGGGCGATGGCGTGATTGCGGCGCTGAAAACCGTACAGGCCGCCGCCCTGCGTCTGGCCCGCGACGAGGTTATGGAACAACCGGTCATTACGTCGTGGCAGAAGCTGATGTCCTATTGCCGGGCCAGCATGGCGCACGAGGCCAACGAACAGTTCCGCATTCTGTTCCTCAATCACCGCAACATGCTGATTGCCGACGAGGTGCAACAGCGCGGCACCGTGGACCACACGCCGGTTTATCCGCGCGAGGTGGTCAAGCGCGCGCTTGAGCTGGGGGCCAGCGCCGTGATTATGGTTCACAACCATCCCAGCGGGGACCCGACCCCGTCGCAGGCCGATATTGAAATGACCGAGGAAGTGAAGGACGCGGGCGAAAAGCTGGGCATCGCCCTGCATGATCACGTGATCATTTCAAAGCGCGGGAACAATTCATTTAAAACGATGGGACTAATCTAGAGATTCCCCTAAGCGACCTCAGTTGGGGATTTCGAGGTTTTCCAGAGAAAGATTGCATTCTCTCATTTTTGGCGCGTGAATCGCATTTTGCGATGAAAAATGCAAAGCGAAGTCGGGATCGTCGTCGATGATCCGCGAGATTTCCGAGCCGGTCGCCAGACGAATGTCGTTGTTGTTCAGGTAAACCCAAACGTCACCGCCCAATATCATGTACCGAATAATCGATTTGGCCACGAAACCCTCTGTTGTCTGAATTGAAGCCGCAAACAACAGCGCAAGGTCCGTGCCAAAAACCGCATCCCGCCAAAACCGAGGCCTTCGTTGCCACCACCCGCCCAACCCCATACACTCGGAGCCGAAATGCGCCACGCGGAATTCATAGCCCTGATGGCACTGACCATGTCGACCGTCGCTATGTCGACGGACGCCGTTCTGCCCGCACTTTCGCTGATCGGCGAGGAACTGGGGGCGGACGAAAACCAGCGTCAACTGGTCATCGGCGCTTTGTTTCTGGGACTGGCGTCGTCGCAGGTATTTTTCGGCCCCGTGTCGGACCGGCTGGGCCGCAAGCCCGTGATCCTTTTCGGGTTCGTCGTGTTCGGGCTCGGCTGCCTGATTTCAATCAACGCGGCCAGCTTCGAGGCCATGTTGGTGGGCCGCTTCGTGCAGGGGTTTGGCGCGGCCGGGCCGCGGGTCATTTCGGTGGCGATTATCCGCGATAGGTTCGAGGGCCGGGAAATGGCCAAGACCCTGTCGACCATCATGACGCTTTTTATTCTGGTTCCCGTTTTTGCGCCGGCCATCGGGCAGGGAATTCTCGTCTTTACCGACTGGCACGGGATCTTCTGGCTGTTCATCGCCATGGCGGTGGGAACGTCGGTGTGGATGACGACGCGCATGACCGAGACATTGCGACCCGAAAACCGGCGGCCCCTGACCATTGGCCGGGTCGGCGGCGCGTTCCGCGAGATTTTTTCCAACCGGGTGACGATGGGCTACCTGTTGGCCATGTCGTGCGTGTTCTCGGCCTTCGTCGGCTATCTGTCCACGGCGCAGCAGGTCTTTCAGGAACTTTATGGGCTGGGCGAATTGTTCCCGCTGGCCTTTGCCTGCATGGCGGGGACGCTCGGTGTCGCCGCGTTCATCAATTCGCGGCTGGTGGTTCGCTTGGGCATGCGCGTGCTCATCCGCCGGGCCCTGATCAGCACCGTCGTGCTGGCGGGGGCATTTTCCGCCGTTAGTTTCGCCTTTGACGGGGTGCCGCCGCTGTGGCTGTTCTTCGCCTTCATGATGCCGGTGTTCTTCTGCCACGGCACCGTCTTCGGCAACGTCAATGCCATGGCCATGCAGCCCATGGGCCACATCGCGGGCTCGGCCGCGGCCGTCATTGGCGCCATTTCAACCACGCTCTCGGCCCTGACCGGTTCCATGATCGGCCAGGCCTTCAACGGCACCGTCCTGCCCCTGGCCCTGAGCTTCACCGTCATGCCCCTGCTGGCCCTCATCTTCAGCACCTGGGCCAACCGCGGCCTGAGCGAATAACGCCCGTTCGTCATTGCCACTATCCGCCGGCTCCCATACAATCAAAACGAGATTTGCGAGGGAGGTTTGTATGCGGCGGGTTTTAGTGGTTTTGTTTGCGACGCTGGTGATCGCGTTTCCGGTGGGGGCGGGGGAGAAGGGGGATAAACCAACACGCCCCTTGGCAATGACGGATCAGAACTACGACCACCTTTATCCACCTTACTCGGCGTACAAGTACGCCCAAATGGTCCCGCGTGAGCAGGCCTATTACTTTTTCGGCCTCGTTGATTCGTTCTATTTCTTTGCCCGGCGTCATGGCGTTGATACCGGCATTTTGGCCTGCCGATATGACGACCGGACCAACTGGCTCAGGGCCTCGATCATGTTCGAGTCGTATATCCAAAACCCCAAATTTTGGCGTGCGGGCCACGATGCGAAGGACATCGAGCAAATTAATGTGGCCGAACTCCTCGGCCCGTTCCTCAAAAAATTCTGTGGCGAATTCAAACTCGACAGATATCGAGGGAAAAAATGAGAGACTTCATTTGGCGGTTTCTTTCGATGGCGATTTTGGCTGCGGTCGTCTCCGTGACCGTTGGCGAGGCTTCCGCGGACGAACGGCTTACACGCTACATTGATCTCGGTGAAAAGGTTGAACTCCCGATTACGGCGGACGAGTACCGTCGGGCAAGTGCCTCAGATGAAGCCAGCTATTCTTACGGCTTGATTGAGGGGTTCAAGTACTTCTCCGAACATCACAAAGTGGATGCCGGATTTTCCAGGTGCCCGTCAGATGGGGGCGAGGAAATCAGTCATCTGCGATTTCTGCTAGATTTTTTTATGGAACATCCGGAACTTTCCTCCAGCGGGCATACCGTTGAAGAACTGTCGCGCTGGGATATGCCTGAATTCTTTGAACATTTCTCAGTGATCGTTTGCCTGAAGGGTCAGTCACTCTGAAAGTGAAAACGGATTTACAGCCCCCCGATCAATCAGATCGGGGGGCCGTTTTCGGCTGATTATTGCGAAGACAAAAGCAACAAAACCTTGGCGGTATCAGCACCCATTTTCCGACATCTCGTCGCCAATGCGGTCCATCTCGGCACTGTATTTATTCTTCTGTTCCAGACAGTAATCTCGGTGAATGATTGCGTCTTCAAGTTTACTCTTCTTCTTTTGCCATTCTTCGTAGGCAGCGGCGACCTCGGAAGGGAGTCCGGTCGGTACATTGGTGGCCAAGTCTGACGCTCGCCCGATTGCTCGAGCAGCGTTTTGGCCTATGACACCAAGTCGTCGCAAGGCGTTGGCCGCAGCTCCTCCGGGAGTTAATGACGCGAGAAACGCCGCCAGAAGTTTGTCATAGTCCAACTTGGCCGCCTTCGTTTCTTCTCTCAAGACCGGGATTTCTTTGGCTGTCTCGGCATAATCATCGGCAAAAGTCTGGTGCCAAATGGTTGCCCTACGCAGTGCCGCAGCCAAAGCGGCACATTTCTCTCTCTTGTCGTCGTCGGGCTTCTCCGGCTTCGGTTTTTTTGGGTCATCGGGGTTCGGCTTGGGTTGTTCCGGCTCCTTGGGCTCCTCCGGCGGCGGGGTCGGGTTTGGGTTTTCGGGCTTTTCGGGCTGGTCCGGGTTTTCGTCGTCCTCGTCTTCCTGGGCGGCCTGGGCGTAGAGGGCGCGGTGGAGGGTGGTTTCGAGCAGGGATTGCAAGCCCTCGTGAAGGCGGGCTGATGAATCGGGCGACGCCTTGCGCAACTGGCGGAACAAATCGACGACTTCGGCCCGGCCCTTGTCGCGGCGCGTCGCC
>JADHSV010000043.1 GCA_016776725.1 Rhodospirillales bacterium
CGTCGGCGTGGAGCGCGTTCCCGTCCGGGTTCTCCAGCGTTGCGCCGCTGCACGACAGGTCCCCGCCGATGTTGGCCCCGGGAAGCCGAACCGCGCCCTTCGCCGTGAAGCCGCCCCTCAGGAAAATGCTGCCGCCGGTTTCAATCCGGTCGGCGGAGAGCGCGGGCCCGTCCGGGTTTTCCAGCTTTGTTCCGGCGCAGTTCAAAAGGCCCTCGACACGAGCGCCCATCAGACTCACTTCGCCCAAGACCTTGCTGCTCTCAATATAAAGATCGCCGTCAACCCGCAGGCCCCCGGCGGAAATCCCCGGGATTTCGCACCCCCCGAAGGTGACAGTGCGAACGCGGGCATCGGTAAGATCGACCGGCTCGTCGAACTTGCAGTCCGAGAATTCCAGGGGCCGCTCAAGGCTGCCGGAATGGAGGTCGAGTTGTTTTTTGACAAGGGCACGAGCGATACGGAGGCCGCGAGCGGGAACGCCGTAGGCGTCGGGATTTAGGCAGATGTCGCGGATCAAGGTGGCGCGGATGGTCGCGCGGCCTCGCTTGGTCCCCACGTTGACGGGACCGCCCTTGGGTATCCTCGCAACCAGTCGCCGTTCGGCGGCGTTTTGTGGTTCGATAGGCATGGTTGGTAGTTTTACAACTTTTGCCTGTCAGGCGCGAGTCGCAAAAACGCACCCGGTTTGGTGTGCGGGTTCGCTACTCATGGGACGGGCCCATTGGTTCCACCGTGAAGCACACACCCGAATTGCGGTCCGCTCAAATTACCATTGACAGGAAATGCTTTCGCGACGCTTCCTGTGCTCCATGATTCTACGTTCGATTTTTCATTTCGCCCGTCAGGTGGGTGTGGCCAGGTGGGCTTGGCGCTATGGCCGATGGCAGTTTATCAAGCGTGTCCTGAAAAAGGACCCGCGCCTGGTTTTGCCGACCGGCAAGTCCATCGTCCTGCCACGCACCAGCGGCAGCGCCGCCGAGGTCTTTGTCACCAAGGCGGATATTGATTGGGGTTCGGAAGTACGGTTTTCCTCGGCAGCCGGGCCGAACGACGATTTTTTGGATATCGGCTCGCATATCGGCTACTACGCGCTTTATCTGTCGCCCCTGGTCGGCAGGGTGTTCGCCTTCGAACCCGACCCCAGAAATTTGGCGGCGCTGACAGCCAACGCAGCGAGGGGCGGCAACATCACCGTCGTCGGAAAAGCGGTAACCGATACCGTGGGCGCCCAACGTTTTGACGTGTCGAATAACAGCGCCGTCTCTCATCTGACGTCAAGCGACGCGGCCGCGGCGGTCGATGTGCAGACCATTACCATCGACGCGTTTGTGAAAGCGCTCCCCGACGCGAACATCAGGCTCATCAAGATCGATATCGAAGGGCACGATCTGAACGCCGTCAAGGGGGGGCTTGAAACCATCCGCGCGCACCAGCCCTTGATCCTCAGCGAGTTTTCAACGGAAGGGCTGGATATCAACACCCCCGGCGAACTGACCCGGTTATGTGACGATCTTCGCTATCGAATATTTGCCTACACCCGTCGGTCCGACCGCCAAACTCCGCACCTGCGCGAATTGGCCGAAGCCGACATCGGCCGAATATGGGCAAAAATGCTGTTTTTGGCGCCGCAACGCCTTTGGCCCGCTTTCGAGAACGAAACGGACGGACGCTCCGGCCGCGACGATCGATGTTGAATAGCCCCGGAACGTAATGTAAATGTTGCCAATCGAGGCCCCTGCACAATAAGCGAGAGCAAACAGTGTCAAACGTGATTGCGGCAGAGATTTCAGCTGGTGAACTGATCGACAAGATTACCATTCTGGAAATCAAGCTGGACAACAGTCCGGACCCGGCCAAACGGCAAAATATTGAAACCGAACTGGCGACATTGAGTGCGACCCGCGATCAATCGGTGACGGCCTCGGACGAACTGTCGCAATTGACCGACGCGCTGAAATCGATAAATCAGACCCTGTGGCGCGTCGAAGACGATATTCGCGATCTGGAACGGGCCAAGGATTTCGGCGAACGCTTCATCGAACTGGCCCGCGCGGTCTACCAGACCAACGACAAACGCTCGGCGCTCAAGCGCGATATCAATGATCTGACCGGCTCGCGCATCGTCGAAGAAAAACTCTACGCCGAGTACTGATGGCGATGGCCCGGCTTGCGCGCCTTATCGACGGGGTCCATCGCTTAAAAAGGCGCGTGGCATCCCGGGCGGGCGCACCGTCGGGCGTTCTGATCGTCGCCGCCGGGGGGTTGGGCGATACGGTATTGTTCTCGCTGCTTCTGCCGAGTCTCACCGGTCTGGCGGTTGAAGGGGAAAGCGTCACCGTCCTGCTGCGATCCGACGGCGCTAAGACGGCGTTTTTGTTCGCGCCCGAGGTCGAGGTTTTGAGCGTCGATTTCGACCGCCTGCGCCGCGATGCCGTCTACCGGTGGCAACAGTTCGACCAACTGTTCCGGCGCAATTTTCGCATCGCCCTGTCGGCGGACACCCTGCGCCATCCCCATTTGGACGAAGCCCTTCTTTTCGCCGCCGCGGCCAAACAAACCATTGGAATGGAACCGCGCCCGTGGCCGAAATATGATCGCGCGCTGCAATCCAACCGCCATTTATTCGACCGCCTGTTCGACAGCGGTCCGCTTCATCTGGACAAGGTGGTGCGCTGGTCGCGTTTCACCAATTGGGTGAACGGCAAGGATGCCTCGGCACCGACCGTCGCCCTGCCGGCGGACCGGTTGCCGGCGGCGGATGCAAACGAAAAGGATTTCGTCGTCATCCAGCCGTTCTCGGCGGTGGCCGCGAAGCAACCGTCGGCCCAGGTGTTCGGGCGCATCATCGGGGCAATCCCGGCCGATCTAACCGTGCTGATTACCGGCGCGCCGGGCGATCTGGACAAAAACCCGGACTTCAAGAGCCTGCTGGAGCGGCCCAACGTGCGCTTCGATGACAGCCGCCTGGAACCTTTGTTCGCGAAGTTGCGCTCGGCCAAGCTGGTGGTCTCGGTCGATACGGCGGTGATGCACATGGCCGTGGTTAGTGGCGCGCCGACCATCTGCCTGGCCAGCGCGGCCTACGTGGGCGAAATCGTCCCCTATGCCGATGAAATCATGCCCGACAACGTGACCTTCTTTTACCACGACATGCCGTGCCGGGGGTGTCTGGGGAAATGTTCGCAGCCGCTGGAAGACGGCCGGTTCGCCTGCGTCGAGCGCTTAGAAATCAAGCCCGTGCTCGATAAGATTCTCTCTTTGGTCAGCCATGATCGGGCAAATCCTTGAACAGCGCCAGGATCGTAACAACACGGGAAATGGGTCTGACGTCCGCCGACGGTCCCGCCCCTGCGCCGCGAAAGTTGCGCTGGTGGATATTGCGGATGGTCGAGATGCTGTCCCGTATCGGCGGCCGGTCCGGTGAACCCAAAGGGCTTGCCGTTATCAGGATGGACGGCATCGGCGATATGGTCTTGTTCCGCCGCTCGCTCGATCACTACGCGGAAGTTTTCGGCGTTGAGCAGGGCGATATCACCGTTATCGGCTGCCACGCGTGGGCTGAACTGGCCGATGGTTTGTTCGCGGGCTACACGGTTCACGCCATCGACGAACACCGCTTTCACAAGAAGCCGGGATATCGGTTTCAAGTGGCGCGGTGGCTGTATCGGCAAAACTTCCGCGTCGTCGTGCTGGACAGCTTTTTTCGCAAGCCGCTCATGGCCGACAGCCTGATGCTGATTGCCAAGGCCCGGGAAATTGTGACGAGCGTGCCGTGGCTAAGTGACAAGACCAAAAACCAGTTTGCCTATTCCCTGTCGCGGGCAACGACGCTGGTTGATACCGGTGAATACCCTGTGCACGAAACCATCCGCCACTATCGTTTTCTGTCGGCAGTGGCGGGCCGCGAAATCGCGCCCGAACCCATCCGCCTGTCGTGGGACGGCGGGCCACCGCCAATTGGGCAGGACAAACCCTACGTCGTTCTGAATTTCGGCAGCAACGAATACGGGCGGCGCTGGCCGCTGGAAAAGTATCTGGAAACGGCGCGCTGGCTGTTGGATCGAGGTTACCGCGTGGTTTTTGCGGGGGCCAAAAACGATAGGGTTCACAGCGCCGAAATCGCCGCCGCGCTGAACGGCGAGAACGTCATCGACCTGATCAGCAAAACGTCGGTTCCCGGCCTGATGGACCTTTTGAAACACGCCGCCGCCGTGCTGACCAACGATACCGGCCCGGCTCATCTGGCCATTGCGCTGGAGGTTCCGACGCTGGTGCTTGTGGGCGGCGGCCACTTCGGCAGTTTCGTTCCCTATCCCGATGAGGTTTGCCCCCGCACCGCTCGGTTCCTGAACGTGGAAATGGACTGCTATCACTGCTTCTGGGGCTGCCATTTGCGCGACAACGAACGGGCGTCGTTCCCCTGCGTCGCCGCCATCGAACAGGAAAGCGTCCAAGCGGTTCTCAGCGATCTACTGGCCTAGAAAATGTTCCCCGCATCATCGAAGCGCATGGGTTGCGCATCTTCCAACACGCGCATGTCATCGCGCCCGGCAAGGTCCGTTCGGTACGCTTCGGAGACCCAGATTTCTTCAAGGTCCTTGGTATTTTTGATACGAACAATGCGCGCGCCGTCCGCGTGCTGAATGCGCGCGGTGCGCAAGGCAAAGGCCAGCGCGGCCTGGTCGCTTTCGCAAATCATCGGGATTTTCGGCGGCAAAAGCACAAGGGCGGTCAGCGCGTTCGTATAGGTGACGGCCAAGTTGATCTTCTCGACGCAGCGCTTGGTAGTGAAATCGGCCATGCCGAGGCCCATTGAACTTCCGGCGGTTGCCTCCGTCAGATCACGGACGATGATGCGCTGAATGGACGGGGTATCCGCGATGGCCAATCCCAGCGCGGAGCGCCCCGTGACATTAGGGTCCATTCCGCCGCCACTAACATCCTTGCCGATTTCATCGACGATAAGGACGTCTATGTCGTCCAACTGAATGCGCCCCATGATCGCCTTGGAATAAACGAGAAGGTCGCGTTCGCGTTCCATGATGCGATCCGGCGCGATACCTTCAATCGCCGCCATCTTGCCGTAGGCGTTTTCAACGACCCCGACACCGAAAAGGATGGGCGCGTTCGCCAGCACTACCTCTCCGGCGGCAGGTATGGCGTGTTCGAAATGATCGAACCCAAGCTGATGAAGGGCGGTCGCCCCCGTATGCTTGCCCAGCCCGATCACCATCATCTTCACAAGGCCGCTTTCGTAATCGCCGGTGAACGCCGTATGCGCCTTGATGCGGTTGCACACCACGATACCGTCGGATTGGAACGCCAGCTTGTCACAATAGACGCGGGTTCCGTTTTCGATGGTTCCCAACTCGACAACGTCCATGCTGGATCGCACCGGCGCGCCAATGGCCGCTTCGGTGACGCCCAGTTTTTCCAGAACCGCGATCTGGCCAGGGGCCGTGCCGCTGCCGTGGCTCCCCATGGCCGGAACCAAAAAGGGCTCGGCCCCCATCGTCCTGAGTTCGGCGACAATCGCGCGCAGAACCTCGACCATAACCTTGATACCGCGGCTTCCGGCAGTAATGGCAATTTGCTTGCCCTGAAGATCAAGCCTGGAAAACCGGGCAAGCTGCTCGCGCACCGCCGCTTCGATATCCGCCACGTATTCGCCCGGAAAGCCCTGGCGAACCGGCATCATTGGCGGCAGGTCCACTTGCAAGCCATCGGCGATGGTCGGCACGAAATTCCGGATATCGAAGCTATTGGTCGGCATGGGCGCTAACCCCTTCCCTCACGTTTTGAATTCGGCGCATTGACCGCTCAGATCACCCAGCAGTTTCGCCAGATTGATGCTGTCGGAGCCGACGACAAATACGCTAAATCCCTTTTCGATCCACGGCGGCAGAAATTCCATGGTCGGCGTCAGGATGCCGGGGATCTTTCCGTGCTTCTTACAGGCCGCCACCACCTTATCCAGATTGGCCTCGAAATCCGGGTTCTTGAACTGCCGAATGATGCCCATACTGATGGAAAGATCCATGGGCCCGACGAACAGCACGTCGACGCCGGGAACAGCGGCGATTTCGTCCACGTTGTCGACGGCTTCGGTGGTTTCGATCTGAACCATGGTCACCAGATTGTCGTTGGCCTTGGCGTAGTAGTCGTCGAAATTCTGAGCAAAGCCGCTGCACGGGGGCGATCCCGCAACGCCGCGAATACCTTCAGGCTGATAGCGCATGGAAAGAGCCGCCTGCTTGGCCTCGGCCGCCGTATTGACGTAAGGCACCATGATACCCGCCGCCCCCAGATCCAGAACCCGCTTGAAAGTGGTCGGGTTGTTGCCTGGAATGCGTACGATGGCGGGAGCTTCGCCCAGGCGCGCCACCTGAACCTGATGGATCAGCTCGCTGTAGTCGCCGGACCCGTGCTCGCAATCGATCCAGGTCCAATCAAACCCCGCGTTTCCGATCATTTCAACGGTCAGGCTGGACCCGAGCTGCGCGGCGATACCGAACATGCGTTCGCCGCTTAGAATTTGTTCGCGAATGAATTTCATAATGGACGAAACCTCTGGTGGTTATATGTTTTCATTACTTCTTTTCGTCGGCCCGCGTTGGCCCACGATCTTTCTTTGCCATAATACTTCGGCGCCGGAAACCCGTGGTCTTATTTCGGCTCGCCCGTGAAAATTCTTTTCTTTGAATTTCCCACGTGGGTTTTCATGGCCGCCCGCGCGCCCTTGCCATCGCCGCTGGCGATGGCATCCAAAATTGCTTCGTGTTCGGCGATCAGCTTTCCCTTTCGTTGCGCAAACGGCGAAGCCGTCAGGCGCCGCGTAAACTCAATGGAAAACAGGATATGCTGCTCGACCGCTTGAAATGAATAGACGAAGAACTGATTGTGCGTGGCCTCGGCAATCGCCTGATGGAATTTGAGGTCTTCGAGGATCCCGCCGGTCGGCGTTTCAAAAGCCGCGCGAATGGCCTCAAAACGCTCCCGCAGCATGTCCATATCGCCCTCGGTCCGGCGTTGCGCAGCCAGGAAAGCCGCCTCGCCTTCCAGAGATTCCCTGAAATCATAGCATTCTTCGATTTCGGCAATGCTGCCAACGCCTCCGACCCGGTCGGATTTCGACAACGACCGCTGAAGCACGTAACTGCCGGAGCCTTTGCGCGATTCGATGTAACCTTCGGCGCGCAACCGCGCCAACGCTTCGCGAACGACGGGGCGCGAAACGCTGTAAAGGCCGCACAATTCCATTTCCGTCGGCAACCTCGTTCCCTCGGAATAGGCGCCGCTGAAAATGGCCCCCAGCAGCTTTTCATAAAGGCGCTCGCCAAATGTTACGATCTCGCCCACGGCACTAACGGGTCCTTATTTTCAAAATAGATATTTCCTGCCTGCGAGGAGACAAAGGATAACAGAGGCGCGCCGAAAATCAACAATGTTGTCCGACAAATTTTTCGCCGATTGAATCTCATCTCCCCGTCACCAACATTCAAAATCCAAAAAAATAATATCTTACAAGCTGTTAATGAATGAAGGCGCCGGCGATCCTGAAAAATTTGGATACTTGGAACTTTCAGATTTCGTTTTTTTGCTGATTAGTTGATTGACAAATTTGTCATCTGCCAATAGCGTCGTCAACAATAGGAAGAGCGGCACAACCGCCAAAAAAGAAGGGGGGCCGATATTCGATGGGCGGAACCAGGCTATTACGGATGCGCCGTGACCGCAGGTTTTTTCCTGCGGTTTTCGCGTTTCCTGCAATTGGATTTGGAATTGCCCCGGTTCGGTCGGCCGAAGCGGAGAATATTTAATAATCAACACAATGTCGGGAGACAAAGTATGCGTAAATCACTGTTGAGCAGTATCGTTCTCGGAGCCGCTTTGATCGGTTCTTCGGCCATGGCCGAAAACATCCATATGGCGACCGGGTCCCAGGGCGGATCATGGTACCCGTTAGGCGGCGCCATCAAGAGCGCGTTCGAGAAAGAACACGCGGGCATGACCATGTCCATCCAGCCGGGCGGCGGCATTTCCAACATCGTCGGCGTCGAAGCCGGCAAGTTCCCGGTCGGTTTCGCCAACTCGACCTCGACGGTCGACGGTGGCGCCGGGCGCCCGCCATTCAAAAAAGTTAACAAGAACGTATGTAACGTCGGCGTTCTGTATCCGCAGTGGTTCCAGATCATCGTGCGCAAGGACAGCGGCATCAAATCCATCGCAGACTTCAAGGGCAAAAGAATCACGACGCAGCAGAAGGGTCACACCGGCGAGCAGTTGACCCGCGCCATTCTGGGCCTCAACAATCTTAGCTACAAAGACATGAAGAGCGTGTCGCACGTGTCCTACAACGATTCGGTCAACGACATGAAGAACGGCAACGCCGATATCTTCACGCTGGGCACCGCCCTTCCGGCGGGTGCGGTGATGGATCTCGCCTCGGCGCGTGACATCTCTATCGTTCCAGTCAGTGACGAGATCATCAATGGTTTCAAGAAGAAGAACGCCGCGTTCACCAAGCGCATCGCCAAGGCCGGCAGCTATCCGGGCGTGGATGCCGATGTTGCGGCTCTGACCTACGACACCCACATGATCGCGGCATGTGACTACTCGGCCAAAAATATCGAGATGATCCTCGAAACCATTGCCGGCAATCTGAAGACCTTGTCGGCGGTGAACAAGAACCTGGCCACCCTGACCATCGAGGGCATGGCCTCCGATCTGGGCGTTCCTTACCATCCGGGCGCGATCGCGTTCTACGCCAAGCACGGCGTGAAGGTTGGCAAGTAACCACCATTCGACTGTGTAATCCGGCGGCGGAAAGTAGCTTTCCGCCGCCGGTCTTAATCTGCGCAAAATAAGATAAAGAGGCCGTGGTGGATCGGGCAAAAAGAAGTATTATCATTGGGATCGAAGCGATCGCGGCGGCGTATTCCCTTTATCACATGTGGGTCGCCTTCGCCGGGCCGCCGGCGCCGTTCGTGCTGCGCAGCCTTCACATCGGCATCGCCATGTTCCTCGCCTTCCTGATGATTTCGATCAAGGGAAAGAAATGCGATTTTCCTTCTCTGTCGGGGGTTTTTCTGGCGTTGGCCGCGCTGGCCGCGGCGGGTTACCCCATCGTCATGCAGGACTACCTGTATGACCGCTTTATTTATGTCGATTCATTGATTCAGACGGACTGGATCTTCGGCATCCTGATCATTTTGCTGATCCTCGAAGCCACGCGCCGTCTCATTGGTCCGGCGCTTCCGGTTGTCGCCATCACCTTCATGATCTATGGATTTTTCTTCGCCGAAATCACACCCGAAGTGGTGTTGGAACAAATCTTCATCACCACCGAGGGCATCTACGGCATTCCGGTCGCCGTGTCGGCCACCTATATGGTGCTGTTCATCATCTTCGGCTCGCTGGTCGACCGCATGGGCATCGGCAGTTTGTTCATGGATTTTGCCGTCGCCCTGACCGGCCGTTCAGCCGGGGGGCCGGCCAAGGTGGCCGTGGTCACCAGCGGATTGTTCGGCACCGTGTCGGGCTCCGCCGTCGCCAACGTGATGACCACCGGCACCTTCACCATCCCGCTGATGAAAGGCATCGGCTATCGCCCGGCGTTCGCCGGTGCGGTTGAAGCGGTCGCTTCGACGGGCGGCCAGATCATGCCGCCAATCATGGGCGCGGCCGCCTTTGTCATGGCTGAATTTCTGGGTGTCAGCTATTTGACGGTTGCCGCCTATGCCATCATTCCGGCAGTTCTTTATTACGTTGCCGTGTTTGCCTCGGTCCATTTCGAGGCCCGGCGGCTTGGCATCAAGGGCCTGCCGGAAGATCAGATCCCTAATATGTGGATCGTGCTGCGCGAGCGCGGACACCTGTTCTTGCCGCTATTCGTCATTATCGGGGTATTGCTCTATGGCTATAGCGCAGCCTATGCGGCCTTGTGCGGCGTTCTCTCGGTGATCCCGACGGCGCTCCTGCGCAAATCCACGCGGCATTATGTGACGCTCAAGACAACCTACGAAGCGATGGTCAACGCGGCCCGCAACACGTTGCCCATTGCCCTTGCCTGCGCCTGTGCGGGCATCGTGGTCGGTGTTGTCGATATCACGGGCCTGGGCCTGTCGTTTGCCAACTTCGTCATTGGTGCGGCGCAGGAACAGCTTATTTTCGCGCTTTTGCTGACCATGGTCGCAGGCATCATCCTGGGCATGGGCATGCCGACGACCCCGGCCTACATCGTTCAGGTGGCGTTGCTGGTTCCGGCCCTTGTCAAACTGGGGGTGGCGGTTGAAGCCGCCCACCTGTTCGTCTTCTACTTCGCCATCCTGTCGGCCATCACGCCGCCGGTGGCCATGGCCGTTTACGCCGCCAACGCGATCTCCAAAGCCGATATATGGAACAGTAGCTGGGCCGCGGTGAAACTTGGGCTGGCCGGATATATCGTGCCGTTTATGTTCGTCTTCGGTCCGGCCCTGATGATGATTGGCACGCCCATGGAAATCATCACCACGGCAGCCACCGCGATCACCGGAGCAATTTGCCTCGCCGGCGCCCTGAACGGATATTTCTACAGGCTTGCCGCCATCTGGGAACGGCTGGTTTTGTTCACGGCTGCGGTGGTGTTGATTAACCCGGGCATGGTCACCGACGCAATTGGTATCGGTCTGGTCGTTTTGGTTTTTGTCGTCCAGTACATGAGGCGCAACGCCGTCGAGGCCGTCTCCGAAAAGAGTTGGTAGCCGCGCAACCGACCCGTACGCCATCACCGCCGCCGGGCACCGCTTCACAGCGGTCTCGGCGGCGGATTTTTTTTCTCAAATAAGTATTCACATGTATATGCAAGAGAAAAACATGACGTCAGATTTGTAATATTTCAATCAATTTCGCCTTACAATATTCGTAAGAAAAATACATGCCTACCCGGCGAAACAATTCGACAAAAATCACATCTCTCTTTTTCTTTTATTCTTTTCTCCGTTTTTTGACAATTCTGGAAATTCCTGTATGGTTGTTATGTTAATTGATTTGGGAACGGTTTTTCGTCTTTGTGGGCTTTTTCGCCTTGAGGGGAAGACGAAATGTAATGCCGTCCGCAGTCCTTGAATATGGACTCGCGGAAGTCCTTATGGATAGGGACTTTCAATAACTTAGAAACACGGGAGCTCTTACATGCAATTTAAAACGATTGCCGCAGCCGCGGCAGCCTTGGCGTTTGCGTGGACCGCTGCGCCGGGATCATCCCAGGCCGCCAGTTGCGAAATTGACAAACCCATTGTTTTTGCCGGGCTTGACTGGGATTCGAACTCTTTCCACGTGGCGCTGGCCCAGTTCATCATGAAGAACGGTTACGGCTGCGAAGTGGACAAGATCCCCGGATCGACGATCCCCATGTTGAACGGTATGAGCCGCGGTGACATCGACGTCACCATGGAAATGTGGGTCGCCAACGTCAAGGAAGCCTGGGACAAAGCGCTGGCCAGCGGAAAGGTCGTCGATCTGGGCATCAACTTCCCCGACGCCGTCCAGGGATGGTTCGTGCCCAAGTACCTGACCGATGGCGCGGACGCGCCCGCAAAGGGTTTGAAGTCGGTTGCCGATTTGCCCAAATACAAAAAGGTCTTCACCGATCCGGAAGAGCCCGAAAAGGGGCGTTTCTATAACTGCATCGCGGGTTGGGGCTGTGAAGTCATCAACACCAAGAAGATGAACGCCTACGGCCTGAACGATCATTTCGTCAACTTCCGCCCGGGCACGGGTGCTGCTTTGTCGGCGGTGATCGAATCCTCCGTCAAGCGCAAGAAGCCGATCGTCTTTTATTACTGGGGCCCGACCTGGGTGCTGGGCAAGATCGGCGATCAGGTCAGAATGCTTGACGAGCCCGCCTACGATGCGGCGATCTGGGACGCCATGATGAACGAGAAGGACGAGACCAAGGTGACGAAAGTTACCGCTTATCCGCTGGTGCCCGTTTCTGTCGCCACGAGCAGCGGGTTCCACAGCAAAGCGCCCAAGCTGGTCGCGTTCCTGAAAAAGTACGAAACCACCAACGCCGTGGTTTCAGAGGCGCTTGCCTACATGCAGGAAACCGGCGGAACGGCCGAAGAAGCAGCGGTGAACTTCCTGAAAACACAGGAAGCCCTTTGGTCGAAGTGGATTCCGGCGGACGTTGCAGCAAAGGTGAAAGCCGCGCTCTAGCGGTTTGTTGAAAATGGAACGGGGTGGCATTCAGATGCCGCCCCGCTTCCTCATGAGCACTGAACACTGAGAGAGAACCAAAGCCATGTTCCCCGAATTTGGAAAGCCGATCAAACTCGCGACGAACGAGTTTATTGATTGGCTGATTATTAATCATGGCGACTTTTTTGAAGCGATCGCGAACGTCATCCTGACCGTGCTTGTCGCTTTGGAAAAGCTGCTTCGTGGTACCCACCCGATCGCGATTATGGTGATCGTCGGCTTGATCGCCTACGCCGCCAGCCGACGCTTCAGCCTGGTGGCTCTGATGATCGGGGCGATGTATTTCATCGGCGCTTTGGGCCTTTGGGAAAAGGCCATGCAGACCATCGCCATCATGCTCGTTTCCATCAGCCTGGCCATCGCCGTCGGCATTCCCATGGGCATTCTTTCGGCCCGTTCGAACCGGCTGCGGCTTATCATCAACCCGGTTCTGGATTTGATGCAGACGATTCCCAGCTTCGTCTATCTGATCCCCGCCGCCATGCTGTTCGGCCTGGGCAAGGTGCCGGCCATTCTGGCCACCGTGATTTACGCCACGCCGCCGCTTATTCGCCTGACCGATCTGGGCATTCGCATGGTCGACAGCGAAGTCGTGGAAGCGAGCCGCGCCTTCGGCGCCACACGCTGGCAGCTGTTGCGCGGCGTTCAAATCCCGCTTGCCCTGCCCTCGATCATGCAAGGCATCAACCAAACCACGATGATGGCTTTGGCAATGGTGGTGATTGCGTCTATGATTGGGGCGCGCGGTGTCGGCGAGACCGTATTGATCGGTCTGCAACGCAACGATTCCGGTGAGGGACTGATCGGCGGAATGGCCATCGTGTTCCTGGCGATCGTTTTCGATCGAATCAGCCAATCCTACGGCGCGCGGTTACAAGCGTTCCGAAATGTCGCTCATTGAGGTCCCGGTTATGGCACAGATAGAAGTCCGCAATATTTACAAAATCTTCGGCGATAAACCGCAGGAGGTTCTGCAACGGGCCCAGAACGGCGAGGGTAAGGACGACCTTCTCGCCGACACCGGCCACACGGTCGGCCTGAGCGATGTCAGTCTGGACATTGAGGAAGGTGAAATCTTCGTCGTAATGGGCTTGTCGGGTTCGGGAAAATCGACCCTGATCCGCCATTTCAACAGGCTGATCGACCCGACCAGCGGCCACATTACCGTCGAAGGCACCGACGTGATGACGTTGGGGACCGACCAGCTTATCAAATTCCGCCGCGACAAGATGAGCATGGTGTTCCAGCGCTTCGGCCTGCTTCCCCATCGAACCGTCATTCAGAACGTCGGCTACGGCCTTGAAATTCAGGGTGTCGAGAAGTCGGAGCGCGAGAAAAAGGCGCGCGAGTGGATTGATATGGTGGGTTTGGCCGGGTACGAAGACAGCTACCCCAGCCAGCTTTCCGGCGGCATGCAGCAACGTGTGGGTCTGGCCCGCGCGCTGTGCACGGACCCGGAAATCCTGCTTATGGACGAAGCGTTTTCCGCGTTGGATCCGCTGATCCGGTCCGACATGCAGGATTTGCTGCTGGCCCTTCAGGCGAAACTACGCAAAACAGTTGTTTTCATCACCCATGATCTGGACGAGGCGCTTCGCATCGGCGACCGTATCGCCATTTTGAAGGACGGCGCGCTGTCCCAGGTCGGCACGCCTGCCGATATCCTGCTTAAGCCCGCCGACGACTACGTTCGCGCCTTCGTCAAAGACGTCAACCGGGCGCGTGCGCTTAATGTCGATGTCATCATGCGGCCGCCTGCGTTGCGCCTGACCAACGAAACCATCGAAGAAGCAATGGCGCAAATGCGCAAGGCCGGTGAAGAATACGGCTACGTCACGTACGAGAACGAATACCGCGGCGTCGTCACCCTGGAAGCCATGGAAGAATTGAACGGCAACGACAAGATCAAATGGGCCAGGGAACTCGCCGACCTCACCCACACGGTGCATCCGGACGAACCCATCGAGGGCGCCGTTCCGGCCGCTCTGACGGTGGATTATCCGATCCCCGTGGTCTGCGACGAGGGCGAACTGGTCGGCATCGTTTCCAACGAGGACATGGTGTCAGTCCTTGACCGGCCCGACGAGGGCGGCGCCACGGAACTGCACCACTAAGGCCTAGAAAATCCCCGGTTTATGGGGACCACTGTCGGCAAGTTCGACCATGTCCACAGCGACATTCAGCTCGGCCAGCCACTGGGGCGGCAACTCGGGCAGTTCCTGGACCGCGCTCAGGAAACGCTCGCTCTCGCGCGGCGAAACAATCCCATCCGTCAGGGTCGTAAACTTGCGAATGTAATCGTTCCGGGCGAACGGTCGCGCGCCGAAGCTGTGGGCGTTGGCCACGGCGAGGCCGTCTTCCAGAATTTCACCCGATTTGAGGCGCACGCTTACGTGCCCGCCAAAGGCCTTCTCGGTGTGATCCGGGCTGTGATAGCGCCGCGTCCACTCGGGGTCTTCCTGCGTGCGTATCTTGTGCCAAAGGCGGACCGTATCGGGACGCGCGGCACGCTCGGGCATATAACTTTCGACATGGTGCCAGGTGCGGTCCTGCAAGGCGACGGCGAACATGTACATGATGGAATGATCGAGGGTCTCGCGGTTGGCCGAAGGGTCCATTTTCTGCGGGTCATCCGCCCCGGTTCCGATGACATAATGGGTGTGGTGGCTGGCGTGGATGACAATCTCCTCAACCTGATCCCAGTCCCCGCCGGTTTTGCCGTCAATCTCTTCCCCCAGGGAAAACGCCAGATCAATCAGCGCCTGCGCCTGATATTCGGCGGAATGTTCCTTGGTATAGCTCAGCATGATGGCCCGCTTGGGCTCGCCCGGTTCCGGCAGCGGAACGTGGTATTCGGCATCCGGGCCGTCCAGCAGGCGCGCGATAAATCCGTCCTCGCCTTCATAGATGGGTGTCGGCGCTCCCTCGCCGCGCATGGCGCGGTCCACGGCTTCAACGGCCATTTTGCCGCAATGGGCCGGCGCAAAGGCCTTCCAGCTTGAAATTTCGCCCTTGCGCGATTGCCGGGTCGGTGTGTTCACATGCAGGGCCTGCTGCACCGCCTGATAGATCACCTCGGTCGGCAAGCCCAACGCCGCCCCGATCCCGGCAGCCTGCGATGGCCCCAGGTGGGCGGGCTGATCGATCTTGTGTTTGTGGATACAGATGGCGCGAACCAGATTGATCTGAACCTCGTAGCCCGCCGCGATGCCGCGCACCAAGTCCGCCCCCGACCGTCCGCACTGCTGCGCCGCCGCCAGAACCGGCGGGATATTGTCGCCCGGATGGCAATAATCGGCGGCCAGGAAAGTGTCGTGAAAATCCAGTTCGCGCACCGCCGTGCCGTTGGCCCAGGCCGCCCATTCCGCCGAAAAAAGCCGGTCCCCGCCAATTCCGAACACGGTTGCGCCACCGCTGCGCGGATGGGCCGTCGCCTGCGCCCTGGCCGTTACCACCGGCCGCCGGTTGGCCGAAGCAATGGCCACGGACGCGTTGTCGATGATGCGGTTGATGATCATCTCGGTAACGTCGTCATCAACGGCAACCGGATCGGCGGCCACGGACGCGATTTTCCAGGCAAATTGGTCGGCGCGCGTCAACCGGTCTTTTTCCGGATGGACACGGACTATGTGCGTTTTCATATCGCGCTTTTCTTTCGTCGCTTGCCGATGGCGCGGATGATGAAGGGCAGCGTCAGGCTCATCGTGATGAGCACCCAAAGGGTGATCGCCAGCGGGCTTCTGAACATGATTTCCCATTCGCCGTCGCTCAAACTCAACGCACGCCGCAGATTGACCTCCATATGGTGGCCCAGCAACACGCCCAGGATGACGGGTACAAGAGGGATGTTGACCTTGCGCAAAAGGTACCCGAAGACGCCGACGCCGATCATCATGTAGATGTCGAAAACGCTGTGGCTGATGGCGTAAATGCCAAGGAAACAGATCAACGTTACGGTCGGCATCAGAACATAGGTCGGAACCATTAACAGGCGCACGAAGATGTTGACCAGCGGCAGGTTGAGTATAAGCAGCACGACATTGGCCATATAGAGGGACGCGATAAGGCCCCAGGCGACTTCGGGCCGTTCAACGAACAGCAACGGTCCGGGCGTGATGTTCAGCGAAATCAGCAACGCCAGCAACACAGCCGTCGTGCCGCTGCCGGGAACGCCCAGCGCCAGCATGGGAACCAGCGCGCCGCCCGCGGCGGCGTTGTTACCGGCCTCGGGCGCGGCCAATCCCCGCGGATCGCCCTTGCCGAAGGTTCCCCGGTCAGAATAACGTTTCTCCATTGCGTAGGAGGCGAAACTGCCTAACGACGCGCCCGCCCCGGGCAGGACGCCGCAAACAAATCCCAGCACCGAGCCGCGCAGCATGGCGCCCGCGCAGAACCAAATCTCCTTAAAGGTCGCGTAAGTGCGTTCAACCTTGTATTTGATCTGCTCGCCGATGACCACGGTTTCCAGGAACACCAGCACCTCGCTGATGGCGAACAAGCCGACGATGGCGATAATCGGGTCCAACCCGTCGAACAGCTTCATCTGTCCGAACGTGTAGCGCGGCACGTTGGTGGCGGGGTCAAGACCGATGGTCGCCAGCATAAGGCCGAGGGCCGAAGCGATGAAGGTCTTGGAAACGTTTTTTCCGGTCAGCGTGCCGATCATCGTGAAGGCCAGCAGGAACAAAATGAAATATTCCGCCGGGCCGAAAAGGATCGCCAGTTCGACCAGCAGGGGCGCCAGAAACGTCAGCCCGATGGTGGCCAGCGTCGCGCCAACGAAGGAACTGACCGCCGATAGAGCAAGGGCCGCTCCCGCCTTGCCCTGCCGGGCCATGGGGTTGCCTTCCAGCAGCGTCATGACAGCCGGTTCGTCGCCCGGAATATTGAGCATAATGCTGGAGATGCGCCCGCCATACATGGCGCCGTAATAAACGGCGGCCAGCAGGATCAGCGCCGATTCCGGCGGCAGGCCCAAAGTAAATGCAAGCGGCACCAGAATGGCCACGCCGTTGGCCGGACCCAGACCGGGCAGCGCGCCAACCAAGGTTCCTGCAAATGCGCCGAACATGGCGAGGCCGAAGTTGAGCGGCGTTAGCGCAACATCGAAACCGTGGGCTAATCCAGCAAAGATTTCCACCGTCAGCCTCCGAATATCTCACCGGCCGGAAGCGGCAGGCCGAGGACGTTATTGAAAAGGAAATAAAGAACGATGCTGGCGCCGATACCGGTGCCGATCATGTAGCGGCGGTTGCCCCCCAGCATTTGCGAAAGGAAGCCCACCAGCACAACGGAACTGATGATGAAACCGATGAATTCCAGAACGATCCCGTAAATGATCAATGCCGCCAGCGCCGCGCCCTGGCGCTTCCATGACTTTAGGCTGGGCCATTCGGGCTCGGGGTCCGGGCGAAACAGCAGATAAAGGCTGAACAGGCCCAGCGCCGATCCCAACATCACGGGAAAAGCGTTCGGTCCCAACGGATCGGATATGAAATCGCTTTCGAAGCCTGCTCCGGCGACGCTATAGGCGATCGCCAGAAGAAGAAGAAGCGTTCCGGTAATTCGGTCGGTCACGAGCCCACCCCCAATGCACCACGTTTCAAACCAGGCATCATATTAACCCGGACCGGACGAACCGGTAAACGGAAGCCGGCGGGCAATACACCCGCCGGCCCCTGTCCGGCTATCCTGACGTTTCTATTTTAGAAGTCCGACGTCTTTGGACAGCTGTTTGACATCGGCGATGTTCTGGCTCACGAAATCGTCGAACATCGGCCCACCATTGTAGAACGGGGCCAGACCATTGGCTTCCATGGCCTTTTTCCAGTCGTCGGATTTATAGA
>JADHSV010000010.1 GCA_016776725.1 Rhodospirillales bacterium
GTGATGCGCAAAATGGTGAGGTTCGAGATATGAGCCCGACCCAACTTCTTTCGGAACTGGCCAAACCCGAAACCGTTATCACGGTTCTTGCAGGTCTGGCGGCGGTGGCGGTTATCGGCGTCGTCTGGAGCGCGGCCCTCGCCCGCAACCCCATGAATGATCGCGCCAAAAACCTGAAGCAGCAGCGCGATGTATTGCGCTCAAGTCTTCTGACGGCGAAGCAAAACCAAAACCGAAGGCAGGCAGCGCTGGGGTTCGTAAACCGCATCACCACAGGCTTGAATCTGGTACGCAACCAGCATGCCGCAAACGTTTCTCTTAAACTGGCCCAGGCCGGTTGGCGCACAAAAGACGCCATCGCCATCTACATGTTTCTTAAACTTTGCCTGCCCTTCGCTTTCGGCGGGGCGGCAGCCGTTGCTGTTTATGGCTTCGGTGCGTTCGATCTGCCGCCCTTGGCGCGGATTTTCGTGGCCATGCTGGCGGTGGTTCTAGGGACCTATGCGCCGGAAGTTTTTGTCAAGAACACGACCATCAAGCGAATGCAGGCCATTCAGAAGGGACTGCCCGACGCACTCGACCTGCTGGTAATCTGCACCGAGGCCGGTCTGGCCCTGGACGGCGCGCTGACTCGCGTGGGCGGGGAAAGCGAAAAATCCTGTCCCGAAATTTCTGATGAATTAGGCCTTACGGCCATAGAGCTGGGGTTTTTGCCGGTTCGCCGCACGGCTCTGGAGAACCTGATTAAACGGGTCGATTTGCCGGCCATGCGCGGCGTTGTGAACACGCTTTTACAGACGGAAAAATACGGAACGCCGGTGGCGCAGTCGCTGCGTGTTCTGTCCTCTGAATTTCGTGAAGAAAGGATGCTGAAAGCCGAGGAAAAGGCCGCGAAACTTCCGGCGACGCTGACGGTCCCGCTGATCGTTTTCATCATGCCGACGTTGTTTATCGTACTTCTTGGTCCAGCCGTTTTGCGCGCTCTCGACGGGCTTGGGGGCCTTTAGACGAGGGAAGGCACATTTATCGCCTGGACCAAAAAGTTCCGGTCGCATTTTAGGGGGTCCGCGGTCGGAACTTGGCCGGGTGAGGAGGGAAACCTCCTCCCCGGTCTTTTTTACGCTGCGTCTTCGGCATTCTTTTGCCGGCAACTTAGGGCCAGCAATGCGCCCGCCACGGAGGCCACGGTCAACAGGCCGAAGGTTGTGGTGTAGCTGCCGATAAAGCCATGGGCGAAGGCGAATAGCGACGGGCCGAAAATGACGCCTGCGAAGGTTATGGCTAGGGCAGCACCTGTTGTCGGACCGATCCGCCCGGCCGGGCTGACACGGGCGACTTCGGCAATGAACACGCCGTTCCAGCCGACTGCGGCAATCCCGAAAATAACAAAGAGAACCTTCATTCCGTTGACCGGCCACTCTGGGCCTACCAACATGGTGATACCCGAGGT
Organism: Rhodospirillales bacterium; assembly: GCA_016776725.1. Taxonomy (GTDB): domain Bacteria; phylum Pseudomonadota; class Alphaproteobacteria; order Rhodospirillales; family Shumkoniaceae; genus JABGRG01. The sequence continues at coordinate 1,451 of JADHSV010000010.1, forward strand.
AATTCCCGCGATAACGCCGATGACGGCCAGTACGACTGCGCCGTCGCCAACCTTATCGGCGACCCAGCCCCAGGCCAGACGGCCCAGTACACTGGCCATTTGGACAATGGACAGCACGAAACCCGCCGCCACCAGCGTCATGCCAGCGTCCTCGACCAGCAATGTCACCAGAAAGGTTACGAGGCAAAGCTGAGTGATGGTGTAGAAAAACGACGCGCTGACCAGCCGCCGCAGGGGCTTGCGGTTCCATACCAGGATCAGCCCTTCGAAAAGATTGCCGCGAATGCGCCACGATTGATCGCGGTCGTCGTCCCAAAACCTGCGGCGCGCCTGAAGGGCGACCAGAAGGGCGAGAAGCGTCGCCGCCGCGGCGATGGGCACCGATTGCCAGCCGAATGTTATGGCCAGTCCGGGCGCAACCAGCCCGGCAATGGCCCCGCCCAACGGCACACCCGTTTGCTTGATGGAAAAAATCACGTTGCGATACCGATTTCCGGCGAAACGTCCCAAAAGATGCGATGCCGACGGGTTGGTCAACGCATAGCCTGCACCGATGCAAACCGATGCCGCGGCAAGTGCTGCAATATCGGGTATGGTCGCCAGCGCACATCCGGCAAGACCCAAAATCAACGCGGACTGACTGGTTCGGCAGGCGCCCCAACGGCGCACCAGACCACCGGCAATCAGCGAAAAGACGCTGGCGCTTCCAAACACGATGCTGACCTGATAACCGATCAGCGCCGCCGGGATGTCCAAAGATTTGGCCACGGCGGGCGCAATCGCCGCCAGCATCAGAACAGCCAGCGACATGCTGGCCTGGACCGAAGTCATGGCCCCGACCACGGCGGTTCGATTGTATGGCAAAGTTGCCGGGTCGCGCTCCGAGGTTTCGCTCAAAACGCATATCCCGGCGCGGATCTGGCCAGGCCACCAAACTGGTCCAGCATTTTATCGCGCCACGCGAAGATGGGATCGTCGGTTTCGAGCAGTTGGAAGTCGCTCATGATCCGGGCCCACTGGAAGGCGCTGAAAACCAGGCAATCGGCGTAACCGGCGTTGGCCCCCGAAAGGAAGGGCTGTTCGGCCAACGTGGCGCGCAGCGGTTCCAATGATTTGCGAAAGCCGACGAGCCGGGTATCGCGTTCCTTATGAATATCCTCGATGCGTCCGCCCCAGGTTTTTTCGCGCGATTGCCTAAAGTACGCCTGATCGGCGGGGTCGATATGCTCAAAAATATCCTGAATGATCATGGGCATGATGCCGCGCATCACAACCCTGTCGGTCCACATGTTCAGAAACCGCAAGATGCCGACGTTGGCGACGTCGCCGAAGATGGAAGGGCGGTCGGCGTAGGCGCGGTCCAGATATAGCGCGATGGCCCAGCTGTCATGGACGCAGGTTTCACCATCCACCAGAACCGGCACCCGGTCTTGTCCGGAAAATTCGATCAAGTGCTTTTGCGTGAATTGCATGGGGATGAACTCGGCGTCCAGCCCCTTGATGGCCAGGGCGAAACGGGTACGCCAGCAATAGGGGCTGAACCGACGGTCATCGGCGCCCACCAACTCGAACACATTAATTGCCATTATTTTCGCCTGTATTGGATATCGCCGAACATCATCTCGCGGGCTTTTTCGTCCAGCGGACCTTTGGATTGATGTTCCTGCAGGTGTTGCAGGGCGCGAACGACCGGCGGGCGCGCGCCAATGATATCAAACCACCGCTTCACATTGGGGAAGTCGTCCAGATTCTGGCCCTGACGTTCCCACGAGCGCAGCCACGGGAAGGTGGCCATGTCGGCAATGGAATACTCGCCGGCCAGATATTCGCTTTCACCGAGACGGCGGTCCAGCACGCCATACAGTCGTCCGGTTTCCTTGGTGTAGCGCTCGATGGCGTAGGGGACCGGTTCCGGCGCGTAGTGGCGGAAATGATGCGTTTGGCCCAACATCGGCCCAACACCGCCCATCTGGAACATCAGCCACTGAACCACGGTGAAACGCGCCGCTGTTTCGGTTGGCATGAAGCGGCCCGTTTTTTCAGCCAGGTACATTAAAATCGCCCCCGATTCGAACAGCGAATAGGGCGCGCCGCCCGGGCCGCCCGGGCCGCCGGGGCCGCCGGGGCCGTCGGGGCCGTCGGGGCCGTCTGTATCGACGATGGCGGGCATCTTGTTGTTGGGGCTGATTTTCAGGAATTCCGGGTCGAACTGATCGCCTTTGCGGATATCGACGGGGATGATCTCGTAATCAAGCCCCGTCTCTTCCAGCATAATGGAAATCTTGAAGCCGTTGGGTGTCGGCCACGTATAGAACCTGATCATTGTGTCAGCCGCCGTTAATGCGTTTCGAGGCATCCTTGAACTGCGCCGCCAGATCGTCGTACTCGGTAACGTGCGGGAACTGCGGGAATTCGCGGATCACGTTTTCCGGCGAGCGGAACAGAATTCCGGCTTCGGCGGCGCCCAGCATTGTGGTGTCGTTGTACGAATCGCCCGCCGCCATGACCTTGAAATTGAGCTTCTGGAAGGCTTCGACCGAATGGCGTTTCTGGTCGGGCATGCGCAGCTTGTAATTGGCAACCCGGCCATCCTCGGCGATTTCGAGGCGGTGGCAGAACAGGGTCGGCCATCCAAGCTGGCGCATCATGGGTTCGGCGAAGTCGTAAAAGGTGTCCGACAGAATGACCACTTGATAGGTTTCGCGCAGTTCATCAAGAAATTCCCTGGCCCCTTCCATGGGCCCCATTTCGCCGATAACTTCCTGAATATCCGGTAGTTTCAACCCGTTTTCGTCGAGGATTTTCAGGCGTTGACGCATCAGCACGTCATAGTCCGGAACGTCGCGCGTGGTCGCGCGCAAAGATTCAATTCCGGTCTTTTCGGCAAAATTGATCCAGACTTCCGGAATGAGAACCCCTTCAAGGTCAAGACAAACGATATCCACGGCGATTTCCTCCTGCCAAATGATAGTTTCTTAGTCCGCGATTAATTCGGCCAGTTTCTCGAAAACGCTTTCGAACATCTCGGTCGTCAACCTGCGGGTATTCGTGTTGTAGCGCGAACAATGATAGCTGTCGGCAAAAAAAATACCGTCGGGAAGCGTATGGATAGCGCCATGGCCGAAGGGGTAGATTGCCTTGCGTAGTTTCAGGGCCGAAAGAACCGTACCGTGGGCGATGGTTCCCAGCGCCAGAATGGCCCGTAAATCCGGCAGGGCCTTTATGGTGTTGGCCAGAAACGGGCGGCATGCTGCGATTTCGGCGCCGACGGGCTTGTTTTGCGGCGGGACGCAGCGAACAGAATTGGTGATCTGGCAACCGACAAGATCCAGCCCGTCATCGGGCCGAGCGTCATAGGTTCCCCGAGACAAACCGAATTTGCCCAGCGTGGCATACAAGAGATCGCCGGCGTAATCGCCAGTGAAAGGGCGGCTGGTCCGGTTGGCCCCGCGCAGGCCCGGCGCCAGGCCGACGATCAGCAGTTTGACGGGGGGGTCGTCCGAGGTCGGGCAAAACGTGGCAACCGGCGCGTTGTGCCAGTCGGGGAAGGCGGCGCGGTTGGTTTCGCGAAACGCCACCAGACGCGGACACTGCGCGCAATCGCTTTCAGGCGCGCAATTTAATACATGCGATTCCATTGCCGTTGGCCCCGCCGCAGCCGTTCAGACGGTTTCGATGTAGGGGTCCGCGATGGGGACGTCGGGCGGGCCGTTCTTGTCATCACGGTGGCCGCCCTGGCGCTCGATTCGCGGCTGCAGATCCTGCAATTCGATAAAGAAATCGGCCTGACGGCGCAATTCGTCCGCGACCATGGGAGGTTGTGACCGGATGGTGCTGACCACGGTAATGCGAACGCCCTTGCGCTGCACTGCTTCGACCAGCCGCCGGAAGTCGCCATCGCCCGAGAACAGGACAGCATGATCAATATGTTCGGCCATTTCCATAACATCGACGGCCAGTTCGATATCCATATTGCCCTTGATCTTGCGCCGCCCGGTGGCCGCGTCGGTAAATTCCTTGGTCGGCTTTGTGACCATGGTGTAGCCGTTGTAGTCGAGCCAGTCGACCAGTGGACGAATCGGCGAATAATCCTGATCTTCAAGAAGGGCGGTATAATAAAACGCCCGGATCATCGTTCCTTCGACGGCGAACAGGTCAAGAAGCCGCCGGTAGTCGATATCGAAACCCAAAGCCCTTGCCGCCGCGTACAGATTTGATCCGTCAATAAATATTCCCAAACGTTCGTGCGGATAAATATTCATAACAAATGTCCTTATAATCAAAGACTTGTATCAAAAACTTAATTTTGGACGTTATTATTTTTCACCGATTTTCTATATCTTGTCGGCGTAATAGGTTTAACGTGTAATAGGTAGGCTGTGGCGCAGAACCTCGCAAGCGGGAATGTCTTTATTATGATCTTTATCGGTATCGGTTCTAATCTTTCCAGTCCTCACGGCGGAAGCCCGCGCGCGAATTGTCATTCGGCGGTCGAGGCGCTGAATGCCGCCGGTCTGGAAGTATGTCTGTGTTCGCGCTGGTACCGTTCGGCGCCGGTGCCCACGTCGGATCAGCCGTGGTTCGTCAACGGCGTGGTCGGGCTGGAACCTGAAGGCAAGCACCCGGTTCCGCTGATGGAGCTTCTGCATCAGATCGAGCTGGATTTCGGACGGCTGCGCAAAACCAAGAACATGGCCCGAACACTGGATCTGGATATTATTGATTTCGACGGGCGTGTCGCCACCGGCGGGGACGGTGTGATCTTACCTCATCCGCGTATGCACGAAAGGGCATTCGTTCTGCTTCCCCTGGCCGAAATCGCGCCCGATTGGCGTCATCCTATCTCGGCCGCGTCGATTTATGATTTGATCGAGGAAATTCCCGTGGAACAGTACGCGGAGCCCATTCCTTGAAAAAAGTTGGCTAAATAGCCGTTGTTTTGCGTCGAATCGTAAGACTGGCCTTGCTTAAGGCGAATCGGCGAAATATATATGGGCCGCTAATCGCGATTGAAATTCAAAGAATACGGAGTCCATTTAAATGGCGCGCGTTACCGTCGAAGACTGTGTGCTTAAAATTCCCAACCGTTTCAACCTGGTGATGCTTGCCGCCCAGCGGGCGCGCGACATTTCCTCGGGTGCTGCGTTGACCGTAGACCGCGACAACGACAAGAACCCCGTTGTTGCGCTGCGCGAGATCGCAGACGAAACCGTTGAACTCGATGGGCTGGAAGGTTCTCTGGTCAAGGGTCTGCAAAAATTCGTCGAGGCTGATGAGCCGGAAGAGGACGAAATGGATCTGGTGGCGATTCAGCAGGAACTGGGTATTCCGGTTGCCGAAGGCGTTGTCGATGCCGGAGCCGATGCCGGAGCCGATGCCGGAGCCGAAGAAGGCGCACCGCAGGCGTCCGCCGACATGGATATGGGCATGGTGTTTGCCGATTCGTCGGAAGCGATCACCGAGGTTTCGGATGACGCCGGCGAAGCCAAGCCCGAAGCCGAAGGGGACGCCGGGACCGACGAGGTCTGAGCGTGACCGCGCACTGGCGTCTTGAAGCGGCGCGAGGCGCCGAATGATCCGCCAATTCGAACTGCTTGAGCGTGTCCTCGAATACGATCCCGATGCGGACGAGGACGCGCTTAACCGCGCCTACGTTTATGCCATGAAGATGCATGGCTCGCAGAAGCGCGCCTCGGGCGATCCTTACTTTTCCCATCCCAACGAGGTTGCCGGTATTCTGACGGAATACAGACTGGATACGGCCTCGATCATCACCGCGCTGCTTCACGACACGGTCGAGGACACGGACGCGACGGCGGAGGACCTGCAAAAACACTTCGGCGACGAGGTTTTGCAGCTTGTTGACGGCGTTACCAAACTGACCCGTATCGAATTGCTGTCTGATCAGTCACAGCAGGCTGAAAACTTCCGAAAACTTTTGCTGGCCATGTCGAAGGACATTCGCGTCCTTCTGGTCAAGCTGGCCGATCGCCTGCACAACATGCGCACGCTGAACTACATCGAAAATCCGAATAAACGCCATCGGATTGCGCAGGAAACGATGGAGATCTACGCGCCGCTGGCCGAACGAATCGGCATGCACGCCATCAAGAACGAACTTGAGGAACTGGCGTTCGCAGAACTGAACCCGGATGCCCGCAACTCGGTGCTCACCCGCCTGGATTTCCTGCGCAAGGAAAGCGGCGAAAGCATTTCGGGAATTATCGGCCAGCTTACGGATCTGATGAAAGGGTCGGGATTCCGCGTCAGGATATTTGGTCGCGAGAAACAGCCCCATTCCATCTGGCGCAAAATGCAGCGCGAAAGCATTACCTTCGAGCAGCTTTCGGACATCATGGCGTTTCGCCTGATCGTTCCCGGGATCGACGACGTGTATCGCGCCCTGGGCGCTATTCACGCCGCCTATCCGGTGGTTCCGGGCCGTTTCAAGGATTACATCAGTACGCCCAAACCCAACGGCTATCAGTCGTTGCATACAGGTGTTTTCGGACCACGGGGCGAGCGCATCGAGGTTCAGATTCGCACCGAAGAGATGCAAGACGTTGCAGAACGCGGCGTGGCCGCGCACTGGAGCTACAAACAGGGCGTTGGCAGCACAGAAGGCCCCCAATACCGGTGGCTTCGCGAATTGCTGGAAATTCTGGATCAGGCGTCGGGACCCGAAGAGTTCCTGGAGAACACCAAGCTGGAAATGTTCCAGGATCAGGTGTTCTGCTTCACGCCGAAGGGATATCTCATCAGCCTACCGTTTGGGGCGACGCCGGTCGATTTCGCCTATGCCGTCCATTCCGAGGTTGGCGATACCTGTGTCGGGGCCAAGATCAACGGCCGCATTCGTCCGCTGAAGGTAGAGCTTCGCAATGGCGATCAGGTCGAAATCCTGACCTCGAAGGCGCAAACGCCGTCTCCGGAATGGGAACGCTTTGTGGTAACCGGTCGGGCGCGGGCGCGTATCCGTCGTTTCATGCGCGCGCGGGAACGCGAACAATACGGCGAACTGGGGCGGTCCATCCTGATCAAAGCATTCAGGGAGGCCGGTTACGAATACAGCGACAAGGCCCTGGATGGGGTTCTCAAACGCCTCAAGTCAAATAGCGCCCATGATGTTTTCGCCGCCGTGGGTTCGGGTCATTTTACCGCGCGTGAAGTCGTGGAAACGGTCTATCCCGGAGTAAAGGCGAAACGCCTTGGTCCGGAAAAGGTGGTGCCCATCGGCAGGGCGCGCACTCGCAGCGGCAAGGAAAAGACCCCCAGCGTTCCCATCGTCGGGCTGATTTCGGGCATGGCGGTGCATTTCGCGGGATGTTGCCATCCGCTTCCGGGGGACCGCATCGTCGGCATTATCACCACCGGCAAGGGCGTCACCATTCACACCATCGACTGCCACGAACTGGAAGGGCTTAGCGACCAGCCCGAGCGATGGCTGGACGTTTCGTGGGAAATGGAAGGCCAGGACGCGGATATCCACGTCGGGCGGCTCAATCTGGTGCTTTCCAACGAGGCCGGAAGTCTGGGCGCTATTTCCAATATCATCGCCAAAAACGACGGCAACATCAGCAATCTGAACATCACCAACCGCTCGGCGGACTTTTTTGAAATTCTTCTCGATATCGAAGTCAAGGATCTCAAACACCTGACAAATATTATCGCAGCCTTGCGGGCCTCCAACGTAATCAACGAAGTGGAACGCGCCCGCGGATGACGCTGCCGCGTTTTTACCTATAGCCCATTCCACCGTTTGCCCTATATTCACGCCATGTTTTTGCGTCGCAAGAAAATAACGTTTCCCGAACGGGTGCGAGAGTTCCTTTGGCCTCGGTCAGGGTGGCGTCGGACGATCAGCTACCTTTTTCATCGGGTGGCGAGGTTGCCAGGCTCGCCCTACTTTGTGGCGGCCGGTTTCGCCTGCGGCGCAGCTCTTTCGTTTACCCCGTTTGTTGGAATGCATATTGCGCTGGGCTGCCTTTTGGCATGGGTTATCCGCGCCAGCCTGCTTTCCGCCGCCATTGGAACCGTTGTCGGGAATCCATGGACCTTCCCCTTCATTTGGATCTGGATTTACGAACTTGGTCGCTGGCTGCTGGACGAAACCAGCGGACAGGTGGCCGAAGGGCTGAACTTTTCAGAATTTTTCGGGACATTCACCGAGGCATTTCTGCGGTTTGATCTGGTATACGTGTTTGAAACGGCGTGGCCGGTATTCTGGCCGATGGTCGTTGGCGGCATCCCGACCGCCGTCGTTGTCTGGGTCGCGTTTTATTTTCCGCTCAAACCGATCGTGGGCGCTTATCAACGCCGGCGATGGATACGGTGCATGAAGCAGCAGCAGGAGGCTCGCGATGAAAAAACCGCTGAGGCTGGGCGTCAACATTGACCATGTGGCCACCATTCGCAATGCGCGTGGCGGCAGATTTCCCGACCCGCTACGCGCCGCGCTTCTTGCTGTCGAGGCCGGAGCCGACGGCATTACCGCGCATCTGCGCGAGGACCGCCGCCATATTTCCGACGATGACATCACCAAATTGCGCGAAACGATTTCGGTGCCGCTGAATCTTGAAATGGCGGCCACCGAAGAAATGCTTGAGATCGCGCTTCGCCACAAGCCGCATGCCGCCTGTATCGTGCCCGAGAAGCGCGAGGAACGCACCACCGAAGGCGGTCTGGACGCGGCGGGAGGGCACAATCACCTGAAGCCCTTCGTCACCCAGCTTGTTAAGGCGGGCATTAGGGTATCCCTGTTCATCGAGGCCAACCCTTTTCAACTGGACGCTGCCGTTTCCTTAGGGGCTCCGGTGGTTGAACTGCATACGGGTGCCTATTGCGAAGCCGAGGGAGGGGCGCGCGACGAAGAATTCGCCCGCATCCGCGAAGCCGCAGCACATGCCGAAACGGTTGGTCTGGAATGTCATGCCGGGCACGGCCTTGATTTCGATACCGTGGGACCGGTTGCCGCCATTCCCAATATTGTCGAATTCAACATCGGGCACTTCCTGGTTGGCGAGGCCATTTTCGTCGGTCTGGCCGAGAGCATTCGCGCCATGCGCCACCTCATGGACGAGGCCCGGACCGGCGCATGATTCTTGGACTCGGAACCGATCTTTGCGATATCCGGCGTATCGAACGTTCGCTCGCACGCTTTGGCGAACGCTTCACCCAGCGGGTCTATACGGATATCGAACGGCGCAAGGCCGCCCGCCGACCCCACCCGGCAAACGTTTTTGCCCAATGTTTCGCCGCCAAGGAGGCCTGCACCAAGGCCCTCGGGACCGGGCTTCGCCGGGGTGTTTATCTTCGCGATATCGAGGTGTGCAACGAGCAAAGCGGCAAACCGTATCTGAGGCTCTCGGGCGGGGCTATGGACCGGCTTCGGGAAATGATGCCGCCTGGCAAGTCGGCACAGATCAATGTTTCACTGACCGATGAATATCCGATGGCCCACGCCATCGTTATTATTTCCGCGGTTGCCGGAGATGCGCCTTGACAGAAGGGTCCGGTACGGCTTTCATCGGGTGGCCAGATCGTCGTGATTTGTAAAAACGTGTAAAAACAATTTGTTAAACGGACAACTTAATGGAAAAAGAAAAGTCTGAAGGGCTATCGGAGACGGTGCGGACCGTCGTTTATGCCGTTCTTATCGCCGTTTTTATCCGAACCTTCGCTTACGAGCCGTTCAGCATACCGTCCGGCTCCATGAAGCCGACGTTGCTGATCGGCGACTATTTGTTCGTTTCCAAATTTTCATACGGCTACAGCCATCATTCGCTGCCCTTCAGCCTGCCACTGTTTTCCGGGCGCATGCTGGTCAGCGAACCCGAACGCGGCGATGTCGCGGTGTTCAAGTATCCCAGCGACACGTCGAAAGATTACATCAAAAGGATCGTCGGCCTCCCGGGCGACGAGATTCAGGTTGTTCGCGGTCTCCTGCACATCAACGGAAAGGCGATAACGCGCGAACGAACCAGCGATTTTATTGATCGCAACCCCAGCGGCAGTGTCAGGCGCATAACGCGCTATATCGAAACCCTTCCCAACGGCCGACAGCATTTCATTCTTGAGGAAAACGGGGATCGGGGCCAGGCCGACAACACGCCGCTTTATGTGGTTCCCGAGGAACATTTCTTCGCCATGGGCGATAACCGGGACAATTCCAACGACAGCCGTTTCTTGGATGTGCGCTTTATTCCCCGCGTAAACCTTGTGGGCCGCGCCGACTTCCTGTTTTTTTCCATCGACGGAACCGTATGGAAAATCTGGTCGTGGTTCTCGACCGTTCGCTTTGGCCGTATGTTCAGCGGGATCGAGTAGCGAGTATGGGAACGCTCCCCGACCAGTTGGAAGAAGTTATCGGATATCGTTTCGTCAAACCGGAGTATCTGGTCGAGGCGCTGACCCATTCCAGCCTTGCCAAAAACCATTCGCGCAGGCTGCCCTCCAATGAACGGATGGAATTCCTGGGTGACCGGGTTCTGGGGCTGGTGGTCGCCCGCCTGCTGTTCGAACGTTTTGCCCACGAGGACGAAGGCGCGCTGGCCCGCCGGCATGCCGAACTGGTGCGCAAGGAAACTCTTGCCCGTGTTGCCGACACCATCGGACTGGCCCGCCATATCCGTATGTCGCACGGCGAGGAAGACGCCGGTGGCCGCGAGAACCCCGCACTTCTGGCCGATGCCTGCGAAGCCGTGATCGCGGCCATGTTTCTGGACGGCGGCCTTGATACGGCCGAGACTTTTATCCGTAGCTATTGGAACGCTTTGGCCGACGAAGACCTGACGCCGCCCAAGGATGCGAAGACCGCATTGCAGGAATGGGCGCAGGCTCGATCCCTGCCGTTGCCTGACTATCGGGAGGTCGGGCGCGACGGCCCGGCCCATGCGCCGGTTTTCCGCATTCAGGTGACGGTGCAGGGGGAAGCCCCCGAATTCGGCAGCGCGCCGTCCAAACGCGGCGCTGAACAACTTGCGGCGCGAACGCTGATCGACCGTCTGGAGGGCGTCCAAGGTGAGTGATTCGGGAAACAGTTGCGGCTTCGTTGCGGTTCTGGGCGCGCCCAACGTGGGCAAATCGACCCTGATAAACGAGGTTGTGGGAACCAAGGTTTCGATTGTTTCGCCGAAGGTGCAGACGACCCGCACAAGGGTGCTGGGTATCCATCTTCAGGGCGCGGCGCAGATCGTTTTTATCGACACGCCGGGCATTTTTGAGCCCCGGCGGCGTCTTGACCGGGCCATGGTCGCGGCCGCCTGGGGCGGGGCCGATGGGGCCGACCTGATCTTGTTGCTGGTCGACGCCGAACGCGGGATCGACCGAAATACGCGGGGCATCATCGATAAATTGCGGGCCTCACGGCGCAAGGCCATATTGGCGGTCAACAAGGTCGATCTGGTGCATAAGTCGGATCTGTTGAAGCTGGCGTCTGATTTGAACGAAACGGAGCTTTTCACCGACATCTTCATGATTTCGGCGATCTCCGGAGACGGGGTGGACGATCTTGTGGAAACCCTGGCGTCGCGGGTGCCGCAGGGGCCGTGGATGTTCCCCGAGGACCAGATTTCCGACATGCCGCAACGCCTGCTGGCGGCCGAGATAACTCGCGAGCAGTTGTATCATCAGCTGCATCAGGAACTGCCCTATTCGACGACCGTTGAAACCGAAGGCTGGGAACAGCGTGATGATGGCTCCATTCAAATCGATCAGGTCATTTTCGTGCAGCGCGAAAGCCAGCGCGCCATCATCCTTGGCAAAAAAGGCCAGCGCATCCGGTCGCTGGGCGCGGCTTCGCGGGCCGAGCTGAAGGAAATTCTGGACTGCAAGGTCCATCTGTTCCTGTTCGTCAAGGTCCGCGAATCATGGGGCGACGATCCCGAGCGCTACCGCGACTGGGGACTGGACTTCAACGCCTGACCCACCCTTTGTCCGCAATTGGGCCGATCAGTGCTTGAAGAACTTGCGTGTTCCCCGGGCGCTGACGGCCGTTCCAATTCGGTCCAGCGCCAACACATAGGCCGCCGTTCGCATGTCGACGGCCTTGTCCTGTTTGATGCGCCAGATTTTTTCCGCTTCAGGTTCGATGAATTTCCGCAATCGTTCCTGAACCTCGTCTTCGCCCCAGTAGTATCCGGCCCGGTTCTGGGCCCACTCGAAATACGAAACCGTGACGCCGCCGGCGTTGGCCAGAATGTCCGGAATCGCCACCACGCCGCGCTGCGCCAGGATTTTGTCGGCCAGCGGCGTGGTCGGGCCGTTGGCCAGTTCCAGAACGTAGCGGGCCTTAATCTGGGCGGCATTGTCATCGACAATCTGGTTTTCCAAAGCACCCGGAACCAGCACGTCGCAATCGGACACCAATAGCTCTTCGTTGGACATCTCGCAGGCTTTCCCGAACGTCGGCGCGCCCGCGACCCTGCCGGTTTTCTCCTTGTGCGCCAGGACTTTGTGCGGGTCCATCCCATCGGCGTCGTACAGGGCCGAAACCGAGTCCGAAACACCGACAATCTTGTAGCCGTCGTCAAACAGCGGCAGCGCGCAGTGGATGGATGCGTTGCCGAACCCCTGAAACGCGACCCGCGTCTTTTTGGGGGTCAGGCCGAAGGTCTTTTCCAGATGGCGCAAAATGTAATAGCCGCCCCGTCCGGTCGCCGATTCGCGGCCCAGCGATCCGCCCAGAACAATGGGCTTGCCGGTAATGACGGCGGGTGACGGGTGGCCGACGATGGTCGAGTATTCGTGTGCCATCCAGCCCATGATCATGGCGTTGGTGTAAACGTCCGGCGCCGGGATATCGCGATCAGGGCCGAGCACACGTGCAAAGGCCCGCACATAGGCGCGGCTCAACCGTTCCAGTTCGCCGTGGGACAGTTTGTGGGGATCGACTGCAACACCGCCCTTGCCTCCGCCAAACGGCAGGTTGACCACGGCCGACTTGAAGGTCATCCAGAAGGCCAGCGCCACGACCTCGTCCATGTTCACCTTGGGATGATAGCGAATGCCGCCCTTGGTGGGGCCGCGGGTGTCGTCGTAGCGGCACCGCCAGGCCCTGAAGGACTTTAGCGAGCCATCGTCCATGCGAACGTTCAGGCTGGCGACGGTGGTTTCCTGTGGATGACTGAGCTTGACCATAACGTCGGGGTCAACCTCGATGTACTTGGCGGCCTCTTTCAAACGTTTTCGGGCCTTGGAGAAGAGCGTCGATGGCATGACATTTCCTCCTTGCCGACGACCCGTGATCGAAGGATCACCGGCGTTTCCTGATTTTTCGGAAAAATAGTCGAAACTAAGGGTTTGCCCGCTCTGGTCGGACTGGATGGTTTGGAACCCGCTGCGCTCATACACACCACGGCGTCCATCCGTATCTTGTACCCGTTAATGAAACACATTTTTGGCAATGATTCCAAGACATTTCATTGGGAGTCACGCCCGCCCGATTTTGGGGTAGACTGCAGACCATGGAGTGGGTGGATCAGGGCATTGTGCTATCGGCGCGGCGGCACGGGGAATCTTCCGTTATCGCCACCTTGCTGACCCGTGCGCACGGCTGCCACGCCGGGCTGGTGCGGGGCGGGGCGGGCAAGCGCGCGCGGGGTATTCTGCAACCCGGTAACAAGGTCGAGGCGCGCTGGCGGGCGCGGCTTGCCGAACACCTGGGAACCATGATGTGCGAGCTGACCCACCCGTATGCCGCCGCCGTCATGGACGATGCCGATCGACTGGCCGCGCTCAGTTCAGCCTGCGCGCTCACTGAAGCGGCCCTGCCCGAACGCGAGGCCCACGAAGCCGTATATGACGGGCTTCTCGTGCTGCTGGAAGCCATCGAGAGCAACGACTGGCCCACCGTCTACGTGCACTGGGAAATCGGCCTGCTGGGCGAGCTGGGTTTCGGCCTCGATTTGTCCGAATGCGCCGCCACCGGGCGTAACGACCAGCTGGCCTACGTTTCCCCCAAGTCCGGCCGCGCCGTATCGCTGGCGGCGGGCGAGGCCTATGAAAACAAGCTGTTGCCGCTTCCCGCCTTTCTGGTCTCAATCGACGGCAAGGGGGATGTGAGCGAAATGAGCGAAGTCGCCGACGGCCTGCGCCTGACCGGATATTTCCTTGAACGCCACGTGCTGTCTCACCACGATAAAGGATTGCCCGCGGCGCGCCGCCGCCTGGCCGCCCGACTGAACAAATACAAGCAGAGGGAATAATCGAATGGAAACCATGATGCTTCCCGTGACCGCGCTGTACGGCGGCGTGCTTGGCCTGTTTGCCCTGTTCCTTGGCATTCGCATCACCGTCATGCGATCAAAAAAGAAAATCGTTCTCAATGACGGTGGCGACGCCGAACTGACCACCGCCATCCGCGTTTTCGGCAATTTCGCCGAATACGTGCCGCTGGCCCTGATCCTGCTGGCCCTGGCCGAAATCAACGGCGCGTCTTCCGCCATGACCCACTGGCTGGGCGGCGCGCTCGTCGTCGGACGGCTCCTGCACCTCATCGGCCTCGACGGAACCCGCATGATCACCTTCGGCCGCGTCGCCGGAATGACCATCACCTGGGGCGTAATCCTTATCGCCTCGGTGCTGGGGTTATCCCGGCTGATCTGAGGCGCGAGGGCCTCGCTTTCCGACCGGCTTGCTTGTTGCCGGGTGTTTGCGGTGGTGGGTTGAGGGTATATTGTGGGGTGGTGGCGTCATCGGGGGTGGTGGCGCTGTGGTGTATTCGGAAGGATCAAAAATTATGAGCGATATTAAACGCATCGGAACCTGGGAACGCATGAGCAGGGCGGTGGTGCATGGCGATACGGTTTATCTAGCGGGGCAGACGGGGGATGCGGAGGCGGGGTTTGAGAAGCAGGTTCATCAGACGCTGGGCAAGGTTGCGGACGGTTTGGCTGAGGTGGGGTCGGACAAGACGCGGATGTTGCAGGCCATTGTCTGGCTGGACGACATGCGCAATTTCGATGCTTTCAACGCCATTTGGGATGCCTGGGTGCCCGAGGGGCATGCGCCGGCGCGGGCGTGTGGCGAGGTTCGCATGGCCAGGGCCGGGATTGCGGTCGAGGTGACGGTGATCGCGGCGGCCGGATGAGCGGCCAGCGCCGCCTGCGCAGCCAGAGAATCCAGCGCGGGTAGCATGAGTTCAACGGATTTGCCCTTTTACGAGTCTCATATGCATACGCCGTTGTGCGGCCATGCGGTGGGGGATCCGGAGGAGTACGCGAAGGTCGCGGTCCGGAAGGGATTGGCGGGGATCATCGTCACCTGCCACAACCCGCTTCCCGGTCCGCCCGATCCCGGCATTCGCATGGGGGTCGAGCGCTTTGATGAATACTGCCAACTGGTCGAGCGCGCCCGCATGGCGATGGAAGGGATCGCGGACGTAAGGCTGGGGCTGGAGTGCGATTTCATTCCCGGTTTGGAAGGGTGGCTCGAGGAGCAGGTGGGCTGGGCGGACTTCAACTATGTGCTCGGCTCCATCCACCCGCACCTGCCACAGTACCGAGACCTGTTCCAGACAGGCGACGCGGTGGCGTTTCAACGCACGTATTTTGAGCACCTGGCGCAGTCCGCCGAGACCGGCCTGTTTGATGCGCTGGGCCATCCCGATCTGGTCAAGATCGTTGATCCTGCGGCGTGGCGGCCCGAGGGCATCGCCACAGAGATTGAGCGCTCACTGGATCGCATCGCGGCTACGGGTGTCGCCATGGAGTTGAACACGTCGGGGCTTCTCAAGAACATCGGCGAGATGCTTCCCGGCGAATTCGTTCTTGCCGGCATGAAGAAGCGCGGTATCCCGGTGGTCGTTGGCGCTGACGCCCATGTGCCGGAACGCGTGGCGGACGGGTTCGATAGGGCGTTCAAGAGGCTTACCGAAGTTGGCTACACGGAGGTCAGCTATTTTCTGAACCGCAAACGGATCGACATCCCGATTGAGGCCGCGCAGCGGCGATTGGCTGCGGCCCGGAATGAGGTGTGACGAGGATCAAAGCAGCCCGTATTTTTTCTTGAGAGTCTCGAAGGTGGGGGATCGTCTGAATTCGCCGATTGCGTTCCAGATTTGTTTGGTCAGAACCGGCTGCTCCTCGGCGAAGGTTTTTGAAAACATCAGAAAATAGGGTCTGGTTCGGATCGGCGGCGAGAATTTTCTCACCATGGCCAACAGTTCCGGGCGGGCAGACAGATATGGATCGACGACGCCTTCCAGATCGACATAGGCGCTAATTCGTCTGCCGGTCAGTTTTCGCAGGTTCACACCCGCGTCGATTCCCTCATCTACACGATGACCGGCATTCTTCAATTGATCGACAATCGCTGAGCCGCGCAGGGCGCCGAGGAAGCGCTGGGTCTTACCGATTTGCTTGCCATCCCAGGAAATGTCCGAATCTGTCAACGTGTAGATATGGTACGAAAAATCCGCGATTTTCCGTGTTTCGTCCGGCAGGCCGTCCTTCATGGGATAGGCGCCGAACGCCGCGCGTTCTTCTTTGAAACTGGAATGGAAAACCGCGTCCGCCCGGTTTTTTTCCACCATGAACAAGGCGCGTTGCCACGGAACCCGCGTAAATTCAAACTCGATTCCGATCTGCCGGGAGACCTCGCGCAGAAGATCGATCGTTATCCCCGGACGTTCCGCATCGATCACCGTCCCTCGTCCAAGAATGAATGGGTTGTTCGGTTCGGCATTGTAGACGACCCGGATTTTGGGCCCGGTGTCGGCGCTGCTTGCCGCGGGCATCATCGCCAGCCCGAAACCCAGCGCGAAAAAAAGGTGGAAAAACCCGAAAAATTTCATGTGAACGAATCATTCGCAGCATCTAATGATTGTCAATTCTTTTCTAATGTTGCGCAAATGCACCGCAAATTGATGATCCCGCACTGCCGCCAAACTTTGATAAGTTGATGCGCCCGGCCACTACATGTGGTATCTCTATCGCTAACGATAACTCATTACGGATTTGGAATGGCTAAAACGGCTCCGGTTGGGGAAATCCGCGACACCTCGCTCGCCGATGCGTTGGGCGAGCGTTACCTTTCGTATGCACTATCGACCATCATGTCGCGCTCGTTGCCCGACGTGCGCGACGGGTTGAAGCCGGTTCACCGGCGGCTTTTGTACGCCATGCGGCAGCTTAAGATGGATCCGGGTTCGGGGTTCAAGAAGTGTGCGCGCGTGGTGGGCGATGTTATCGGCAAATACCATCCCCACGGCGATTCGGCGGTGTATGAGGCGCTGGTTCGTTTGGCGCAGGAATTCGCGGTGCGCTACCCGCTGGTGGACGGCCAGGGCAACTTCGGCAATATCGATGGCGATAACCCAGCGGCCATGCGCTACACCGAAGCGCGCCTGACCGAAGTGGCCTGGGCGTTGCTGGACGGCATCGACAAGAACGCCGTTGATTTTCGCGAAACCTATGACGGCGAAGACGACGAGCCCGTGGTTCTTCCGGCCCGCTTTCCCAATTTGCTGGCCAACGGGTCGTCGGGCATTGCGGTGGGCATGGCCACCAACATTCCGCCCCATAATCTGGGCGAACTGTGCGACGCGGCCATCCATCTGAACAAGTTTCCGAACGCCACAATTGAAAAGCTGGTGTCGATGGTACCGGGGCCGGATTTCCCGACGGGCGGGGTTTTGGTGGAATCGGCCGAATCCATCCTCGAGGCCTATCGCACGGGGCGCGGCGGTTTTCGTCTGCGCGCGCGCTGGGAGGTGGAGAAGCTGCCGCGCGGCGCGTACCAGATCGTCGTAACCGAAATGCCCTATCAGGTGCCCAAGGCGCGCATCGTCGAGAAAATTGCCGAATTCATGCTGGCCAAGAAACTGCCCATGCTGGCCGACATCAGGGACGAATCGACCGATATCGTGCGCCTGATTCTGGAACCCAAAAACCGCACCGTGGACGCCGATCATTTGATGGAGCACCTGTTCCGCCAGACCGATTTGGAAATCCGCTTTGGGTTGAACATGAACGTGCTGGGCGCCGACAAGACGCCGCGCGTCATGAACCTGCGCGACGTTCTGGCCGAATTTCTAACCCACCGGCACGAAGTGCTGGTGCGCTGTTCGCAGCATCGGCTGGATAAGATCGAGCGGCGACTGGAAGTTCTGGGCGGGTTGCTGATTGCGTACCTGAACCTGGACGAAATCATCCGCATCATTCGTGAAGAAGACGAGCCGAAGGCTGAACTGATCCGCACCTTCAAGCTGACCGACGTTCAGGCGGAAGCCGTTTTGAACATGCGTCTGCGCAATCTGCGCAAGCTGGAAGAACAGGCCATACGCGGCGAGCACGACGAGTTGAGCGCCGAACGCGCCGATCTCATTGACTTGCTGGGAAATGACGAGCGGCGGCGCAAGGTTATCGGCAGTGAAATTGCAGAAGTGAAAAAGCAGTTCGGGCCGAAGACGGAACTGGGCGCCCGGCGCACGGACATCAAGGACGCGCCAAGCGGAGTCGTGGTACCGCTGGAAGCCATGATCGAGCGCGAGCCCATTACCGTGATCTGTTCGGAAAAGGGCTGGATTCGGGGCATCAAGGGCCATGTCGAGGACGTGAACGAGGTGCGCTACAAGGAAGGCGACAAGGCCAAGTTCGCCATTCACGCCCAGACCACGGACAAGCTGGTGGTGTTCGCCACCAATGGCCGATTTTACACGCTGGCCTGCGACAAGCTGCCCGGTGGACGCGGGAATGGCGAGCCGCTGCGCCTGATGATCGAGTTGTCCAACGGCCACGATCTGGTCGACGTGATGGTTCACAAACCCGATCGTAAAATCCTGATTGCCTCGGAAGCGGGCAGGGGGTTTGTGGTCGAGGAAAACGCGGTTGTGGCCCAGACGCGCACGGGAAAGCAGGTGCTGAACCTGCCTGACGGTCAGGAAGCCGCCATTTGCATTCCCATCGACGATATGACCGATTCTCTGGCCGTTATCGGCGACAACCGCAAAATGCTGATTTTCCCGCTCGACGAAATTCCGGTGATGACACGGGGACGCGGCGTTATTTTGCAACGCTACGCCAAGGGCGGTATGGCCGACGCCAGAACGCTGAAACTGGAGGATGGCCTGTCATGGCAGGCTGGTTCGCGCACACGCACCGAAACCCGCCTGACCGACTGGTGCGGCAAGCGCGGGCAGGCGGGCCGATTGCCGCCGGTGGGTTTTCCGCGTTCCAACCGGTTTACATGAGACCCCGTTGCCTGTTAGGAAGACGTGTCCCGCCCGTGTTGTGACGGGATTTCTTGCGAATTGATGGAGACGACGACTATGCGTGATCAGACCGCCGCCCAACCCACCCTGGTTTCCGCCGTCTGGTCGGCGAGTGAAAGCGCCGGTTTTGTGCGCAAGGCCCTTTTGGCCCTTGCCGGAACCGCCTTGCTGACCCTTTCGGCCAAGACCCAGGTTCCGTTCTGGCCGGTGCCCATGACCATGCAGACTTTCGTCGTTCTCGTCATCGCCATGGCTTATGGCCCGCGTCTGGGCGTGGCCACCATCGCCCTTTATCTCGCCCAGGGTGCGGCCGGGCTGCCGGTTTTCGCCGGAACGCCCGCCACCGGCATCGGCCTTGCCTATATGGCCGGACCGACGGGCGGTTATCTGGTTGGCTTCATGGCCGCCGCGGTGGCCGTGGGCGCGCTGGCGCGCCGAGGCTGGGATCGCAACATTCTGAGCGGACTGGCGGCGTTTTTGATTGGCGATGCGATTATCTTCGCCTGCGGCGTCGGCTGGCTGTCGGCCCTGATTGGCATCGAAAAGGCGTTCACGGCGGGTATGCTTCCGTTCCTGCCGGGCGAAGCCCTGAAGATCGCACTGGCCGCCGCCTTGCTTGCCACTTCGTGGAAGTTCATCAAGCGGCGCGGCTAAGCCGGGGCCAAAGTAGGGCTCAGAGCTGCTTCCAGCCTTCGGTAGTATAGGCTTCCACCGGGGCGAAGCGGGCCTTGTATGACATTTTCTGGCAGTCCGCGATCCAGTACCCCAGATAGGTGTAGGGCAACTTTTGGCGTTGGGTTTCACCGATGGTCCACAAGATCATCTGTGTACCGAGGCTGCGGTTGGGGATTTCCGGGTCGAAAAAACTGTAAACGGCCGAAAGGCCGTCGCCCAACCGATCCACCAGACAACAGGCGACGAGGGTTTCGTCCCCATCGCGAAATTCGACCAATCCGGTTTCCACCGGGCTGTTTTCGATCAGCGCCTGATAGTCCGCGTCGTCCATGCGGGCCATCTCGCCGGACCGGTGGCGGGACGACTGGTAGGCCGAAAACAGCGCGAATTGCTCATCGGTCGCTTTCGGGTGGATCTGTTTGGCGGTCAGGTCGGAATTAAAATTCAACACGCGGCGCATGGATTTCGAGGGTTTGAAGCGCCCTGAAATGACGCGCACGGCCTTGCACTCGGAACAATCGGGGCAGGCGGGCGCGTATACGATGTCGTGGCTGCGGCGAAAACCGGCCTGCGACAGGATATCATGAAACAATGGCGCGTCGCGGCCCGCCAGTTCGGTGACGACGCGGCGTTCCAGCCGCCCCGGAAGGTAGGGGCAAGGCATCAAGCCGGTGGCGAAAAAGAAGCGGCTTCCCAGGATCGCTTCGTGTCGCATTGGTTACTTCCCATGGCCGCGCAATCGTCCGCGGCTCGATACCATCAACCGGGTTCAAGGCCTGCCGGAGGCGGCGGTAACAGTTGGTCGGTTCCCCCTGGCGCGACCGCTTCTCCCGCTTCTCCCGCTTCTCCTGTTTCTCCGAGCGTGACCGCTTCGCCGGTTCCGCGTAGCAAAATTATTGAAATCCGCCGATTGCGCGCATGCGTCGGATCTTCCTTCACAAACGGGTCTTCAGCTGCCTTGCCGACAACCCGTGAAATCCGTTCTGCCGGGGTGCCCATCTCCAACAGCGCGCGGCGGCTGGCATTGGCGCGATCGGCCGACAGTTCCCAGTTGGTATAACCCTGATTGCCACCGCCGAATTTGGTCGAATCCGTATGCCCGGCGATGGAAATCTTCTGGGGCATCTTGTTGACGACCTGGGCGACAAGGCCGAGCATTTTTTGCGTGTGCCCGAACATGTCAGCGGTTCCGCGCGGGAACATGGCCAGGCCTTCCTGATCGACGATCTGGATTCGTAGGCCTTCCGGCGTGTTGTCGATGATGAGGCTTTCTGCCATTTGCTGAAGGGACGGAATGCTCTGGATGGCTTGATTGATGGCTTCTTCGGCCTCCTTGAACTGTTCCTCCTCCAGCTTTTTCATCATTTCTTCGGCGGATTCCTCGTCGACATCTCCTTCTTCGGGCGTGTCGGATTCGCCTTCGGACGTGCTGCCCGATCCCGCCGAGGGTGGGGCCAGATCCATTGTCACGGTGGGCGGACGGTTGACGGGGTTGCCCAGGGCGCCGGCTTCGGCGGAGCTCAATCCACCAAGAACGCCGCCGCTGCCGCTGGTGGTGGCCGAGGTGCTTTGCGGAGCGAAGTAGTTGGAAACGCCTTCCAGCTGTTCCTGCGAAACCGAGTTCAAAAGCCACAACAGCAGGAAAAACGCCATCATCGCGGTCACGAAGTCGGCATAGGCAACCTTCCAGGCGCCGCCGTGGGCAGCCGCATGGCCGCCCTTCTTGACCTTCTTGATAATGGTGGTGCCGCCTTGATCCGCCATGCGGAATCTTCCCTAACTCTGAACCGGAATGTTCTGCACCATTTCCTCGACTTCGGCGAACGTGGGCCGAACGTCGGACGTCAGGATCTTGCGACAGAACTCAACCGAAACCTGCGGCGCGTATCCTTGCATATGGGCGATCAGCGCGACCTTGATGCAGGTCATGTACTGTCCTTCGGCGTTAAACGTGTTCTCCAGGGATTTGCCCATGGGCGAAACCAGGCCGTAAGCCATCAAAATTCCGCTGAACGTTCCGACCAGCGCGCCGCCGATCAAATGGCCCAGAACCTCGGGCGGTTCGGTAATCGATCCCATGGTGTGAATGACACCCAGAACAGCCGCGACGATACCCAGCGCCGGCAGGGAGTCGCCAAGGGTTGATACGGCGCCAGATACGGTGTGCATTTCGCCGTGATGTGTTTCCAGTTCGGCTTCCATCACGCCTTCCAGCTCGAAGGCATTGCTGGTGCCCAGCGTTAGAAGCCGCAAATAGTCACACAGAAAGACCAGGGCGTGATGATCCTTTGCGAACCCCGGAAATGATTGAAACAGCGGGCTTTCATCGGGTTTTTCCACATGGCTTTCAAGGGCCAGATCGCCTTTTGACTTGGCCAATCGAAAAACAGCGTACAGACAGCCGATTAGCTCCAGATAGCTTGCCTTGTTGTATTTTGATCCCTTGAGAATAGAGCCGAAAGATTTGGCGGAGGCGGCCAGAATGGGTTTGGGGTTGGAGATGATAAACGCCCCGATACCCGCCCCGAAAATAATGAGGAATTCGAACGGCATCCACAGGACGGCAAGGTGCCCGCCGCCCGCCATATAACCGCCGATCACACTCGCGACAACAACTATAAAACTAATGATGAAAAACATTCTGGACCCTCAACTACGCCGTCGCCGCTCACCAAACGACGACAACGGACAATTTGGTATTGTTTTTACATACCATTTCGCCGTCAAATCACTCCCATGACGACAGCGCCTTTTGCGCGAGAATAAAACATTCGGGCGCGATTCAGAACCATTTTTCCAACGTATACAATAAAATCCGTTTTTTCGGCATCATTGAAGCAGCTCGTTTCAAACCTTAGTTGAAAGACCGTCGCAATGCCAGAGAATGCAGCGCCAGAGAATACAGCCATGGACATAAGCAAAGATATGTTTCGGCGGGTGCTGGGAAATTTCGCCACCGGGGTAACCGTCGTGACCGGGATTATGCCGGAAAAACGCCCCGTGGGTGTGACCGCCAGCGCATTTACCTCCATTTCCGTGGAGCCGCCATTGGTCTCGGTATGTTTTGACAAATCGACGCAAAGCCTGGATGCTTTTGTCAAGGGTACGCATTTCACGGTGAACGTTCTTTCCAACATGCAAACCGAACAATCCCGCCATTTTGCCCGGCGCGCCGATGATAAGTTCGACGGAATGGATCACCAAATCGGCGAAAATGGCTGCCCGGTCCTACCCGAAAGTCTGGCCGTCGTGCAATGCGCGCGCGAGGCCATATACGATGTCGGTGATCACATGTTGGTGATTGGGCGGGTCGAACGTCTCGAATCCGCGCAATCCGGCGAGCCGCTCATCCATTTTCGCGGCGAGTATCGACAACTGGATTAACCGCGTTTTAACAGCGTTGCCGCCTCGGTCGCCAGATAGGTAAGAACGCCGTCCGCGCCGGCCCGTTTGAAGGCGAGCAGGGTTTCCAGCACCGCCGTATCGTTGTCCAGCCATCCTTGGGTCGTTGCCGCCTTGAGCATGGCGTATTCGCCGCTGACGTTGTAGGCAAACGTGGGCATGCCAAAGGCGTCCTTCACGCGGCGAATAATGTCCAGGTAGGGCAACCCGGGTTTGACCATCACCATGTCGGCGCCTTCGTCGATGTCCATGGCCACTTCGCGTAGGGCCTCATCGGAATTGGCCGGGTTCATCTGATACGTCTTCTTGTCGCCTTTCAGCGCGCCGCTCGACCCGACGGCGTCACGGAACGGTCCGTAAAAGGCCGAAGCATATTTCGCCGCATAGCTCATGATCAGCACATCTTCGTGCCCGGCGCCGTCCAGGGCGTAGCGAATGGCGCCGATGCGGCCGTCCATCATGTCGGACGGCGCAATGATATCGCATCCGGCGGCAGCCTGAACCACGGCCTGCTCGCACAACACATCAAGGGTTTCGTCGTTGAGGATCGCGCCGTCCCTGACCAGACCGTCGTGGCCGTCGGAATTGAAAGGGTCCAGCGCCACGTCGCAAACGATACCCGTGCCGGGATGGGCCGCTTTTAATTGGCTGACCGCGCGGCACACCAGGTTTTCCGGATTGACCGCTTCGCGCGCGTCGGGTGTTTTTAAGGCTGGATCGATATACGGGAAAACGGCGACCGCCGGAATTCCCAGGTCCACGGCCTTGCCGACCTCGTCGATCAGCACGTCGATGGAAAGCCGGTCCACCCCGGGCATGGATGCCACGGGTTCGCGGCGGCCATCGCCATCGACGACGAAAACCGGCCAAATCAAATCATCGGCGGACAATGAGGTTTCGGCGACCAGTCGCCGGGTCCATTCCGCCCGTCGATTTCGGCGAAGGCGCGTTTCCGGATACGCGCCTCGCGCCACTTCCCGGGAATTTGTCATTTCTTGCTCGGATTTTGTTTAAACGGCATCCAGTGCTTGCTTAAGATCCGCAAGAATATCGTCAATGTGTTCAATGCCAATAGACAATCGCACATACCCGGGTGAAACGCCGGTCGCGGCCTGTTCCTCGTCGGAAAGCTGCGAATGCGTGGTCGTTGCCGGATGAATCGCCAGACTGCGGGCATCGCCGATATTGGCGACATGATAGAAAAGTTCCAGCGAATCGATGAACTTGCGGCCCGCGTCGCGGCCACCTTCAAGCTCAAAACCAACCAAACCCCCGTAACCGCCCGACAGATAGGCGTCCGCCCGGCGTTTCAGTTCGCCGCTCTGAAGGCTGGGGTGAATGACGTTTGTCACCTTCGGATGACTGTTCAGGAAATCGGCGACTTTGGTGGCGTTCTCGCAATGGGCGCGCAGCCGCAAGGGCAGGGTTTCCAATCCCTGAATAAACTGGAAGGCGTTAAACGGGCTCATGGGCGAGCCAAGGTCGCGCAGCAGAACCACGCGGGCACGGATGATATAGGCAATCGGCCCCAGCGGCTTGACGGCTTCGGTCCACACCGCGCCGTGATAGCTGGGGTCGGGTTCGTTCAGGGTCGGGAAGCGTTCCTTGTGGGCCTCCCAATCGAAATTGCCACCATCAACGATCATGCCGCCAATCGAGGTACCATGACCGCCGATATATTTGGTGGTCGAGTACATCACCACGGCAGCCCCGTGATCAAACGGCCGGCAAATGATGGGGCAGGCCGTGTTATCCATGATCAGGGGCACGCCCTCGGCGCGCCCGATATCGGCGACTTCCTTGATGGGAAACACGTTGAGTTTCGGATTGGGCAACGTTTCGGCGTAATAGCAGCGCGTTTTTTCATCGGTCACGCGGCGGAAATTCTCAGGGTCGGACGGATCAACGAAACGCACCTCGATGCCAAGATCCTTCAGCGTATTGGCGAACAAATTCCATGTGCCGCCGTAAATGTCGGTAGAGCTGACGAAATTGTCGCCCGCACGGCACAGGTTGGTTACGGCGTACATCGTTGCCGCCTGGCCCGAGGCCACGGAAAGGGCGGCGACGCCGCCTTCAAGCGCCGCGATGCGTTGTTCCAGCGCATCGTTGGTGGGGTTCATGATGCGGGAGTAGATGTTCCCGAATTCCTTCAGCGCGAACAGGTTTTCGGCGTGCTCGGTGCTGTCGAATTGAAACGACGTGGTTTGATAGATTGGCACGGCGACGGCGTTGGTGGTTTCGTCGCTGCGGTATCCGGCATGAAGAACCAGGGTTTCGGGGTGGCGTGAGTCGACGGTCATGGGCCGCGGCCCTCCTTGCATCAAATTGTTGCGATACCCACGAGTTTCGTCCCCCCGTGGCACTTTCACAGTCGAAAACCGACCTGTCCAAACCTACTTAAGGAACGAAAGGGGATTTGCCAACGTCGATTAATCGAATTCAGTCGGCGGCTTAAAAACACAAAAATTTTGTATGTGTCAAGAATAAACCTCAAATAAATTGTGAAATAAGGTGATTGGCTCCATCGCAATGGTGTTGTGCAAACCGGATAGGTGCTGGCAGAATAGCGACGCTCGCACCCGCACTGCCCGATAGGTTTCGGATGACGTATGGAAGACGATATTCAACCGGCACCGTTTTTTTTGAGTTTATTCGCAGGGGGAACGTGGTCAAGGTCAGCGCCATCGACGCCCGAACGGGAACCGAGGTATCGATTGTGGGTGATCCGAAAGCCGGGCAGGAAGCCATGAAACGGGTTGCCGCGCGAAAACTCGAATACGTCATGGCCAAGCGCGCGGCCGGCAAAAACCCGCCGGACGGCCACGCATGAGGGAATTCGGGCCTGTGTGGCCATTGATCTGCCTTGAATCGCCGGATTGATGCAGTTTCGCGTTGCTTTAGGCGATAAGGTTTCGTATTGATAATTAGGTGCATTGCGGATTCACTCAGTGCCCTTTTTTTTGCTCACGGATCATGGATAATGATCTGGAGAAACAGGGATCTAAGGCGTTCGCGCTTTGCGATTATTTTGGAGAGGGATGATGATCAAAAAACTCACTTCCGCCGTCGCGGTTGCGGCTGGCATCGGTCTTATCGGTATTGGCGTTGCCCAGGCTGACGAAATTGTGTTCGGCGTACCGGGCGCACATACGGGCGATCTGGCCTCTTATGGCCTGCCAACCATTAACGCTGCCAAACTGGTGGCGGACAAATACAATGCCAAGGGCGGCGTTTTGGGCAGGATGATCAAGGTTGTCCCGCAGGACGATCAGTGCAAGCCCGAACTGGCTGTCAATGCCGCGATGAAGCTGGTGAGCGAAGAGGCCACCGTGGCCATGGGGCACATCTGCTCGGGCGCGACCAAGGCCGCGCTCCCGGTCTATGGTGATTCGAAAATCGTGGTTATGTCGCCGTCGGCGACCAACCCGCCGTTGACCACCAGTGGCGACTATCCGAACTTCTTCCGCACCATCGCGCGTGATGATGCCCAGGGCCAGTTGGCTGCAAGCTTTACCATTGAAAAGCTGGGTGCCAAGAAAATCGCCGTCATCCATGACAAGGGCGACTATGGCAAGGGCTTTGCCGAATTTGCGAAAGCGGCGGTTGATGGTTCCGGCGCTGCCACGTCCGTGTTGTTTGAAGGCGTAACCCCCGGCGCGGTCGATTATTCCGCAGTCGTGCAGAAGGTTAAGCATTCGGGCGCCGACGCGGTTATCTTCGGTGGCTATCATCCGGAAGCCTCCAAGATCGTGATGGCCATGCGCAAGAAGAACCTTAAAATCCCGTTCGTCTCCGATGACGGCGTCAAGGACCCCACTTTCATTAAGGTGGCCGGCGTGTTTGCCGAGGGCGTGTTCGCCACGGGTCCGCAGGATTCTTCCGGCAACCCGCTGTACGCGGTTGCTCTGGCCGAGCACAAAAAAGCGTTCAATGCCGAGCCGGGCGCGTTCTTCTTTAACGCCTATTCGGCGGCGCTGGCTCTCATGAACGCCATCGAAAAAGCCGGTTCGACCGACTATGACAAGATCGTCAAGGCGCTGAAGACGGAATACGTCGAGACCCCCGTCGGCAAGATCAAGTTCGATTCCATCGGCGATGCCGAAGGCGTCGGCTTTGACGTTTACATGGTTGCCAACGGCGTGTTCGTTCAGGCCGAATAATTCGACCGGGTAACCCGGCCCGAAATCTGGCCGGCAAAAACAATACCATGGGACGGGCCCGCCGGGTCCGTCCCATGACGCTATAAAGAAGAGCCGATCTATATGGAGTATTTCCTTGAACTTTTCTTGGGTGGTTTGACCCGGGGAAGCATCTATGCGCTGATCGCCCTCGGCTACACGATGGTCTACGGCATCATCAAGCTGATCAATTTCGCCCATGGCGAAATCTATATGATCGGGGCGTTTACGGCGTTGATCATTTCAGGCGTTCTGGCGCAATTCGGGCTTCCCGGCTGGTCGATCCTGCTGATGACCCTGCCCATCGCCGTGATCTATTCGTCGGCCTACGGCTTCACGATTGAAAAGATTGCCTATCGGCCGTTACGTGGCGCGCCGCGCCTGTCGCCGCTGATTTCAGCCATTGGCATGTCCATCTTCCTGCAGAATTACGTTCTGCTGGCCCAGACCGCCGACTTCCTGCCGTTCCCCGCACTTCTACCGGAACTGGCCTTCATGGAAGGATTCTCGGGAATCATGAACTCGTCGGAACTGTTCATTGTTCTGACCGCAGCCGCCGTCATGGCCGGACTGACCGCGTATATCAAGTATACCCGCATGGGCAAGGCGATGCGGGCGACGTCGCAGAATCAGCGCATGGCCATGCTGGTTGGCGTGAACGTGGATAACGTGATTTCCATGACCTTCGTTATCGGTTCCGCGCTGGCGGCGGTCGGCGGCGTGCTGATTGCCTCGCATGTGGGACAGATCAACTTCTACATTGGCTTCATCGCCGGGATTAAGGCGTTTACCGCCGCCGTCCTGGGCGGAATCGGAAGCGTTCCGGGCGCCATGCTGGGTGGCCTGGTCCTTGGCTGGACCGAGAGTTTCGCCACCGGGTACGTTTCCAGCGATTACGAGGACGTGTTCGCGTTCGCGCTGCTGGTCCTCATCCTGATTTTCCGTCCGTCGGGGATTCTCGGCAAAGAGGAGGGGCATAAGGTTTAGACCCTTCCGGCTTTTCAAGCCTCATTTGGGACGTGACCGAATAGCACTTAGTAAAGTCATGCAAGACCTGAAAAAATCACTTCTGACCGCCGCATGGTTCATGTTTTTGACCTTTCCAATCATGGTCATCCGCGTGAATACCGTCGAAGACACCATTGAGTGGCGATGGCACAATCTGGCGCTGGTGGGCATTAGCGCCTTCATTCTTTCCTATGTGTGGCGTTACTTCATGGTGCGCCGCGAACGGGGCGGCGGCAAACCGCAAACCGACGCCGCGCCGCCGACGCCCGCATGGGTTAGCATCGTTATCGAAGACAAGCGCATCCTGTATCCGCTGCTGGCGGCATTCACCGGGTTCGTGGCATCGTTCCCGTTCCTGTTCTCCATGTATCAGACCAACATCATGATTTCGGCCATGGTCTTCGTCATGCTGGGTCTGGGGTTGAACATCGTCGTCGGTCTGGCCGGTCTGCTCGATTTGGGGTTTGTCGCGTTTTATGCGGTTGGCGCCTATTCCTACGCCCTGTTGAACGAGCATTTCGGCTTGGGTTTCTGGGTTGTTTTGCCGCTGTCGGCCATTTTGGGAACGTTCGTTGGCGTTCTTCTCGGCTTCCCGGTGCTACGTCTGCGCGGCGACTATCTGGCCATTGTTACCCTGGGGTTCGGCGAGATCATTCGGCTTGTTCTGGAAAACTGGGGGGCGTTTACCCACGGTCCCAGCGGCATCGCGAACATTCCGCGCCCCGGATTCTTGTGGATCGAATTTGGCCTCAAGGACGGCATCACATTTATGTACTACGTGATGATCGCCCTGGTTCTGTTCACCATATTGGTGGTGACGAGGCTGAAATATTCACGAATCGGCCGCGCCTGGCTGGCTTTGCGCGAAGACGAAATCGCCTGTCAGGCCATGGGCATCGACAAAACGAAGACCAAACTGATGGCGTTTGCGCTGGGCGCAACATGGGCGTCCATGGCGGGCGTCGTGTTTGCCGCCAAAACGTCGTTTGTCAATCCGGCCAGCTTCACGTTTATGGAATCGGCCATCATCCTGTCGATTGTTGTTCTGGGCGGCATGGGATCGACGCTGGGCGTCATCTGTGGTGCCATGATCCTCATTCTTCTGCCCGAACACCTGCGTGCCTTCGCCGAATACCGGATGATTATTTTCGGCGCCACCATGGTGTTGTTCATGGTGTTCCGCCCGCAGGGCCTGATCCGCGACAGGCGACGAAAGCACACGCTCAAGAAACCAGACGACACCCCCGTTTCGGGCGATGCCGGAAAGGTGGTGGACGCTCATGGATAATGTTCAGGTGAATACCTCTCAGGTGGATACCCCTCAGGCCGTGCTTGATGTCAGAAATTTGACCATGGACTTCGGCGGTCTGCGGGCCGTGGATAATGTCAGCTTCGACATCATGCCGCGCGAAATCGTCGCCTTGATCGGCCCTAACGGCGCCGGAAAGACGACGGTTTTCAACTGCATCACCGGCCTGTATGAACCCAGTGGGGGCGACGTGTTTATTGCCGGAAACGGCAAGCCCAACCGGGTCAACGGGCTGAAACCCAACAAGGTTACCGAACTGGGAATGGCGCGCACGTTCCAGAATATCCGTCTGTTCCAGAACATGACGGTGCTGGAGAACGTCATGATCGGGCGTCATTGCCGAACGCATTCGGCCATATTGGGCGCCATTTTGCGGCCTCCATCGACCCGCCGCGAGGAACAGGAGATCATTGACGACAGCTACACCTTGCTGGTGGAAATGGGCCTGGAAACCTTTGTGGACGAGAACGCCAGCAGCCTTCCCTACGGGGCGCAAAGGCGGCTTGAAATCGCCCGCGCCATGGCTACGGAGCCGTCGGTACTGTTGCTGGACGAACCGGCCGCCGGCATGAACCCGATGGAGACGGAAGAGCTCCAGGCGCTCATCATTCGCCTGCGCGAAAAACACAACCTCTCGATCCTGCTGATCGAACACGACATGAAACTTGTTATGAGCCTTTCCGACCGCGTCTTCGTTCTCGAATACGGAACCGAAATCGCCCAGGGCACACCCGAAGTGGTGAGCAAGGATCCGCGGGTTATCAAGGCCTATCTGGGAGAAGACGACGATGCTTAAATTGGTGGACGTCCATGCGGGCTACGGCGCGATTCCGGTCCTGCGCGACGTCAATATTGAGGTCAACGAAGGCGAGATCATCACCCTGATCGGGGCCAACGGCGCGGGAAAAACAACCACGTTGATGGCCATATGCGGGCTGGTTCGGGCCAGATCGGGCGACATCCTGTTGGAGGGCGAGAGCATCTGCGGGTTGCCGACCAACCGGATTGTCGAGATGGGCGTCTGTCAGGTTCCGGAAGGACGTTTGATCTTCCCCGACCTGACGGTAACCGAGAACCTCGATATGGGCGCGTTTATGCGCCGCGACCGCAAGGGCATTCACGAAGACGCCGAATACGTTTTCAACCTGTTTCCGATTTTGGCCGACCGGCGTCACCAGGCCGGTGGCACCCTGTCGGGCGGCGAGCAGCAGATGTTGGCGATATCGCGCGCCATCATGGCCCGACCGCGCCTTTTGCTGCTGGATGAACCATCGCTGGGACTGGCGCCTCTGGTAATTCGGCAGATTTTCGACATTATTGTCAAAATCAACCGGGAAAGCGGAACCACCATCTTCCTGGTCGAGCAGAACGCCAATCAGGCTCTGAAGATCGCCAATCGCGGCTATGTCATGGAGAACGGCGTCATTACCGTGACCGACGCGGCCGACCGTCTGCTGGCCAATGAAGACGTCAAGAAGGCGTATCTGGGGATTTAGATCGTTTTTCCGTTTGATTCAGACTCAAAAACGGCCGCGCCATAGGGTGCGGCCGTTTTTTGGTTCTGCGTGATCTCTCCAGCGAGGCGGCAGCCGATTAGCGCTTGCCCACTTTTTGACCCGGCTTGCGGCCCAGGCCGATCTTTTTGGCAAATTCCGAGCGCTGCTTGGCGTACGCCGGCGCGACCATGGGATAGTCCGGGGAGAGGTTCCATTTGGCCCGGTATTCTTCGGGCGTCAGACCGTAGTTGGTGCGAAGATGGCGTTTCAGCATTTTCAGCTTCTTTCCGTCTTCCAGGCAAATGATGAATTCGGGCGTCACCGAACGCCGAACCGGAACGGCCGGGTTTTGCGGTTCGGGTTTGGCTTCCGCCGCCGATCCGTCCAAACCGTTCAAGGACCGAAATACCGTATCGATGACTTCCGGAATTTGCCCCGAAGGAAGCTGGTTGTTGCTTAAAAATGCGGCCACGACATCGACGGACATGCGCAAAACTTCATCGCGTGGCACCGTTTCAATGTTTTCTTCATTCATTCCCAGACAACCTTATTTTCAATTTCATCCCGAAAAGATATTTCGCATGTGGGAGGGGAAGGTGTCAATAAAAAACAAGTTAGACTTAATAAATAGGGATTTCATTAGTAGGGGACTTCTGTAATTAGTTTCATTTTTTTGCGTATTCTTTCCAGATAATTAGTTTCATTTTTTTACTTACTTTTGAAAATGCTGCAAGTTCCTTTCGCAACGCATTATCATTTTCAATTTTGAGGTCGATTTTCTGCGGCACACCCTGGATTGTGGTTGCCGCGATACATTGTGTCGGCTTGGCAGGCCGATTCGATATGTGGTATCTAATGATCCGTATTTCTAAGCCAAGGGATTCCGGAAAAATGCCGACGAAAACCGTTGCCGTCGCCTGCGACCACGCTGGGCTTGAGCTTAAATCTCTTCTCTTGGCGCATTTGGGGCAGCAGGGATATGAGATCGTTGATCTGGGCACGAACGGCCCTGAATCCGTCGACTATCCCGATTTCGGCTACGCCATGGCGGCCGCCATTCGTGAAGGACGGGCCGGACGGGGCGTACTGGTTTGCGGCAGTGGCATCGGCATTAGCATTGCGGCCAATCGGCACCCCGAGGTGCGCGCCGCCCTGGTCCATGACGCCTACGGCGCGCGCATGTGCCGCCAGCACAACGATGCCAACGTGATCTGCTTCGGCGGGCGCACCACCGGCCCCGATGTGGCGCTTGATTGCCTTGCCGCGTTTCTGGAGACCGAATTCGAGGGCGGCCGCCACGGTCGCCGCGTTGAAAAACTATCCAATCCATCCTGATCCGTTAAACGGTTCCGTTATCGTTTTTTGAGAGGTGCGCGTTAATGACTTCCGCCAATACCCAATATCCTACCGATTTCCATTCGCAGTTTTTCGGCGCGTCGCTGGCGGAAAGCGACCCCGACGTATGCAGTGGCATCACTGATGAACTGGGCCGCCAGCAAGACCAGATCGAACTGATCGCATCGGAAAACATCGTTTCGCGCGCTGTTCTCGAAGCTCAGGGCTCGGTCATGACCAACAAATACGCCGAAGGGTATCCCGGAAGGCGCTATTACGGCGGGTGCGAATTCGTTGATGTGGCCGAGGCGCTGGCCATCGAACGCGCCAAGGAACTTTTTGGATGCGAGTTCGCCAACGTCCAGCCGCATTCGGGCTGTCAGGCCAACGGCGCTGTCAATCAGGCTTTGCTGAGCCCGGGCGACACCATCATGGGCCTTAGCCTGGCATCCGGCGGACATCTGACCCACGGTGCAGCTCCCGCCCAGTCGGGCAAGTGGTTCAACGCCGTGCAATATGGCGTTCGCGAGGAAGACGCGCAGATCGATTTCGACGAAGTCGCAAGTCTGGCCAAGGAACATCAGCCGAAACTGATCATCGCCGGCGGGTCCGCGTATCCGCGCATTATCGATTTCGCAAAATTCCGCAAGATCGCCGATTCCGTCGGTGCCTATTTCATGGTGGACATGGCCCACTTCGCGGGTTTGGTGGCGGCCGGCGTGCACCCCAGTCCGCTGCCTCATGCCCATGTGGTGACCACGACCACCCATAAGACTCTGCGCGGCCCGCGCGGCGGCATGATCCTGTCCAACGATGTTGATCTTGGCAAGAAGATCAATTCGGCGGTGTTCCCGGGTTTGCAGGGTGGGCCGCTCATGCATGTGATCGCGGCCAAGGCGGTGGCCTTCAAGGAAGCGCTGCAGCCGTCCTTCAAAGACTACGGACAGGCCGTCGTCGACAATGCAAAGGTTCTGGCGGCGACCCTCGTGAAAGCGGGATTCGCGGTCGTTTCCGGCGGCACCGACACCCATGTGATGTTGCTCGATTTGCGCCCCAAGGGGCTCAAGGGCAATGTGGCCGAGAAAAGCCTGGAGCGGGCGAAAATCACCTGCAACAAGAACGCGATCCCGTTCGATCCGGAAAAGCCTATGGTGACGTCCGGTCTGCGTCTGGGGTCGCCCGCGGCGACGACCCGCGGTTTCGGCGAGGCGGAATTCCGTCTGGTCGGGGAATTGATCAACGACGTGCTTGAGGGTTTGGTGGCAAACCCCGAGGATAATTCGGCAGCCGAGGCGGCGGCGAGCGCAAAAGTCGATGAACTTTGCGCGCGCTTTCCGATTTACGGCTAAGGTGAGGAGAAGAACCGATGCGCTGTCCGTTTTGTGGCCACTCGGATACTCAGGTAAAAGATTCGCGTCCCACCGAAGACAACGCGGCCATCCGCCGCCGACGCTTCTGTCCCGACTGCGGATCGCGTTTCACGACATTTGAGCGGGTCCAGCTACGCGAACTGACCGTCGTCAAGAAGGACGGCGGCAAAGCGCCGTTTGATCGGGAAAAGCTGACCCGGTCCCTGAACATTGCACTGCGCAAGCGTCAGGTGGACGATGATCGCGTCGAGCGTATCGTCAACAGCATCCAGCGGCGGCTGGAAACCCTGGGCGAAAGTGAAATCCCGACCAAGGTCGTCGGCGAAATGGTCATGGACCATCTGGCCGATCTGGACAAGGTCGCTTATGTCCGCTTTGCGTCCGTCTATCGTAATTTCCGCGAAGCCAAGGATTTCGAGGATTTCGTTGGAAAACTGGGTGACGAAAACGACTGACGAAACCGACCGGAAGTATATGCAGACTGCGCTGGCGTTGGCCCGGCGCGGGCTGGGGCAGGTGTGGCCAAATCCGGCCGTGGGCTGCGTTCTTACCGATAAAGGCGGAAATGTCGTCGGGCGCGGTTGGACCCAGCCGGGCGGACGGCCCCATGCCGAGACCGAGGCGCTGGCGCGTGCCGCCGGGGCGGCGAGGGGAGGCTGCGCCTATGTTACGTTGGAACCTTGTGCGCATTTCGGAGAAACACCGCCGTGCGCCAAGGCCCTCATAGATGCGGGCATTGCGCGCGTGGTGGTGGCCATGCAGGACCCCGATCCACGGGTTTCGGGGCGCGGCGTTTCAATGCTTGCCGAGGCCGGTGTGGACGTGACCGTCGGCGTATGCGAGGACGCGGCGAAAGATATGAACGCGGGCTTCGTGTCACGCATTACGCACGGGCGGCCTCTGGTAACCCTCAAGGTGGCGTCAACGCTGGACGGTCGCATTGCCACGGTCAGCGGCGAAAGCAAGTGGATTACCGGCGAGGCTGCACGAAACCGTGGCCATATTCTGCGCGCGCGCAACGACGCCATCATTGTGGGTATTGATACGGTGATTGCCGACGATCCCGATCTGCGTTGCCGGTTGCCCGGCATGGAAGGTTCTTCGCCGCTACGCGTGGTCTTCGATACCTCGTTGCGCATCGATGGGGCCAGCAAGCTGGTTGCGGGGGCCAAGGATACGCCCACATGGGTCTTTTGTGTGGCCGGTGCACCGCGGATGCGAATTGAGGACTTAACGAAACGGAGCGTTGAGGTTATAGAAGCCCGGCCCGACGCCGAAGGTCGTCCGGCGGTCGCCGACGTTCTAACGCGGCTTGCCGAACGCGGCGTCACGCGGGTTCTTGTTGAAGGGGGCGGGCGCCTTGCGGCGGCCTTCCTGAAAGCGCGAACGGTTGACCGTTTGGCATGGTTTCGCGCGCCGGTCATTATCGGAGGCGACGGAATACCAGCCATCGGCGGCGCGACCGTTGGCCGACTGGCCGATGCATTCGGCTTTGAGCGGACCGGCGGAATCGTTGCCGGAAACGATGTTTTTGAGGAATTCAGAAGGAAGGAATAAGAAACCCCATGTTTACGGGAATCGTTACCGATCTTGGCGAAGTGCGTTCGATCACCAAAACCGGAGATACGCGGTTTGAATTCAACACCAGCTACGACACCGATGGTATCGAGATCGGCGCGTCCGTTTGTTGTTCGGGCGCTTGCATGACGGTCATTGACAAGGGGCCTGGCTGGTTCGCCATCAGCGCGTCGGGCGAGAGCCTCTCGTGCACCACCATGGGCGACTGGCAAGAAGGATCACCGGTGAACTTCGAGCGGTCCCTGAAATATGGCGATGAAATGGGCGGTCACATCGTTTCGGGGCACGTGGACGCCGTGGGGACGGTCGTTTCCGTCACTCCGGAAGGGGAGTCGAAACGTATTGTTTTTGAAGTTCCGGAACGCCTCGAGCGCTACGTCGCGTCCAAATGCTCGGTCGCGATCGACGGTGTTTCCATGACCGTCAACGAAGTCGAGGGCAGGTGCTTCGGCGTCAACGTCATTCCCCATACACAGGAAGAGACAACCCTTGGCAGCCTGAAACCCGGATCAAGCGTAAATCTGGAAATCGACATGCTGGCGCGGTATGTTGCGCGCCTTCTTGAAAAGGAATAGCCGTGGCCGATCACGAGTACCTTTCGTCGGTTGATGAGATCATTGAGGACGCCCGAAACGGGCGGATGTTCATTCTTGTGGATGATGAAGACCGCGAGAACGAAGGCGATCTTATTATTCCGGCCCAGATGGCGACGCCCGAGGCCATCAATTTCATGGCCAAGTACGGGCGCGGGCTCGTTTGCCTCGCCCTGACCAGCCAGCGGATCAAGGAACTGGATCTGCCGTTCATGGCCCGCGACAACGAATCGCGCCACCAGACCGCGTTTACGGTCTCGATTGAGGCGCGGGAAGGGATCAGCACCGGGATTTCCGCGTCCGACCGGGCGCGTACCATCGCGGTGGCCATTGACGTGACCAAGGAAAAGGGCGACATCGTCTCGCCGGGTCACGTTTTTCCGCTTGAAGCCCGCGAAGGGGGCGTTCTGGTGCGCGCCGGTCATACCGAAGCAGCCATCGACGTGTGCAGGCTGGCGGGCTTGAACCCTTCGGGCGTTATCTGCGAGGTGATGAACGAAGACGGCACCATGGCGCGTCTTCCGGACCTTGTGGCGTTCGCCCAGCATCACGGATTGAAAATCGGCACCATTGCCGACCTGATCGCTTACCGGCTGCGCAATGACCGTATTGTCGAGCGCACCCTGGAAACGACTCTTGAATCGCGTCACGGCGGAGCGTTCCGCATGTCGCTGTATGTCAACCAACTGGCGCCGACGGAACATATTGCGCTGGTTAAGGGCGATCTTTCCGCCCCCGGGCCGGTTCCGGTTCGCGTCCACGCGCTGAACATTCTGGAAGATGTCCTGGGCGACGTCAGTGCGGGCAAGGCGGGCGAACTGGCCCGCGCCATGTCAATAATTGGCGAGGAAGGGCGTGGCGTGGTCGTTCTGATCCGCGAGCCCAAGCCCACGGGAATTTCCAGCAGCCTGGAAGCAAAGAAAGGGACGGGCGATGCTCGCGGCGGCGCGCTCAGGGATTATGGGGTCGGCGCACAGATTCTGCTGGATCTGGGCGTTCGCGATATGATTTTGCTATCCAACACCGACCGCATCATTATCGGTCTTGAAGGTTATGGACTTAACGTGGTTGAACGCAGGCCAATTCCACCGGCTGAGGATTAAGAATATTATGAGCGCAGATAAACCCCGCGTCCTGATTGTCGAGGCCCGGTTCTACGAGGATATTTCCGATGAACTGGCCAAGGGCGTAATTGCCGTTCTGGACGCGGCCGGCGTTGGTTACGAACGCATCGAGGTTCCCGGAACCTTTGAGGTTCCCGCCGCCATTCGCTACGCCATCCAGTCCATGGAAACCGATGCGTCGGCTGAACAATACGACGGGTTTATCG
Source organism: Rhodospirillales bacterium (assembly GCA_016776725.1). Classification (GTDB taxonomy): domain Bacteria; phylum Pseudomonadota; class Alphaproteobacteria; order Rhodospirillales; family Shumkoniaceae; genus JABGRG01. The sequence continues at coordinate 38,938 of JADHSV010000010.1, forward strand.
CCCTGGGCTGCGTTATCCGGGGCGAAACCGATCATTACGACCACATTTGCCGCGAGGCGTCGCGGGCCTTGATGGACTTGTCGATTGATCATTGCGCGGCCATGGGATTTGGCATTCTGACGTGCGAAAACCGGGGACAGGCCTGGGCGCGCGCCGCGGTGGACCGTAAAGACAAGGGGGCCGATGCGGCCAACGCCTGCCTTCGCATGATGGAACTGCGGCGGAAATTCCGGCTGGTGGCGCCATGAGCGACAACGGCGATAAAGACGGCAGGCGCACGGAAGTCAGGCCCCGAAGCGCCGCCCGATTGGCGGCCGTGCAGGCCATCTATGAAATGGAATTGGCCGATCGCGGCGCCGATGCCGTGTTGCGCGATTTCAGCGACCGGCGGTGGAACCTGCTGGCGGCGGATCGAACGGCTCTGGAATCCGTTTCCAAGATGGACCCGCACACGATGTTTCTGGGCGAACTGGTGCGTGGTGTCGCCGAACGTAACGCCGATATCGAGGGAATAATATCACCGGCCCTTTCAAACGATTGGCCGCTGGAGCGCCTTGAAGCAGTATTGCGTGCCATCCTGAAAGTGGGCGTGTTTGAGCTGTTCGCCCACGCCGAAGTTCCGGCGCGGGTGGTTGTTTCCGAATATGTCGATATCGCGCACGCCTTTTTTGAAGGAAAGGAGACGGGCTTGGTGAACGCCGTCCTGGATAGAATTGCGCGGGTGCTTCGCCCCGATGAAATCGGCCCGGGGGCCGAGGATAAGGGCGATGACCCGTCCGGGTGAATTCGAGGTCATTCGCAAATACTTTGCGCCCCTCGCGCAATCCTCGCCGGGCGCTCTCGATCTTACCGACGACGCTGCGATTTTGAATGTGCCGGACGGGCGCGAACTGGTTGTCACCAGCGACGCCCTGGTTTCGGACGTACATTTTCTGGCCGACGATCCGCCCACCGATATCGCGGCGAAAGCGCTGCGCGTCAACGTGTCGGATCTGGCTTCAATGGGGGCACAGCCGCTGGCCTATACCCTGGCCGCCGCATTTTCCCAAAATATCGACGAAAACTGGCTGTGCGCGTTTGCCCGAGGTCTGGGGCGCGATCAGGAAGAATTCGGAATTGGCCTGATTGGCGGGGATACGGTGGCGACACCCGGCCCGCTTACCCTTTGCATATGCGCCTTCGGCTCGGTTCCCAAAGGGAGGGCCCTGCGTCGAAGCGGAGCCCAGGTGGGCGATACGGTGTTCGTTTCGGGGACCATCGGCGACGCAGCCCTTGGCCTTGCCGTTCTGCGCGGCAAGTTGGACGGTCTGGCCCCGGCATTCAGCGATCATTTGATTGCGCGGTATCGGCGACCGACGCCGCGCAGTACCCTTGGGCCCAAGCTGATCGGCCTCGCCACGTCGGCGATAGATGTTTCAGACGGACTGCTCGCCGATCTTGGTCATATTTGCGAGGTTTCGGGCGTGGGGGCGGTTGTCGAGGCGGGTCGCGTTCCCTTGTCGGCGGCGGCGCGGGCGGCCGTGGACAGCCAGAAGGCCGGCTACGAGAAACTCCTGTGTGGCGGAGACGACTACGAATTGCTATTTAGCGCACCCGCCAAGGCCCGCGAAACGGTGGCGAAGGTATCCGCGGAATCCGGGGTCGAAATTACCGAGATCGGGCGTATCGTTGATGCGAAAGACGCCGCGTCGGACGGCCTGGTTCGCGTCATCGGAGAGGACGGAAACCCGGTTGAGATCGGCGACGCCGGGTTCACGCATTTCTGAAAAGGCGAAATCGGGGCTTTCCAAGGCGCCGTAATGCCCGAATAATAGAGCGCTGGAGGTGTGTTCCATGTTTCGCACGATTGCGATTTCCGTGGCCGTTCTTTTGATGATTGCCGGTGGCGCCATTGGTGTCATGAAGCAGATTGAGTGGGGGCCATTCGCCCCCGGCGGGGATACCCCGGAAACCGCCGGCTCAGAAGACCAAAGCCCGCCGGAACCACCACGCTTTGTCGATATGGAGGCATTGGTGGTGCCGGTTTTCGCCGGTGACAAGGCCGTCGGGACCATTCAAATTCATATCAAGCTGGAAACCCTCGGGGCTGAAAACGAAGAGGCGCTGCATCGCCTCATGCCCCGTATCAGCGACGCCTTTCTCAGGGATCTCTATGTCTATATTCCGCGTTTGTTGCGCAAGACCGGCAATGTTGACGTGATCGCCATTAAACAGCGATTGCAACGCGTGGCGCTGAAGACCGCCGGCAAGGGCCGCGTCGAAAATGTTTTGGTCCAATCGGTTACCGAAACGAGCAAACGCTGAGTTTCTGGCGACGCCCGAAATTAGGGCATTGAAAAATAACGATAACCTGTTGTTGCAAAATGCCGCGGAGTCTGGCATTTTCCCGGCGGTTTTTTCAGGATGTGAAAAACTCAGCAAAATGCATCCTGGTTTTCCCCCGAGAAACTCGGGCGGAACGTTCCAAGCAATAAAAGGAAACGGATAATGTCAACTGCGTACATTCTTACGATCGCTTGTGGTGCGCTGGCGCTTGCCTACGGCGCCTACGCGATCCGATCGGTCCTGGCCTCACCGGCCGGTAGCGAACGGATGCAAGAGATCTCGGCCGCCGTGCAGGAAGGCGCACGGGCTTACCTCAATCGTCAATACCGTACCGTCGCCATCGTCGGCGTGGTCATCGGTGTTCTCCTTGGCCTGAAACTGGGCGTCACGGTAGCCATCGGTTACTTCATCGGCGCCATCTGCTCGGGCCTTGCCGGTTATATCGGCATGAACGTCTCCGTCCGCGCCAATGTGCGAACGGCAGAAGCAGCACGCTCCAGCGGTCTCGACGCCGCCTTGCAGATCGCGTTCAAATCGGGCGCCATCACGGGCATGCTGGTGGTTGGTCTCGCCCTTCTCGGCGTTGCCGGCTACTACATTTTCCTTCGCCAGACATTTGATCCGTCTTCCGCCCAGGAAATGCGCCACATCCTTGAGGCCCTGGTAGCCCTCGGCTTCGGCGCTTCGCTGATTTCGATCTTCGCCCGTCTTGGTGGCGGTATCTTCACCAAGGGCGCCGACGTCGGCGCCGACCTCGTTGGTAAACTTGAAGCCGGTATCCCGGAAGACGATCCGCGTAACCCCGGCGTCATTGCCGATAACGTGGGCGACAACGTGGGCGATTGCGCCGGCATGGCCGCCGATCTGTTCGAGACCTATGCCGTTACGATTGTTGCCACCATGCTGCTGGGCGCCATCTTCTTCACGGGCGGTGCGCAGGAAACCATGATGCTGTTCCCGCTGGTTATCGGCGGCGTGTGCATCGTCGGTTCGGTTATCGCGACCTTCTTCGTGAAGCTCGGCGCCAGCCAGAACATCATGGGCGCGCTTTACAAAGGCCTGATCGCCAGCGCCGTGATTTCGGCGATTCTGATCGCCGGTGTGACGGCATGGCTGCTTGGCTTCAACGAAGCCATTGAGGCAAGCACCGGCCCCATTACCGGTGGCGCGCTGTTCCTTTGCGCCCTTTACGGTCTCGCCGTTACCGGCCTGATCGTCTGGATCACCGAATACTACACCAGCACGGAATTCCGTCCGGTCAAGAGCGTTGCCCAGGCTTCGACCACGGGTCATGCCACCAACGTCATTCAGGGCCTTGCGGTTTCCATGGAAGCTACCGCGTTGCCCGTGATCGTCATTTGTGCGGGCATTCTGGCCGCCTACATGACGGCTGATCTCTACGGTCTCGCCATCGCGGCGACGACGATGCTGGCGCTCGCCGGTATTGTTGTGGCACTCGACGCCTACGGCCCCGTTACCGACAACGCCGGTGGCATTGCCGAAATGGCCGAACTTCCTGAAGAAGTGCGTAAGACGACCGACGCGCTGGACGCCGTGGGTAACACCACCAAGGCCGTGACCAAGGGTTATGCCATTGGTTCGGCTGGTCTGGCCGCCCTGGTTCTGTTTGCTGCCTATACGCAGGATCTCAAGTTCTACTTCCCCGACCTGGAAGTGAACTTCTCGCTTCAGGATCCGTTTGTCGTGGTTGGGCTGTTTATCGGCGGCATGTTGCCGTTCCTGTTCGGCTCCATGGGCATGATGGCCGTTGGCCGCGCCGGTGGTGAACTGGTCGTCGAAATCCGGCGTCAGTTCAAGGAAATCCCCGGCATCATGGAAGGCACCGGCAAGCCCGATTACGCCGCCTGTGTCGACATGCTGACCAAGACCGCGATCAAGGAAATGATTGCTCCGTCGCTGCTGCCGATCCTGTCGCCGGTGGTGCTGTACTTCGCGATCAACGCGGTTGCCGGTCAGGCTGCTGCATTCTCGGCCCTGGGCGCGATGCTCATGGGCACGATCGTGACCGGCATCTTCGTCGCCATCTCGATGACTTCGGGTGGTGGCGCCTGGGATAACGCCAAGAAGTACATCGAAGACGGCAACCTCGGCGGCAAGGGCTCCGACGCCCACCACGCCGCGGTGACCGGTGATACCGTTGGTGATCCCTACAAGGACACCGCGGGTCCCGCCATTAACCCGATGATCAAGATCATCAACATCTTTGCCATCCTGCTGCTGGCCATTCTGGCCTAACCAAGCGGGATAGGCCGGACGTTCCGGCCTTGCGCAAATGAAACAAGCCCCGGAAGCCTAGGCTTCCGGGGCTTTTTCTATGAATGAAATAAGAACCCGCGACTTATTGGGCTTTGCCGAATCGGCCCAGGTTGCCGATCAGTTGCTGAATGATGGTTATCTCATTGCCCGCCGTCGGCGTTTCGCGCTCAACCGGCTGGATAAGTCGCCCATCCTCAACCCCAAGGGTTTCCACCGACGAGACAACCCCTTCGGCGTCGAAGCGCACGACCAGCACCTTGCGATCGGCCAGCTCCGGTGCCAAAAAAGCGGTAGTTTCCTTGCGTTCGCTGATGTAATACCACGTCTCTTCGTTGAACATGGCGATGCTGGAGGGTGAACCCAGAATTTCAGCGACTTCGTCCTTGGCGATTTCGCCCGGAACGATATCGGCCAGTTTATCGGGGTCCGGCAGGTTGCCGTGGGTAGCTATTCTTGGGGTGCACGCCGAAATGGCGAGAACTGCACCCAAGGCCAGTCCATAAACAGCGACCCGTTTGGTTATCGAATTCGGCATGGTATGTGTGACCGTGTTATGTGCGGATCGGGATAATAATGCAGATCGGTTCACGTTCCTAGAGGACTTATCCGCCTTGATTTCGATGCGTGGGAGGATCCTTTGAGTCTGTTTGGCATATTCGGCAAAACGCGCGAAAAGGAGGCTGCTCGCGGGCTTTACGGGGCCGTGGTGGAGCGGGCGCGCGAAATCGCCTTCTATGAAACCGCGGGGGTGCCCGACACCGTTGACGGGCGCTTTGATATGATTGCGCTTCACGCGTTCCTCGTTCTTCGCCGTTTGAAGCGCGACCACGGCGCGACCGCCACCCTGGCGCAGGCATTTTTTGACCTGATGTTCGTTGACATGGATGAAAACCTGCGCGAAATGGGGGTCGGCGATCTATCGGTCGGGCCTCGGGTCAAGCAAATGGCCAAGGCGTTTTACGGGCGAGTCGCCGCCTACGAGAAGGCGATGGCCGAAGGACCGGAAACACTGGCGGTGGCCGTGCGACGGAATTTGTTTCGCAACGCCGACGTCGATCCGGCAACCCTTGCTGCCATGGTCGGCTACATGGAGAGGCAGGCGGCGGCCCTGGACGCGCAGGAAATTGACGTGTTTTTATCGGGAAACGTCGTATTGGCGCCATTTTCCCAATTGGTTGAGATGGAAAACTTTCGATGACGAACGATCCGCAAACCGCTTTCTCCAGACCTTTCAGTGTGGACGAATTAAAGACGGAATCAAAAATGGATATCGAGGCCGACGCCGCGGAGCGGAAGGCCCTGAGCGCACAGTTGGGCGTTGCTTCGCTGGACAGGTTGGCGGGCAATTTGCTTTTGACCCGCGAAATCGGAGCGATTATCCACCTTCACGGGACCGTGGACGTCGAACTGACGCAAGCGTGCGTGGTCACGCTAAAGCCTCTGATTTCAACGCGTTCGCTGGTAATTGACCGTCGATTCGGACCTCCCGAAGTGGTCGAGGAAGAAGATCAGGACGAGGATGTAGCGTTCGACGAAAACGACCCGCCGGACGTGAACGAGGACGGCATAATTGATGTTGGCGAGGCCATCGTCGAGCAGCTTGCCCTCGAGATTGATCCGTTTCCACGCGCCGACGGAGCTAAATTTGAAGGCTATTCCAGCGGCCCCGCAGAGGTCGAAGAAGTGAAAAGTCCGTTTGCGGTCCTTGAAGAGCTTGTAAAGAAACCGAAATAATAGCCTCAATCGGCTTGCCCCGAAGTGTTTTTCGGTTTAGATAATGCGCCGCCCATGAAACGGGCTATTTTTTATCGAGAGAATGTAGAAATGGCTGTTCCGAAGAAGAAAATCTCCAAGTCGCGTCGCAACATGCGTCGGTCGCACGATGCGCTGACCTCGGCTGCGTACGAGGAATGCCCCAACTGCGGCGAGTTGAAGCGGCCGCACCATGTCTGTGCCGCCTGTGGCCAATACGATGGCCGCGAGGTGACGGAGGCGGCCGACACCGCCTGAATCCGGGATCGGTTGTAGAGGAAGGCCTCTATTGAATACGCGATTTACTCTCTCGCTGGACGCCATGGGTGGCGACCACGCGCCGAAAATGGTGGTTGAGGGAATTGAAATCGCTTGCGAGCGGTTTCCCGACATCGATTTTCTGTTGTTCGGGGACGAGAAGCAGCTAAAGCCGCTTCTTGATGCTTGTCCGCGCGCCAAGGCCCGATCGCAAATTCACCACACCGATGAAGCCGTTCAGAACGAGACCAAGGCGGCCGTGGCCCTGCGCCGTGGCCGCAACACGAGCATGCGCCTGGCGATCAATGCCGTAAAGGACGGTCGCGCGGCGGGCGTCATCTCGTCGGGCAACACGGGCGCGCTGATGGCCATGGGTAAATTCGTGCTGAAGATGCTTCCGGGCATCGACCGGCCCGCCATTGCCACCTATTTCCCCACCCAGCGCGGCGATTCGGTAATGCTGGATCTTGGCGCCAATGTGGAATGCGACGAACGCAATCTGGTTCAGTTCGCCGTCATGGGCGAGGTCTTCGCCAGAAACGTGCTTGGCGTCCAACAACCGTCCATCGGCCTTCTGAATGTGGGCGTCGAGGGATTCAAGGGAAATGACGCGGTTCGCGCCGCCCACGACATCCTGCGTGAAAGCACGCTGCCCATCAAATTCCATGGATTCGTCGAAGGCGACGATATTGGCCTGGGCACGGTGGACGTGGTCGTGACCGATGGTTTTACCGGTAATATCGCCCTGAAAACCACTGAGGGAACGGCCAAGATGGTGGCCTTCTTTCTCAAGCAGGCGTTGACCGGGTCGTTTATGGCCAAATTGGGGGGATTGCTGGCGCGACCCGCGTTGAACGTGCTTCGTACGCGCATGGACCCGCGCCGCTATAACGGGGCGATGCTCGTGGGGCTGAACGGCATTTGCGTGAAAAGTCACGGAAGCACGGACGAGATCGGCTTCGCCACCGCCATCGGCGTTACCGCCAATCTTGTGAACGGGCAGTTCAATGAGCGTATCAAAGAGGATATGGGAGGTATCAATATCGACCAGTCCGCAGCCGAGGTAGCCTGATCCTGATGCCCATCATGACCCAAATCATCGGGACCGGTTCGTATCTTCCTGAACGTGTGGTGACTAACGACGATCTAGCCAAGACCGTTGACACCACAGACGAATGGATCAGGGATCGCACGGGCATCCGGCAGCGCCATATTGCCGCCGAAGGGGAGCTGACTTCCGATCTTGCCTTTAATGCGGCGAACCGGGCTCTTGAGGCGGCCGGTATGGTTCCCCAGGAAATCGATATGATCATCGTCGGGACGACGACGCCGGATCATACCTTCCCGGCGACCTCGGCGCGCGTTCAGGCCATGTTGAATACGGGGAACGGCTTCGCCTTCGATCTACAGGCCGTTTGCTCCGGTTTTATTTATGGCCTTTCGGTGGCCGACAACTTTATCCGCATGGGTCAGATCAATACGGCGCTGGTCATCGGCGCCGAAACCATGTCGCGTCTGATTGACTGGCAGGACCGCAATACCTGTGTTCTTTTCGGCGACGGGGCGGGCGCCGTGGTTTTGCGCGGTGAAGAGGTGGCTGAGGGCGAGAAACGCGGCGTTCTTTCGACCCACCTGCACTCCAACGGCCATCTTTACGATCTTCTGCACGCCTCGGGCGGGCCGTCATGGACCCAAACAGCCGGCCATATCCGCATGCAGGGGAAGGATGTGTTTCGTCACGCCGTGACCAATCTCGCTTCGGTCGTGGACGAGGCCCTGGAAGCCAATGGCCTGGGTTACGACGATATCGACTGGCTGGTTCCCCATCAGGCCAACCAGCGTATTCTGGACGGAACCGCCCGCAAACTGGGCCTTCCGAAATCGCGGGTCGTCGTGACCGTTGCGGAACATGCCAACACGTCGGCGGCTTCGGTTCCGCTGGCGCTGGATACGGCTGTACGCGACGGACGCATTCAACGCGGCCAGCTTCTCATGATGGAAGCGATGGGCGCTGGCCTTACGTGGGGCGCCGGTCTGGTGCGTTTCTAGGGCGCGCCGGAACCCGGCTTCGGGTTTGTTATTAACGAACCGACCCATCCCTTTGATATTGACGGATTTAGCGCTCGGCGTTACCCTTTGATTTCCAAGTAAAAAACGGGGAGAGATGGCATGGCTGGACGGACGATTACCCGGGCGCAATTGGCCGAGGCCGTCTATCAGGAGGTGGGCCTCTCGCGCAGCGAATCGGCCGAGCTTCTTGAATCGGTGCTGAAGTATACGGCAGACGCCCTAGCGCAGGGCGAATCGGTAAAAATCTCTTCGTTTGGCAGCTTTTCCCTTCGCCAGAAGGGGCAGCGTGTGGGCCGCAATCCGAAAACGGGCGAAGAAGTTCCCATTCTTCCGCGCAAGGTTCTCGTGTTCCGCCCGTCGCAGGTGCTTAAATCCCGCGTCAACGAAAAGAGGCGGCCTGGGGCCTGACGGAAATGGCCGAGGCGAACAACGCTGGCAATTCAACATCAAGACGGCGCGGGAAGTCTGATACGGCTTTCCGAACCATTAGCGAGGTCGCGAAAGACCTTGATCTTCCGCAGCATGTCCTTCGTTTCTGGGAAACTCGATTCGTTCAGATTACGCCTATGAAGCGTGGTGGCGGACGCCGCTATTACCGGCCCGAAGACGTTGCCCTTCTGCGCAGGATCAGGGGCCTGCTGTATGACGACGGCTATACCATCAAAGGCGTGCAGAAGCTGTTCAAGCAGAACGGTGGCCAAATTCCGGAACCAAATGCCGCTGGCGCCCCGGTGGAGGCGCAAGCGACTGATGGCGGGACGGGCGCAGAGACTGAGGCTCAACCGGCAGGCCTGAGCCCGCGTCAACGGGGCGAATTGAAAGCGCTGCTTGGCGAATTGGAAGATCTGCGTGACGTTTTGCGTGGATCGACCAAATAATCCGCCGCGGCGAAAAATTCTTTGCGAAAAAAGCGTCCGAGAAAGTTGCGCCGGGGCATGGCCCGCGCGTATAGTGCGCCGGTTCGCCGACGAGGGTATTGGTGACATCATAGACGGGGCGTAGCGCAGTCTGGTAGCGCAACGGTCTGGGGGACCGTAGGTCGTAGGTTCAAATCCTATCGCCCCGACCAAAATAGCAAGGCCCGGCCTTTTCAGGTCGGGCCTTCGTTTTGACCATTCCCAATAAATTTGGCCGCACGGTTACTTTCGGTTACAAATTTCTCTGGTTCCTGAAATCATTAAGAAACAATCGCCTCCCACAATCCGGGAGTTTGAAAATAGAATTTGGGTGAGATGCGCCAGGAGGGGGATTAACTGGATGCGCAAAACTGCGGTTCTCGTTGTGCTCATCATTGTTTCGCTCGGCGGTTATGCCATCACGGCCTTCGACGGGGGCGAAAATGGAACGCCGGCCTATCGGCTTGCCAAGGTAGAGCGCGGGACGCTGGTCAGCAGCGTTTCATCGAGTGGAACGCTAAATGCCGTTGTCACCGTGCAGGTTGGTTCTCAGATTTCGGGGCAGATATCGGAACTTTCGGTCGATTTTAACGACCATGTTAGCGAGGGCCGTGTCATCGCCCGTATTGATCCGCGCAGCTATGAAGCGCGTGTTGCCCAGGCCGAAGCCGAATTGGCCATTGCACAAGCGAATTTGGCGTTGAAGAAGGCGGCGTTGGAAAGGGCGAAGGCATCGGTTCAAAATGCGCGCGCGGAGTTGTCGGCTGCCGAAGCGCAGACCGAAAACATCCGTGTGGCGGTGGAAAACACGGCGCGCGATCTGGAGCGTAAGGAATCACTGCTCAAACGCGGCACCATCGCGCAAAGCCAGTTGGACAGCGCCAAAACCGCTTACGAACAAGCAGTGGCCCAATTTAACGCGGCGCAAGCCATGCAGCTGGCGCAATCATCGCAGATCGCATCGCGCAGTGCCGAAATCAAGATGGCGGAGGCCGAGGTGGTCAACGCGCGGGCACAGGTGGATCAAAAAAAGGCAATCCTTCAGCAAAGCCGCCTTGATCTGGACCACACCTATATTCGTTCGCCGGTCGAAGGCGTGGTGATTGACCGGGCGGTGGATCTGGGCCAGACGGTGGCGGCCAGCCTGCAGGCCCCGACGCTGTTTACCATCGCACAAAATCTTCGGGATATGCAGGTCGAGGTCAGCGTGGACGAGGCCGATATCGGGCGCATCAAGGTTGACCAGCGCGTGGTCTTTGGGGTCGACTCGTTCCCCGACAAAAAATTCGAGGGGCGGGTGAAGCAAATCCGCCTGTCGCCGAAGGTCACGCAGAATGTGGTCACGTATACGGTGGTCGTTTCCACGGGTAATCCCGACATGAGGCTTCTTCCGGGCATGACGGCCAACGTGCAGGTCATGATCGACGAGCGCAAGGACGCGTTGAAAATTGCCAACGCAGCCCTGCGTTTCAATCCCGACGGTGTTGTTAACGCGGCGGCTTCCGAATCGACGACGGGCGGCGGTGGCGGAAAGGGAAAGCGGGATCCTTCGGAAACGGTCGCAAAGCTGACCAATACCCTAAATCTGAACGAAGATCAGCAGGCGCAGGTTCTGGCGAGTCTGACCAAAGAGAACGAAGCCATCGGAAAATTGCGTGAACAGGGGTTGTCGCGCGACGAACGGAAAGAACAGGTCCAACAACTGCGAAAACGCAGCAGAGAAGCCATCAAGTCCGTTTTGACGCCCGAACAACGCGCCACGTACGAGCAAAAAGCCTCCAAGCGGGCGCAAACAACGATCCGCAAGGGGAAAGTCTGGGTTGTTGGCAAAGACGGTTCACCCAGCCCCGTAGAGATCGCATACGGCGTTAGCGATGGCGGCCACACCGAAATATTGCGCGGAGAGATAGGCGAGGGACAATCGGTCATCGTAGGCGTTAACCGAACGGCCAATAAGGGCGACAGCAGTTTCCGGATGTTCGGACTGGGTAGATGAGCAGCGAACTCGTTATCGAGACCAACGGACTGTGCAAGGATTATCGGGTGGGCTCGCAGGTCGTCCACGCGCTCGTTGACCTGTCGGTCGATGTCCGTCGGGGCGAGTTCGTTGCTGTTATGGGGCCATCGGGGTCGGGCAAGTCCACCTTTATGCATTTGCTTGGGTGTCTGGATACGCCGGAAGCGGGGCGGTATGTGTTCGACGGAACGGATATTTCGTCGATGGACCGTGACCAGTTGGCCGCAACCCGCAACGGCCACATCGGGTTTGTCTTTCAGACTTTCAATTTGCTGGCCCGTGTATCAGCGCAGGACAATGTTGCCTTTCCGCTTATGTACGCCCGCGTTCCTCAAGGTGAAAGGCGCGCCCGCGCGGCGCAGGCCCTGGAGGCCGTGGGGCTTGCCGATCGTGCCCACCATCACCCGGCACAGTTATCCGGGGGCCAGCAGCAGCGTGTGGCGATTGCACGCGCCCTGGTCAACAATCCGACCCTGATCCTCGCCGACGAGCCGACAGGGGCCCTGGATACCGCCACCGGGGCCGAGATCATGACCCTGTTTCAGGGCCTCAACCGAAAGGGTATTACGATCATTGTGGTGACGCATGAACCCGAAGTCGCGGCCTTTGCCGACAGAGCCTTGCACTTCAGGGATGGGCGTCTTGTCTCGGACGGTGCGCTATGACGGTACTGGATTGCGTCCTTGCGGCCTTGCAGTCGCTTCGGGTGAATTTGATGCGCAGTTTTCTGACGGCGCTGGGAATTATCATCGGCGTCGGCGCGGTTATTACGATGGTTTCCATCGGAGCCGGGGCCGAGGCGCGCGTTCAGGCGCTAATTCAGAATATCGGTTCGAACCTGATTATCGTGGTTCCGGGCGCCACCTCGGCCAGTGGGGTCAGATTGGGCAGGGGGTCGAAAAAAACACTGACCGAAGACGACGCCATCGCCATCCAAAACGAAATTTCCAGCGTTGTCGTGGCCGGACCTTCGGTGCGCGGCAGCGGGCAGTTGATTTTCGGCAATCTCAATTGGTTCACCCCCCTTCGCGGCGTCAACCCGGCCTATCTGGAAGCGCGGGAATGGGCCGTGCAATCGGGGCGCACCATTTCCACCGAGGACGTCAAGGCGGCGGCCAAGGTGGCTCTGCTGGGAACTTCGGTGGTGGAACAGTTATTTCCCGGACAGGACCCGGTGGGCCAGATCATGCGCATCAATCGCGTACCGTTCACGGTGATCGGCGTTCTTCAGGAAAAAGGCCAGACCCCGCGCGGCACCGATCAGGACGACATTGTTCAAATCCCGATTTCCACGGCCAAGAAGCGCGTCATCGGGGGGCGAAAGGTTAAAGGGCGTTTGGTTGACGACATCTCGATCAAAGCGGCCAGCGCGGAACTGGTGGAGGATACCGAAAACGATGTGCGCGACCTGCTTCGCCAGCGCCATCGTCTGCGCATCGGCCAGCCCGATGATTTTTCCATCCGCAACATTTCCGAGATGCTGGAGGCCAGGGCCGAGTCTTCGCGCGTCATGTCCATGCTGTTGGCCGCCGTGGCCGCCGTGTCACTGGTTGTCGGCGGTATCGGGATTATGAATATCATGCTGGTTTCGGTGACCGAACGGACCCGCGAAATTGGCTTGCGGCTGGCCATCGGCGCACGCAGCCGGGATATCCTTAATCAATTCCTGATCGAAAGCCTGACACTGGCGGTGGCGGGGGGTGCGATCGGTCTTGTTGCCGGTGTCGCGGCGTCGATCGGGATAGCTCAAATGGCCGGATGGCCGGTCCTGATCCGGCCCGACGTGGTGTTGCTGGCAATCGGGTTCTCGGCGGGGGTTGGTGTGTTTTTCGGCTATTACCCGGCGCGCAAGGCGGCCAATCTGGACCCCATTGAGGCCTTGCGTTACGAGTAGCGCGCAAACGGACTTATTCTGCCGCTACTTTAGAATAAGCGACAATCCGAACGCCAGGGCAACGACCAGAATGAACAATCCGTAATGAATGGCGGGGTTGGGGCTAATGCGGCCGGCTTCTTTCATTTTGTCGCTCCTTATGATCGCGCTGAACCATAACCATCTTACCGCCCCCGTGTTTCAGGTATTTGATCCAAACGGGAAAATGTGTTTCATTTTGTAACAACCAGGGTACGGGGCGGCTGTTTTTTTTGCCCGTGCAGTGCAAACAATCCCGTTATGGTTTTGAATGCCTGCAAGTGGTAACCTACGGGCGCGTGGGAGTGGACGTATAGGAGTAACTACAGCCCAATCCAAGAAACGGGGGAAGTTGTTATGGCGGAGAAATCCACGAAGGCAGCACCGGCCAAGCAAGCGAAAAAATCAGGCGAGGCAAAAAACCTTGGTATTGAGGGGCGTCGTCGTGCGCGGCCAAATCTGGATTTTTCCGGCGTTAATATGCCCCGTGAGATCGCGGCGTGGAATGCGGCTGGCCAATATCCCTACGATAAGAAGCTTAAGACTCGCGAATACGAGGCGATGAAGACGGATTTACAGATCGAGCTTCTCAAGGTGCAGCGTTGGGTCAAGGATTCGGGCCAAAGAATCATCCTGATTTTCGAGGGCCGGGACGCGGCCGGGAAGGGTGGAACGATCAAGCGCTTTATGGAGCATATGAACCCTCGTTCCGCACGGGTTGTCGCCCTTGAAAAACCGACCGACCTGGAACGCGGCCAATGGTATTTCCAGCGCTACGTTCAGCACCTGCCGACGGCAGGCGAAATGGTTCTGTTCGACCGCTCCTGGTACAACCGGGGCGGTGTCGAGCGCGTCATGTCGTTTTGTACCGACGAGCAATATCATCGATTCATGCGCCAGGCCCCCGAATTTGAACGCATGCTCATCAATTCGGGTCACCTGCTTTTCAAATATTGGTTTTCGGTCAGCCGCGAGGAACAACTGCGCCGCTTTCAGTCGCGCCGTATCGATCCGCTAAAGCAGTGGAAGTTAAGCCCTGTTGATATTCAGTCACTGGATAAATGGGACGCCTACACCGAAGCCAAGGAGGGGATCTTTTTTAACACCCATACGCCCGACGCACAGTGGACGGTGATCAGGTCCGACGACAAGAAGCGGGCGCGGCTGAACTGCCTGCGTCACTTTCTGCACAACCTGCCCTATCCCGACAAGGACCGCGGGGTTGCCAAGGCTCCCGATCCCAATATCGTTTCTCCCGCCGTTGCCGTCATGAGTGAAAAGGCGAGAAGAAAGGGCAAGAAATAGCGACGGCAACCTGCCGGGCAACGGCTGTCATCGAAGCGTAGCGGCTTGGCCTTATCCGTGAGCCGAATACCCCACGGGCGGCCTGTAACCGGAAACGACCGATCCGGCGCGGACCATGGCGCGTTTGCCTTCCTCCGGTGTAATCAGCGTCGTGGTTTTCATCGTGGAATTCACGCCCGCGCTGGAAATGGTCAGCATGCACGCGTCCAGACTTTCGTTATCGGGAAACTCGATTATCGCCGCGCCATCGAAGTCGCCGAAGGCAAAGTAAAAGTCGTGTAATTCGCCGCCGAACGCCTCCACCACCTTTTGCAACTCCGCAACCCTGTCTTGGGGCGCTTCAACCAACGCCCGGACTTGAGGGTCTTTGTAGGTCCATTGGAAAAGATAATGATTCATGGCTGGTCTCCGATGAATTCAGTTGATCCAAAGGGACGTCCGCAGAAGCTTGATTATACCAAGCCGGAGCCACCGGAGTCTTCATCATGTTTGAGCATTTTCCGACCAAATGCGGTCATTCTGATGCACTTCTGTGGAACGATCCGCTGGGCGTTTCGCGAAGCGCGACGCTTTCGCATCGGGCGAGCGGAACAACGACACGGGCGGCCACCGAAGCGCACCCTTCGGGCGGGCCGTTTAAGGCCGTGCCGTCGTCGAACCCCTTGCGCGAACACAAAAAGGCTGCGCGCTGCACGGTTCTCCTAACCGCGGCCTTAAACGGTCACGTCAGAATGACCGCATTAGGTTGGAAAGTGCTCTAGGCGGGAAATCGCCTCACCTTTTTTTCTTGGCGTCGGCGATGCGCTGGGCGGCGGCGACGTGCTCGACCTTGGCCTGCATATGCTGGAGCGACTCAGTGACCTCGGTGCGAATTTCGGACAGGGCGTCCATATCCTTTCTCAGCAATGCGATTTCTTTCACGGCGGCGTTCTGCGCGCTGGTTAAGTCATTCATTCTTGTCAGCAGGGGTTCGATATGCAGGCGAAGAAACTCCTGGCCGGTTTCATCGGATTTCCTCATTGCCAGATTGGCAAAGAACAAAGAGCCGAGGCCAATAACAATGGCTAAAATGCTGAAGACGATTCCGATGTTGTTCATTGCGATTTCACTCTTTCCGTAGGTATCGCTTTTTTTCGTTTGACTGTGCCAGTTTACGGATCAATTTTCCTCTGTCCAAGAGGCTGATTGCTGTTGCCGACTTTTTTTTCAGTACCCTGCTAGGCCGAATCCATCCAGATGGTGACCGGACCGTCATTGACGAGACCGACATCCATGTGCGCGGCAAAGACCCCGGTTTCCACGGGAACGCCCAGACTTTTTAGCGCCTCGCAGTACTCGGTATATAGCGGATCGGCAATTTCTGGGCGCGCCGCGCTGCTGAAGCTGGGGCGATTTCCCTTACGCCAGTTGCCGGCGAGGGTGAACTGGCTGATAACCAGCGCTTCCCCGCCCATATCCAGAAGCGACAGGTTGAATTTTCCGTCGTCGTCCGAAAAAACTCGCATGCGCGCGGCCTTGCCGGCGAAATAGACGGCGGTCTCACTTTCGTCGCCCCGTTCGACACACAAAAAGATAACGAGGCCGCGGTCAATCGTTCCTCGCGTTTTCCCCTCGACCGACACGCTTGCCTTTTTTACGCGTTGTAGAACCGCTTTCATCCGAACTTTTCCCAAACAGTCATTTGGTTTAACCGAAGGTTAGTTTAACAGGGGAAGCGAAACGGCGCGTGGATTTTTCGGAAAAAGAGACGCCGAATCAATTAGTTGCAAGATAACGCCGCATCGATTTTCACCGTAAAGTAGAAATTTGAAACCTATTATTTCCTGCGGACGGAGTTTATTTTCGTACTGTAACCTATTGAATATTAGGAGAAATTAGCCTAATTCACTACAGGGGTGGGCCGGATTAACGCAAGAATGATCGGAGCGTGCGCATGGCGCTCATCAAGGACCAGGACCGTGATTCGCTACACGTGCTCCCCTTAAGCATCATTCCGCTGGAATCGCAGCTATTCCAGAAGATGAGCCTGATCAAGAATGTCCACCTTGAGAGCGTCGTCGAACTCTATGACGGCAAGGATACGGGCAGTGGTCAGATGAAGGTGGAGGCCATGCGGGCGGCCTATGGCAGCATTCCGCAGGCCGATATGGCCAAGCTTGAAAAACTGTCGCGCCTGAAATCCTACGACGTCTATAGCCTTCGCATTCTTCTGCGCAAACTCGGCATAAACGTCGATGAGGGCGAGTTGCGCCTTTCCGAAGGCAAGCAGCGTGAACTGACCCAGCATATGCGAATGTTCACCCGGCCTCTCGTGGGCTTCATTTACGGTGACGAGCGGGCCGCCGAGGAAGGCGTGGATATCATCTCCTTGTTTGCCCAGCCCGATATCAAACGCGCCCGCCAAAAGCTTATGGCGCTGGCCGACAGTCTCGAGATCCCCCTGGAAATGGTTCCCAAGTTTCTGGAGGATTACGGCGATACCTTTCTGTCCGTATCCTACTACCGGCAGGCATATGGTGGCGTTGGTCCGGTCATGAGGGATTTTCAGAGTTCGATAAAGGAAATCACTTCAAATAGCATGTTACAGCAGGACCGCAACGTGGTCGATGCCTGCACCAAGGTCCAGGATGTGTTTTCGGATATGACCGCGACCATGCGCCAGCGAATGAAGGTTTTCGAGTTCGGGTCGAAAAACATGTGGACCCAACTGGACGGCGCAAAATTCCGGAAATTCAAGGACCTTGTTGAAAGCAGCCAAACGACCCTTGGCGGATCGTTGTGCGCCATGTCGTTAAAAATGGATGCGTGGAAGGAAAAGTTCCCGGATCCCAAGTTCGGCGGCCCCATGAAGCGGGCGGAATTTATTATCAACGATATGCAGCAGGGGCTCGAAAAGTTCCAGAAACCGCAGATGCGCAATATCGGGCCGAAGATAAGAGGGCCGAAGTCCAGCGAGCCGGATAAGGATTCGACCCGCGTGTGGTCGGGGGGGGCATAGAGCCCGTTTAACCAATACAGAGCCACTGTATTGGTTAAACGGGCTCAAGAGGAAATGCGCTGCGCCAGGGTTTCCCCCGCGCGAACGCAATCGGCCACGGAAATGCCGTCGCGCCAATTGCCGCGAAGGTGCAGCCCGGCGAAAGGCTCCATGCGCCGGTCGGCCTCGGCAATTCGATCCAGGTGACCCAGCGTATATTGCGGAATGGCGCGGGCGTAACGGCTGATGCGCCGGTACGCTGGCGAGCCGTCGATCTGCAGCGCGCTGGCCAAATCCGCTTCGACGAGCTGGAAGATGGTCGCGGTAGGCAGTTCGGCTTCCTGCACATCATGCGCGCCGCCCATAAACGCGGTCAGCAAAACATGGTCCTGCGGCGCACGCCCGTCAAAAAGGGTGCTGGAAAACAGGACACCCAGGGTTCGCATGTTCTCGACGCGGGGGGCCAGAAAACCGAAACCGTCCAGCGGATGCCCGATCTGGCTGCGCGCATACCCCAGACCGACCGACGATACGGAAACATAGGGGATATCGCCAATAATCCGCGCCGCTTCGGCGCTTAACGGCGAAATCAGACGTGCCGTTTCCTGGGCGGGCAGGGCCAATACCAGCACGTCTCCCGTTTGTGTGGTCTTGCCGCCGTCTCCGTCCAGATGCACCCGCCATTGGCTGCCGAAGCGCTCGATCGACTGTGCGCAAAGGCCGGTGGCCACCGAACCGGGCGGCAGTTTTTCCGCGATCCCCAGGGGCAATCCGCTCATTCCCCGCTCAAACGATATTTGCCGTCCTGCGGGCATGCCTGCGCTTTTTGCGGCCTTGCCCAGGGCCAGGGCGCCGCGGATTAGCGATCCGTACTGCTGCTCCAACTCGAAAATGCGCGGAACGGCGGCGCGAACGGACAAGGCCCGTGTATCGCCCGCATAGACGCCGGAAATAAATGGATCGACCGCGTAGTCAAGAAACTCCCGCCCCAATCGTCTTTCCACGAACCCGGCGATGGATTCTTCGCTCTGCGCTCGTCCGATAAAGGGTTCCTTCAAAAGGCGCAGTTTTGCGCCCCAACTAAAAGCCTTGCTGGTGACGAATGCGGGCGGGGAACCCGGCAACGCCAAAACACGACCGTCGCGAAGAATGAAACGTTTTTGTCCCGCCGGAGCGGCCTCGATAGCGCGGCTGGAAAGGCCGGTTTCATCCATCAGGCGGCCAATGGCGTCTTCAGGCCTTCCGGGCTTTTGCAATGTTGTATTGGGGCCGCGTTCGACCATGAAGTCGTTGCGCAGGGTGGTCGAGATGACGCCGCCCACGCGGTCCGACGCTTCGATCAGGCGAACGTCATACCCACGGACATGCAAGAACCACGCGCTCGACAGGCCCGAGATGCCGCCCCCGATGATAATGGCGCACGGGCGTTCCCGGGCGGTCATAACCGAATTCGCGTTTGGTTAACGGTTGCGCCGTTTATCGTCCTGTCGGAATGAGGCGAAGGGGGCGGAAATCCAAGCATTTCTTTCCTTTTCAGGGCGAAAAAAAACTCGCGTGACGTTAACGGTTTTGAATCATCTTTGACCAATAATAACGTATCTGCTCCCAACATGAGCAGAACCAGTAACTGCGGGAATTGCGCTGCGCAAGTGAATTCAAGAGGTGAGTCATGGTTGAACGACACGACGACTACCAGCTCTTCATGGAGCACAAGCGATTTTTCGGTAAAATCGAACAGGGCATCAGGTTGGCCAACCGCGAAATCATTCACAAGCGTATCGACAATATGGACAAGGATACGATCCTTGGCTTCGCTGTGGCGGTGGGACGGCTTCGCGCCCGTTATCTTCAGGCTGCGTTCAAGCTGGGCGTTGATGAGCACGGAAACCCGCCGGATCAGGAGATGATCCACGAACTGAGAACGAGCCGTGAAATGTTCGAGGAGGCCAAAAACGCCTTCGAGGCGCTGCGCGAGGCGGTCGAAAAGGGCTATGTGGATATCGCCGGGATTGATACCACAAATAAATAACTCTATCCGTGATTTCCGACGAACAGCGCGCGTCCCGCCTGCGTTAACTTGCAGACCATCCAATCGGGCTTCAATGGATTGGCGAACCAGGGTTCCGCCCAGCCTTTGCTGATGCAACTGCGCACGGTGCGCTCGCTCACCTTTTGTCCGGCGGAATCGAATAGCGGCAGCTTTCCACCCGCTTGCTCCATGCCGCGCTTTAGCCATGAACGTTGCGAAATCGTGGGCTTTACCCCCGACGTCACACGGGTTCCGTTGGCGCTCGTTTTTTCGCTTCGCTTGGCCATCATCGCGAAACCATCCCCGGGAAAATCGCCTGTTTTCTTTTTTCGTTTGATAAAGTTAGGTTTGTTGTGCCTTCCAGGTCAAGGTGCACGACAACAGGTGTGAGGGAAAAGTCATGCAGGCCATGCTTCTTTATGTAACCGCCGGGTCCAGGGACGAGGCGCTGCGTTTGGGGCGCGCGGTGGTCGAGAAACGACTGGCGGCGTGCGCCAACATCGTTGGCGAGACAACGTCGATATACCGCTGGGAAGGCGAGTTGCAGGAAGACGCCGAAGTCGCCCTGATCCTGAAAACCCGCGCTGCGTTGGTCGATGATGCGACCGCCGAAATCAAACGCCTGCACAGTTACGATTGTCCGTGCGTTGTTGCGCTTCCGATTGATGGCGGAAATGACGAGTTTCTTAACTGGATTATTAACGAAACATCATAATTAATTGAAAATACACAAAACTATAAAGCCAATTCATTCATGATTTCTCGTGCGGCAGATTCCGAACCGGTGGTAAAACCGGCTTGAATTGCCGACGCCATGTGGGCGACCACGGCCAGGTCGCGCGGGACCGTTCTGGCGGCATCCGGGCCCTCGGATTTCTGCTTTAGGCGAGAGCTTAACTCGATCATGGACTTGCACAGATCCGCGATATGGCTGTGAGCGGTTCCTTCCACCCGGCGGGCGGCGTCCTGGGCGACATACTCAAGGCGGTTCAAATGGGTAGTGAACGTTTCGGATGCGCCTTGTTTGGCGAACTCGCCTTTCAACGCGTCGGCCAGCCAATGGAACTGTGTGATATGGCGGTCCAGTTTCTGTTCGTTGAGTTCCATGATCATTTTCTGGATCTGGTCCTCAATTTTGGAAACGGGCTCGCCTTTGGCCTTGGCCGCAAGGGTATTGGGCGCTTCCAAAAGGGGAACATTGGTTGGCCGTTCGGTCGATTTGCGACGGTCCGGCCCGATATAATCGCAGGTCACGACAAACGGCTTCCGCGCATTCACCAGCGAGTTGATGCGATTAAGCAATGCCGCCATCGATAGCGGCTTTATCAGCAAATCATCGGCCCCGGAATCGACCACGTCGCGTACCTGCTGGGTGCTCGGTTTGCCGGTAACGGCAATCACCGGCAAAAACGGATTGGACCCGATTTCATGATGGCGGATGGCTTTGATGACCGGACAGGCGGACCCGTCGGGCAGGTCCGCCCCGGTGATCAGCAGATCGAACGCGCCATGTTCCAGGTAGGTGTGAATATCGGAAACGCTGGTGCCGACCTTGATGCTGCGGAACCCCTCGTTTCGCAAAATCATTTTGAGGGAATCGCGTGAACCGATATCCGGGTCGATGAGCAATACATTTATCACATTGAATTTAAAGTCGCTCAAAACCGTTTATTCCCTGGTCGTGGTCCGGGTCTGCAGGGCTATGGTCGCGGAGGCCTGCGCGGCTATTCCTTCCTTGCGACCGGTAAAGCCAAGGCGTTCGGTGGTGGTTCCTTTCACGCTGACGCGCCCGATGTCGATGTCCAGAATTTCGGCGATGCGGGCGCGCATGGCATCGCGATGGGGGCCGATTTTGGGGGCCTCGCAAATGAGTGTCACGTCCAGTGCCGTAATTTCACCTCCCCGGGCGCGCACCAGATCGTTGGCATGGCGCAGGAACACATGGGATTCCGCACCCCGCCATTGGTCGTCGGACGGCGGAAAATGGCTTCCGATATCGCCCTGCGCGATGGCTCCCAGAATGGCGTCGGTCAGGGCATGAAGGCCCACATCGGCATCCGAATGGCCGCTGAGACCGAAGTCGTGCGGGATTTTCACGCCGCACAGCATGATATGATCACCGGTATCAAACCGGTGCACATCGAAACCGGTTCCGTTGCGAAATTCCCGCGCTCCCGCCAAGTAGGATTTGGCGCGGGAAAAGTCGTCCTGCGTGGTTACCTTCATATTGTCCTCGCTGCCTTGTACGAGCCTGACGTCCAAACCGGCGGCTTCGGCCAGCGCCGCGTCGTCTGTTAGTTCGCGGCCTGCGAAGCGTTGGTGCGCGGCCAGAATTTCGGGGAAACGAAAACCCTGTGGGGTTTGCGCGCGCCATAACCCGTCGCGCGACACCGTCTGCGTGATAACGCCGTCTTCGCCGCGTTTCAAAGTGTCGTTGACCGGCATGCCGGGGATGGCTGCCGAGTGGTTGTTCAGGGCGTCGATGATCCTGGAGATGGTTTCGCCATCAATGAAGGGGCGGGCCGCGTCATGAATAAGAACGCGTTCGGGCGCGTATTCGATCAGGCTTTCAAGGCCGAGTCGCACCGAATCCTGGCGCGCGGCGCCCCCGCCCACGGGATCGAGCAACGCCAGCCCGCCCACGGCTTCATCGTACAGGTCGCGATCATCCATGTTGATGACGGCGCGCACCTCGTCCACGTCCGGATGGGCGAGAAAGGCCTCCAGCGAATACCTGAGCACAGCCCGTCCGGCCAAATCGTGGTATTGCTTGGGCAGTTCTCCGCCGAACCGGGCGCCGCGTCCCGCGCCGACCACAAGGGCGAGGCAACCGGCCATCTCAACTCCTCATTGGGCAATTTTCACATAATCTTGTGGCTGCGAGCATACCTTTTGCCAAGGGGCTTGCCAATCGGCGTCGGGAAGGCGATTTTCATGTAAGCGGTATCTCGCGTATGATGCGTTTGATCCGCAGGGGGATTTATGCACGATTCGTTGTTCAATCTGTCGGCTTTGATTGCGCTGGTTCCTGCCGTTGTTGTCGGCTTCCGCCGCGAAGGGCGGCGCGATGGCGTTTTCTGGCTGGTTCTGGCGGTCGCTCTTGCCGGGCCTCTGGCCTGGATCATCGCGCAGACCGGTGGGGCCTGGCGAACCGGGTTTTCCACCAATCTTTGGGTCAGCGTGGCAGCAAGCCTTGGCGTTTTTGTCGGTGCGTGCGCGGCCACGTCACAGGCGTGGCGATTGTTGCCGCTGGTGGCGCCCTATCTGCTGATGGTTGGGATTCTGGCCACGATCTGGCAACGCGGACCGGACGGCGAAGCCATAACCTCGCCAGCCGCGATTGCCTGGGTTCACCTGCATATTGTTGTTTCCGTGGCGACCTACGCGCTGGTGACGGTTGCCGCCGTTGCGGCCCTGGGCGCGTTCGTGCAGGAGCGCGCGCTAAAGCTGAAGCGGCCAAGCGCGGTTTCGCGAAGGCTTCCGCCCGTGGCCGATTGCGAGTCCCTCGTGGTCACACTTCTGGCAGTCGGCGAGGCGGTTCTGGCCCTTGGCATGATAAGCGGCATGGCCATGCAGTACGCGGATACGGGCGTTCTTATGGTATTCGACCATAAAACGGTGCTGGCGGTTGCCGCGTTTCTGGTTATCGGCGTGTTGCTCATTGCCCATTACAGAACGGGCGTGCGGGGCCGTGTCGCGGCGCGTTTGGTCCTGTTGGCGTACCTTCTGCTGACGCTGGGCTATCCCGGCGTAAAATTCGTCACCTCGGTTCTTCTTTCCTGATCCTCACCTATATGCCGAAAGCCTAAGCCTTTTTGTTGCATTTGCGGCGAAATTGCCTAATAAATAGGCATCTACAAGCTCGGATATACACGTAATGACCTTCACGATCGGCGCCCTTGAATTCGACCGGCCGGTAATTCTTGCGCCCATGTCTGGCGTTACGGATTTGCCGTTCCGCCGCCTTGTCAAAAGGTGGGGGGTGGATCTGGTTGTGTCCGAAATGATCGCCAGCAACGCCATGGTTCGGGCCGCCAGCAAAACACTTCGCATGGCGACCAGCGGCGCCGACGAATATCCGGCCGCCGTCCAGCTGGCCGGTTGCGAACCGCAGGTTATGGCTCGTGCGGCGCGGCTCAACGAAGACCTGGGCGCGGCCATCATCGATATCAATATGGGGTGCCCCGTCAAAAAAGTGGTTAAGGGAGACGCCGGTTCGGCGCTTATGCGCGACGAGGTTCTGGCCGGTCGCATCATGAGCGCGGTCGTTGAAGCCGTGAACATTCCGGTGACGCTGAAGATGCGTACCGGATGGGACAACGACACGCGAAACGCGCCGCAAATGGCGCGCATTGCCGAGAATTGCGGGATCAAATGGGTTTGCGTCCATGGGCGAACCCGCGCCCAGTTTTATCACGGCCAGGCGGACTGGAAGTTCATTCGCACAGTCAAGGACGCGGTCTCTATCCCGGTAATCGGCAATGGCGACGTGAATTCGGTGGAAGACGCCCAGCGGTTGCTGGCCGATTCCGGGGCCGATGGGGTCATGATCGGGCGTGGCGTCTATGGCCGCCCGTGGTTCCCCAGTCAGGTTCGCCACTATTTGGCAACGGGCGAAAAGCTCGCCGATCCGACACCGGCCGAGCAGTTGGCGACGGTCATGGAACACTACGAAAGCATGCTCGAATACTATGGTTCGCAAAGGGGCCTGCGTGTGGCGCGCAAACACTTGGGGTGGTACAGCAAGGGCCTTCCGGGGTCGGCGGAATTTCGCGCTAAAGTTAACCACACGGCCGACGTTTCCGAAGCGAAAGCACTGGTTCGCGACCTGTTCGCCCCGCTGATTGAACGCGAGGCGGCCTGACCCATGAGTAAAAAAGTCGTGGCCTTGAACAAAATGCGGCGCGAGCCGTTCGTGGTTGCCGCCGACAGCATCCTGAACGCGTTGCCCATGGCCGTCGTGGTGATCGATCCCGAGGGCGCCATCGTTCACGCCAATGATGCCGGTGAACAGCTTTTTCAGGGGAGCACGGCTCACCTTCGCGGCCAATTGCTCAATGAAATGATCCCTGCGGACAATCCGCTGTTCTCCTTGATCGATCAGGCCAGAACGGACGGAAACGCCGTTTTCGAGTATGGCGTAAACCTAAACTCGCCCCGTTTGGGCCGGTCGTTCGTCAACGTTCAGGCGCGCCCCATGGTCGAAGCGCCCGGTCATGTGGTGATCGGTATCCAGCAACGATCCATTGCCGACAAGATCGATCACCAGTTGTCCCACCGGGGTGCGGCCCGTTCGGTCAGCGCCATGGCTCATATGCTGGCCCACGAGGTCAAAAACCCGCTTTCGGGTATTCGCGGCGCGGCCCAGTTGCTTGAGGAAACGCTGGGCGATGACGATCGTCCCCTCACACAATTGATCCGGGGCGAGGTCGATCGAATTTGCGCGCTGCTTGACCGCATGGATATTTTTTCCGACCGGGGGCCGTTACACCGTAGCCCGGTGAATATTCACGAAGTGCTGACCCGTGTGCGCCAGTTGGCGGAAAACGGCTTTGGAAAGCATCTGCGCATCATCGAAGACTATGATCCGTCCCTGCCGAAGGTGCTGGGAAACCGCGACCAACTGGTTCAGGTGTTTCTCAATCTGGTGAAGAACGCGGCAGAGGCTGCGCCGAAATCCGGTGGGGAAGTGACGATGAGCACTGCATATCGCCCCGGAGTAAGGTTTGCTCTACCCGGAAAGGAGGCCCGCGAACAACTGCTCCTGATGGTTTCCATTATGGACAACGGAGAGGGCATTGCCGACGACATTCTCGGCCATATCTTCGACCCCTTCGTTACGACCAAGGCAAAGGGAAGCGGCCTGGGTCTGGCCCTGGTGGCAAAGATAATTGATGATCACGGCGGCGCCATTGAGGCCGAAAGCCGGCGCAATCGCACCGTCATTCGTGTGATGCTGCCCATGGCCCCGACACAAACCGGCAATGAAAGCGGCCAAGTGAAATCATGAGCACGACACCAACCATTCTTGTTGCAGACGACGATCAGGCGATCCGCACGGTCCTGGGTCACGCTCTGGGGCGCGCCGGGTTTGACGTGCAGACCACCGGAAACGCGGCGACCCTGTGGCAATGGGTTAGCGACGGGGAAGGGGACCTGGTGATCACCGACGTGATCATGCCCGACGAAAACGGTCTCGATTTGATCCCGCGCATCCGCAAAATCCGTCCCGAAATGCGCATCGTGGTTATGAGCGCGCACAGCACCGTTCTGACCGCCGTAAAGGCGACCGAGCGCGGGGCGTTTGAATACCTGCCGAAACCTTTCGATCTGAACGAAATGGTCAACGTCGTTCGGCGGGGGTTGGAAGCGCCCCACACCAAGCCCGACGAGGACGACGCATCGGTTCCCGAAGAAGCGCTTCCCATGATCGGGCGTTCATCGGCCATGCAGGACGTTTACCGCACGCTTGCCCGCCTGATGAATACGGATCTGACGGTGATGATCGTTGGCGAGTCGGGGACCGGCAAGGAACTGGTGGCCCGCGCGCTGCACGATCTGGGCAAATGGCGAAACGGCCCGTTCGTTGCCATCAACATGGCGGCCATTCCCCGGGAATTGATCGAAAGCGAGCTGTTCGGGTACGAAAAGGGAGCCTTCACCGGCGCGACCCAGCGCAGCCTGGGCCGTTTTGAGCAGGCCGAGGGCGGAACCCTGTTCCTGGATGAAATAGGGGACATGCCGCACGAAGCGCAAACCCGGCTTTTAAGGGTTTTGCAGGAAGGTGAATACACCACCGTGGGCGGACGAAAGACATTGAAGGCGAACGTTCGTATTGTCGCAGCGACGCACCGCGATCTTCGCCAGCTCATTCGCCAGGGCCTTTTCAGGGAAGATTTGTATTTCAGAATCAATGTCGCGCCCATGCGTC
This sequence comes from Rhodospirillales bacterium, assembly GCA_016776725.1. GTDB lineage: Bacteria > Pseudomonadota > Alphaproteobacteria > Rhodospirillales > Shumkoniaceae > JABGRG01. Next base: position 65,687 of record JADHSV010000010.1, read on the forward strand.
TTCCGCCCTTGCGCGAACGCGTCGAGGACATTCCCGAACTGGTGCGCCACTTCCTGTCGAAGGCTGCCGCCGAGGGGCTGCCGTTGAAGATCATCGACCGCGCGGCGATGGAACGGCTGACCAGCCTACGCTGGCCGGGAAACGTGCGGGAGCTCGAAAACCTGATACGCCGCCTGGCCGCGCTCTATTCGCAGGAGGTAATCGGCGCCGAGGTGATCGAGGCGGAACTGGCCGATGTTTCGGCCACGGCGGAGCCCGAAAACAACGGCCTTTCGCAATCGATCGAAAACCATCTTGAGAACTATTTTTCGGCCCTTGGCGGGGCGCTTCCGTCGCCGGGACTGTACGAGCGTATTCTGTGCGAAATGGAAAGACCGTTGTTGAAGCTTACGTTGAAGGCGACGGGCGGAAACCAGATTAAGGCTGCAGGGGTTCTTGGTCTGAACCGAAATACCTTGCGCAAAAAGATCCGGGAATTGAATATTCCGGTGGTACGGGGAGGGAAATGAGGACCGTCCGCACTCCCAAACGCGCCTTGGCCCGGTTCCGTCAGTGGTCGCGCAAGGCGTCGTTGTCACGACGGCTGGCGTTGGGGTTGACGCTGGCCGCCGTTGCGTCGGGCACGGCGACGCTGGCCAGCATGGCCATGCCGAGCGTTGATCCCGAGGCGGTCCTGTTCCTGTTGTACCTGGATACTCTTTTCGGATTGCCGCTGGGGGCCGTTGTCGCTTTGCGGCTGGTGCGTCTGTGGGGCGAAAAGAAGCGCGGTCAGGCCGGTTCCGGCTTGCATGCGCGTCTTGTTGTTCTGTTTGGCCTGGTCGCCGTGACGCCGGCTATTCTGGTTGCCGTATTTGCCGGTCTTTTTCTTAACTTTGCCCTTGAATCATGGTTCTCGGAGCGCGTCAGCACCGCCGTTGACGCCTCGCAGGTGGTTGCCGAGGCCTATTTGAAGGAACACAAGCTGAGCATCGTTTCGGAAATTTCGGCCATGGCGAACGATCTGAACCGGAACGCCGCCGCCCTCATGCGCAGTCCCCACCGTTTTCAAAACATGCTTTCGACACAAGCGGCGCTTCGATCCTTGCCGGAAGCCGCCGTGATGGACCGGAGCGGAAAAATTATTGCGCGTTCGCGCCTTAGCCTTTCCCTCGAACTTGAAAACACGCCGGAAAAAGGCCTGGAAAAGGCCGATGCAGGGGAAATCGTGGTTCTGACCGGCGAGAAGGATGACCGCGTTCGCGCCATTGTGAAACTAAGCCGGTTTGTTGACGCGTTTCTGATTGTGGGTCGGTACGTGGACCCCGAAGTGATTGAACAGACCGAAAGGGCCAAAGGCGCGGTTTCGCAATACAAGATGCTGGAAAAGCATCGCAGCTCCATTCAAATCAGCTTTGTCCTAATTTTCGTCGTCGTGGCGTTACTGCTTCTTTTGGCGGCGGTCTGGATCGGGCTCAATCTGGCGACCCAGCTTGCGCGGCCCATCAGCCATCTGATCGAAGCGGCAGAGCGGATCCGCAAGGGGGATTTGAGCGCGCGGGTCGTGACCTCGGCCGCGAGCGACGAGATCGGCGCACTGGGCCGATCATTCAACCGCATGACGCAGCAGTTGGAAAGTCAGCAACGCGGTTTGATGGAAGCCAACCGCGAGTTGGACGAACGCCGCCGGTTTACGGAAACGGTTCTTACCGGCGTTACGGCCGGTGTGATCGGCCTGGATGGAGATCAAAAGCTTACCCTGCCCAACCGTTCGGCAGCGGACCTGCTTTCATCCGATCTCAAGAAGGAGATCGGCGCCGATGCCAAAACAATATTCCCCGAGATTTCCGAGCTTCTGGACGCCGTCAGGGATCGCCCTTATCGGCTTCATCAGGCGGAAGTCAAGGTCGTGCGGGGCGGTAGGGCACGGACGCTGCTGGTGCGTACGGCGGCCGAGCGATTGGAACAAGAGGTCATTGGCTATGTCGTCACGTTTGATGATATTACCGAATTGCTGTCGGCACAGCGCAAGGCGGCGTGGGCTGATATTGCGCGGCGCATCGCCCACGAGATCAAGAACCCGCTGACGCCCATCCAGCTGGCTGCGGAACGTCTGAAACGGAAATACCTGAAAGAGATCAAGACCGACCCCGAGACCTTCGCCATGTGCACCGAAACCATCGTACGCCAAGTCGAGGATATTGGCCGCATGGTGGACGATTTTTCGTCGTTCGCACGTATGCCGCAGCCGTCCATCAAACCAGAGAATCTCGTGGAGATTTGCCGACAGGCGGTATTTCTTGAAAAAACCCGTCATACGGACATGGTTTTTGACGTTGATTTGCCCGACGGAAAAACCGTTCGGCGTTGCGACGCCCGCCAATTGAGCCGGGCATTGGGCAACATCTTGAAGAACGCTGCGGAGTCCATTGATGGGCGAGCGGCCAATGACGGTGAACTTGAGCCCGGGCGCGTGCTGCTGAGCCTGAAAGAAGAGAGCCCGACCGAAGGGGGGCGGACGATTATCGAGGTGGTGGACAACGGAATGGGATTGCCCAGCGAACACCGTGACCGCCTGACCGAGCCTTATGTGACAACCCGCGACAAGGGAACCGGCTTGGGGCTGGCGATCGTCAAGAAAATCATGGAAGATCAAAACGGTAGTCTGGTACTTGAGGATGGAGAAACCGGCGGGGCGCGGGTATCGTTGATACTTGAACCCGAAGTGCCAGAGGGAGAAGAAATGTTTGAGGGGGAAGCGGACGACGGCGCTGGTGCTGGCGCGCCGGATGACGCGCAATCAGAAACGGACGTCGCCGTTCATGGCTCATGACATCCTGATCGTTGACGACGAGGCGGATATTCGTGCGCTGACGTCGGGAATTCTTCAGGACGAAGGGTTTCAGACGCGCGAAGCGGGCGATAGCACCACGGCGCTGGGGAGCATTGAAACCCGCCAGCCCAGTCTTGTTTTGCTCGATATCTGGCTTCAGGGAAGCGAGCTGGATGGGTTGGATATATTGAAAATCATCGCCCGCGATCATCCGTATGTTCCCGTCGTTATCATGAGCGGTCACGGAACGGTGGAGTCGGCGGTCGCCGCCATCAAGGACGGGGCCTACGACTTTATTGAAAAGCCTTTCGCCGCCGACCGTCTTGTTCTTGCCGTGGAGCGGGCGACCGAAGCGATGCGCATGAAGCGGGAAAACGAGGAGCTTCGTATCCGCGCCGGAACGGAAACGGAGTTGATTGGCGGATCGGCGGGCATCAATACGGTCCGACAGAGCATCGAACGCGTGGCGCCAACCAACAGCCGGGTTCTGATTACCGGGCCGGCGGGATCGGGAAAAGAGGTGGTGGCCCGTATGCTTCACGCCCATTCGCGGCGCGCCGATGCCCCGTTCGTGGTGGTGAATTGCGCGAATATGGACCCTGGTCGGGTCGAAACCGAACTTTTCGGCACCGAGGGGTCGGGCGAAGAGAGCGCGGCGGCGCGCAAGGTGGGCATGTTCGAGGCGGCCCATACGGGCACCCTGCTTCTCGACGCGGTAGACGACATGCCGTTGGAAACGCAGGGAAAGATCGTTCGCGTTTTGCAAGAACAAACGTTTGAGCGGGTCGGCGGCGGGACGCGGGTCGAGGTCGATGTGCGGGTGGTCGCGGCCACCAGTTCCAATCTGGCCGAACGGATGAACGCGGGAGACTTTCGCGAGGATTTGTTCTATCGCCTCAACGTCGTACCCATTGATGTTCCGTCTCTATACGACCGGCGCGACGATATCCCGTTGCTGGCCCCGCATTTCATGAAACGCGCAGCGGAGACCGCCGGGCAGGCACCGCAGAATTTAGGCGAGGATGCCATTGTGGCCTTGCAGGCCTATGATTGGCCGGGCAATGTCCGCGAGCTTCGCAATGTCGTGGAGTGGTTGCTGATCATGGCCCCCAACAAGCCCGGAGAGCCGATCAGCGCCGATATGTTGCCGCCGGCAATCATTTCCGATTCTCCCTTGCCGTCCGGTGACCGCGGCAATACTGAAATCATGGGCTTGCCTCTGCGCGATGCGCGCGAGATATTTGAACGCGAGTACCTTGTCGCGCAAGTCAATCGGTTCGGGGGGAATATCTCGAAAACGGCGGAATTCGTTGGCATGGAGCGCTCTGCCCTTCACCGGAAGCTGAAATCGCTGGGCGTGGGCGACGAAAACTCGCGGGCAGGCTGATGGCAGGCTGCGATTCAGGACAGGGTGTTACCAAGATGAAAGTGGTCGTTCGATGAATGTTATTATATGCGGCGCAGGGCAGGTGGGATTCAACATCGCCCGGTATCTTTCTTCTGAAAACAATGACGTAACGGTGATCGATCGTTCGCCGGAGCTGGTTCAGCGCGTCAGTGG
>JADHSV010000011.1 GCA_016776725.1 Rhodospirillales bacterium
TTGGGGCTTGCAAACCGGTGCGCATTGCGTATGATCCCGGCCCCGTAAGTTGAGTGCCCGGGCGGGCGTAACTCAGCGGTAGAGTGCGACCTTGCCAAGGTCGAAGTCGGGAGTTCGAATCTCCTCGCCCGCTCCATTTCCTTCCTGATTTTTTCTACCGCAAATGTGCCGTCGGGCTGCCAAGCGGCCTGCCTGCGATGGCGCTAAACAGATCCCCACGTGTTTCTGCGCGAACAGATTGTCCGGGAGCGTCCCGAGCGTCGCATTCGGGATTCCAAGACGTTGCCGCGCGATCTTAAAGTAACACTCGAAAAATATAAAAACCCCACGATTCCGCGGGTTTTGATATTAGGGAAAACCCTTATAAGAATGCCTTTTTCTCTTGCGGCAAAAGGCGCATCGCACTATTTATTATGCTCAGGAATCGGCTTGAAAAATGATCAGCCGTGGTGCTCGTCGCAAAATAATCAGCGGCGGCATTGGCTCGGAGGGATACGCGGATATGGGGCGTCTAAAGGGCGTGATGGATTCCGTCTTCGGCGGCGGTTCGAAGAACGGTAAAAAAGGCAAAGGGGCCTCGTCCAAAAAATCGAAGGAACCGGCCTACCAGCCTGGGAAGACGGTCGACTCGACGGATGTGCTGCATCAGGACGAGGGGCTTGAAGGGCTTGAAGGAACGGTCTTCGTTCTTAGCCTGGTAGAATTCTACGACGCCATTGGCGGACGCAATGGTCGCATCGCCGAAGGTTTGCCGATTATGTGCGAAACGGTCTTCGAGGACCAGATCGCCAATCAGGGCACCTTTGTCAGGGTCGGTGACGATCAGTTCGTGTTCAAGTTCCGTGGCCTTGATGAACGCCAATCGCTCCTTAAATCCGCAAAAATCATCGAAATCATCGGATGCAAGCTGCTTGGCGAAAATTTCCTGAAATCGGGCAAATTCAAAGCGCTACTTACCGCCATGGGGATGGATGACATCACTGATGGCGACGGGAACCTGGACAAGGACAAGGTCGACCACGCGGTCGGATTGGCACGCGCCGTGCCGCCTGAGCCGACGGCGCCGGAAGATCCCGTCTGGGTTAGCCTCAGTTACGTTGGGCTTGACGATGATGATCGTTGGGCGGCCGTTGCCGGTAGCGAGAAAGACGATATCCAATGGGTCAGCCTGACGGTCGAAAAGAAAAAGACCGACGTCCAGTGGACGACCCTGGAACGCGGAGAGAAGAAGGAGGATTCCACGTCCCAGTGGACAACTCTGGAGCGCGGCGAGAAGAAGCAAGATTCCACAGATCAGTGGACGACCCTGGAACATAAGAAAGATAAAAACGAGGCCCAGTGGGAATTCTCCGAACATAAAAAAAAAGATAACGGATTCGATTGGCAGGCCCTAGAGGCGAAAAAACAGTCCGAACGCCAGAAGAAGCTTATGGAAGAGGGCGTTAAACGCTTTCGTGAGCGCCGGGCGAAAGAATCGGACCGCCGCGCGCGCCGTTCCGTTCAGCTTGGACAAGCGGAACGCCGGGAACAAAATGGGCGTCGTGTTGAAGACAGGCGTGTCAGTTAATTCGACCCGCCGCATTCTGTCTCAATAAATTCGAAAACCCGGTTTTCTCATGGGAAATCGGGTTTTTTTGATTCTTCCCTCCGTGTCCCCATATTTCTCTTGTTTGCACGACGTTATTTGCAACGATTGACGTTGCGTACGCCTGCGGTTGGGAATAGGCTTTTCCTTTGGGTGCGCAGCCCTCTGAGCGTGTGGGTGAGAAGGACCATGGGTAAGGTCGAAAGCATGTATCTGGTGCGCCTCGCGCGGGATCGTTCCGTGAACGGCCGCAAGGCGTTTGCCGACGCCCTGTCTGACCTTTTCCTGGCCGACGGAACCGAGATGACCGCCGATGAACGGGCGATTATTTTCGAAATCCTCCACAGAGTCATCCAGGATATCGAAGCAGCCGTGAGGGCCGATGTAAGTCGCTATTTGGCGGAACTCACCGATACTCCCCACGAACTGGCCAGAATTCTTGCCGGCGACGAAATTGACGTCGCCTACCCAATTCTCACGCTCAGTACGGTTCTTCTCGACGAGGACCTGATCGAGATTGCGCGCAACCGCACAATCGAACATCAGGTTGCCATTGCGGAACGGCCCGAACTTGGCGAATCGGTATCGGGCGTTCTTGTTGATCTCGGTGAGGAAACGGTGATTACGGCCCTGCTGAAAAATCCCAGCGCCAAAATCGCCAGCGCGACCCTCGAATACGTGGTTGAGGAATCAAGGCGCGTGGACGCCTATCAGGAACCCATTCTGCGGCGTGCCGACCTGCCCCCGGCGTTGGCGGCGCGCATGGTTTTATGGGTCTCGGCGGCCTTGCGGCAATACATTCTCGACAATTTTGAAATGGACGAACAAGTCATTGACGACGCCCTTGAATCGACGGCGATGGAAATCATCAACTCGCCGACGCAGTCGGCGTCAAAGAAATCCCGGGAGCTTGCCGATGTTCTGGCGAGTGAGGGGGAGGTTTCTCCCGATCTTCTGATATCGGCTTTGCACGACGGTGAAATGAGCCTGTTCGTAGCTCTTTTCGAGCGGATGACCGGCCTTGGTGAGAATTTGATCATGGACATTCTGCTTGAACCCGGCGGCGAGGGCCTGGCGATCGCGTGCAAGGCGACGGGTATCGGCAAAGCCTATTTCCTGGCAATTTTCTCCCTGATCCGGCAAACCCGGGCGGGTAACGAACACAAGCTTCGCAAAGAAATCCAGGCCGCCATGACGCTGTTTGACCGAATGTCGGTGGAGGCCGCTCGCGAGGTGGCAACGCGCTGGCGCCGAAACGTCGGATACCTTGTGGCGATTCGGGATTTAAAAATCGGATGATACCCTCACAACGTTTATTCGTAACCGGCTTGGCAAAGGCGGCGCCATGAGCCGTTCGCCGATAATATTTCGCTGCTGCAAAACGAAAGGACTGGAAAATGATCCGCAGTGCCGATGAACAAAAAAATGAACTTATTCGAGGTCTCGTTGAAGAAACAAAAGATCGCCTGGGCGGTCAAAAAGGAGCGCTCGCCGCGCAATTCGTCGGACTGTATTTTGACCGGGTACCGCCGGCGGATATCGTTGAACACGGGCATACGGCGCTTTATGGATCGGCGCTCGCCCACTGGAAATTTGCCACGCAGCGATCCCCCAATGTTGCCAAGGTGCGGGTCTACAACCCCAGTCTGGAAGAACACGGCTGGAAGTCCGATCACACGGTGATCGAAATTTCCAATGACGATATGCCGTTTCTGGTCGATTCCGTTGCTGCCGAAATTGGCCGCCGCGAAATCCCCATTTATCTAATTATCCACCCGGTCATCAATGTTCAGCGCAAAGACGGCGCCATTGTTGCACTCGAAGGCGTGGACGAAGAATCCACCAATATGGCGGGCGAATCCTTCCTGCACATCGAAATCAGCCGCCAATCGTCGTCGCGTCTCGATGAAATACGCAGCGGAATCGAGGGTGTGCTGCGTGATGTGCGCACCACTGTTGGCGATTGGCAGGAATCGCGGGAAAAAGTGCTTGCCGTCGCGACAGAGCTGGAAAAACGGTCCGGGCCCCTGGCCGCAGACGAAGCACGCGAAGTTTGTGAATTCCTGCGCTGGATTCACGACAACAATTTCACATTATTGGGTTATCGCCAGTTCTCGGTCAGTGGCGCCGGCGCGACCGCCAAGGTCAAAATCGTTTCCGAAGGCGGTCTCGGTCTGCTTCGTGACCCGGACGACTACGTCTACGATGAATTCACCGACCTTGATAATTTGCGGCCCGAGGTTCGGGCCTTCGTCAGCCGGCCCGAGGCGCTCGCCATCAACAAGACCGACCGGGTGTCCACGGTTCACCGGCCGGTGTACATGGACGCAATTTCCATTCGCCGCTTCGGCCCCAAAGGCAATGTCGTCGGCCAGCATACGTTCGTCGGCTTATTCACCTCTTCGGCCTATAACCTAAGCCCACGCGCGATTCCGCTTCTGCGGCGCAAAATTGAGCGCGTCATCGAACGCGCCGGCCTGCCGCCCAACAGCCACGATGGTAAGGCGCTCAGCAATATCCTTGAGAATTTCCCCCGCGACGAATTGTTTCAGGTTTCCGAAGATCACCTGTTGAACACCAGCCTGGGGGTGCTGAACCTTCAGGAACGCCGCCGCGTGGCCCTGTTCCTGCGCCGTGACGATATTGAACGGTTTGTGTCGTGCCTCGTGTATATTCCACGGGATCGATTCGACACCGACCTGCGTCGCCGTATGCAAGGGATCATCGAAAAGGCGTTCGACGGCCAACGGGCCGACTGGTACGTCCAGCTAAGCGATTCGCCCCTGGCCCGCGTTCACATGTTCTTTCGCACCACCCCCGGCGCTCTTCCCGACTACGACGCCGACGAGATCGAGGGTGAACTGGTTGCCGCCGCGCGCTCGTGGACCGATCAGATGGAAGACGCCCTGGTCGCGGCCCATGGCGAGGAAAAGGGTCTGGCACTGAACCAGCGATATCACCGGGCGTTCCGCTCGGGTTATCGCGAGCGCTTCGACGCCGAAGCCGCGGTTGGCGATATCGAATTGGTCGAGGCGGCACTGGCCGGCGATGATCTTTGCATGAGTCTGCGCCGTCCGCTGGAAGCTTCTGAAAACGAGGTTCGTTTCAAGCTTTATCACCCGGACACGCCCATACCGCTTTCCGATGTTTTGCCCATGCTCGAACACATGGGCCTCAAGGTGGTTGACGAAATTCCCTTTGCCATTCGCCCCGAGGACGGGCGCATGGCGATGATGCATGATTTCGGACTGGAAAGCCGTGATGGGCGGCCCATCGATCTGGGTGCAGTGCGCGATAAATTCCAGGGTGCGTTCGAAGGCGTGTGGCGTGGCGAGATTGAAAGCGACGCCTTCAACGGCCTGGTCGTACGCTCCGGACTATCGGCACGCGAAATCGTTATTATCAGGGCATATTGCAAATACCTGCAGCAGGCGGGCATTGCCTTTTCGCAGTCCTATATGCAGCAGACGCTGCTCGAAAACCCCAGCCTTGCGGCTCTGATTGTGCAGCTTTTCACAGCTCGTTTCGATCCGGCCGGTGGCAAGGGTGCGGCGAAAAAGGCGGCGGCGATTCTCAAGAATCTCAATGCCGGACTCGACGCTGTCACCAATGCCGATCAGGACCGCATCCTGCGCCGCTTTATCAATCTGGTCCAATCGACCCAGCGCACCAACTTCTTCCAACCGGGCGCGGACGGCGAACCCAAGTCCTACGTTTCGTTCAAACTGGATAGCCGGGCTATCGACGAATTGCCCCTGCCCCGGCCGCTGGTTGAAATCTGGGTCTATTCGCCGCGCATGGAAGGTGTTCATCTGCGCGGCGGCCGCGTTGCGCGCGGCGGCATTCGCTGGTCGGACCGGCCGGAAGATTTCCGCACCGAAATTCTTGGCCTGATGAAGGCCCAGATGGTCAAAAACGCGGTCATCGTTCCGGTCGGATCGAAGGGCGGGTTCATTCTCAAACGCACGACGCCCCCGGGTGACCGCGAGGCGTGGCTTGCCGAAGGAATCGCGTGCTACAAGATCCTCATGCGCGGTCTCCTTGATGTCACCGACAATCTCAAGGGCCAGGATCTGATCGCGCCTCCCGAAGTCGTTCGGCACGACAACGACGATCCCTATCTGGTTGTCGCCGCCGACAAGGGCACTGCGACATTTTCCGATATCGCCAACGGCGTATCGATCGAATACGGTTTCTGGCTGGATGATGCCTTCGCTTCGGGCGGCAGCCAGGGCTACGATCACAAGGAAATGGGCATTACCGCCCGCGGCGCGTGGGAATCGGTCATGCGCCATTTCCGCGAAATTGGCATGAACACTCAGGAAGAGGATTTCACGGTCGTCGGTGTCGGCGATATGTCGGGCGATGTTTTCGGCAACGGCATGCTGTTATCGCAACACATCCGACTGCTTGCCGCGTTCAACCATCTGCATATTTTCGTCGATCCCGATCCCGATGCGGCGAAATCCTTTGCCGAGCGCCAGCGGATGTATGATTTGCCGCGCTCGACCTGGGCCGATTACGATCAAAAGCTCCTGTCAAAGGGCGGGGCCGTCTTCGATCGAGGCGCCAAAACCCTGAAACTCTCCAAGCAAATCCAAACTCGTTTCGGTATCGAAACAGATACGGTGACGCCCAATGAATTGCTGGTCGTGATTCTGAAGGCCGAGGTCGATCTGTTGTGGTTCGGCGGGATCGGAACCTACGTCAAGGCGTCCCAGGAATCGCACCTTGAAGCCGGGGACCGGGCCAACGACGCCATTCGGGTGAACGCGCCCGAGCTTCGCTGCAAGGTTCTGGGCGAAGGCGCCAACCTGGGTGTCACTCAGCGCGGGCGCATCGAGTTCGCGCTTGCGGGCGGGCGGCTCAATACCGACGCCATCGACAATTCCGCAGGCGTCGATTGCTCGGATCACGAGGTCAATATCAAGGTTCTGCTGGGCGCGGTCGTGGCCCAGGGCGATATGACCATGAAGCAGCGCAACAAATTGCTGGAAAAGATGACCGACGAGGTTGGCCTGCTGGTGTTGCGCGATAATTACCTGCAAACCCAGGCGATTTCGCGGGGCGAATCCCAGGGAGCCGAATATCTGGACGATCAAGCGCGCTTCATGCGCTTCCTGGAACGTGACGGGCTGCTGAACCGGGCGGTCGAATTCCTGCCCGACGAAGAAGCTCTGGCGGAACGTCGGGCGGCCAAACTGGGTCTGACGCGCCCCGAACTTTCGGTCCTTGTTCCGTATGCCAAACTGTGGCTTTACGAGGAACTTTTGGCGTCCGACCTGCCCGATGATCCGCGTCTGGTGAACGATCTGGTGCGCTATTTCCCAGAACCGTTGCAGGACACATACCGCCCGTTCATCGAGAGCCACCGACTGCGCCGTGAAATCATCGCCACGATTATCACCAACAGCATGGTCAATCGGGTGGGCGGTACGTTCGTCATGCGGCTGATGGAGGAAACCGGCATGCCGCCCGCGGAAATCGCGCGGGCTTACACGATTGTTCGCAAGGTATTTAACCTGAGAGAACTGTGGAACCAGGTCGAAGGGCTGGATTTCAAGGTTCCGGCATCCGGTCAGATCGCCATGCTGCACGAAATCAACCGGTTGGTGGAGCGGGCGACGCTTTGGTTCCTGCGCAGTGGAACCCAGCCGTTGGATATCGGCGCACAGGTTGCCGCCTTCCAGGGTGGCATGGCGGCGTTGGGCGAAAACCTCTCCGAAACCCTGACGTCTGCGTATCTGGCAGATTTGGAGGAACGGGCCGGGGTCTTTGTGGAACAGGGTGCGCCCGAGGAACTGGCGATTCGCGTCGCGGCCCAGGTCAATCTGTTCTCGGGGTTGGATATCATTCGCCTGGCGGGAGCGCGCAAATTGGATGTGGTCGAGGTGTCGCGTATCTACTTCTCGCTGGGCGGCCGATTCCGTCTTGGCAGATTGCGGGCCGCGGCGGAAAGTCTGGGTTCCGATACCCACTGGCAGAAGCTGGCGGTACGTGCTCTTGTCGAGGAAATTTACACTCATCAAAGCGCCCTGGCTGGCCACGTGCTGGACAGTGGCGGAAAAGGGAAGGACCCTGCGCTCGTCATCGAAAAATGGGTTGGCGCCAACGAGGTTGCCGTTGCCCGGACCGAAGCGATGCTAGCTGAACTTTGGACCGGTGAGGTGGACGACCTTTCCATGATTGCGGTGGCCAGCCGTCAACTTCGGAGTTTGGCGACCGTGCAGGGGTCGTAACGAAATTACGATGGTAAACGACAGGACATCGATCGAAGGGCGCGGGAACTTATCCCGCGCCCTTTTCGGCTGGTGTCTGTTCGATTGGGCCAATTCGGCTTTTCCGACCGTCATAACGACCTTTGTTTTCTCGGCCTATTTTACTAAGGCGATTGCCCCCGATGCGGTAACCGGCACCGCCTTTTGGGGTTACGCCATGAGCGCGTCAGCCCTTGCCGTGGCGCTGGCTGGCCCGATCCTGGGGGCGGTTGCCGATCACGCGGGGCGGCGCAAGCCCTGGATTTTGGCTTTCACGATGCTTTGTGTCGTGACCAGTGCGGCCCTGTGGTTCGCCCGTCCCGAGGCGTCTTTCGTTGTTTTTGCGCTGGTCTTGGCGGCGTTTGCCAATTTCGCGTTCGAGATGGGCGTGGTTTTCTACAACGCCATGCTGCCCGATTTGACCCCTCAAGAGCGTTTGGGCCGGGTGTCGGGCTGGGCGTGGGGATTGGGGTACGCGGGGGGTCTTTCTTGTCTGGCCATCGGCCTGGTTCTGTTCGTGCAGCCCGAGCAGCCGCTTTTCGGACTGGACCGCGAGGCGGCTGAACACGTGCGCATTACCGCACCACTGGTGGCGGTGTGGTTCGCGCTTTTCTCGGTGCCGCTGTTTTTGTGGACGCCAGATACCCCATCGTCCGGCGTGGGCCTCACGCAGTGTGTCAAACACGGGCTCTCCACCCTGGCCTCGACCTTGAAAAGTGTTCGTGAATACAAAGTGATTGCCCGCTTTTTGCTGGCCCGCATGATCTATACCGATGGCCTGAACACCTTGTTTGCATTCGGCGGCATTTACGCCGCCGGCACCTTCGGCATGAGCTTCACCGAGATCATGATTTTCGGCATCGGCCTTAACGTGACGGCCGGACTGGGCGCGGCCGCCTTTGGCTGGGTGGACGATGGCATCGGTTCCAAGCCGACCATCCTGATTTCGCTGGCGGGGTTGACCGTGTTTGGCGCTGCCATGCTGATCATCGAGTCCAAGATGCTTTTTTGGTTCTTCGGGCTGGGCCTGGGGGTTTTCGTCGGACCGGCCCAGGCGGCCAGCCGAACCTTCATGGCGCGGCTGGCGCCCGCGCATCTGCGCACGGAAATGTTCGGGCTTTATGCCCTTTCGGGCAAGGCTACGGCCTTCATTGGCCCGGCCCTGCTGGGATGGGTGACCGTGGCCATGAACAGCCAGCGCTGGGGCATGGCCACGGTTGTTGTCTTCTTCGCCGTCGGCGGGCTTCTCTTATTGCCGGTCCGCCAACCTTAGTGGCGGAAATGGCGCATCCCGGTCATGACCATGGCCAGACCTTTTTCATCTGCCGCCGCAATCACTTCGTTATCGCGCATGGATCCGCCGGGCTGGATGACTGCCGTGGCACCCGCTTCGGCCGCCGCCAGCAGACCATCGGCAAACGGGAAGAAGGCATCGGAGGCGACCACCGAACCCAACGTACGGGTCTGGGCCTCACCGGCGGCCTCGGACGCTTCCTTCGATTTCCAGGCGGCGATGCGGGCTGAATCGACACGGCTCATCTGCCCGGCGCCCCCGCCGACCAGCGCGCCGTCCTTGACGTAGACGATGGCGTTGGATTTGACGTGCTTGCAGATGGCGAAGGCGAACATCAGATCGCGCATTTCGGCGTCGGTTGGCGCGCGCTTGGTGACCACCCGCAATTCCTCCGACGTCACCGCGTTGTCGCGGTTTTGCAACAAATATCCGCCGGACAGCGAGCGTAACGTCATGCCCGGCAGCGTGGGATCGGGCATGCCGCCGGTTCGCAGAACGCGCAGGTTCTTCTTAGCGGCCAGAATTTCGCTGGCCTCGGGGCTGATTTCGGGCGCGATCACCACTTCCGCGAACAGCTTGGCGATTTCTTCCGCCGTGCCGCCGTCAAGCGCGCGGTTCAGCGCAATGATGCCGCCGAACGCGCTGACGGGATCGCAGGCCAAAGCTTTCAAATAGGCGTCGGTCAGGCTGTTTCCTTGCGCGCAGCCACATGGGTTGGCGTGTTTGATGATGGCGCACGCCGTTTCATCGAATTCGCCGACCAGCTCAAAGGCGGCGTCGGTGTCGTTGAAGTTGTTGAAGCTAAGTTCTTTGCCCTGCAACTGCTCGGCGGTGGCCACGCCGGGGCGGGCTTCGCCGGTCACATAAAACGCAGCCTGCTGGTGCGGGTTCTCGCCGTAGCGCAAGGTCTGCTTCAATTCACCGGCGAACGCCGCGCGCCGCGGGAATGGCTCGTTCAGTTCGCCCGAGAACCAAGTCGAAATGGCGGCGTCGTAGGCCGCCGTGCGGGAATAGGCGGTGGCGGCCAGTTTGCGGCGGAATTCAGCGCTCGTGGCGCCGCCGTTGGCTTTCATTTCCTCAATGACCGCCGCGTAATCGGCGGCATCCACCACCACCGTCACGCCGTCGTGGTTTTTGGCGGCGGCGCGGATCATGCCGGGGCCGCCGATATCAATGTTTTCGATGCAGGTTTCAAAATCGGCGCCCTTGGCCACGGTTTCCTCGAACGGATACAGGTTCACGCACAACAGATCGATGGGCGCGATGCCGTGCTGTTCCATGGCCGCTTCGTGATCGGCATTGCCGCGCATGGCCAGCAGCCCACCGTGGATTTTCGGATGAAGGGTTTTGACGCGGCCGTCCATGATTTCGGGAAAGCCCGTATGTTCGGAAACCTCTTTCACCGGGATACCGGCATCGCTAAGTGCTTTGGCCGAGCCGCCGGTTGACAGAATCTCGACACCGCTGTCGGCCAGAAACCTGGCGAATTCAACAAGGCCGGATTTATCGGAAACGGAAATCAGGGCGCGGCGGATGGGGGTGGACATCAGATCTCTCCAGTTATTTTCTTGGACGACTATATTCGGGCACGAGGGCGTGAATGCCTTCGATCAGCGCCGCTTCGTTGGCGTCGGCGCAGGCTTGGGTAAGGGCCTCCATAACCCTTGAAATCTCGCTGGCGTCCGGCGAACGCGGTGTTCCCACCATGATGCCTTCGTATTCGGTGGCGACCAGGGCTTCGCCGCCGTGGAACAATTCTTCATGCAGCTTTTCGCCGGGGCGCAGGCCGACAATTTTGATGGCTATGTCTTCACCTGCGCGTAGCCCCGCAAGCCGGATCATCTGGCGCGCCAGATCAAGAATTTTTACCGGTTCGCCCATTTCAAGGACGAAAATACGTCCGGCGTAATCGGTTCTTGCCGAACCGGCAACCGAGGCCTCCAGCACCAGTTCCACGGCTTCGCGGATGGTCATGAAGTAACGGGTCATGTCCGCGTGGGTCACGCTCAGCGGCCCGCCTGCGGCCAGTTGGCGCTGGAACAGCGGCACCACCGACCCGGTCGAGCCCAGTACGTTTCCAAAACGCACGGTGACATAGCGCGTACCGTCGCCTTCGGCGCGTTGCAGATCCATGGCCTGACAGACCTGTTCGGCGATGCGCTTGGTCGCGCCCATGACGTTGGTGGGGTTGACCGCCTTGTCGCTGGAGATCAGCACCATCATTGAAACGGCCGCGGCGCGGCAGGCGTTTGCAACGTTGGAGGTGCCAATCACGTTAGTCCTCACGCCTTCAAAGTGATTGGCTTCGACCAGGGGCACATGTTTCAGGGCGGCGGCGTGAAATACCAGTTCCGGCGCATGGTCGGCGAAAATTTGCTTCAGGCGGCGCGCGTCGCGCACGTCGGCGATGACCGCGCGACGGGCCAGATCGGGGAACTTTTCAAAAACCTCAAGATCGATTTGGTAAAGGTGGTATTCCGAATTGTCCAAAAGAACGATTTCGGCGGGCCCGAAGCCACAAATCTGTCGCACCAGTTCGCTGCCGATGCTGCCGCCCGCACCGGTTACCAGCACCCGTTTGCCGGTGATCAGTCCGGCCATGGCGTCGCGGTCCAGGGGCATTTGCGGTCGGCCCAGCAAATCCTCGACGGCAATGGGCCGGATATCGGTCTTGTCTTCGATGCCCGCCTTGAAGTCGGTCAGGCTGGGGGTGCGCGCCAGCGTCATGCCAAGCTTGTCGGCGTCGTCCAGAAGGTGTCGAACGCGGGTTCCGTCCATGTTCTCAGCCGTCAGAACCAGGCGTTGCGGGCGATGACCGTCAGCCGAAAGCCGCTCGACCACGTCGGCCAATTCCTCCGTAGACCCCATCACCTCGATGCCGTGAATAACGCGGCCTACCCTGCCAGCCCGTTCGGAAACGATGCCGACAACTTGATAAGCGGCGTCGCGGCCCCGCGACACGGCGCGGATGAATAACTCGGCGGCATCGTCGGAGCCGACCAGAAGGACGGGAATGCGATTGATCCCGCTGGCTTCCATCTTGAAGTCGATACGCCGGTCCTTATACAGCCGGTACAGGAAACGCGGGCCGCCCAGCAGGGCCATCAGCACGAACCAGGTGATGAAGGGTAACGAGCGCGGCAGGCCGTCAAGGCGCGTCCAAAGGAACATCACCATCAGAAAAATCAGGATGACCAGCGTTGTCGCGCGCGCAATCGCCCACAAATCCTCAAGGGACGCGTAGCGCCAGATGCCGCGGTAAAGGCCCATGAACCAGAAGACAAAGGCGGCGATGACACTAAGGGTAATGGTCCCGCTGACAAACAGATCGGTTGAATAAAAGTAGGTCGAGTCGCCCAGGCGCAGATAAACCGCAAGCACAAACGCAACCGCCGCCATCACGATATCGTGGACAAACGCGATCATGCCTCTCGCGGAAATTCGGGCGAGCATCGGTTAACCTTTCAGGACGTCCCCTTGCTGCCCATACCAGGCAGCCGTTTCGCGCAGACCTTCTATCATGGAGATGGGCGGATGCCACGCTAGAATTTCTCGTATTTTCCGATCATCCACGGCCAGCGAACCGATCAGGCGCTCGGCCATCGCTGATTTTCCAAGGGCGCCAGCCGCCCCGCGAAGCAGGGTTTCGGGCATGGGGAACAGACGCGCCCGCGTTCCCAGGGCCGCGGCAATTCCGCGCACCAAATCCGGTGTCGAGACGGGCTCGCCATCGCTGACCAGAAACGTTTCACCGGCGGCCGCTTCATGATCCAGGCTGATTTGCAGGGCGTTCGCCAGATTGCCCACATAAATCAGGCTGCGGGCATTTCGTATGGTGGAAAGGGGCAAGGGAAGCCCGTTGCTGCAAATTCCCAACAGGCGCAGGAAATTGCCCTTTACGCCAGGGCCATAGGCAAGCGGTGATCGAAGAATGACCGCTTCCATGCCGAATTGGTTGGCGGCGGCGGCCAGAGCCTGCTCGGCTTCAAGCTTGGTGATGCCATAGGCATCTTCCGGCGCGGGAACAAAGGCTTCATTGAACGGGCAACCCTCGGTTCGCTCGCCGTTGACCTTGATGGAACTGAGAAAGACGAAGCGGCGCACCCCGGCCCGGCCAGCCGCTTCGGCCAGCCGCGTTGTGCCCTCGGTGTTGACGTGGCGGTACAGGGCCAACGGATCGCTCGACGTTTCGTTCATGACATGGGCACGCGCAGCCAGATGGATGATACCCTCAACACCTTCCAACGCCTCGTCCCAGTTGGTTTCGGGACCGATATCGCCGACCTCGATGGCTTGGGCCCCGTCGGCCAGATCACCGCCCAGATCGGACCACACGGCGGCGCGCACGGAATGACCGGCGCGCAGAAGCTCCGGCAGCAGTGCGTTGCCGACGAACCCCGTCGCTCCGGTCACCAGCACGCGCATCAGCCCACTCCCTTAATGCGCAATCCGGCTTCGCCGCCCTTGCCGGATGCGGCCAGTTCCAGAACCTCGATCATTTCGCGGGCCTGACGTTCGCGCGAATAAAGGGGTGCTGCGGCCAGGCTGTTTCCGGCCAGGGATTTTCGCAAGTCCGTGTTTTCGGACAGATTGCGCACGGCATTGGCCAGGGCGTCGGCGTCCTGGGCTGCGACGTGAAGCCCTGCCTTACTGGTGGTGACGATGCGGCTGGCCTCGCCCGCTGGCGCGGCCAGCAACACCGGCAAGCCCATGCCCATGGCCTCGAAAATCTTGGACGGGATGACGCCCGCGAACACGCTTGAATCCTTGAGATGCACGAGCGCTACGTCGCACAGGCTCCAGACCGCCGGCATTCGTTCTTTCGGCTGCGGCGGAATAAAAACGACATTGTCGAGATTTCGCCGCGCCGCGTCGGCAATCAGCGCGTCGCGTTCCGCGCCGCCACCGACCAGCACAAAGCGCACGTTCGGCAGATCGCGAACGCGCTCTGCTGCATCCAATACGTTGCTGAGCGCGTGGGCCATGCCGTGGGTTCCCACATAACCGACAACGGTTTTTCCGCTCAACCCCCATTCAGCGGCAAGGGCTTCGTCACGCACTCGCGGTTCATAGCGCGGCAAATCGACGCCATTGATCACCACGGCGATTTTGTCGCCCTTGATACCCCGGCTTACCAAATCGTCCTTGAATGAACGCGTCAGCGCCGCCACCGCCGCCGAACGCCGGTACAAAAACAGCTCCAACGCCTCGACGGCCCTAAGTGCCGGGTTGCGCCCCATGGCGCCCACGGCGGCGATGGAGGCGGGCCACAAATCGCCCAGTTCGAAAACGAAGGGCACGCGGCGGATCGCGCCGACGGCCCATCCGGCAACGGCCGAAAAAAACTGGGGCGAGGTGGCTGCGACCACATCGGGTCGCGGCTGACCAATCCCGGCGGCGAACCCGGTTACCATGAAGCTCAGGAAATCGAGCGTGCGCAGCGCAATTCCGCGGTTGGCCGCGATATAGGTTTTGACCCGCACGACCTTGATCCCGGCCATTTCCTCGGTTTGCCGCCAGCGGTTTTCGTAGCCCGCGAACAAGCGCCCCCCCGGGAAATTCGGCGCGCAGGTGATTACGGTCACGTCGTGCCCCCACTTGGCCCAGTAGCAGGCGCGTTCGAACACACGGGTTGCGGCGGCATTGGTTTCGGGCGGGAAGTTCTCGGTGAGAAAAAGAATTTTCATGGAACCGCGCCCGCGCCGCCGCGAAGGAAAATCAAAAGCCCGGCGACGACGGCGAGCATGCCTGCCAACGCTGGCCAGATCCAGCCCAACGCGGCCAATACCGCCAATGCGATCAAAACCAGATTTGCGGCAAGGATACAAAGGGAAACGCGCGCATGGCTTGCGCCCTTTTGCACCGCCTGCTGATAGTAGTGTTCGCGGTGTGGGCGCCACACTTTCTCGCCCCGCATGGCGCGGCGAAACAGTGTCACGGTGGCATCGGCCAAATAGTAGGCCGGAAGGATAAGGGCGGCCGCCCATTGGCCCTGGGCAGCCATGTCCAGCAAAAGCCAGCCCAGTAAGAACCCCAGCGGAACGCTCCCGATATCGCCCAGAAAAATTTTCGCCGGGTGCCAGTTCCACCACAAAAAAGCGATTGCGGCGCAGGCGGCGACCAATCCAAAGGCCGTTTCGGTTCCCGCCATGCCCGAAACGATAGCAACCAGCGCGACACCCAACCCGGTGCAGGCGGTCTCAATTCCGGTGATTCCGTCGATTCCATCCATGAAATTGAACAGATTGATGTACCAGATCCACAACAGGGCCGCCGCAATTGGGTCAAGCGCCCCTGGCAGCAATCCGCCGAAATAAGGAGCAGACGGTGCGGCTGCCACCAGCGCGACGGCCACCGCAATCGCCTGTCCCAAAAGGCGGATGACCGGCGACAGCCCACGCAGATCGTCCAGCCAGGAAATTGCGCCCAAGGCCACGGCCAGGGCGCAAATCCACCAGACCGGGGCCGAAAGGGCTCCTAGCGCGTTGGCGGCGGCCAGCCATCCGGCCAGCAATATGGGAATAATGCTCCAGCCCGCGCCGCGCGGCGTGGCGATTGTGTGGCTGCTTCGTTCGTTGGGTTGATCCAGGATGGCCCGGCGTTCAAGAATACGCACCACCAGCCCGGTCGCCACCAAAACGGCGGCGAATACGCTTAAACAGAGTGTGGCGAGCGCGGGCAATGTCATAACGCGAGTTTAGCTTATGCGACGCTTGTCCGCCATGCATCCAGAACCAGCAAGGCCCAGATTTTCAAGGCGTGATCGCGCCGTCCGCCGTGGTGTTCGTCAAGCAGGGCTTTGACCGCCGTCCAATTGAGCCCAACGGCGTGCATGGATTGGCGGTTGATCCGTTCGGCGACCATGGGGGCCAGATCGGATTTCAGCCAAATTCCCATGGGCGGGTTGAACCCGCGCTTCGGCATGTTGAGCACTTCGGCTGGCAAAAGCCGGTCGGCGGCGGCCTTTAGAAGGGTCTTCAGGCCGTCGTGAAAGCGAAGTTCCGGAGCCAGCCGCCCGACCGCTTCGATCAGGCGATGGTCGATCAAGGGAAGGCGCAGTTCCAGCGCGTGCTGCATACTCATGGCGTCACCGTATGCCAGCAGGTTTCCGGGCAGGAAGGACTGAAGATCGGTTTGCTGCATGGCGTCCAGCGGATCAGACGATGGCGCGGTCTCGTAAAGACGGGCGATGGGGCGCTCGGGCGGCGTTCCGGCTCCGCCCATCAAGGCCTGACGTTCCTCGGGCGAGAAGTACTCGACCCAGGAAGCGTACATTTCGGCGTCAGGCAGGTTGGCCCCGGTCAGGAATTCCCGCGCCCGGCGCAAGCCATGGCGCCCGCGTGAGCTTTCGGGAATCAGCTCGGCCAGCGGCGCAATCAGCTTTCGCCGCAGGCCGCCGGGAACGCGCCGATAGCGCTGGGCCATGCGGCCGCCTGCGTAACGCGGATATCCGGCGAAAACCTCGTCGCCGCCATCGCCCACCAGGGCCACCGTGACGTGCTCGCGGGCTTTTCTGGAAAGATCGTCGATCAGCAGCGCCGTGGGGTTTCCAAAGGGTTCGCCAAAGGCCCGGACATAGTCGTCCAGCCTGTCAACAAAGGCCGAACCGGCAGGTAATTCCGTATGTGTGCTGCTGATATGACCGGCAACCCGCCGGGCCGCGTCGCGCTCGTCATAGGCCTTTTCCTCGAAGGTCATGGTAAAGCTGCGTATGGGCGGTGCGCCCTGCGATGCCGCTTCCTCGGCCATAATCGCCGCGATGACCGAGCTATCAATGCCGCCCGACAAAAAACAGCCAAGGGGAACATCGGCGACCATGCGGTCGACCACCGCGCGCTTGAGCAGCGGCAGGATTTCCTCCACCGCTTCATCAAGGCCGATTTCCCGCTCACCCGCAATGCGGGGCTGCCAATAGGGTTTTATCTCGGTTTTTCCGTTGCGCCATTTCAGCACATGACCCGGCGCCAATTTGCGGATGCCAACGTGAATGGTTCGCGGCGCGGGAACGTACAGACAAGCCAGGTATTCAGAAACGGCCTCGAAATCGAGGCTGACATTAATTTGCGGGTGCGCGCGCAGGGCATGGATTTCGGAAGCGAAGGCCAACTGCCCGCCGCTTAACGGCGCATAGACCAGCGGCTTAATGCCCAGCCGGTCGCGCGCGATCAGCAGGGACCGTTCCTTGGTATCCCAGAAGGCGAAGGCGAACATGCCGATCAGGCGCGACAGGGCGGCCTCGCCGTCGCGGCGCAGGAGTTTAAGCAGAACCTCGGTGTCGCTTTCCGACCTGAAGCGCTCGCCAAGGGCCTCAAGTTCCCTTCTTAGTTCCCTGAAATTATAAATCTCGCCGTTATGGACCAGGACATAGCGCCCGCAGTCCGAGACCATGGGCTGGGCGGCGGCGGGGCTTAGGTCGATGACGGCAAGGCGGCGATGGGCGAACCCGGCCTTGGCCGTATCATCGCGCCAAATTCCGGAGCTGTCGGGGCCGCGATGGGCCAGCCGCTCGGCCATCTCTTCAAGCAGCCCTGGTCGGTCCTGGGTTAGTCCGGCGATTCCACACATGAATTATTCTACTCAATCAGGGCGGTTTGGCATCGTTCAAGGACCTCGACCACCTGGACGGCAAATTTCAAGGGGGCAATATCCTTGGAATTCGTCCGGACAGCCTCGGCAAAGGCCTGCACGGCGCAAGATAGCGGAGGATCGTCGGCGATGGCAACGGGTTCAAATTTTCCGGCTCCCGTCCGGCGGACCAGTTTGTCGGCGGCGATGTCGTCCAGAAGGAACATTTGATCGCCGAAGTCGACCTGCAGGCTGCGGCGTTTTTGGCGATATAGGTTGCCGATTTCGATGGTCGCCCGCACGCCAGGTTCAAACGTCAATTCAACGGCCAAATTCTCGCCCCACCCTTCCGGCGTTTCCTTTTTTTCCAGACACCGGGCTTTCACCGTGAGGGGCGATTTGCCCATCAGGTCTACACAGAGCGCCACATCGTGTGGCCCCCAATCCCACAAAACCGACGTTTTTTCGCGGAACGGCCCCCAGTTGCCGCCCCCACTTTGCAGCGCCAACGGCGACCCCAAAGGTGCGGCCATTTCCTTTAGCTTGGCGTACCCCGGATGAAACAAGTGTGTATGATCGACCAGAACGTAACCGTTGTGCGCTTCAACGAACGCCGACAAATCGCGGGCGGTCCGGCCCGAAAGAACCAGCGGTTTTTCGACCAGTACCGGCACCCCCCGGGCGACCGCCTCGCGAATATCGTCATCGTGGCAATGCGGTGGCGAGGCAACGATAACGCCATCGACGGCCTCGCTTTGAAAAGCAGCGCGGCGGTTGTCGAACAACGGGCATGGCGGCGCGATCGCGGGGTTGGGATCGGCGATCCAGGCCAGTTCGATCCCGTTCACGCCCTCAATGGTGCTGACAAAATTCCGGCCCCACCGGCCGGCGCCGATGAGACCGAAACGCAGGACGCCCACGCCCACCAAGCTCATTGCTCGCCGGTGTAGACGCCGTCGGCCCAGGTCAGGAAGCGCGTCAACCCGTCGTTCAAGTCCACCTTGGGCTCGTAGTCGAGCTGCAAGCGGGCCTTTTTGATATCGGGACAGCGCCGGTTGGGTTCGTCGGCCGGGTAGCTGTCGGGGTATTCGATGGTGTTGCAGGCGATTTTCTTGCCCGTGACGCCTTCGATATTGCCGACCAGATCCAGCATGGAAATTTCCGGCTTGGGATTGCCGATGTTGTAGGCCTCGCCGGCCACGCCTTTCAGGATGACCAGCAAAAAGCCGACCATGGCGTCGGTGATGTAGCAGAACGTGCGCGTCTGATCGCCCGAACCATAAACGTTCAGCGGCATACCGGCCTTGATGCGATTGGCGAAGTTGGGCAGCACCCTGTAATCGGTTTCCTGCATGCCCGGCCCGAAAACGTTGAACGGACGAATAACGTTGGTGTGGGTGCCGTTCTTGGTGTGGAAAATATAGCAAAGGGTCTCGCCGACCCGCTTGCTTTCGTCATAGCACGCGCGCGGTCCCTGGCACGACACGTTGCCCCGGTAGCTTTCGGGCGTGGGCACATGTTTGGCGTCGGGATCGCCGTAAATCTCGCTGGACGAAAAGAAACTGAACCGTGCGTCATGCTGGTCGGCCAGACCCAGCATCAGGCGCGCGCCGGTGATGGCCACCTGCAAGGTTTCCAGCGGATATGCGCGGTAATAATAAGGGCTGGCGATACCGGCGGCATGAATGACGTAATCCAGCGGACCTTCCCATTCATAAGGTTCGATGACGTTATGGTTGATGAACGTTACGTGCTCGGACTCGGGAATAATCGCCCCCTCCTTGCCTGCCGAGATCAGGTTGTCCATGGAAACCAGCTTGACCGGCGTATCCAGGTGCTTGGCGTTCAACTCGTCGAAGATGGCCATGAAATAGCGGCCAAGAAACCCGCGCCCGCCGGTCAAAAGAACCGTTTTTCCGGCAAAATCCTGAGCCGCATCGCTGATGCGCTCGGCAATCTCGGTGATGTCTGACTGAAGCAAAAAAGAAGTCATTGGCCAAAGTGTCCGTTAAAAGGGTTGTTTCATTCAATTGCCGCCCTTATGGAACAAAGCTGCGCGTGGAGATTACTAAACGGGATCATAAGGAAACCAACAAAAACCTGATGACAGTGCCGGGACGGCGGCACAGCCGAACCTAATCCATCACACAACCGTAGAAAACCACAATCTGCCTTGGTATTACAGTATTACTGCCGTAGCTGGCAATCGGCCCGGTGGGCCACAGAGCATCACAAACTCAATACAAGCGAGAGAACATTGAACAATCGCAAAATTGCCGTCATCGGCCTGGGTTATGTGGGTATTCCCCTTGGTGTGGCTCTGGCCCGGCATTTCCCGGTCGTTGGGTTCGATATCAAGTCTGAACGCGTTTCCCAGCTTAAAAAGGGTTGGGACGCGACCGGCGAAGTTGAAACGGATGCGCTGCGGGCCAGTTCGCTGGTGGTGACGGACACCATTGACGATGTGGCCGCGTCGGACATTTTTATCGTTACCGTACCGACGCCGGTGGACGCCGATGACCGCCCGGATTTGGGGGCTGTTCGCTCGGCCTGCGAAATGGTTGGCGGGGTGATGGCGAAAGGCGCGATCATTGTTCTTGAAAGCACCGTGTATCCGGGAGTTACCGAAGAGGTTTGCGGGCCCATCCTGGAGGATGTGTCGGGCCTCGTTTGTGGCGCCGATTTCTTCCTTGGCTATTCTCCGGAGAGGGTCAATCCGGGGGACCGGGAAAATACCGTCGAGCGAATCACCAAGGTGGTTGCCGGTCAAAACGAACAGGTTACCGACACGTTGGCCGAACTTTACGGAGCGATCACCACGGGCGGCATTTTCCGGGCGCGCGATATTCGCACCGCCGAAGCCGCCAAGGTTATCGAAAACGCCCAACGCGACATCAACATCGCTTTTGTCAACGAGGTGACGCAGATTTTCCAGAAAACCGGATTGTCGGTTTACGATGTTTTGGAGGCGGCTTCGACCAAGTGGAATTTCCTGGGCTTCCAGCCCGGTCTGGTGGGCGGGCATTGCATCGGCATCGATCCGTTTTACCTGGCCCGATGGGCGCAGGATATGGGCCACGAGCCGGAAATCATTCTGGCAGGACGGCGCATTAACGACGGCATGGGAGCGTTCGTGGCTGATCGGGTCGACGGGATGATCGCCGGGAGTGGCAAGGGCGATATTCTTGTCCTCGGTCTGACCTTCAAGGAAGACGTCCCGGACCTTCGCAACTCGCGCGTTATCGATATCGTCAACAGGCTCAAGGAACTGGGATACGGCGTGCAGGTTCACGATCCTCTGGCTGACCCAGTCGAGGCCAAAGAGTTGTATGGCGTCGAATTGCTCGAAAACCTGGGTCAGGCCAACGGTTACACATGTGTGATCGGCGCCGTCGCCCATCGCGCCTATCGTGATTTTACCCCCGCCTCATTGACCAAACTCCTGGCGCCCGGCGGATTGGTTGCCGACGTAAAGGGAATATGGCGGAAATTGGAGCTTCCGGACGGGGTGCAACGCTGGGAATTGTGAACCCCCTACTCCGGCATGCGCCTGAGCCTTGCGGCGAAAAAGCCGTCCATGCCACCCAGGTCCGCCATGTGACTGGGCAGGCAGCGAAGCTCGCCTTCCGCGTTTATCCAATTGTCCTCGGCGCCGATTTCTGCGGCGTCAATGGGAACACGTTCAATGGGCGCGCCCAAGGCAATGGCGTGGGCAATCACGTGCGGGCCTTCCTCGGGTTGCAGCGAACACGCGCAATACACAAACAGGCCGCCGGGCGTAACCATTTTCCAGGCAGCTTCCAGTAGGCGGGATTGAAGCAATGCCAAATCGGTCACGTTGCCGGGCGATTTCAGGTAGGCGACATCCGGATGGCGGCGCAACGTTCCCGTGGCCGAGCAAGGGGCGTCCAGCAGCACGGCGTCGGACGCCTGCCCGGGCCGCCATAACGTCCCGTCGGCGACTTCGGTTTTGATCTTCAAACCGAGGCGCTTCATGTTCGATTGCAGGCGCTTCAATCGTCCGGCTGCCCGATCGATGGCCGTTACATTGGCGCCCATGGCCGCCAACTGGGCGGTTTTTCCGCCGGGCGCGGCGCAAAGATCAACGATATTTTTTCCGGCGACGTCACCCAAAAGGCGCGCGGGGATTGCTGCGGCGGCGTCCTGAACCCACCACGCGCCTTCGCCAAAGCCGGGCAAATCGGTTATGGGGCCGCGTGGCCAAAGACGCAGGCTACCGCCCGGCAATTCCTTGGCATCCAGTTGCGCGGCCCAGTTTTCTTTATCGCCTTTTAGCGTCACATCGAGGGGCGGTTCGCCCAGATGAGCCCCAGCAATGGCCCGGCAGGTTTCGGGGCCATAGGCTTCGCTCCAGCTTTCCCACAACCAGTCGGGCGTGTTGAGGCGGGCGGCGTCCTGCACGCCCAGCATTTCCTCGCCCTCGCGCCCCATGCGCCGCAGCACGGCATTTATCAGTCCGGCGAATGCGCTGGCCCGGCGTTTTCGGGCAAGTTGCACGGAAGTATTTACGGCGGCGTGCGGTGGCGTTTGCAAAAAGACAAGCTGGCAAACGCCGAGACGCAGGACGTTTTTGGCGATTTCCGCATCGGCCTTGTCGGCGAGCGGGCGCTCCAGACAAGCGTCGATCAAGGCGTCGATCTGGCCCAGCCGGCGCAAGGTGGTCGCACACAAATTATGAACGAAAGCCCGGTCCCGCCCCGACAGACGGGAAAATCCGTCATGGCCGTCGAGCGCCTCGTCGAAAGGCTGGGCCCGCGCTGTTACCGCCGCCAGAAGATCAAGGGCGACGAAACGGCTGGCGAGGGGAGACGGAGCTGCATAGCGATGCGGCTTTTTTGGGTTCGAGCGTGGTTTTCTGTCGGCCATCAGTTTTCAATCAGGGCGACGCGGGCCGGGGCTCCGTCGCAATCCTTCAGTTTCAAGGGCATGCAAATAAGTTCGTAATTCCCCGGCTCGATCCCGCGCAAATCCAGGCCTTCAACGACGGCGACCTCGGCCCCCAGCAGGGCCACGTGGGTCGCGGCACCCGGTTCCTCGTAGCGTTCGATGGAGAAGTAATCGATGCCGACCAGGGAAATGCCACGCTCAACGATCCAGTTTGCGGCGTCCGGCGTCAGGGCAACAAAGTTTTTGTCGAAGCCCTGGGAATGATCGTCGAACAGTTGGCAATTGCGCGTTTGGATGATTAGCCGTTCGGTCGCTTTCGGAATGCCCGCGGCCTCTAAATCTTCACGCGAGATGGCGTCGACATCCGGGAAACTAACCACCACGCACGGGCCGATCAGGGTTTCAAGGGGCATTTGGTCGATGGGCCGCGCGCCGTCCACGAAGTGTAGGGGCGCGTCCACATGGGTTCCGAAATGAACGAAGGTGTCTAACTGCGAAATGTTGTTCGCCCCGCCGTCGGACATGGAGCGCAGGCGAAAAAGTTTCGGCGCCTGCTGGCCGGGCCACGCCGGAACCTCGGGCGAAAGGGTAAGGGTAACGTCGTGAATAATCCGGCTCATCAAATCCTCCGCAGGGAAAAACACGTCTCGATGTCTCAACCCATTGCATAAACCCTTCTTGTGGCATTTGCCAGATGGCGACGAATGTTCTTTTTATGTTCTTGTTTCGAATTTTATGTCTAATATGAGCCGGCTCCGGCCGCCTTCGCCGTCGGTCGGGGTTGAAACGTATATTTAGTTGTAGTACGATCAACTAAGACACGTGAAAAGAGAATATTTCCGGGGAGACGGTATTCAGATGAATATCCGGACCTACTGTTTATTGGCGGGATTGGTCGTTTCACTGGGCTTTTTCGGCGAAGCGATTTCGGCTGATCGACTGAGCGGCCCTTTGGCCGCCCGGGTTGTTCGGGTGATTGACGGTGACACCCTGGTTGTCAGGGTCCGTATCTGGCTGGACCAGGAAGTTGAAACGCGGGTACGTCTCTTTGGCGTGGACACTCCGGAAATTCGTGGAAAATGCCCGGAAGAGAGGCGCATGGCCCTTGAAGCCCGCACGTTGATCGAACAAATCGGCGGTGACAAGGTGTTTCTTCATGACGTGCGCTACGGGAAATTCGCCCGACGTGTCGTCGCCCGTGTCTCTTCAATCCGTTCCGCCGATTTCGCAACGGCCCTTCTTAAATCGGGGCTTGCCCGCCCTTATGATGGAAAAAAGCGACAATCGTGGTGTGATACCAAGGCTCATTGATCGGGAACTGGTGCAAGGAATCAAACCTATGGTACCATGTGCCGGGGCGTGAACCGGAAAAAAACGGAATTCAATGGTCAAAGATATTTTCGGGAAGTTAATCAATCCGTTGACGGGCGCGGGGGAGCTGCCCAGCGATGTTTCTCTCCCGGTTTCTTCGGAACCGGTTGCCGTGGTCATACTGATTGCCGATCTGGAAGGGTTGAACGGGCGGGATATTTCGTCGCAGGTTGGCCAGGTCATGGCTTCGTGGCCGGGGGTCGAGGTTCGTCTCGCCCGCAAACGGCTGAAAACGCAGGGCGAATTCACATATGTCGAAAAGCTGGCGGAAGCCGGCACGATCGGAAGACTCTGGCTTTCCGACGAAAAGGCCGACGTTCTTGTGTGGGGGGAAACCCTGGGAACCGAGGGCGCTGCGTTGGTCCGCTTCTTGTCGGCTGCGGTAGACGGTGACGCCAAAACAGGAACATTCGGGCTGGGTGATGCGCTGGAGTTGCCGGTGCGTTTTGGCAATGAATTCAACGATATTATCGGCGCTTGCGCCATTGCCACGGCCTTGGCCGCAAAACAGCCCAATGACGAGGCGTTTGCTAGCGTTTTGACACGCGCGATAAGCCGGGTCAGCGGTTTCGTCGAGGCCCCGCCGCCGGGATTGTCGTCGACCCAGAATGTGTCGCTCATGACCTGTCTGGGCAATTGTTTCGCAGCACTTTGGCGGACCAGCGGCGAAGACAAACATTTCGAACGGGCCAGTCGAATTTACAAAATGGCCCTGGGTGCGGGCTCGTCCGGCGGATCGTCGGTCGCACAGGCCCTGATCCATAATCATATGGCAGCGGCCTATGAGGCAATGGCCGGGCGCGAGGCGGGAACCGAGAGCCTGCAAGCCGCGGCCGACGCCTACCGCGCGGTGACCGCTTTGGTTGGCCGGGCCGAGCACCCGCAGGACTGGGCCTTCGCCATGAACCGGCAGGGGTTGGTGTATTACCGGCTGGCGGTTCGCAGCGACAACACCGCGTCGCACCTGATGTCCGCGATCAAGGCCTTTGAGGCCGCGCGGACGGTCTTTACCCAGGACGATTCCCCGGATCAATGGGGCGAGGTCACCAATCAGCTTGGCGTCGCCCTGATGGTTTTGGGCGGTCAGGTAGCGGGAACGGAGGCGCTGGAGCGCTCGATCATCGCGTTCGAGCAGGCCCATGAAGTGCGCCTTCGGTCCTTGTCTCCGCTTCTGTGGGCGCAAACCGCAAATAATCTTGGTGCGGCTTCTTTCTCGTTATTCCGGCGGAAGAACACGCCGCAACTGCTTGAAGACGCGATCAGGAATTTTGAAGGCGCGCGCGAGATTTATACTCGATATCGGCAGAGCCGGACGGTTGCCGTCATCGAAAAAAATCTGAAGCGGGCGCGGGAGTTACTGGCGCGTCGATAGGGACAATCCAGCCCGCAGGTAAAAAGTAATGCCGCGCTCGTTCAGAAAACAGGTTTACGAGTTTCTTGAGCCGCAAGGGACGGACAATCGCCCCGGTACCCTTTTTGCCCGTTTCATGGTCTTTCTGATTGTCACCAACGTTGTGGCGATCATCCTCGAAAGCATTCAGGAAGTTCACGACGCCCATTCCGTCTTTTTCACGGGCTTCGAGCTGATATCGATCATCATTTTCTCCGCCGAGTATATGGCCAGGGTGTGGTCGGCGCCGGAAGATCCCGTTTATATTGAGGATTCCGCGCTGGTCGGCCGCTGGCGATATGCGATTACGCCGCTTGCGCTGGTCGACCTGATCGCCATTCTCCCCTTCTACCTTGCTTTTTTCGTGGTCATCGACTTGAGGTTCATGCGGGTATTCAGGTTACTCCGATTGTTCAAACTGACCCGCTATTCCCCGGCCCTGGCCACGGTCGGGGCCGTTCTCGTGGCCCAGCGCCGCCAGCTTGGCGCCGCTCTCGTCATTATGCTGACGCTTCTGGTGTTTTCGTCCAGTGTCGCTTACCTGCTGGAAAAAGACGCCCAACCGGAATATTTCGGCTCCATCCCCCATTCCATGTGGTGGACCATGGCGACCCTGACCACGGTGGGTTTTGGCGATGTCACCCCGATTACCCCGCTGGGAAAAATATTTGGAACGGTGCTGATGGTCCTGGGTGTCGGCATGTACGCGCTTCCCGCCGGAATTCTGGCCAGCGGCTTCGCCCACGAATTCAAAAAGCGCGAATTTGCCGTCACCTGGCGAATGGTTGCCTCCATACCCGTCTTCGCCGATCTGGACGCCATTACCATCGCCGACATTTCCGGCATTTTAAGGCCGGTGCTGGTGCCGGCGCATTATACGATCGTGCACCGCGGCGACGCCGCCGATGCCATGTATTTCGTCGTCATGGGGGAAGTTGTGGTGGACTTGCACCCGACGCCCCGCCGCCTGAGTCAAGGCGATTTTTTCGGCGAAATCGCCCTGCTTGAAAACCGAAAACGCACGGTCAGCGTAAGCGCAACGACCGAATGCCAGCTTCTGGCCCTTGATAGAGAGGCCTTCCTCGATTTGGTGGACCGGCTGCCAAAGCTAAAGGAATACTTCGAGACCGTCGCCGTGCAGCGCCTAAACGAGGTCGAACGGCAGGGTAATTTGTATTAGGTCCTGTATCCATAAACGGGAATTACGGAGCGGCCAGGGAGTCCGCTTGTCGAGGAATTCCGGCCACGCGAATAGCGCTGAGCATTAGTCCGGGTTTAGCCAAAACCGGAAATGCCGAGTAGCGTGAGCCTGCAACCTGACCGGCGCATCAACGCCTCTGGAGACTTTCCTACGGAGCGCGGCAAGTGTAGTGGACGGCCTGGCGCCCATCCCTAACAGCGGTATCGTCGACGAATACCATAGCCCCTGGCTTGACACCTTGGCAGTGCTGCCGAGCAACTACGGCCATACGATTGACACCTCGTGCCGTTTCGTGGCCCGGTCCGGCCAGCCATATCCCGTTTGCGTCGGATGACAGAACGTCTACAGGTGTGCCCGCAGCCACGCATCCAGACAGGACCATAACGGCGCCAACCAGA
Source organism: Rhodospirillales bacterium (assembly GCA_016776725.1). Lineage (GTDB taxonomy): Bacteria > Pseudomonadota > Alphaproteobacteria > Rhodospirillales > Shumkoniaceae > JABGRG01. The sequence continues at coordinate 26,970 of JADHSV010000011.1, forward strand.
GCGGCGGGACGGCAAGTAGGCAGGACAGCTTTCATTGCAATGGTCCCTTGTTCAGTTGATAGGCGTCCATCCGCCGGACGCTGGTGGGGCCGGAAATTCTTCCTTTTTCGGGGGCTTGGGAGCTTGCTCGTCGATGGTAACGTAGGCCTCCTTGATGAATTTCCCACTCTGCACCAGGTCGTAAGAGACCCAAACAAAACCCGAGTCGCCCCATTTTCTGCCCCATGAATTGATCAGGCGCAGGGCTTTGCGCTCATCGTCGTAACCGACGATCACCATCGCATGCCCTCCGACGCGGCGGCCCTCTTGGGCTTTGTAAATGGCAGACGAATTCCAGCGCATGAAATTCTTATAAATCGTGGCGCCAACGGTGATGGGGTAGCCGGCGGCGAGGAAACCCTTGATGTCGTTCAGATCGTCGAATTCTACCCGGCCCCAGTCGTGGATTTGGAATTCCTTGGCCGCGTCGCGAACATTTGCCGAGGGCTTGCGATCACAGGCCTTGTCCGAATACGGGAAAGAAGCCCAGGTCGCCACACCCTGCTTCTTCAGTAATTTGAGGGCGTCACTGATATAGCTTCCCTCGTCGCAACCCTCTGGTTTGATCTGGTTGTAGACGTATGCGGGGCTGAAGACAGTGCGGCCCGTATTTCGCTTCCAGTCCCGCTCCGCCTTTTCCTGGTACGACTTCATCGCATAGGCAACTGCCCATGCAACGCAGGAGGCCTGGCCCCCTTGGCTTCCGACTCTGGGGAAGTAGCCCGACAAATCGGTTTTGACCGGCACCGCCTTGTTGAACGGCGGTGAGAAGGACTTGAAAGAAAGGTATAGGTCAGTGCTTTGGAAGATCAGCCCGAGGCTGTATTTACCTGTCGAATCCTGCGCATTCACGTCGACCGAAACCAGCTGAATCGCAATCACCAAGGGGAGAACAACTGCCTGTTTCATTCCGTTCCCTTCCATGATTTCTGGTTATTATGGCGCGTCGACACTCAGTGGCGTGTCAGTCGGGCACGAGCTTAGCCGTATGCCCATACCGTAATCGGCCAGGACAAAGCCTTTCTCCGTCCTGTTCAGATAAACTTCGATGAAGGGGCTTTCATTCAATTCGCGCACGGCGAACACCGCATCCGGCCCGACGAGGATTTCGTCGTCGGTGTCGTCATCTAGCCGGCATGACACGGGGAACGCCACTTCGTCCTCCAGCGCCATGCGGCCAGGTGGAGATCTGAATATGCTGACAACCCGTCCCCGCACCGTGCAGGACCGCTTACGCTTTCCGTCGGTCGGAGCGGTTACCTCGACCACCCGGATTTGCAAATGGTAGCCCGCCATGGCGCGCATTGCTTTGTACTGGTCCGGCGGAAGGATCGCGGATGCCATCGACGCCGCAGCAATGACCATGAGCATGACCATCGCCGCAACCGCAGCCACTTTTATGAAACTTTCGTTGGAACCAGAGTGCGAAATCATTGGGTGCTATCCCATTTCGCGATATTAGGCGCCAGCGCCCCCTTGGCAACTCGGGTTGCTTCCCGAAGTTCTTTGAAAATGTACGTAATTCTAACCAAAATAGCTGCGCGATACAACTGACTGTCAGCACCGGAAACCGCTTGCCACACGCAGCTGGTCAGGCTTACGCCCACCGTTCAATTCTCTGCCGTCTCATCGGGAATAACGCCCCAAACGTCCGAGTTGGGTCAAAAGCGGTAATCAATCGCCTTCCCAATTTGGGGCTGCTTCTCCGTCAACTGCTGAAGTTCTTTTTACTTGGGCACTTGCGTATCGCCGCTATTCGAGGCGGTTTGTCAGTGAAGAAACCCGCGTCGCCGACTCGATCTGGTTTGTTCTGACAATGCCCTCACGCGTTCTCGGACAACGGCGCCGCCTGTTCATCGACATCCACATCGATCCATACCGGCTGGTGGTCCGAAGCGTCGGCCGTGCCGTCAATGTTGACGCCGCGCACCCGACGCGCCAGATCGACGGTGACGAAGCAGTAATCCAGGCAGGTATCGGTATCCAAGCCCTCTTCGGCGGCGTTGACCACGGCCGGCGAGGTCACCCTGTCGTTTTCTCCATGGCCGGCCACCACCCAGGCATCGAGGAAGCCGTCGCGCTGAACGAGCCGGCCGTGGTTCGGCGACAAGGGGCCGGCGATCATGTCGTACTGAGTGGAGCCCGGAACGAAGTTCAAGTCGCCCATTAACATCGCGGGGCGAGGCATCGGAGGCTCTTCACCCTCGGTCCAGCCGGCGTCGGGGTTGGGATGGCCACCGCACCAGGCGCCGCCCTCCGACGGCGCCCGGTCGATAATGTCGAGCAGCGCCTCGATTTGGGGTACGCGGGTTTCCGCCGACAGGTGACTGAGATGGGTCGAATAGACGCGGATCGGTCCGGCGGGAGTATCGATCACCCCTTCCAGCAGGGCCTGCTGGATGCTGTGCTGTTGCAGGGCGCCGAACTTCGGAAGAGGAAAAACACGGCTCGAAATGATCGGCAATCGCGACATCAGCATGGTGCCGAACTGACGGCGGCGGTTGATCAAGCGGCCGCCCTCGTCGCGATAGCTGGCGTCAATGTCGAGACCGGGTGCGTAGACCCAGTGGAAATCGGGAAGACGCTCGGCCAGCCCGGCAACCTCGTCCACGTTTCCCGAGCGTTTCCAGAACCGTTCCACCTCCTGCAGGGCGATGACGTCGGCTCCCTCGACCACCTTCGCGGTGCGGTCCAGATCGTATTGCCCGTCCCGGCCCAGTCCGTATTGGATGTTGTAGGTGACGAACTTCACAACTTAATTATCTCCAGCGCGGGCCGTTATATCCGGTCCCCTTTTTCATCGAAGAAGAAAGCGGAATTCACGTCGATACCCCAACGAATTCGATCGCCGAACTTGCAAACCTGTTCACCGGTCTGGATCGACCGGAACACTTGTCCGCCGGCCAGTGTGATGTCGTAGAGAACTTCCCGGCCCTGGCTTTCAATAAAGGTGACCTCGCCTTCGATGGGCGTTGCGAAGTCCGGCTGCAGGTATTCGGGTCTGACGCCGACGGTGATATTCTGTCCCGCCGCCACCGACGCTTTCTTGATTCGGTCGGGCAATTCGAAACGCAGACCCGGGGTGACGAAAGAACCGTCCTCGACCTTGCCGTCGGCGAACGATATGGGCGGACTGCCGATGAAACCGGCGATGAATCGGTTCTCCGGCCGATGGTACATATCGTTCGGTGAACCGATCTGCTGAATCTTTCCGTCGTTCATCAAGGCAATGCGATCGCACATGCTCATGGCCTCGACCTGATCGTGGGTAACCAGGATGGAGGTGCATCCGGTTTCTCGCTGAATGCGGCGGATTTCGCTGCGCATCTCGAGCCGCAGGCCGGCATCGAGGTTGGCCAGGGGCTCGTCCATCAACAGTACGTCCGGTTTGCGCACCAGGGCGCGGGCCAAGGCGACCCGCTGCTGCTGGCCACCCGAGAGCTGACCGGGCCGGCGGTCCAGAAGCGTCTCCATGTGCAGGACGCCGGCCACTTCATCGACCTTCTTCTTGATGTCGGCGTTGCTCTCCTTGCGGATCCGCAAGGGAAAGGCGATGTTCTCGTAGATGGTGAGGTGCGGATACAGCGCGAAGGACTGAAAGACGACGCCGACGTTCTTTTTCTGTGGAGGCAGGGCGGTCACGTCTTTGTCGCCGAACCAGATCCGCCCCGAGGTGACCTTGTGGATGCCGCAGACGGCGTAGAGGGTGGTGGTCTTGCCGCACCCGGACGGGCCCAACAGGGCAATCATTTCGCAATCGCCGATGGTCAGGTCCATGTCCTCGATCACCTTGACCGGGCCGAAGGACTTGGAGAATTTTTCCAGTCTGATTTCCATTATCCTTTGGTCCCCCCGCCATAGATGTTCATTAGTTTGTCCTGGGTGAAGAAATAGAAGATCATCACCGGAATGATGTAGAACAGCCCCACCGCCTTGAACAGGCCGAAGTCCGACAGATAGTCGTCGTTTACCAAGCCGGCGAGATAGACCGACATGAGCTTCATTTCGGCGCTCGGGGCCAGAATCAGCGGCAGCACGAACTCGCTCCACCCGGCCATGAACGAAAATATGGACAGGGCGGCGATGCCGGGCATGATCTGGGGCAGGACCAGCTTGTACCAGACCTGAAAGCGGCTGGCGCCATCCTGAACCCCGGCCATCTCGATCTCCCACGGCACGGTGTCGTAGAACCCCTTCATGATCCAGATTCCAAACGGCAGCTCGAGGGAAGCCTTGACCAGAATGACGCCGATCAGCGTGTCGAACAGCCCGATCATGCGCAGCATGAGAAAAATCGAAATGATCAAGGTAACGCTGGGGAAGGAATGGAGCAGCAGCACCATGCCCAGGAATTGGGCACGGTAGGGAAATTTCAGGCGCGACAGCGCGTAGCCGGCGGTGGAAGACAGAATGACGACGATGGCGACCACGCTGGAGGCGAAAACAGTGGTATTGAAAAGCGCCGTCCAGACGCTGCCGTGCCCTGGGATCTCTTCGACCAGGAAACGCCAGTTGCGGAGGGTGAACTCCGTCGGCCAGATGCTGTCGGTGTTGATTTCCGATATGGAATCGACGAACAGCCACACGTACATGATCAGGATCGGCGCCGAGACGATCAGCAGGAAAATGGTCAGCGGCCAGTTGGTTTTGCGTTCTATCATGGCTACCCACTAGTTCTCAATCTGCGGTTCGGCGACCAGCTTCTTGAAGTCGAACAGTCGAAGATAGAGTAGCGACATTGCGATTCCGACCCCCACCAACATCACCGCAAGCGTCGCCCCGAAACCGTAACGCAGGTTGCCGAAGTAGTTGGACAGCGCGGTGTGGTAGGCGTTCAGCGCCCAGACCTCGGTGGTGAAGAAGCCCGGACCGCCGTCGGTGAGCAACAAAATATACTCGAACGAGGTCATCAGGCTCAGGGTCTGGTAAGTGGTGATAAACAGGATCGGCCAGGCCATCAAAGGCAGTATGATGCGCCGAATTTGCTGCCACTTGTAGGCCCCGTCGACCTCGGCCGCGTGCAGCACGTCGCTGGGAATCGCCACCACGGCGCTGGCAAAAATGATCATGCCCATGGAGGCCCCGACGAAACCGTTGGCGAAGATGACAAAGGTCCACGGATACTCGTTCAGCCAATTTTCCGGTTCGACCCCGAAAAACCCAAGGACGTAGCTCATGAAGCCGTTGTCGAAGGAAAGCCACCTCCACAGCATGATGTAGATCACCGAGGGGCTGACGCGCGGAATCAGCCACACGGCGCGGAAGAACTTGGACTGTCCCGACGGCATGTAAAAGGTGGCCAACGCCAGCAGCAGCGCAAAACCGACGTTGAAAAACAACGTAAAAAATACGTAAAACGCAGTGTTGGCCAGTATCTTTCCCGTGAAGTCGCTGGCCATAAGTTCCGAGTAGTTGCTCGTGGTCCACTTCCAGCTCATGTTCGCCGCGTCGAGCAAATTCTCGAATACGTCTTCCGCGACCTCTACCCCGATGGAGGCGAGGCCGGCGCGGAATTCCTCCGCCGTCTTAAATTCGCGGTTTTTTAATGTCTGTACGATGGATCTCGAAACCGATTTTCGGTCTTTGAAGGATCGTGGGCGGTTATTCAGCCTCTTCAGGGCGTTGAAAAGTTTCTTCTCCGAGGTATAGACCTTTCCGGAAAGCTTTTCGGCGATCTCCTTCACCACGGCCGGTTTCAGGTTGCTCTTGCGTAGCGCCGCAAGACCCGCTTCGTCGAAGGTGAAGATGCGGCTGCCCAGCTTCTCCAGCAAGGCGGCGTCCATGCCGCTGCCCTTGAGGGTTCGTATCGTGTCGTCGCTGACGACGTAGCGGCTGCCGAGGATGCCGGTATCGGAACTCATCGTCGTGAAGCTGAAGACGAAGGTCATGAATACCGGGATTAAGAAGAACAGGGCCACCGCCACCGACGCAGGCAGCATGAACCAAAGGGGGAGATAGGACCGAATTCTTTCCATCGATCACTTCATCCTTTGCATTGATCACTTCTGCAACAGGCTACCCCCGGCTTGCCCCGTCCGGCACAACGCAATGCCGGACGGGGACGCGCCGAGTTAACGGAGCTAACGGATGATGACCTTGTCCGCCATGGTGGCTTGCATTTCCTTGACCACCGTGTTCACCGCGTCCTGCGGCGAAACGCCGCCACTCCAGGCAGCGGTCAGCCCCTTCCAGACGAGGGTGTCGTATTGCCCGAAATCGGTGCTGTTGGGCAACGCGAAGGCGCTTTGCAGCAGGGCCGTCGCTTCCGCCGTCCAGCGGTCGTCGGCGTACTGCGAGACCTTGGTCTGGGCTTTGGTGATTCCTAAGTGAGCCGAGGCGATGGCATGGAGCGTATTCAGCCTGGGCTCGGAAGCGATGGTGATCAACCGCGCCGCCAGTTCAATTTCCTCTCCCTTGGCCCGCTTGGAAATCAGGTAGGTCAGCGGGTGGGTAAGCGTGGTTGCCTTGCCGCCCGAACCGCCGGACGGAATCAGCGAGAACATGACCTTGTCGAAGAAGTCGGTGAGACCTTCACGACGGGTGTAGCGGGCGTAATGCCAAGTGCCGCCGTGCCACAGGCCGGCCTTACCGTTGGCCACTTCGTTGTACCACTGGTCCCATTCCATGCCGATGTGGTTCTTTTTGGTGACTCCGTACTTGTACACGGCATCATTAAAGAACTGGTAGTATCCAAGCAGGGCGCCCTTATCCAGGATCAGCTTGCCGCTCTTGGGGTCGTACATGTCGCCGCCTTTCTGGACGGCGTAGAACTGCCAGTAGTCGCCGCCCTTGGTGGCGCGGGGATAGAAGCCGTAACCCTTCTCGACCAGGCCCTTATCCTGAATTTTCTTGGCGTCTTCCAGGACGTTTTGCAGGGTGTACTGGCCGCTCTTGACCTTGTCCGGAAGGGCCGCGATGTCGGCGTCGGAATAACCGATCGCCTTCAGATGCGGATTCCAGGCGAAGAAAGGCCTGGACTCGGCGTCCTGAGGGGCGCCCCAGACCTGCCCGTTCCACGACATGATCGGCCACAGGCTGGGAAAGAGGTCGGAAAAAGGCCAGGCCTCAAGGTCGGTGTAGTCCTCGATCGGATGGATAAGGCCGGCGCTTCCCCACACCGGGATATCTTCGTGGCCGCCGACGATGATGTGGGGCCCCTTGCCGGCTTCGACAGCCAGCGAGAACCCCTGCTTCAACTGTGCCCACCCCTGCGAGCCGGAGAAGGACGTTCCTTTCTTGACAACGACCCGGGTGTCGCTGCCCTCAATCTTCAGTTCCTCGTTGAGAACGTTGCCGGCCAGTGTGATGGCCTCGAAGCGATAGCGCTCGTTCTTGTCCGCCGGCGCCCAGACTTCGATCTCAATTTCCGCAGCCTGCGCCGTCGGTAAGGCAAACAGGCCGGCTGCAACCGCAGCCATCGTCAAACGCTTGAAACTCATGATCTCCTCCCCGAAAAATTCAAGATGGGATACAGATGGGATTTGCGTATGGTTAACAAAAAATGCTACCCGCACAATTGGCAACGGTCAAATCAATTGTAGATTTTTTTTTCCAGTTATAGATATTTCTTGAATATTTATTCCAATTTGTTTTGTTTGGCAGGACCGTTTCCGGTAATAGTGAAGTCGAAGGGTATCCCGGCCTGCTTCGAGATCAACCTTGAAGACTCGGAGCCGAGGCTCGCGGGATGGTGGGTTGGTGGGGGCTTTGCGCCGTTCCATGATCAAATACGCAATCGCTCACCGGGGCGCCAGTGACTATGCTCCCGAGAACACGTTGCGCGCCTTTCGCAAAGCCAGCGAACTCGGCGCCAATATGTGGGAGCTTGACGTCCACCTCACCAAAGACGGCGCCTGTGCCGTTTGTCACGATCACTTGGTCGACCGCATGACGAACGGTTCCGGAGCCATTTCGGACATGACCCTGGAGGCCGTGCAGGCCTTTCAAATCCGAGGCGGCGAGCGAATTCCGGCGTTTACGGAAGTCGTTCAACTCGCCCAGGAACTATCGGCTGGATTGTATGTCGAAATCAAAGGCGACGGGGCGGGACAAAGAGCCGTTCGCGACATGGAGGCGATGGGGTTCGAGCATGCCATTGTCGGTTCGTTTCGCGCCGATTGGATAAAAGCCCTGCACGACGATGGTTGCCGATTTGCGCTGTCCGTCCTGGTCCCGAAGGGTGCCGATCCGTTTGAAGCGGCGCGAAAGTCGAGCGCCCAAATCATTCATCTTTGTTGGGAAGGCGCGTCCGACCGGCCGCAGGATCTGGTTACGCCCGAGCTGATAAAGCAGGCCCGGGATAAAGGGCTGGATATCGTGCTTTGGCACGAAGAACGACCGGATGTTCTGGCGGATATTCTCAAGCTTCCGGTTCTTGGGATTTGTAGCAATCGCCCCGAAATGCTGGTCGGCGCGATTTCCCGATCCTGAAGAAAAAAGGCGGCGCTCGATGGAATCAAAAGGGATCAGCCTGGCGGCAAACGGCCGCCACGTCAGACTGAAGTGGCACCAGCTTCGCCGCACCGGCGACGATCCGCTTTTCGCCATTGACAATCTGGTTACGGGCCTGCGGCAAGGGGCCAGCGTTGAAATCGATGCCGAGATTCTGAAAGACGGCCGCTTGGTCGTTCTTCATGGCCCCATGCTTGAGAAGGAAACGACCGGTAGCGGTCGAATCGACACGGTCGATCCCGAGGCCGTCCTGTCGGCGCGCATGGTCCACCCCGATGGTCATGCGATGGACAACGGCCCGATTCTCCTGTCGGATTTGTTGCATGCCGTTCGCGAAGTTGCGCCTGATCTTCCGCGCGCGGGGCTGGAAACCGGCCCGTTGCTGCAGCTGGACATAAAGGCGCGCTCGGAATTGATTTCGGAAAACGTGAGCCGCGAGTTCGCAAGGCAAATCGAACCGATCAGCGATTACATTTGCTTAGGCGCAACGGACTATCGCCAGGTTCAACACCTCGGCCGTCATTGCCCGCAGGTCTTGCGTGGTTTCGATCCGGAAGAGGTGATGCTGGATCCAAGATGGTCGCGGGATTTCGATATCGGTTGGGTGGTTGAAACCGTTATCTCGATAGCGCCGGATGCGCGGATCGCTTACCTCCCGCTTGAGTTGGTCGTTCCTGGAATTCGTGCCGGAAAGAACTTGATTGCAGCTATCCGAGAGCGCGGTTATTTCGTCGATTGCTGGCGACTTGAAGCCGATGATCCGGACGCGGAGGACATATTGAATTTGATTGTCGAGGCCGGTGCCGATCAAATTACAACCAACAGCGCACTCGCGATCGAACGGCTTTGGCTGCCTGAGGTGAGAAAATCCCTAACGCAGCGAACGCTGCCATGAAAATGCGGTGTGGCTGATAGCGGTGCGGCCATGTCCGAGATGGGGCAAATCCAGCCGAAATCGCTGGCCTGGGAGATGGCCCGCTTTCCCCCTGAAAGCAGCCGATAACGCCAAAAACTTCGCCTTACCGTATGAAAGCGGTCGTCGATCAGTGCCGTGCCAGACGGCTGGCTTTGGCCAGGAGCCGCCCTTAGGAAATGGCCGCGCAGCACCTCTAGCGCGTCAAAGAATGCCTGTCGCACGTCGTGCTGCCTGTCGAAATCTGGAGGCCGCGAATGAGATGAGTCAGATCCTCCATTATGAAACAGACTCAGGCGTCCCAAATGTTTTGAAGACGGACAAGCAACTTTTTCATGGTAGTTTTATCGTAGCCGTCGGATGAGGCAGGAAATGTTTGCTCGACGCATCTCTCTGTCGATTGCCATTCTGTTCTCGGTGCTCTGCGCTGCATGCGTTACCGAGCCGCAGGACAGAAGTGGCCTTGCCGAGCTTCCCACCGATTATTCGATCAACATCCATAATTGGCATCACGAGAACAAAGCGGTTTCCGCCTTCAGCGGTGGCATGGAAAGAATTTTCAAGTTCCGGGTGGTGAAAAAGGGTCTTGGCGCGACGCCGTTGCCGTATTCGGAAAACCAGTACGTCTTCGAAGACGTCGATAACTACCTGACCCGTAATCGCGTAATGGGCGTGTTGATCATAAAGGACGGAAACATTGTTCTTGAGAAATATGCGTTCGATCGGAGCGAATCACACCGATTTCAGTCAAAATCGATGGTCAAGTCGGTTGTCTCGTTGCTCATCGGCATGGCGATCGAGGAAGGTAAGATCGCGTCCATCGACGACTTAGCGAAGCGTTATCTTCCTGATCTCGACGAACACCCTTATGGAAATACATCAATCCGTCATCTGTTGCAGATGTCTTCGGGTGTGAAATTCAAAAACATGACGGACTATCCCAAAACAAGTGATACGGAAACCTTGGAAAGAGTGTCCTGGAGAGGATATGGCCCCGGAGGTTTGAGCACGGTAATGCCGTTCAAGAATCGCCCTCGAATTTCTACCCCTGGCACGAAGTTTTATTACTCCTCTGCTGAAACCCAGGTCCTCGGTCTAATTCTTCGTGAAACGACGGGAATGCCGCTTTCCGATTATTTGAGTGAGAAAATTTGGCGGCCGATGGGTGCCGAATCCAGTGCCACATGGTGGGTTGATAAGAGCGGCCAGGAGCCTGCGTACGATGGTTTGGGCGCGACTTTGCGTGATTACGCGCGGTTGGGAGTTCTTCTCGCCAATGACGGTGCTATCGGCGGCAATCAAATCGTTCCAAAAAAATGGGTCCTGGAAGCGACGCAACCGACACCCGGCTATCCCCACCTGAAGCCCGGTCGAGCAACCTCTTATCATGGATACGGTTATCAATTTTGGATTATGCCGACCCACGGTCGGCAATTCGCCATGCTAGGCGGGCGAGGACAGGCTGTTTTCGTTGACCCAAACCTCAAATTGGTGATGGCTCAAAATTCGGCTTTCAAAAAAGGCGATGACACATCGCCTCGGGAATTGCATGAATTGTGGCGTGACGTTGTAAGGAAGTATCAACGCTAGAAAGGGGAGCCATCAAGAATAGCTCCCAACCAGTTCGGATCGCCGAAGCCACTTTGCTGGCGTCGAAGTACACCCGGGTGCAACTATTCGCCGTCGGCACCAACGACATGATCGGAGCACCTTACAAACATATGAGCAGGTCGAAGGTCCGAATTGCGCCACCAAGCGGAAGTCGGAATCAGTCGCTTCACTGACCTAGATTACGTTCCCGCAAAAAAAAACGGCGGGGCCATTTGGCCCCGCCGCTTCTTTTTGGTACTTCGTGAACCTTACCGGTTCTGGCGGTTCTCGATCAGGTCGTCGACCACGGTCGGATCGGCCAGCGTCGAGGTGTCGCCCAGGCTGCCGTAATCGTTCTCGGCGACCTTGCGCAGGATGCGGCGCATGATCTTGCCCGAGCGTGTCTTCGGCAGGCCCGGCGCCCATTGCAGCCAATCGGGGCTGGCGATCGGGCCGATTTCCTTGCGCACCCATTTGACGAGCTCGACCTTGAGTTCGTCGGAGGATTCCACACCGGCATTGAGCGTCACGTACACGTAGATGCCCTGGCCCTTGATCTCGTGCGGCGCGCCGACAACGGCGGCCTCGGCGACTTTCGGGTGAGCAACCAAAGCACTTTCGACTTCGGCGGTGCCCATGCGGTGACCGGAAACGTTGATCACGTCATCGACGCGGCCGGTAATCCAGTAGTAACCGTCTTCGTCGCGCCGGCAGCCGTCGCCGGTGAAGTAACGGCCCGGATAGGTCGAGAAGTAGGTCTGGATGAAGCGGTCATGATCGCCGTAGATGGTGCGCATCATGCCCGGCCAGGCATCGGTGATGCACAGGTTGCCCGACGTGGCCCCGTCCTGCGCAACGCCGTCGGCGTCGACGATCAGCGGCTCGACCCCGAAGAAGGGCTTGGTCGCCGAACCCGGCTTCAAGGCAATGGCGCCCGGCAGCGGCGTAATCAGGATGCCGCCGGTTTCGGTCTGCCACCAGGTATCAACGATCGGGCATTTTCCGTTGCCGACCACGTTGTTATACCAGTTCCAGGCTTCCGGATTGATCGGCTCGCCGACCGTACCCAGAATGCGCAGCGACTTGCGGCTGGTTTTGTTGACCGGGCCGTCGCCTTCACGCATCAGGGCGCGAATGGCGGTCGGCGCGGTGTAGAAGATGTTGACGCTGTGCTTGTCAACAACCTGCCAGAAACGCGATGCGTCCGGATAGGTCGGAACACCTTCAAACATCAACGTAATGGCGCCATTGGCCAGCGGCCCATAGACGATGTAGCTGTGCCCGGTGACCCAGCCAACGTCAGCCGTGCACCAGTAAACGTCGCCGTCATGATAGTCGAAAACGTACTGATGGGTCATCGAGGCGAAGACCATATAGCCACCGGTGGTGTGCAGAACACCCTTCGGCTGGCCGGTCGAACCCGAGGTGTAAAGAATGAACAGCGGATCTTCCGCGTTCATTTCTTCCGGCGGGCAATCGGCGGAGGCCGCCGCGCACACGTCGGCGTACCAAACGTCACGGCCGGCGCTCATGGTGATTTCGCCGCCGGTGCGCTTGACAACGACCACGGATTTGATGGTCGGGCATTTTTCCAGCGCCTTGTCGGCATTGGCTTTCAAGGGAACCGGACGGCCGCCGCGCAGGCCTTCGTCAGCCGTGATCAGGCAGACGGACTTGCCGTCGATGATGCGACCGGCGAGCGCGTCAGGCGAGAAACCGCCAAACACGACCGAGTGGATCGCGCCGATACGCGTGCAGGCCAGCATGGCCACCGCGGCTTCGGGGATCATCGGCATGTAAAGGGTGACCACGTCGCCCTTCTTGACGCCCTGAGCTTTCAGCGCGTTGGACAGGCGGCAGACCCGCTCATGCAGATCTTTATACGTGATGGTTTCGCTGACGTCGGGATCGTCGCCTTCCCAAATGATGGCGGTTTGGTCGCCACGGGTCGCGAGGTGCCGATCCAGGCAGTTCGCGGAAGCGTTCAGGGTGCCGTCCTCGAACCACTTGATGGACACGTCCGGCGCGTTGAAGTTCACGTCCTTCACCTTGGTGAAGGGCTTGATCCAATCGATCCGCTTGGCCTCTTCGGCCCAGAAACCCTCGGTGTCTTCGACCGAGCGTTTGTACATTTCCTCGTATTTGGCGCTGTCGGCCCAGGCCGATTTCGCTACCGCCTCGGGAACAGGATATACGTCTGACATAGATTATTGCCTCTTGCTTGCGATGAATTCTGCTTGGACGTTTTTTCGATTGAGTGCCTTTTCCTGCGAGCGGGGCCGAAATGGCACGGAAAAGCCCACAAAAATGCGCGGGAACATTTATCCGAAAATTCGTTCGGAGACAAGCCCGTCACCACGATTTGACGACAATGTATTCAAAGATTTCAAAAACTACCGCGTTAGGTAAACGATTCCATCATTCACCAACGTCGATACCGGTTCCAGCGCGTCGCCGACACACGGTCCTTGAACGCATTTTCCGTTTTCTATGGCGAAAAGCGCGCCGTGATTCGCGCACTGAATGTGGGTACCCTCGGCATTCAGGAATTTTCCGGCAATGAAGTCCAGCGGCGCGCCCACATGCGGGCACGAATTGATGTAGGCGAACACGCGATCCCCCGTGCGAACGGCCAACAGCGGATGGGGTTTTCCGTCGATTTCGGCGCTGAAGCGTTGCGAGCCTCCGTCCTCGATATCGTCGAGGCGGCACAGGATTGAGTTTTCAGTCATTCCTCAGGCTCCAACCCGTTGCTGTCCACGGGCTCAAGCCCGAGCGGAATCATCGACCATTCTTCCCACACCCGCGCCTCAAACGGCTTGCCGACGCGCTCCTGGCCTTCGTCCAGTGCTTCTTCGGCGTGGGGAAAGCCGCGCTTGAGTTCAGCCCACATTTCCCCGCCCAGGGGACGCAATTCGGGCACGTTCAGGCAGCGCAGGGAATAAGACCAGATCATGGCTCCGGTGGCGTCGGCGGCGTTGCGCATTTTTCGGAACTGGCGGGCGGTTTCGTTGATGCGCATCTGCATCACGCCAAGCTCGTTCGTCGATGGAAGGGTGTCGGTCTGGAATATGCGCTCGGGGATGACGCCGTGGACTTCCATGTTGATCCTGATAACGGTGGCGATGCCCACGATAACGCCCATATCCCGGTCCGGCGTTCTGCGCAAACCTTCGATAAAGCGCGTGACTTCCCTGCCGGCGCTTTTCTGTGCCGGACCCTGCATCAGGTCCATCAGCCAGTTTTTCATCACGCCTCAATTCCGCCCATGGCGCACAGGATGGTCCAGGCCTCATCATCGATGGGTGTCACCGACAGCCGCGACTGGCGAATCAGCGCCAGATGATCCAGCCTTCCGTCGGCCTTGATATCGGCCAGGGACACAGGGCTGACCAACGGCATAAGGGCCTTGAAATTAACCATGCCGAATCGCCCCGAGGGATCGGTCGGGTCGGCGTAGTATTCCTTGGCGACCTCGAGAACACCGACGATGCATTTTTCGTTGACGGAATGATAAAAGAAGGCGCGATCACCCAGATGCATGGCCTTCATGTTGTTGCAGGCCTGATAGTTGCGCACGCCGTCCCATTCGGCGACGCCCGCGGCCGCGTGATCGTCCCACGACCAGGCGCCGGGTTCGGATTTCACCAGCCAGAAAGCCATGTCATCCCCTCCTTACGGCAAAACCTTTTTCCAGGGCCGGATGGAAACGCTCTCGAACAATCCCGCCTTATTGTAGGGATCGTTGTCGGCAAAGTTTTGCGCGTCGGCGGCGCTATCGAATTCCATGATAATGACGCTGCCGTTCATGCCTTCGCCGTCATCGGTCAGGGTCGGCCCGGCGGCGAATATCTGATCCAGGAAACTGCGAAGGTAGTCCACATGCGCCGGCCGGTTGGCGGCGCGAACCTCGAAATGATCGGCCTTGTCGATACAGGAGATCACGAAAAGCATTCTTATTTCCTTTCATCCGGTAACGGGTGATTCAGCCCGCAACGGGCGGGCCAGCAATGCAGAAATGGTTTCGCCGATATCGGCGCCCGTATTCAAGATATCGTTGACCGCTTGGGCGATGGGCATTTCAACGCCCAGCGATCTTGCCAGCTCACAAACCGATGAGGCCGTGAACACACCTTCGGCCACGGAATTGCGCGCCCCCAAAACGGCGTCAAGCG
This sequence comes from Rhodospirillales bacterium, assembly GCA_016776725.1. Classification (GTDB taxonomy): domain Bacteria; phylum Pseudomonadota; class Alphaproteobacteria; order Rhodospirillales; family Shumkoniaceae; genus JABGRG01. Next base: position 42,138 of record JADHSV010000011.1, read on the forward strand.
CCTCGCCTTTGCCCAGGGCCACGCCCAGCGAAAAATTCCGAGACTGCATGGCGTTGCAGGTCAGCGTGATGTCACCCAGACCGCATAGCCCCAGAAATGTTTCTGGCTTCGCGCCTTTGGCGATGCCCAGGCGAACAATTTCCGCCAACCCCCGTGTAATCAACGCGGCCCGTGCGTTGTCGCCCAGCCCGCGCCCCTCGACGATGCCGCAGGCGATGGCCAGCACATTCTTGACCGCGCCGCCCACTTGCGCGCCGACCATGTCGCGTGACTGGTAAATTCTGAACTCGGGCGTTCGCAGGGCTTGCGATAGAGCCTCGCCAAGATGGTCGTCGGCGCAAGCCAGAGTGAGTGCGGCGGGCAGCTTGCGGGCAACTTCGGAAGCAAACGTGGGGCCGGTTAGGATCGAGATCGGTGCGCCCGGAAGGGCTTCGGCCACCACTTCGCTCATGAGCGCACCCGATTTTTGTTCGATCCCCTTGGCGCAAATCACGACCGGGTTCGGCGTATCGAACAGGGCGCAGACGTCGCGAAGCCGTTGCGATGGAGCTGCCAGAAGGATGGCATCGGCGTCGACGGCCTGTTTAATGTCGCTGGTGGCCCGAATCGCCGGATCCAATGCCACGCCCGAAAGGTAGGCCGTATTTTCGTGACGGCTGTTGATCGCATCGGCGACATCGGTTTCATACGCCCACACAACGACCTCGCGCCCGGCTCTGCGGGCGGCGGCGGCCAGCGCCGTTCCCCAGGCTCCGGCTCCAATGACGCCGATTCGCTTCAAGTCCGGTCCCACTAGGCTTCAGCCAGAAACGCGCGGTACGCGTCACCGATGGCTTCGACGGATTTTGCGTACAGCCGCTCGCCCTTCTCCGGGGACGCCAACGCCGAATTCGAACCTATACGCCCGTCGGGGAACCGCTCGCGGAAGGTGTCGGCGCCGAAGAACGATCCCTGGGGCGCCACCTCGGGATCCAGCTTGCCGTCGCGGATGTTGGCGGCGTCGGCGAACTGGGCGACGGCCACTTCGGAGGCGGATGCGTGCGAGCCATCGGCCGTGCCGAACATTTCGCGCCCCATGGCTGGCAGCGGATCGAACTGCCACCAGTTCAGGGCCTTGCACCGCAGATCCGGCGTGTCGGCGGCGCCTGCCTGGCGCACGTCGCCATAAATTTCCGAAAAAGCCGCCTGCAGCGAGGCCAGATTTCCGCCATGCCCGTTGACGAACAGGAAACGACGGAAGCCGTGCGCGGCCAGCGACAACACGTAATCGCGAACCACCAAAACCAAAGTCGAGGGCTTAAGCGTCATGGAGCCGGGAAAGCGCATGTGATGCTCGGACATACCGACACCGATGGTCGGTCCGACCATGGCGTTTTCGGCCTCGCCCACGCCCTTGGCGATAACGTCGGCGCAAATGGTATCGGTGCCGATCATGCCGATGGGACCGTGTTGTTCGGTCGACCCGATGGGCATGATGATGCCGTTCTTGTCGCGTAAGTAAGTTTCTACCTCGGCCCACGTGCTTTGATGCAGAAGCAATGCTTTTTCCTCCTTTATCCCCTGGCTAGGCTGTTATGGCTCGTTTCGGCGGCGACGCGCAATACCTCACGCCTTGACCCCCGCACCCGCCGCCGGCGGCGCATCCGGGTCCAGCGGCCAGCGGGGCCGGGGCCTGAAGTCCAGTCCGTCGGTTAATCCGCGGCGCAGGCGTTCCAGCCCGGCCCAGGCGATCATGGTTCCGTTGTCGGTGCACAGCCGTTGTGGCGGCGCCACCAGTTCCATGCCTTCGGTTTCGGCCAGTGCGGCCAGCTCGCCCCGCAAGTACGTATTGGCCGCCACGCCGCCCGCCACCACCAGGGCCTTTGCCTGCGGATGGGTTTGGTGAACCATGCGAATGGCGCGGGCGCAGCGGTCGCGCAGGACATCCCCCGCGGCGGCCTGAAAGGAGGCGCAAATATCGGCAACGTCGGCGTCGCGCAGCGGTCCCTCGGGCAGCGCCAAAATCGTCTGACGCACCGCCGTTTTCAGACCCGAAAAAGAAAAGTGGCAGCCGGGACGCCCGCGCAAGGGACGAGGCAGGGCAAAGCGTTCGGGATCGCCGCCTGCGGCGGCGGCTTCGACGGCGGGTCCGCCCGGGTAGCCGAGCCCCAGCATCTTGGCCGTTTTGTCGAAGGCCTCGCCCAGCGAATCGTCAATTGTGGTGCCCAGCCGCTTGTACTTGCCCACCGCTTCCACCACGAGAAGCTGGCAATGGCCGCCCGAAACCAGCAGCAGCAGGTAGGGAAATTCCACACCGCCCGTGAGGCGCGCGCTCAGCGCGTGACCTTCCAGATGATTGACGGCCATAAACGGAAGTCCGTGGACGGCGGCAATGGCCTTGGCCGTCATCACGCCGACCATAACCCCGCCGATAAGTCCGGGGCCGGCAGTTGCGGCGACTCCGTCCAGCTGATCAAACGCCAGGCCGGCGCTTTGCATGGCCCGCTTGACCTGATCATCGGCATTTTCCAGATGCGCGCGCGCTGCAATCTCCGGAACGACACCGCCGTAGGGCCGGTGAAATTCCGTTTGCGACAGCAGGGATTCGGCCAGAATTTCGCGCCCGTCGTTTACCAGCGCGGCGGCGGTTTCATCGCAACTGCTCTCGATGCCGAGAACGATCATAAAAAATCCTCTTGTCGAATCGGTGCGGAACTTTACTCTGTCGATCCGTCGTAAACCACAGTTCCGAACAATTGCAGCAAATATGGCATCTCATCCCGTCGTTCGCATAGGCACCCGCGGAAGCCCTCTTGCCTTGGCTCAGACCCACGAAACCCGTGACCGGCTGATGGCTGCCGATCCGGCGCTGGCCGATCCCGGTGCGCTCGACATCGTCGTTATCAAGACGACGGGCGACAAGGTGCAGGATCGCGCGCTTTCCGAAATTGGCGGCAAGGGCCTTTTCACCAAGGAAATTGACGAGGCCATGCTGGATGGCCGAATCGATCTGGCCGTCCATTCGGTAAAGGACGTACCAACCTGGCTGCCCGACGGTATTGAACTGGCTTGTATTCTGCCGCGCGAGGATCCGCGCGATGTGTTCCTCAGCCGCAAGGCCGATGGAATTGACGGGTTGGCGCCGGGAAGCGTCGTCGGCACGGCATCCCTGCGCCGTCAGGCGCAAATCCTGAATTTGCGTCCCGATCTGAAGGTCAGCGTCTTTCGCGGCAATGTCCAAACCCGTATGCGAAAACTGGACGAAGGCGAGGTTGACGCCACTTTGCTGGCATTGGCCGGATTGAAGCGCCTGGGGCTGGCGGATATGGCCACATCGATCATCGACGTGAGTGACATCCTACCCGCCGTGGGGCAAGGCGCGGTCGGCATCACATGCCGGGCGGACGATGCGCGCGCCCGCGACCTGCTGGCCAAAATTCATGATGCCGAAACGGCTGCCTGCGTGGCTGCCGAGCGGGGATTGCTTGAAGAACTGGATGGATCGTGCCGAACGCCGATTGCAGCGCTTGCAACCGTGTCGAAAGACGGGGTTCTGGCTTTGGACGGGTTGCTGGCCCGTCCCGACGGAAGTACGGTCCTGCGGGCGCGCCGGGAAGGCGACCCCGCGAACGGTATCGAGCTTGGCCGTGACGCCGGGCGTGAACTTGCCCAGCGTGCCGGTCCCGGGTTTATTGATTGGTGAAGACGCGACCCATGCACGTTCTCGTAACCCGACCGGTTCTGGATGCCGGCCCCCTGATCGCACTGCTCGGCGAACGTGGCATCGAAGCCAGCGCCGAGCCGCTGATTTCCATTGAAATAAAGGAAAACGCCAAGCCGAAACTTTCCGGCGTGCAGGGGCTTCTGGCGACCAGCGCCAATGGAATTCGGGCCTTTGCGGCGCTTGAGCCATCGCGCAGCCGTATTGTTTATGCCGTCGGCGATGCCACGGCCAAGGCCGCCGCCGAAGCCGGATTCGAGAGGATCGAAAGCGCAGGCGGTGACGTTGAAACGCTTGCCGCACTCGTGGTCAAACGTGCCGATCCCTCGGCCGGGGCGCTTTTGCACATTGCCGGTACGAAGCTTTCCGGAAATCTGGGAAAGATGCTCACGGAAAAAGGGTTTACCTATCGCCGTTCGGTTATGTATGAAGCGACCGCCGTTGACAGATTTACCTCCGAGACGGTGGATGCGATACGCCAGGGGCGGATTGACGGTGTTCTCTTTTTCTCTCCCCGCACGGCGGAAACATTTGTTACTCTGGTGCGAAAATCACGATTGGTGCGGGCCTGCGGCGCAATTAGCGCCTATTGCCTTAGCCAAGCCGTTGCCGAACGCGCCGGTGCGATACCTTGGCGTGACGTTCATGTTGCCAAGCGGCCCGATCAGGGCGCGCTTCTCGACTTGTTCGGTACGAAAACTGATGGATTCTTGAGCGAAATGTCCGATTCTCAAAAGAAAGCCGAAAAGGCCAAAATCATCGATGACGCGGCGCCGGTTACGCCGGACACGAAAACGTCTGCGGATGATCAACCCGCCGCCGTCGATGTGGCGCGAACCCTCAGCCGGCGCAGCATCGTTCCGGCGATCATTATCTGGTCGCTGTTGGTGGTTGCCGTCCTTGCCGGAGCGACCTACGCCGCAAGGCCTTTCTGGGAACCCTATACCGATGCCTATTTTCAGGCACTGCAGAAGGATCCGTTCCAGGATCCGCGCATGAGCAGTCTTTCGGACCGTCTCGCGGCGCTTGAAAACCTGGCCGAGGAAAGCAAGAAATCCAATGACGCGTTAACGGAACTTGAGGGCCGCCGGGCCGAGATAAGTGATCGGGTGGGGGCTTTGGTCGCCCGCGTCGGCGACCTGGAAGGATCGCTGGCCGCCGTCAAAACCATGGTCGAGGCGACGACGTTGCCCCTGGAAGCCGATGATGCGCGTAAATCCCTTGATGAACTGCAAAAGCGGATTGCGCGGCTGGAAAGTTCGGAGACGGTCTCCGTGCTGGAGGCGGACGTAGAAAAAATTGGCGTCGAAAGCGACCGAATTTCGGCTTCGGTCAAGGACATTGCTTCGCGTATCCAGGGTCTTGAAAAAGCTGATGATTTGGCGGTGGGCGCGAGCGGCAAGGCGCGCGATACGATCCTTGCCGCCGGACGGCTTCGTGAAGTTTTGAGGACGGCGTCGCCGTTTGCCGACGAACTTCAGGTGTTTCGCGATGCGGTGGCCGATCAGGTCGATCTTACCAAGGTGGCCGACGATCTAGCTCCGTTCGCGGCATCCGGAATTCCGCAGCTGGCAACTCTGCGTGAGCGTTTCGGCGGGGTCGCCAGAAAAATCGTCGTGTCCGACCTGCTTATGGAAGGTGAAGGATGGATGGCGACGGTGGTCAATCGACTTTCTTCACTGGTCAGCGTTCGGCGTACCGGCGCCGATGCGGGCGAAGACACCATTGACGGGGCGGTGGCCGCGGCTGAACGTGCGGTCGGGGAAGGTGACCTGATGGGGGCCGTTGCCGCGCTTCAGTCCCTGAAAGGGGCTGCGGCTGAGGCGGCGGCGCCGTGGTTGGCCGATGCCCGCGCCCGAACGATTGCCGAGCGTTCAATGGTTGTCCTGCACGTCCACGCGGTCTCTTTGATGTCTCCGGCCGGGAAGTGACGGCGATGCTGCGAACCTTCGGATTTGTCATCGTTATTGCCGTCCTTGCGTTTGGCGCAGTGTGGTTTGCCGAAAGCCCCGGCGAGGTCAGCCTGGAATGGCAGGGCTGGCGGGTGGATACGTCATTTGCGATTTTGTTCGCGGCGGTGGCCGTTATCGCCATCATCGTCGCGTTCGTTTACCGGATGTGGATGTTTTTGCGTTCGGCGCCGGGACGGATGTCGGCGTCCCGCCGGGAAGCTCGGCGGCGGCGTGGATATCTTGCCCTGACCCGTGGCATGGTCGCCGTTGCCGCCGGTGACGCGGGTGAAGCGAAAAAACAGGTTCGCCGTGCCGATGGGTTGCTGAGCGATCCGCCCATTACCATGCTTCTTTCGGCTCAGGCGTCGCAGTTGGCGGGCGACGAGGCGGCCGCCGGGAAGTTTTTTTCGGCCATGCTGACGCGGCCCGAAACAGAATTTCTGGGGATCAGGGGACTTCTGACACATGCCCTGAAGGGCAATAATCGGAAAAAGGCTCGGGAACTGGCGGAAAGGGCTTTTCGTCTGCAGCCGAAAAGCGACTGGGTGGCGTCCAATTTACTTGATCTGCAAGTGCGCGGTTCGGCCTGGGCCGATGCCCGCGACACCCTGGAACGCTCGGTCAAAAACAAATTGGTGGACGCCAATGACGCCAAACACCGGTTGACGGTGCTGGATTATCTGCTGGGTCTGGAAGCCTTGGGGGATGGCAACGAAGGCGAGGCCCTGAAAATTCTGAAAAAGGCGTGTGACCGGGAACCCGGGTTCATTCCGGCCGTTGTTTGCATGGCCGGGCATCTTGTTGACCGGAGCCGTGCGGGGCGCGCCGCGACGCTAATCGAACGGGCATGGTCCCACAACCCGCATCCCGACCTTGTCGCTGTATACTGCCGCGCCCGCGGGGCCGACGATCCGCTGGAGAAGGTCAAAGTGTGCGAGCGTCTGGCCAAATCCAACCCGGATCACCCGGAAAGCCATTTGACCATCGCCGCGGCGGCGCTGGAGGCGAAGCTGTGGGGCGAAGCCCGCCGCCACCTGGAAAACGCGGTTGGTGTCGATGCGTCGGCACGCGTTTGCCGACTGATGGCGGAACTGGAGGAATCGGAACACGCGAACGCGCAGGCGGCCCGCGAATGGCTGGTGCGCGCCTCGAAAGCCGATCCCGATCCGGCCTGGGTGTGCGGCGATTGCGGAAATGCGGTTTCGGAGTGGACGGCGCTGTGTGCCAATTGCGATACGTTCGCCGGTTTTTCCTGGATTACGCCGCCCCATGTGGTGCGGTTGCTTGAAGGGGCCAAGGAGGCTGCGCAGGCCCTTTCGGGGCCCGATGGCGCGCCCGATACAAACCAGACTGCCGAGTCCTAGCAGGGCGTTGACGGCTGGGTTTTTGCGCTGTAGTAAAGGCCCTCGTTTTTCGATGTGCCGCCTTAGCTCAGTTGGTAGAGCACAGCATTCGTAATGCTGGGGTCGTAAGTTCGAGTCTTACAGGCGGCACCACCCCTCCCTGCCCGAATATTTTTCAGCATGTCCGCTGCCGGTGATAAAATCCGCCTGCGACAGATTCTTCGGGTGCATTGAGCATAGGGGGAAGCCATGGGTCGGGTCGCTCGTATATTCATTGGTTTTGCGGTTGCCGTTAGCATCGTGCAATCGGCGCAGGCAAATTCTCTGCGGACTGATCGGTTGCTGGAAAAATGCAACGGCGCGGACGGAAAACCGCAGGTGAGTGCTGCCTATTGTGTCGGATGGATGTCCGGCTTTGTGGATGCGTTGAAGGCCGTTCGCCGTGCAGTCCCTGCGTCGACCCCTGAAACAGCGCAAGCCCTCGTGTGCCCTCCCCCACCGGGGATTTCAACCCATCTGGCTATTCAACTATTCCTGAAATACGCTGCCGACCATCCGCACGACCGGCATGAGGACGCCGGCACAACGGTGCTCATGGCGCTGCGCAAGGCGTTTCCGTGCGCATAATCGCATTGGCGCTGTAAATGGGTGAATTCAGCACGAAAATGGAGATCAGATTCCCTTCGGTCAATGGGGCGGCCTATACAAACCCAGTCCCATGGACTCGTGATTATTTGTGACGATGTCTGTGTTATAACGGCAAAGAACGCAATTCATATTCAAAAGACAACCTGGGAACGCTTCTTGGTAAACCATATGAAGCCGGAATTGAACAAGCGTAATACCACGGTGACCGTCAAGCGCTATTGGTTTGCTTTGGTTGTTGTTGTCGGACTTCTAATCGCCGCTGTCATTTACATCGAACATAACGATACCAATCGTTTCCAACAGGAGGAAAGGCTAACCGTCTTAAATAAACTGAGTACGGTTCGCGCTCGCCTGGAAGGTGTCATTAACGGCAACTTACTTTTGGTAACCGGCCTTACCGCGGAATTCTCGCTAAATCCTGAAATCACTCAAGAGGACTTTTCCCGGCGTGCCCGTTTGATCCTCGCGGAGAACACGCAAATACGTAACATCGGGGCTGCCCGCGATCTAGTGATCACCCATATGTACCCGATGAAGGGAAATGAAAAGGCACTTGGACTTGATTACCGAAAAAACGAGGATCAGAGGGACGCGGCACTAAAGGCCAAAGAGGTCGGCGGCATTTTCGTCGCCGGCCCTGTAAATTTGGTGCAAGGCGGGCGCGGCTTCGTCGCGCGAACACCCGTATTCGAAGCGCCAAAGGATAGTACACGAGACCGGGGTCAATTCTGGGGATTGGTTTCGACCGTTATTGACGAAGATCGTCTTTACAACGCCGCGGGATTGTCCGATCCGAACCTGCCTATCGAAATAGCTATTCGTGGACAAGACAGTTCGGGGAGCGAGGGGGATGTCTTTTTCGGTCGCCCCGGTTTGTTTGAAGGCGCGCAGGTATTGTTGGACGTTTCTCTGGTGAATGGCTCGTGGCAGCTTGCCGGTGCGCCGAAAGGCGGTTGGACGCAAGAAACGCCGAATGCGCCGATCATTAGGAGCGTCTCCTTCGTCATTCTGCTCCTCATTATTTGGGTGACATTCTATCGTGCAAGGCAAAAGAGGGAAAAGGCGCTTGTCGAGATAGCCGTTCGAGGGAGCGAGGAGAAACTCTTGTGGGCTGAAAGCGTCGCTCACTTGGGGCACTGGCGCTTTTCATTGGATGACGGGGTCCTCGACCTTTCCCCCGAGGTGTGCCGCATTTTCGGTTACGACCCGGAAAAATACCGTCCGACGGTCGAGGAAAGTATCAAATGCTATCACCCCGACGATCAGAACGAGGTAACGCGCTTGGTGGGGGAAGCGATCGAAACCGGCCAAGAGTTCGAGTTCGAACTACGCATTGTGCGACCCGACGGCGCTGTGAGAACCGTTTTCGCAAAAGGCGAATGTGAGATTGGCGATGGTGGAAAGACGACGGGCCTGTTCGGCATCTTCCAGGACATCACCGAGCGCAAGCAGGTCGAAGAAACACTACGCAAACAAGCTCTGGTCTGGGAGCAAATGTCCGAAGGCGTGGTCGCCTTGGATATTGATGGTCGAATCCTCGACATGAACCCCGCCGCCGAAGGGTTATTTGGATATTCGACGGACGAGGTGCGGGGCAAATCGGGCGCTATCTTCCATAGGGAAGAGATCCCGGGCACGCTTGTTGCGCAGGTTTCCGAACGTGTTCGTCGCGATGGATATTGGTCCGGGGAGGTCGATATCGTCCGTAAGGATGGAAGTGCGGGTGTTGTCGAAGCTACCGCAATGCCGCTCCGCGATGAAAATGGCAATTACATCGGCGGGATTGCCGTAAATCGCGACATCACCGAACGCAAGGCCATGGAAAGCCAGTTGCTTCAGGCTCAGAAAATGGAAACCGTGGGCCAGTTGACCGGTGGTGTTGCCCATGACTTCAACAATCTTCTGCAGATTGTCCAGGGCAATCTGGAAATGGCGAAGGACACCATTCCGGAAGGATCCAGAACGAAAGAACTGGTCAACGGCGCCCTTCGAGCCGGACACCGTGGTGCGAAACTGACCCAGCAACTTTTGGCCTTTTCGCGCAAACAGACCCTGCGCCCGGAAAACCTTGACGCCCGTTCGTTGGTTGGAGGAATGACCGCCCTTCTGGCGCGAACCCTGGGTGAAGATATCTCCATTGAGACCCAATTCGCCGACGGTATTGCGAATATCATTGTGGATGAGAACGGTCTGACCAATGCGCTTCTAAATCTGGCCCTCAATGCCAGGGCGGCTATGCCTAGGGGCGGAACCCTGACAGTGGCCGTCGACAAAAGGCATTTTAATGCGGATGTCGCGATCGAAAACGACGTACTTCCCATGGGCGACTACGTTGAAATCACGGTAACCGATACCGGGTTTGGGATGTCAGCGGAAACCCTGGCTCACGCCTTCGAGCCGTTCTTTACCACCAAGGAAGTCGGAGAGGGCAGCGGTTTGGGGCTTAGTTTGGTCTATGGCTTCGCGCGGCAGTCCGGCGGCAACGCGACCATCGAAAGCGAACCCAGCAAGGGTACGACGGTGCGCCTTATGCTGCCCGCCGCCGAAGGTGATGCTGTATCGGCAAACCACGCGCAGTTGGACGGAAAGGATGTGCGGCACGCGATCAGGGTGCTGCTGGTTGAAGACGATGCGGACGTAAGGGGGTCTACCGTCATGCTCCTTAAGGCCCTCGGCTGCGAGGTTATCGAAGCCGACAATGCCGCGCCCGTTCCTGGCATTCTCGAACAGGACGACAGAATTGACCTCCTGCTCAGCGATGTTGTTTTGCCGGGTGGAAAAACCGGCATTGAACTGGCACAGGAAGCGGTGCGTCTGCGCCCCGGTCTCAAGGTGATTTTGGTTTCCGGCTATCCGGAAGGAACGTTGGAAGGGGCCGGTCTGAAGGACGCGGGGTTCCCTCTGCTTAGTAAACCGTTCTCGAAAGCGGCCCTGTCCGAGGCGCTTGCCTCGATGAGGACGTGGTGATACATGCCGCCATGCGTGCTGACGAGATGTTAGCGAAGGGCGATATGGACGGTTTGGCGGCGTGGAAGCGGATCGTGAAAGCGGTTGAGGAGCTGCTTAGTGAGGCGACGCCGACCAAGGACTACACGGTGCATTAGTGCTGCCCTCAATAAGACGGGTATAAGAAGCAATTTGCTACCCCAAAACAAAAAAGACTTAGCCGAATAAAGCTAAGTCCTTGATAACAATGGCGCGCCCGGGAGGACTCGAACCCCCAACCTCCTGATCCGTAGTCAGACGCTCTATCCAATTGAGCTACGGGCGCGTACTTTGGCTTGCATCTTGGCGACGCCGCTAAACAGGTTGTCGCCAAGGCCGGGGAACCTACTGCACCCGCGCGGCGAACGCAAGGCCTTCTGAAACAGACTTTCGAGTCTCGAAAAACGCAAAGAAAATCAAGCCTTGTCCGGCCTTTAGGCATTGTTTAATATCCCCACAAAGTGAGAAAGGCTTCTTACAAAACCTCGGGAATAGTCAAAACGGTTTTGACCATGGGTCTTTTCTGCAACCAGGGGCAATCAAGCAAAATGATTTCATGGAAATATAAAGTAGCGGTCGTGGGGGCGACTTTGCTGCTGCCGGCATGTGCGTTTACCGAAGAGGCCTTGTGGCCGTCTTTGACGGGCGAAGATCCGGCGGGAGGAAACACCCAACAAACTCAACAGCAAGCGGCGGCTCCCGGTTCGGCCCAGGCGGTTCCCGGCGCGGCGCCAGCCGGCATGGCGGCCGGTGCGCAACCGCCGTTAGGCACGACCGATTTCTCGCCCCCGGGGGTAACGCCCGGTCAGGAAACCGGCACGTTTGTCGGCAAGAAAGCGATTGAATTGCGCGGTGAGCTGAACCGGCTTCAGGCTTCGATCGGCCAGCACAACGGCGTACTTCAGCAGTTGCGGGCAAAAATCGTTCAGGATTCGCAGCGCTATCACACGACCGTTGGCGCCATCAATGCGCGCCTGCAGGTGGGAACCACGCCGGGCAACCCGATCTTGGTGCAGCAGTTCAACAGCTCGCAAGCCGATCTCGATCGGTTGTCGGCGGATATCGCCGAAATGAACTCGCTTGCCACCAACGTGGCCGGCAGTTCGACCATGTCGGCGTTCCTTTCCGAATCGGCCCGCGCGGCGTTCGGGATTTCGGGCGCCGTTGATGAAGACCATCGCCAACTGACCATCCTGGAAGACGAAGTCAACCGCACGGTGGTTTTGATTGACCGGCTGCTCAAGGAAGTGGCTGACGACGTTCGCCGCCAGACCAACTATGTCGCGACCGAACGCTCGAACCTCAATCTGCTGTCGACGGGCATTAAAAGCGGCGAAATTTATGGCGCAAGCCTGGTTAACAAGGCGATGGTTTCGGTTGCAGGCCGAGGGTCGCCCGTTGCCAGTTCAGCCGCCAAGGCCGCCGATATTACCGGCCGCAGGCCATTGGTCGTCATTCGTTTCGACAAGCCGAACGTGCCATTCCAGCAAGCGGTTTACAATGCCGTCAGCCGGGTACTCGAACGCAGGCCGGCGGCCATGTTCGACCTGGTGGCGGTTGCGCCCACGGCCGGTGGCCCGGCGCGCATCGCGGTCAACACCAACAAGTCGCGCCGTTACGCCGAAAGCGTCCTTCGCTCGTTGGTGGAAATGGGCTTGCCGCCGAATCGCGTGGCCATCGCCGGTACGACAAGCGGCGGCGCGCGGTCGAACGAGGTGCATATTTATCTGCGCTGACCGGCGCGGTTTAATAACGCAAGACCGGCGCCTAGCGGCGCCGGTTTTCGTTTCAACGGAAAGCGGGAATTGCCTCGGGGACCGACCGTTGCTATAGAACGCGCCCGGGCAATCGATAACCTGAATTAGAGATAGAAAAACAGATCATGGCGAAATTCAGAGACGACGTCATCAATCACTCCGTCACCTGGGTCGAGGTTCATCGCGACACCAAGCAACTGGCGCGCATGCTAATGGACCACGGGCCGTGGAAGGGAATCATCGCGCTCACCCGTGGCGGGCTGGTTCCCGCCGCCATCGTTGCGCGCGAGCTGAACATCTTCATCGTCGATACGCTGTGCATCTCCAGCTACGACGAACAGGTGATCGAAGACACCGTGGTTCTGAAAATGCCGCAGCAGGCGGTCGAGGAAAAGGGCGAAGGGTGGCTGCTTGTCGACGATCTGGTCGATACCGGCACCACGGCGCGCGAGGCGCGGCGTATTCTTCCGAACGTTCATTTCGCCACCGTATTCGCCAAACCCAAGGGCCGCCAATTCGTCGATACCGTGGTCAGCGAGGTCAGCCAGGATACCTGGATCTACTTCCCCTGGGATACCGAGCCGCAATACGTCACGCCCATTGCCGACGGCCCGCGCAAAGCCCGGTAGCCGGGCGGCCGGACCAAAACCCATGGACAACCGACTTCCTCGTCTGGGGCTGGTATTGCTGGTCCTGGTGACGCTGGCCTGGGGTGTGTCGTGGCCGGCGATGAAGATCGTTCTTCTGGAAATGTCTCCGTGGACGTTCCGCGTGATCTCGGTGCCCATCGCGGGCCTGATCATGATGGGGCTTGTTCGCCTGTCGGGGCTGCCCTTGGGCGTTCGGCGCGATAAATGGGCGGCCCTGATTGCCGTTTCGTTGATCAACGTCGGCGGCTGGCAGATGTTCAGCGCCCTGGGTCTGGCCAACCTTTCTTCGGGCCGTGCCGTTCTGGTCGCCTATACCATGCCGGTGTGGGCGTCGTTGTTCAGCGCGCTCATTCTGGGCGAATCGCTGAATTTCCGCCTGATCGTGGCGCTGGTTCTGGGCATGGCCGGTGTCGGCACGCTGATGTGGGGCGACATCGAAGTGTTTGGGGCTTCAAAGCTGGGCATTGCCTATATGCTGACGGCGGCCATTAGCTGGGGATTGGGCATAGTGCTCATGAAAAAGGTCGATTGGGGCATGCCGACCCTGTCGCTGGCCGCGTGGCAGCTCATTATCGCCTCGGTTCCCATCGTCGCCGCCGGCTGGGTCGCGGGCGGAGCCGTCGTTCCGCAGCTAACACCGCTGGCTCTGGGAATGCTGATTTTCGTGATTCTTATTCCCATCTGTTTTTGCTCTTACGCATTTTTCAAGGTGGTCAGCCTGTTTCCCGCCAATATTTCGGCGATCGGCACGCTGATGATTCCCGTGATCGGGGTTGTCAGCGGCAGCCTGGCGTTGGGGGAAGCCATCGGCTGGCGCGAACTGGCCGCCATGGTCATGATCGGTTCGGCGATGGTCCTGACCCTGATTTCGCCAAGGCAAAAAAAACGCGCGTGATTTAGGGTCCGCCCGCCCCCATATGGCGCTCATGATGCGCCGCTCCTTTTTATTGGTCCTGATGCTCCTTCTCCTGCCCACGCCGGGCCAGGGCGCCGAGTCCGATCGCCTGATCGTTGCGCCCGGTTTCAAGGTTGAGGTGTTTGCAAAAGTTCCGAGGGCCCGGTCGCTGGCGGTGGCCAATGGGTTGGGCGTCGTTTTCGTCGGCACGCGGGGCCCGCGCGTTTATGCCGTCGAGTTCCGCCCCCGTGCGCCCAAGGCCGACAAGGTTTCGATCGTTCGGCGAAACCTGAAGGTGGCCAACGGCATCGCCTGGAAGGACGGCCATCTTTATGTGGCCGAACAGCACCGTGTGATCCGATTTGCGGGAAACAGCCTCAAAGCGCTGGCCCGTGCCCGACCGGAAATTCTTAGCCGACGACTTCCCGACAAACGCCACCACGGTTGGCGGTACGCGAAGTTCGGCCCCGACGGCAGGCTATATGTGACCATCGGCGCGCCTTGTAACGTGTGCGAGGTCGAGGGACTGGAAGGAACAATCATTCGCCTGTTCGCCAGCGGCGGAAAACCCGAGATTTTCGCGCGCGGGATCCGCAACTCCGTCGGCTTGGACTTTCACCCAAAAACGGGTCAGCTTTTTTTCACCGACAACGGGGCTGATTATATGGGCGACGATTCGCCGCCCGACGAGCTGAACCACGCGCCCGGCGCGGGACTTCATTTCGGCTATCCCTGGTTTGGCGGCGGAACGGACAGAACTCCGGCGTTTCGTTCAAGTGAACCGCCGCCGGGTGTGACGTTCCCGGTCGTTTCGTTTGGCGCGCATGTTGCTGCCTTGGGTGTACATTTCTATCGTGGCCGTATGTTTCCCGCCGAATTTACGAACGATGCCTTCGTCGCTCAGCACGGGTCGTGGAACCGTTCCGTTCCCGACGGCTATCGCGTCGTCAGGGTGCGCTTCGACAATGTGGGAAATGCTATCGGCTATGAACCCTTTATCGAAGGATGGCTGCGGGACGGAAAAGCGTGGGGCCGCCCTGTGGATGTGGCCGAACTTGCCGACGGATCGCTTCTCGTATCCGACGACGCGTCGGGAACGATCTGGCGTATTACGCACTAACGCTCTCAAAAAACCCGAATCATCAAAAAGAACGCTTGGCAACGGGTATTCGTTACATTAGAAACTTCGCAATTAGATATCCCTAATATATTCATGGGAAATATGAGGGAGTGGCCCGAGAACCCTGCGATCCGGAAAAAACCGGGGGACAAGAGGAAGCGGACCCAACCAAAAAAAACGCGGAGAAAACGAATGCAAATTACGTCCTTGAAATCGATCGGCCTTGTGGCCGTCGTCGCGGCTTCGGCTGGGAAAGCAAGCCGGTCTTCACCATCGGCGCGCAGCACCGTCTGAACGACGCGCTCACCCTGCGCGCCGGGTATAATTACGGCCCCTCGCCGATTCCCGACGATAAGGTTTTCGCCAACGCGCTGTTCCCCGCTATCACGGAACATCACGTAGCCGCAGGCCTCAGCTACGGCATCGACGAGAACTGGGAAGTTTCGGCCAGCGGGTTCTACGCGTTCGAGAATGAACAGACCGACGACGGCACCGGCGATTATTTCAGCTATGCCGGTGAAGGCGTGCGTGTCGATATGTGGCAGATGGGTGCACAGGTTGGCCTGAGCTACAACTTCTAAGCGGGATTTACCCAGTTCTGCCTTTTAGGGCGCGACGCTTCCTCCTGCGTCGCGCCTTTTTTTGGTCTATACCGCGATGTTGTCGATCAGGCGGGCTCTGCCCAGGGTGGCGGCGGCCAGAACGCGTGCGGGTTCGTCATTGGCGGCCACGGGCTCCAAAGTTTCGGCGTTACGCACGGTGACGTAATCCACCTTGGAAAAACCGGCGCTCAGCAATTTCTCGGCCGCAAACGCTGCCTGGCTGGCGGGATCGGCCCCCCCACGCACGGCCTCGGCCAGGGAACGGATGGCCGCGTACAGGGTCGGCGCGATAGCACGCTCCTGCGCGCTCAGGTAGGCGTTGCGCGATGACATGGCCAGGCCGTCGGCCTCGCGGATGGTCGGCGCGCCGCAGATGCGCACCGGTATATCCAGATCGGCGGTCATGCGTTTGATAACCTGAAGCTGCTGGTAATCCTTCTCGCCGAAAAAAGCGGCGTCGGGAAGCGCCTGCAACAACAGCTTGGCGACGATGGTGGCGACACCGGTGAAAAATCCGGCGCGGTATTCGCCTTCCAGAATATCGCCGATGCCCGGAACGCTGATCTGCGTTGCCGCGCCGGGTGGATACATCTCAGCGACTTCGGGGGCGAATAACAGATCGGCGCCCGCCGATTTCAGTTTGGCCACGTCCCCCGCCTCGTCACGCGGATAGGCGGCCAGATCTTCGTTGGGATTGAACTGTTTGGGATTAATAAACAGCGTGGCGCACGTTCGTTTGGTTTCGCCCACCGATTGCCGCACCAAAGACAGATGGCCATCGTGCAGCGCCCCCATGGTGGGAACCAGGCCGACCGACAAACCGGCTGCCCGCCACGACCCAACCCGCGCACGCAAATCGGCAACCGTGCGCACGATTTCTATACCGCCAGCTTGCGTCATGTCTTTTTCGCAGGCCCGAAACAATGTTCAGGGCCGGGAAAGCGCCGGGCGCGAACGTCATCGGCAAAGGCCTGAGCCGCTTTTCCGACCTCGTCGCCCAGTTCGGCGTACCGCTTGACGAACTTCGGCTGGAAATCGGTAAACAGTCCGGTGACGTCCTCGGTTACCAGAATTTGGCCGTCACACGCCGCCGATGCGCCGATACCGATGGTGGGAATGGCGACCGCTTCGGTAATTTCGCGGGCAACGGATTCGATGGTTCCCTCAATAACGACGGCGAATGCGCCCGCGTCGGCCACCGCGCGGGCGTCGGCCAGCATGGTTTCCGCTTCTTTTTCCTCGCGGCCATGCGCCCGATAGCCGCCGTCGGCATGTAGCGACTGGGGCGTCAATCCGATGTGACCCATGACCGGAATGCCGCGTGTGGTCAAAAAGGCAATGGTTTCGGCCATTTCGGCGCCGCCTTCGAGCTTAACCCCGCTGGCCCCGGTTTCGGCCATGACGCGGGCTCCCGCCCGGTAGGCGACTTCAGGCGATTCTTTATAGGAACCGAAGGGAAGGTCGACGATGACACAGGATCGCTCGGCTCCGCGCATGACGGCGGTCCCGTGGTCGATCATCATATCGAGCGTCACGCCCAAAGTGGTTTTCATGCCGTAAAGAACCATGCCCAGCGAATCGCCAACCAAAATCAGATCGACGAACGGGTCGAGAAACTTGGCCATCGGGGTTGAGTATGCCGTAAGGCAAACCAACGGTTCCGCGTCCTTGCGCGCCCGAATCTGCGGAATCGTCATTCCGCCTTTTTTGATCGTTGTGCTCAAACCATCTGCTCCTGCGTAACGGGGGTCATTATACCCCGCCCCGCATAACTTAATAAATCTGGCGAAAAAAAAGCCGATTTCGCCGTTCGCGCGCCACATTTGCGTGTTAGCCAGCTCAGGCCTCAAAAATCGGTGGCGCACTATAGGCTCGGCGACGGCCTTCGGCAATCGGTTCGTTAACGATGTGGCGTGCAAACCGATTCTCGGGCATTATTTTGCCCCCTTGGGGCGAATGACGCGAATCCAATAAAGGGTTTCGGTGAAAGACGGGGAAAAACGATGATCCATTGGCCATACGCGCGCTTGGTTCTGGTTTCGGCAGGCATTTTGCTGGCGATCGCTTCGGGTTGCGGCCCTGCCAAGAAAGACGGCGCGACGCCCGTTGCCACGACCGCGCAGGACGCCGCCGCGTCACCTGCCGTTACATCCGCCGCGATGCCCGAAGCCAAGCCCCAGCCCGAAGAGCCGGGCGGCGGCAAGGTCACGCAATTGGCGCGCGCCAAGCGGCACATGGTGGCTGCCGCCAATCCGCTGGCCGCCGAGGCGGGCCGCCAGATCCTTCGCGACGGCGGCAGCGCGGTGGATGCCGCCATCGCCGCGCAGATGGTTTTGAACCTTGTCGAGCCGCAATCGTCGGGCATCGGCGGCGGCGGCTTCATGATGCATTTCGCTGCCGAATCGGGTGAAATCGCCGCCTATGACGGTCGCGAAACGGCGCCGGCCGGGGCCACGCCGGGCATGTTCCTGAACGCCGAGGGAAAAGCGAAAAAGTTCTATGACGCCGTTGTCGGCGGTCAATCGGTGGGTGTGCCGGGGCTTTTGCGCATGTTGGAGGCGGCCCACAAGGAACATGGAAAGCTTCCGTGGGCGAAACTGTTCGAGGCAGCTATCGGTATGGCCGAGGAAGGGTTCGAGGTTTCGCAGCGATTGCATACCCTGATTGCCAAAGACAAATATCTGAGGACCTTCCCCGATACCGCCGCTTACTTCCACGATGCCTCGGGCGAGGCGCTGCCGGTGGGTCATAGACTGGTTAACAAGGCCTTTGCCGCCACCTTGCGCGAAATCGCGGAAAAAGGCGCAGATGCATTCTATTTCGGACCGATATCGGTCGATATCGCCAAAAAGGTTCGCACCGCGTCGCGTAATCCTGGTTCGATGTATCGGGCGGATGTTGGTATTTATGAGGCCGTGAAGCGCGATCCCGTCTGCCTGTTCTATCGTTTGTGGATGGTCTGCGGGATGCCGCCGCCATCGTCGGGCGGCGTGACCACGCTGCAAATGATTGGCCTCTTGCAGGGACACGATCTTTCCCAGCTTGCACCCGATTCGGCCGAGGCCGTGCACCTGATTGCCGAGGCCGGCCGTCTGGCCTTTGCCGATCGCAATACCTACATCGCCGACCCCGATTTCATCCCGGTTCCCACCGAAGGCATGCTCGATCCGGCGTATCTGGAATTGCGCGCCAAGGAAATCTCGACGGAAAAAACCATGGGACCGGCATTTCCCGGAATGCCCGGTATCAGCGCCGCCGCCCGTTTTGCGCCTGATGCGTCGGTTGCCGGGGTGTCAACGACGCACCTGAGCGTGATCGACGAGGCGGGCAACGCCGTTTCCATGACCACCAGCATCGAAAGCGCGTTCGGCTCGCGCCTGATGGTGCGCGGGTTCCTGCTGAACAATCAGTTGACCGATTTCTCGTTTGCGCCTGAAAAAGACGGTGTGCCGGTGGCCAACGCGGTCGCGCCGCGCAAGCGCCCGCGCAGTTCCATGGCCCCGACCCTGGTCTTCGGCGGCGATGGCAAGGTGATCATGGCCGTGGGCTCGCCCGGTGGCTCGCGCATCATCGGTTATGTGGCGAAAACGCTGATTGCGGCGCTGGACTGGGGACTGGATATGCAGCAAGCCATCGAGTTGCCCCATTTCGTCAACCGCAACGGCAAAACCGACCTGGAAAAAGGTACCGCCATCGAGACCGTGGCCCCCGCCTTGAAAGCCATGGGTCACGAGGTCAACATCCGCGACCTGACCAGCGGCCTGCACGGCATCAAGGTCGATGATGGCGACCTAACCGGCGGCGCCGACCCCCGCCGCGAGGGCGTTGCGTTGGGAGATTAACAGCTTCTATGTTTCGGTACAGTATACTAAATTATTTCTAATAATTTAGTATACTGTACCGAAACAGGAGGTTTATGATTTCGTTTTGGCATTGGCGGTGTCCGGGGCCAGGGCTTTGAGCAGGCGTTCTTCAACGCGTTTCAGCTTGGCCTCGCCGTCAATCTTTAGGCCGAACACGTCCTTCACGTAAAAAACATCGACCACGCGTTCGCCGTAGGTGGTGATGTGGGCGCTGGCGATTTGCAGGCCGAGCGCCGTGATGGCGCTGGTGATGTCGAACAAAAGCCCCGTGCGGTCGCGGCCGTTAAGCTCGATCACCGTGTGCTTGTTGCTGGCCTGATTGTCGATGATGACGTGGGGCGGAACCTTGAACACGCGGGTCCGGCTGGGCAGCGCGTTTTTGCGCTGACGCTCCAATTCGCGCCCCAAGTGGATTTTTCCGGTGATCGCTTCTTCTATGCGCTTCCAAAGATTCCTGAGGGACCGGGCCTCGTCGAACACACCGCGCCCGGCGCTTTGAATCCAGAACGTATCGAGCGCCATGCCGTTGGCCAGGGTGGAGATTTTGGCATCCACGATGGAGGCTCGGGAAAGAGCCATGGCCCCGGCAATTTGTGAAAATAGACCGGCATGGTCGGGCGTGTAGACGATGATCTCGGTGACGCCCTGATCGGGGGATATGCGCGTTTCGATATGCAGCTTGCGCTTCTCGCGTTCGGCCTTGGCGATAAAATCGGCATGATGCGCGTGAGTGTCCGTATCGAAAGACAACCAATAGGCCGACGATCCGCGCGCCATGTGGGCCTCGATGTCGCCCTTGCTCCAATCAGCATTTTCCGCCAGCCGCTTACGCAACTTATTGGCGGCCTCTTCAACCCGAGCTGCCTTGCGCTCGGCCGGCAGACCGCCGCTTAGCACCTCGGTTGCCCGGTAATAGAGCTCGCGCAGCAACGTTGCTTTCCACGCATTCCAGACATCCGGGCCGACGGCACGAATATCTGCGACACTGAGAACCAGCAACAGCCGCAAGCGTTCCGGCGACTGCACGAATTCAACAAAATCGGCGACGGTCTTGTAGTCGTCGATATCACGCTTGAAGGCGGTTTCGCACATGCGCAGATGATGAAGCACCAGCCACGAAGCGGTCTCGGTTTCCCATTCGGAGAGGCCAAACCGGGGTCCCAGATTGCGCGCGATTTTAGCCCCTTTTTTCGAATGCTCGCCGCCTCGGCCCTTGGCGATATCGTGAAGAAGAACGGCCACGTAGAGGGCGCGCAAAGACTGGATTTCACCAATCACCGAACAAGCCACCGGATGATCGGCGGCCAGCGCGCCGCTGCGGATGCCATCGACAATACCAATGGCCCGGATGGTGTGCTCGTCGACCGTATAGACGTGGTACATGTCGTATTGCATCTGGGCGACGACGCGGCCGAAATCGGGAACGAAGCGGCCCAGGACACCGGCTTCATTGAGCCGCGTCAACGCCTCCTCGGGATCGTGCTCGGAACACAGAATTTCCATGAACAGGCGATTGGCTTGTTCATCGTTGCGAAGCTGCGCGTTGATCAAGGAAAGGTTCTGCCGGGCCAGCCGCAGGGCGTGCGGATGAATGTCAAGGCGTTCGCGCTGGGCCTCAAAGAATAAGCGGATCAGTTTGACGGGATCATGCGCAAATGCGTCGTCGGCCTCCACATTCAGGCGGTCGCCGTCAAGCTTGAACCCGTCAACCTTTCTGCGGTTGAGGCGCAGACTTGGCAGGCGGAACCTCCTGCGGCCCTTTTTGTGTTCGTCTTCCCACACCGCGCACAGGATGCGCGTCAGATCGCCGACGTCCTTGGCGACCAGAAAATAGTGTTTCATGAAGCGCTCGACCCCGCGTACGCCTTCGCGGTCAACGTATCCCATGCGCTTTCCGACCTGATCCTGGATATTGAAGGCCAGCCGTTCTTCGGGGCGGTTGGCCAGGTAATGCAGGTTGCAGCGCACGGTCCACAGGAAGTTGCGCACTTTCTTGAAGCGGCGGCCATCGGCGGCGGTCAGTGCGCCGCGTTTGACCAGGTCGCGCACATGATCGACGCCGTACAGAAATTTGGCGATCCAGAACAGCGTCTGAAGGTCGCGCAGACCACCCTTGCCTTCCTTGACGTTGGGCTCCAGAACGTAGCGGCTGTCGCCCATGCGTTCGTGGCGCACATCGCGTTCATTCAGCTTTGCCTCGACGAAATCAGCGCCGAAGGGGTCCACGATATCCGCCTGGAAGCGCGTCTGAAACTGCTCGAACAGGGCCGTATCGCCGTGCAGATGGCGGGCGTCCAGAAGGCTGGTGCGAATGGTCAGATCCTCGCGCGCCAGCCGCACGCATTCGTCGATGGTGCGCGTCGCGTGGCCCACCTTCAGGTTCAAATCCCAAAGGGTGTACAGCATATATTCAGCGATCTGTTCGCCGCGCGGCGTCTGCTTGTAGGGCAGCAGGAACATCAGATCGATGTCCGAATAAGGCGCCAGTTCGCCGCGCCCGTAACCGCCGGTGGCTGTGATTGCGATCTGCTCGGCGGTGGTCGGATTGGCCGCCGGATAGGCATGCGTGACGGCGAATTCGTGCAGAACTCCAATAATCCCGTCCATCAGGCTGGTGGTGATGGATACCGCTTCAAAACCGGGAAGAGCTTCTTCCTCGAAGCGCCGCCGGACGGTTTCGCGGCCCTCGGCCAGGGCCTTTTTGAAAATACCCAGAATCTGCGGCCGGGTTTTCGAGCTGACACCCGACCAGCCCACCACTTCATCCAGTTCGGCGGATAACGCCCTGGTATCGATGATGTCGCGCCGTTTGGGCATAACTCGGGACTCGCTTTACGTTTTCTTGGCAAGAAGGCCACGCAATTTATATAGGGCGTCCAGCGCCTCACGCGGGCTTAATTCGTCGGGGTGGATATGGGCAAGGGCCTCTTCAAGTTCCGAGGGCTCGCTTGGACGACGCTTCGCAGGAGCGGCGGAAAACAGCGGCAGATCGTCGGCCAGGCGCGTCAGTGCGCTGGCCTGATCGCCCGCTTCAAGGATCTCCAGTATCTGTTCGGCGCGCGCCACCACGTCGTCCGGCAGTCCCGCCAATTGCCCCACGTGGATGCCGTAAGAGCGGTCTGCCGCGCCCGGCGCCACCTCGTGCAGGAACACCACGTCGCCTTGCCATTCCTTGATGCGCATGGTGTGGCAGGCCAGTCCATCCAGTTTCGAGGCCAGATTGGTCAGTTCGTGATAGTGGGTGGCGAACAGCGTCCGGCAACGGTTTGTTTCGTGCAGGCGTTCGATCACCGCCCAGGCGATGGACAAGCCATCGAAAGTGGCCGTGCCGCGCCCGATTTCATCCAGGATGACCAGGGCGCGCGATCCCGCCTGATTGAGAATGGCCGCCGTTTCAACCATTTCCACCATGAACGTGGAACGCCCGCGCGCCAGATCGTCGGCAGCACCTACCCGCGAAAACAGACGGTCAACAACGCCCATGCGGCAACTTTCGGCGGGCACGAACGACCCCGTTTGCGCCAGCACCGCAATAAGCGCGTTTTGCCGAAGAAAAGTGCTTTTGCCCGCCATGTTGGGCCCCGTCAGCAACCACAGGCGCGAGGTGTCCCCAAGATGGCAGTCGTTGGCGACGAAGCGCCCCGCCTGATCCGCTTCCAGCGCGGCCTCAACGACGGCGTGCCTTCCGCCGGTGGTTTCGAAGTCGAAGCTTTCGTCAGGTACGGGTCGGCAATACCCGCGTTCAACCGCCAGCCGGGCCAGGGCCGCCGATACGTCAAGGGCGGCCAGGGCGGCAGCTGCCCGCGCAATTTCGTCGGCCCGTGCGCACACCTTGCCGCTCAGGTCTTCAAAGATTTGCATTTCCAGGGCCAGGGCCTGATCGGCGGCGCGCGCGATGCGGCTTTCCAATTCTCCCAGTTCGACGGTGGAATAGCGCACGGCGTTGGCCATGGTCTGGCGATGGATGAAGGGTGAAACCTCGCCCGTCGGCATGGCGTCGAACTGCCGGGCCGGGACTTCAACGTAGTATCCCAGCATGTTGTTGTGGCGGATCTTCAGCGTCGCGACTTTGGTTTCCGATACGTAGCGGTCCTGCAATCCGGCGATCAGGCGTCGGCTTTCGTCGCGGAGCGTGCGTAGTTCATCCAGTTGGGGCGCATATCCCTTGGCGATGAACCCGCCATCGCGCGCCTTTATGGGTAATTCGGATGCAAGGGCGGCGCTCAGACCGCCGACCAGTTCCGAATGCTCGCCCAAATCATCGAGCGCACGGGAAACCAGGTGGGGAAGGCCGGACAAGCCATCGGCTTCGATCTCGTTCCTGATCTCGGCGGACAAAGCGAGGCCATCGCGAATCGCCGCCAGATCGCGCGGACCGCCGCGGCCCAGCGACAGGCGCGACAAGGCCCGCTCGATATCGGGACAGCGGCGCAAGACGGCGATCAGCGCGTCACGGCGGCCGCCGTTTTCGACAAAATAGCCAACCCCGTCCAGCCGGGCTTCGATGGCGGCCACATCGGTCAGCGGCGCGCTAAGTCTGGCCGCCAGCAGGCGCGCGCCCGCGCCGGTGACTGTGCGGTCGATGACGCCTAGCAGGCTTCCGCGCCGCGATCCACTCAGGGTTTCGGTCAGTTCCAGATTGCGCCGCGTCGCCGCGTCGATTTCCATAACCTCGCCGCCGGACATCCGGGCGGGGGGCGCGATGCGGGGCATATTCCCCTTTTGCGTCAACTCGATGTAATCGACCAGCGCGCCGCCCGCCGCCAATTCGGCCCGCGAAAAGTCGCCGAAGGACTCCAGCGTGCGCACGCCAAATAGATCGCGCAGGCGCGCCGCGCCATTTTCACTGTCCAGCCGCGCCGCGGGCAATGGGGTCAGGCGGTCCCGCCAGTCGGCGAACACCTGTGACAATTCCTCACGCTCCAACAGGCGTTCGGAAAGCAGGATTTCGCCCGCATCCAGACGCGCCAGGGCCGCCGACAAATGGTGCGCCGGCAACGGCTGCAGGGTGAACTCGCCGGTTGAAATATCAATCCAGGCCAGACCCAGGCCACCGGCCGCCTCGGCGCAAGCGGCCAGGAAATTGTGCCGCCGGGCATCCAGCAAGGTGTCTTCGGTCAGGGTGCCGGGGGTCACCACGCGGGTCACATCACGGCGTACAACCGCCTTGTTGCCACGCTTCTTGGCTGCCGCCGGGTCCTCGGTCTGCTCGCAAACGGCGACCTTGAAGCCCTTGCGAATCAGGCGCACCAGATAGGCCTCGTGGCTGTGCACCGGCACCCCGCACATGGGGATATCCTGCCCCAGATGCTTGCCCCGTTTGGTCAGCGTGATGTCCAGCGCGCGGGCTGCTTTTTCGGCATCCTCGAAGAACATCTCGTAGAAGTCGCCCATGCGGTAAAACAGCAGGCCTTCGGGGTGCTCGCGCTTGATGGCCAGATACTGCGCCATCATCGGGGTCGCGCTGCTCGCAGGCTTTTTCGAAGATGGTGCTGAAACGGGAGGCATGGCGTCCGGCTGGTTCGGGGAAATTCTCGGCGAACCTTAACATAGACGTTGTCGATCGGGCTATGATTCAGCGGCCCGTTGCGGCACAATTATGGGCAATACCAAGGAATACGGATAATGACCCATAGAGATCACAGCCACGCTCCTAACCGAAAGGACGGTAAGACCGTCTCTAGGGGTCATTATCCGTATTCCTTGGTATTGCGCCACCGCTGGAAATAATGGGGGGCGAATTATGACCGATAACAACGCAGTCGAATCGTTGGAGCAAGAGGTCGTCGGAGTCTTCGCCGAGCGCGAACAGTTTGAGGCCGCCATCTCCGCTCTGATGGAAGCCGGATTCGAGCGCAGTGATCTAAGCGTGTTTGGATCACACGAATCGCTGGACGCAGCAGGACAACCCAGCAAGCCGTGGAAGGACGCGATCACAGCCCTCGTTGGTGAAATGAAATTCGAGGTGCCGCTGGTCGCTTCCGGCGCGATCTTTCTCGCCGGCGGCACAACTGCGGCGCTGATCGCCGGCCTTATAGGCGCGGCCATGGGCGCCGTGGCTTTCAAGGAAATTTTCGACGAGGTAACCGCGGCTCCGCAGGCCGAACATTTCGCCCGTTCGCTGGGCGCAGGCAGCGTCATCCTCTGGGTCCATATTTCACATGGCGAAAAAGAGGCCCTCGCCACGACCATACTTAACGAAAACGGTGGCTCCAATGTGCATACTCACCGTCTTCGTAATTGAAGAAACAAAAAAATTTTAAAGTCCGGGATGAAAATTGAGTAAGACAAGCAAGCATGATCCAGGTCGTGAGGCGCTGGATATGGCGGCTTTGGTGCATTCCACTAAAGGGATGCGGCATAGAGCCATATCGCCGAACGATCCATACGAGCCGATGTCATCGGATGTCGGGCGTGGCTTTCTTGACGACGACTCGCCCCCGGACGGAGCTAATCGACGCGGCGTAAGCCGTCTTGCATAACAACCGTCAATTAGAACGAGCCACGGAGATCGTCTCATGGAAGACAAAGCAAATCGGGATATCATGGAAGAGGCCCTTGCGGTTCACGCATCCGGCCGTCCCGGTAAAATCGAAATTGCCGCCACCAAACCGCTAACAACGCAGCACGACCTTTCACTTCTGTATTCGCCGGGCGTGGCCGCGCCCTGCCTGGCAATCGCCGAAGATGAGTCGCTTGCCTACGATTACACGGCGAAGGGCAACTTCGTCGCCGTCATTTCCAACGGCACCGCCGTCCTGGGTCTGGGTAATCTGGGCGCGCTGGGCGGAAAGCCGGTCATGGAAGGCAAGGGCGTTCTCTTTAAGCGCTTCGCCGATGTGGATGGCATCGACATCGAAGTCGACACCGAAAACGTGGATGAGTTCGTTAATTGCGTTCGCTTCCTGGGCAAGACCTGGGGCGGCATCAACCTGGAAGACATCAAGGCGCCCGAATGCTTCGCCATCGAAAAGCGCCTGCGCGAAGCGATGGATATCCCGGTTTTCCACGACGATCAGCATGGCACCGCCATTATCTCGGCGGCCGGCCTGATCAATGCGGTCGAAATTACCGGCCGCAAGATGGAAGACATCCAGATCGTCGTCAACGGGGCCGGTGCCTCGGCCATTTCGTGCACGTCGCTGTTCAAGATGTTGGGCGTCAAGCATGACAACGTGATTATGTGCGACTCCAAGGGCGTCATCTACAAGGGCCGTACCGAAGGCATGAACGAGTGGAAGGAAATCCACGCCGTTGATACCAATACGCGGACCCTGGAAGAAGCCATGGTCGGCGCCGATGTCGCGGTCGGCCTTTCGGTCAAGGGCGCTTTCACTCAGGATATGGTGAAAACCATGGCCGATCAGCCGATCATCTTCGCCATGGCCAACCCCGATCCCGAGATCACGCCGGAAGACGCTCTGGCCGTTTGCCCCGATGCCATCATGGCCACCGGGCGTTCGGATTATCCGAATCAGGTCAACAACGTGCTGGGCTTCCCCTACATCTTCCGCGGCGCCCTGGACGTTCGGGCCTCGACCATTAATGACGAGATGAAGCTGGCTGCAGCCCAGGCCCTGGCCGATCTGGCGCGCGAGGACGTGCCCGACGAAGTCAGCGCCGCCTATGGCAGCGAGCTTCGCTATGGTTCCGGTTATATCATCCCCGCACCGTTCGATCCGCGCCTGATTGAGTGGGTTCCGGCCGCCGTGGCTCAGGCCGCCATGGATACGGGTGTTGCGCGCAAGCCTATCGTCGACATGGACGCCTATCGCACCGAGTTGCGTGCGCGCCTCGATCCGACCATGGCCAGCCTGCATATGATCT
>JADHSV010000044.1 GCA_016776725.1 Rhodospirillales bacterium
GCCCTTGACCCAGTCGTCGCCGTCGCCGCCCTGAAGGCCGTCCGAGCCCGGACCGCCGGAAACCTTGTCGTCACCGCCGCCGCCGTCGAGGACATCATCGCCCGGACCGCCGTCGACCTTGTCATCGCCCGCACCGCCGCTCACAACATCGTCGCCGGTGCCGCCGTTCAGGTGGTCGTCGCCGGGTCCACCGGAAATATCATCGTCGCCGGGGCCGCCCTGAACCAGATCATTGCCCGCGTCGGCCTGAACCACATCGTCGCCCTTGTCGGCGATGATCGCGTCGTTTTCAGCCGTGCCAATCAGGATATCGTCGCCCTGCGTGCCGTTCAGTTTTATGCCGCCGGCGCCAATTCCGTTATTTCCGTTATTCGATTGGCCTTTCGGGTCATTACCTTTGGACTTCGCCGCCATCTCGTCCTCCATCAACCCATAAGTCCGGCGTTACCGCATACGCCGATCCTTTCCGGGTCCTGTATGAAATGCCCGGATTACGAATTTTCCACGGCTACCCCACGCCAATTCATCGACGTGTCGCCGCGTCATAACGTCGAACTGCCGTGACCGCCCGACATGTTGTTATTGGGAAGATTCCTTCCGAGACGCTCTTTCGGCGCCCTCCGCCTCGAAATAAATTTTAATATTATTTTGCGATTTAGAATTTATATAATAAACACAACTTAAAGTATAGCACGGAATCCCTGCAATTGGGTGTGACACATGTCCCTTTTTCACATGTTTTTCCGCCTTGCAGAGATGACTCACGCGGGGGATTCCGCTAATCGAAGAATCATAATTCAACAAGGAAAACAGGGGAGTTTTCCATGACCTGCCTCCGTAAAACCGGACCGTTCTGAGTGAGAAATTTTTCGGAATACGATTGCTACTTGCCTTTTCACTTTCCGATAGAAGGCCTAGGCCGTTGCCGCGGGACGTCGTAAGCTTTTTTCAGCTCTTGGCTAATTCCAGCTGTTCAGGAACATTGCGAATCACATCCGCTAAGCCTCCGTTAGCGGCCCATTCTGGTGGCCTGTCCAGAAGGCGCATGTTCATAACCTCCAACAATTGAGGAGTAGGAAGATGCAAACATCATTGGATGCGGTTGCGACCGAGCACAGGCCTTGGAACAAAGGCAAACTGATTGGACAGAAACCTCCGTTGCAGCCGAAGCATGTCTGGGCGATCCGAACGCGACTACAACTCGCCAAGCCATCGACGACTATCTCAGGCCCCAAGCCAAGAAACCTTGCGACTATTTGTTCGCGGGGCGTCGTGGTCATGATCTCAGCCTGACAACTCGGCAATACGCGAGGTTGGTCTCGGAGTGGATATCAGGCATCGGGTTAGACGCCTCTTTGTTCGGCACGCACTCACTTCGGCGGACCAAGGCAACGCTCATCTATCGAAGAACGGGAAATCTAAGAGCCGAGCAGTTATTGCTCGGTCATTCAAGGGTTGAAAGCACCGTCAGATACCTCGGCGTCGAGGTGGACGACGCACTGGATATCGCCGAGCAAGTTGACGTCTGATTTTAGGGGCAGAGCGGAAACGCTCTGCCCCTGCGGCGAAAGGGGAGTTTTAGCCATGAGGGGACATTTAGCAAAGGCAGCCTCTAGGCTGCCTTTGCGCGTTCAGGACTTTGCGCGGCATTCGTCGCGGCTTAAGGATAATTCATAAATGATATAAGATAAGATTTGTGTCTTCCCGCGTTTTCACGTAAAAAGGTGTGGATGTCATAAAAACGTCATAAAAATGCAATAAACGAGTAGACCATGCTTCGTCGGATTATTCTGCCCTCCATGCTGGCTGTGCTGGCCTGGGGCTTTTGGGTGAGCCCGGAATTCAAGGAAATTGCAGCCGGGGTGGCCATTTTTCTGTTTGGCATGATGGCGCTGGAACAGGGCTTCAAGACCTTCACAGGCGGTGTCTTGTCCAGGCTTTTGAACGCCTGCACCGATAGGGTATGGAAAAGCCAGGCTTTCGGTTTCGTCTCGACCGCGATCATGCAGTCGAGCTCGCTGGTTTCGGTCATCACCATTTCTTTCCTTTCGGCCGGGCTGATCGCGCTTCCGGCGGGCATCGGCATTATTTTCGGGGCCAATATCGGCACCACCACGGGTGCCTGGCTGGTGGCCGGGATCGGCCTGAAGGTGAAAATTTCCGTTTACGCCATGCCGCTGATCGTGTTCGGCGTGGTGTTGGTGTTCCAGCAGGCCAAGACCCTGAAGGGCATCGGCTACATTCTGGCCGGGGTCGGGTTCCTGTTCCTGGGCATTCACTACATGAAAACGGGGTTCCAGAGCTTTCAGGACGGGTTCGATCTGGCTCGCTATTCCCTGACCGGGATCACCGGCTTGCTGACCTATACCGGCATCGGCGTGCTGGCCACGGTCATCATGCAATCGAGCCACGCGACGCTGATTTTGGGTATCACGGCGTTGGCCGCCGGGCAGATCAGCTATGAGAACAGTCTGGCCATCGCCATCGGCGCCAACGTCGGCACCACGATTACCGCTATTTTGGGCGCCATGAGCGCTAACGTAACCGGCAAGCGGCTGGCGGCGGCGCATCTGATTTTCAATGTGATTACGGGCCTGATTGCCATTCTGTTCATCAATTTCATGGTTCAGGCCGTCGAGATGATCAGTGGCGGGCTGGGCATCGCAGCGGAAAACTACACCCTCAAGTTCGCCGTGTTCCATACGTTGTTCAACACCATCGGCGTGGCCGTGATGACGCCGTTTATCCCGCGTCTGGTGACGTTCCTTGAACGGGCTTTTCCCGAGCGCGCGCGCCTTGTTTCCGAGCCGTATTTCCTGAACGAGGCGGCGCTGGCTTTGCCCGACACGGCCATGATGGCGATCGTGCGCGAGGCCGGTCACCTGTATGACAACGCTTTTGATTTCATCGCCACGGGACTGGGACTAAGCAGCACGGCCCTGCGCGGCGAAGAAGCGGTCAAGACGGTGATCGCCGAGGCCGGACCGCCCGAAGATATCGACATCGACGATTTGTACGCGCGGCGGATCAAAAGCCTGCTTGGCGCCATTCTTGAGTTCGCCACCCGGGCGCAGCCGATGATGACTCCGAAACAAACGCGGCTGGTTCTCAGTGTGCGCGCCGCAGCGCGGGATATCTCGCAGGCGGTGAAAGACGTCAAGCACCTGAACAAGAACATGCGCGAATATACGGACCCCAAGAATGCCGAAATGCGAACCCAGTACAACATGATGCGCCAAAAGATCGCCAGAATTCTGCGCGAAACCGAGCTGATGCGCCACGATCCCGCAGTGACGGGGGGTAAGCTCAAGAAACTGCGCAAAAAGATGGAAGCCGACGACATTCTGGAAAACGGAATTCTGGACGAGCTGGTGACCGCCGGGCTCATCAGCCAGAGGCAGGCATCGTCGCTTATTCACGACAGCGGTTACGCCAACAATATCGGCTTGCGCCTGATTCATGCGGGACGCTCCATTTTCCGGGGCAAGATTTATGATTTGATGCAAGAAACCGGTGCCGACGCCGACGCCGAAGTCGACGAGATCGAGGTCGAGGGCGATGAGAACGGAAACGGAGACAGCGACATCGAAATCGGCGAGCGTCCCGATCCGTCGATAACGCTGAAAGCGCCGAAAAGTCCGCTCGAACCCGATGCCGCGAGTGTTTCCGAGGAGCCGCCGACGACCACAAAACCCAAACCCGCGAAGGGCATGAAACCGGCGACACCAGCGACGAAAGTGGTGGCCGCGTTGTCAACCAAGGCACCCACGACCGTCGCCAAGTCGAAGGCCACAGGCAAGCCAAAGACCACAGGCAAACCAAAAGCCACAGCTAAACCAAAGCCTGCCGTCAAGCCCAAGGTTGCCAAACCCAAAGCCGCCAGCAAAGCGAAACGCACCGATCGTCCGGCCCAGCCCAAGTCGCAGGGCTAAACGCGTCGGCGCACATTGGCCGAAGTGAAGATCGACCGCGTCTATGACGCTTTGGCAAATATCCTATTGCGAAATGCAGCCGGTCCATACACAGGGTCAAAAGCGGGCTTCATTGCCATCTAAAAAAACTGGTCCGCTACGAGGCGTGGAGCGGACATCTCCCCCAGAAGGTCTGCTTACCGGCGGGCACGCTTCGGGATTTTCCGGGTTCGTTGAATGACCTAGTGTGTTGTTTGTTTCTTTCTCGACGACGACCGCATTTCTCCCAAGACGCTTCTGTTTAAATTGAGCCAACGGGGCGCAAGACTGCCAGAACCTGTGTCCGAGCAAACACCGGTGATTGTTTCTTTCTGTGATCAACCGTTCTCCTGGTTTGGATACAACCGGTCTATTACGTAGTCGAATTCCCTAAGGATGGATAATCCTGTTGGTTGTGCGTAAGGTTGCTGTGCGACCACGCTAGAACCTTGAATTGGATTTTGGAGGGCATTCAGGATCCCATTGGCTTCTCAACTATCGCAACCCTCGCAAACTATCGCAAAGAAAAAGGGGTGAGATATCAAAGAGGTAGCGAGGGTTGCGATAGTTAGGAGGGTTTTTCCGGGTTCGGCTTATATATGCGCGCGCGCATGGACTCTCACATGGAGTAACTATCGCAACTATCGCAAGGGAAAGATAACACATTAAAAAAGAATAAAAAAAGCGTTGCGATAGTTTAATCTCAACTATCGCAAAACCTCGCATACCCTCGCGAGATTATTCGGCGCTTTTTGGAAGATATCGGCGTTTCGCGCCGCCGCTCTGACGCGCGAGGGCTGATCGACCACGCTATGAAAGGCGGCGTCGCCGGTTCCGGCAACAAGGTACCGTCGCGCCCGTCCGTGGCGCTGGCCACGCAGATCGCTTACGACTCCAGCCTGCCGCAGCAGGATATTCTTGCGCTGGAATGGGGTCAGTTTGACGGCAACAGCCTGACGGCGACGCAGATCAAGGCGCGTGGCGATCACGTTGAATTGTGGATACCCTTGAGCGCGAAGACGATAACGATGCTCAACGACACGCCGCGCAGGTCCACACACATCATCATCAGCGAAGACACCGGCAAGCCCTACACCGATCGCCGCGTCTTTTCGCGCATCTTCCGCAAGTTCCGCAATCGTGTCGGCGTTGAAGGGCGAACCTTCCATGACCTCCGACGCACGGCCCTGACCGAACTGGGAAGTCATGGCGCGACCAATGCCGAGATTGTCTCCCGATCAGGCCATAACATCAATTCACGAGTGCTGGGAGACTATGTGAAGCCCGATCGCGCCACCGCCATGAACGCGGCGAAAAAACGTTGGGGCATGGCCGATGAATAAAAAGTCGGAAAAAGTTGGAAGTTTGGTGACCCCAACGGGATTCGAACCCGTGTTGCCGGCGTGAAAGGCCAGTGTCCTAGGCCTCTAGACGATGGGGTCGCTTCGAGGTGTGGGTGATTTATACGGGCTGGCCGGGAAAATCAAGCCTTAGGTTTCCGTCTTGTCAAAATTTTCTCGGCATTGGCGCTCGTGAAATCTGTCCTTGCAGATCGTCTCAATATAAATAGTATGCCGCACGCGCAGCGCTTGGTCTCTTCCTGACCCGTATCAGCGCGCGCCGGGGTTATATCAAGAATTTATCGGAAGGACGGATTTATGCTTAAGGGGAAGGTGCTGGTCGCCCAGGGTGGCGGCCCGACCGCGGTTATCAACGAATCCATGGTCGGCGCGGTCATCGAATCGCGCAAGTTCGGTACGGTGGAGCGTGTCTATGGCGCCCATCACGGGGTCAGCGGCATCGTTGGCGAAGATTTCATCGACCTGACCCAGGAAACCAACCATAACCTGGAACTGGTCGCCGAGACGCCGTGTTCGGCGCTGGGCTCCACCCGCGACAAGCCCGATCTCAAGTACTGCCAGGAAATCTTCAAGGTTCTGAAGGCGCACGAGATCGGTACGTTCTTCTACATCGGTGGCAACGATTCGTCCGATACCCTGCGCATCGTCAGTGAACAAGCGCAAAAGGCGGATTATTCGCTGCGCTGCATCCACATCCCGAAAACCATCGACAACGATCTGGCCATTAACGACCACACGCCGGGCTTCCCGTCGGCGGCGCGCTTCGTGGCCCTGGCCTTTGCCGGTGTAAACGCCGACAACAGGGCGCTGCCGGGTGTCTACGTGGCCTCCGTTATGGGGCGGCACGCAGGCTACCTAACGGCCGCATCGGCCCTGGGCCGCAAATTTGACGACGACGGGCCGCATCTGATCTATCTGCCCGAACGCAGCTTCAGCGTTGAGAAGTTCCTTTCCGATGTAAAGATGACCTACGACAAATATGGCCGTTGCGTTATCGCCGTTTCCGAAGGCATCCACGATGAAAGCGGCACGCCGATCATTTCCAAGCTGGTCGATCAGGTCGAGCACGACGCCCACGGCAATGTTCAGCTTTCGGGAACCGGCGCGCTGGCCGATCAGCTGACGTCGCTGATCAAGAAGAACACTGACATCAGCCGCGTGCGCGGCGACACCTTCGGTTATCTGCAACGCTCGTTCCTGGGTTGCGTGTCCGATGTGGATCGCCGCGAAGCCCGCGAAGTGGGCGAAAAGGCCGTTCAGTACGCCCAATGGGATGAACGCAGCAACGGTTCGGTCACCATTCACCGCACCGGCTACTATTCGGTGGAATACCACCTGAGCAAGCTGGAAGATGTGGCCGGAAAAACCGCCGTCATGCCCGATGTCTACATCAACGACGCCGGCAACAACGTGACCGACAAGTTCGTTATGTATCTGCGGCCACTGTTGGGTTCGGGCATGCCCGACGCCTTCCGCCTGCGCGCCAACCCGGTCGAGAAAATCCTCAATAAATAGACAATACGTTAGGCCCCTGCCTCACCAGGCGGGGGCCGCGTCGTCTATGAACATCTGCACCGATTCCGTCCCGCGCCACGAATTGATGCGCAGTTTTCCTGCAATATGCAGCGGCGCGCCGTCGCCGTTCAGCAGCGCCGGCCCCAGTTCGCTGTCCATGGCTCTGAACGCGATGGCCTTAAGGCGCGTCCCATCGGCCCCGCTAAGGGTGCAACTTACATGATTGGCGCCGACCACCTTGGACCACGAAACCCGCACGTCAGGGATGGCAAAGCGCGGTTCCGGGTTTTTGGTGCCGAAGGGCGCGATTTTTCCTATCACCCCTACCAAATCCCGTGTCGCCGCCCCCAGGCTTAGCGCACCATCCATTTTTAGGCCACGGAACTGCGAAGCCTCGGCGATTTCCGCCTTCAGCCGCGTGTTCAGAAACTCGCCGAAGGCCTGCAATCCGTCAGTTTGCGCGGCAAACCCCGCCGCCATCACGTGACCGCCACCTTTTAACAAAAGTCCGCTCTGGCGCGCGGCGATGACGGCGGCCCCCAAATCGACCCCGGCAATGGACCGGCCCGATCCGGTGGCCCGTTCGCCATTGATAGCGGCCACGCAAGCCGGGCGGTTGAAGCGGTCGGTCAGGCGCCCGGCGACAATGCCAACGACCCCCGGGTGCCAACCCTCGCCCGCCACGAAAATCACCCCGGTATCCGGCGCGTCCTGACCGGTTTTTTCAATCTGATCAAGGGCCGCGTTCAGCACGCTCAATTCGGTGGCCTGGCGTTCGCGGTTGTAGCCGTCCAGCCGGGCGGCAATTTCCGTCGCCTCGACTTCATCATCGGACGCCAACAGCCGTGCACCCAGATCGGCCCGGCCGATCCGTCCACCCGCATTGATCCGCGGACCCAGCATATATCCGGCGTGATAGGCTCCGGGCGGTTCGTCAATCCCGGCAACGTCCGCCAGCGCACGCAATCCGGCGTTGCCCCGCGCCGCCATAACCGAAAGCCCGCGCGACACCAGTGCCCGGTTGACGCCAACCAGCGGAACCACATCGCATACTGTTCCCAGGGCCACCAAATCCAGCCACTGACGCAAATCCGGTTCGGCGCGCCCGGCGAACCAGCCCGCTTCACGCAAGGCCCGGTTAAGCCCGACCACCAGCAGGAAAGTCACGCCGACCGCCGCCATGTGCGAGTGCGGACTTTCCTCGTCCAACCGGTTCGGGTTGACCACCGCTACGGCCGGCGGCAACTCGGCCTCGGCCTCGTGATGATCGGCGACAATCACGTCAATCCCAGCGCCTGCTGCCGCCTTTAGCGGCTCAAAGGCGGTGGTGCCGCAGTCGACCGTAACGATCACCGAGGCCCCTTCCCGCCCCAACCCCAACATAGCGTCGGCATTGGGTCCGTATCCTTCGTCAATGCGGTCAGGAATATAAATGGCGGCCACGCCGCCAACCGCGCGCACATAGCGCGCCAGCAGCGCCGACGAGGTCGCCCCGTCAACATCGTAATCGCCAAAGACGGCCACCTTCTCGCCCTGCATGACGGCGCGGGCCAATCGCTTGGTAGCCGCTTCCATCCCCTTCAGGTGACTGGGATCAGGCAACAGGCGGCGCAGGCTTGGATCTAGAAAGGTATCCACATCGTCGAGCCCGACGCCGCGCGCCGCCAGGATTCGGCCAACGATCTCGGGTTCATCCAGACGCTGGGTCAGGGCCAGCGCGGTTCGTTCGTCAAGGTCGCGGGAAAACCAGCGTCGCCCGGTGACAGATCGTTCAACGCCGAGGAAGAAATCACCCGATTCCATTAATAAGCTACGCCTTGGGCCGCAGACGGGGCGTCGCTCCCGACCAGTTGGCAAAATCGTGGTAGGCCTCGATGAAATGCAGGGTTCCGGTCAGCGAACGCATGACAAGCGAATGGGTCATGGCCGCTCCATGCCGCCTTTTGACCCCCATCAGCATGGCCCCATGCGTGACACCCGTGGCCGCGAAAGTAACCTCGCCGACGGCCATATCGGAAACCGAATAAACCCGGTTAAAGTCCTCAATTCCGTAGGACGCCGCCTTGTGCCGCTCGTCGTCGTTACGGAAGATCAGGCGGCCCTGCATCTGACCGCCGACACAGGCCAGGGCTGCTGCCGACAAAACACCCTCGCGCGCACCACCGCTACCCATATAAATATCAATGCCGGTTTCCGGCCAGGCCGTGGAAACGACGCCACTAAGGTCACCGTCACTAATCAATAAAATCCGTGCGCCGGCTTCGCGGGTTTTGGCAATCAGTTCGCGGTGCCGGGGCCGATCAAGAATACAGGCGACCAGATCACCAACATCGACGCCCTTCGCCTTGGCCACTTCGCGCAGATTATTTCCGGGTTCGTCATCCAGGTTGATAACCTCGTCGGGCAAGCCGCCGCCGACGGCGATCTTGTCCATGTAAACAGGAGGCAGGTCGGCAAAATGTCCGGCTTCGGCAATGGCGATCACCGAAAGACCGTTGGGTTCGCCCTTGGCCACAATGGTGGGGCCTTCCAGCGGCATCAACGCCAGATCAACGACCGGTCCGTTCCCCGTTCCGGCCGGTTCTCCGGAAAAAAGCTTTTCCGTATTTTCACGGCTTCCTTCGCCGATGCGAATCACGCCCTGGATGGCCATCCCCGTCAGCGCCGAATGCATGGCGTCCACGGCAGCCAGATCGGCGGCCTGTTCGTCACCGCGCCCAAGGAAACGCGACGCGGCCAATGCGGTGGCTTCGGTCACGCGCACGGCGTCCATTGCAAGATTGCGGCTTGCCACCGTTTCCTGGTTCATCGCGACCGGCCTCCTATTCGATCCCACCACCCGAAAACGACTGAATTCGGATCATCCGCGGCGGTTCGATCACCGCTCCAAGGGCCATAATCATATCCAGGGCCCGTATCATGGACCCTTCGCTGGTTTCATGGGTCGTCATCACCACCGGAACGGGCTCACCGGGCGAGCGCCCCTTCTGAAGAACCGCCTCCATGGAAACTTCGCAATCGCGCAACGCCGCCGCAACATCGGCAAAAACGCCGGGCTCGTCGGTCACCATCAGGCGAATGTAATAGCGCCCCCGGTGGCGATCCATGGGCGATACCGTAAACGGCTCCATTTCGGCCGCCGGAACACCCAACGCCGCTGCGCTGTTGCCGCGCGCGATATCGACGATATCGGCAACCACCGCCGAAGCCGTCGGACGTTCTCCGGCGCCACGACCCTCGTACATGGTCGTATCCACGTAATCGCCATCGGCAACCACAGCGTTGAACACGCCATCGACGTGGGCGATCGGATTGGCCAGGGATACCATGCACGGATGCACGCGCTGTTCGATCCCGAATTCGGTCCGCCGCGCGATGCCCAGCAGTTTGATGCGATAATTCAATTCCTCGGCAAATTCGATATCCATGGCCGTAACATGCCGAATGCCTTCGGTATGGACCGCGTCGAAATTGATCTCGCAGCCGAACGCAAGGCTGGTCAGGATGGCCAGCTTGTGGGCGGCGTCGATCCCCTCGACGTCGAACGTGGGATCGGCTTCGGCATACCCCAGTTCCTGGGCTTCCGCCAAGACGTCGTCGAATTCGCGCCCGGTTTCGCGCATGGTCGTCAGGATATAATTGCAGGTGCCGTTCAGGATGCCGTAGACGCGGCTGATCCGGTTGCCGACCAAACCTTCGCGCAGGGCCTTGGTAATGGGAATGCCGCCCGCCACGGCAGCCTCGAACGCCACTGAAACGCCCTTGTCCTCGGCCGCCTTAACAAGGTCCGTTCCGTGATGGGCGATCAACGCCTTGTTGGCGGTGACCACATGCTTTCCCGCAGCAATCGCTGTTTCGCAAAGTTTCTTGGCGATACCGTCGGCCCCGCCGATCAATTCGACGATTACGTCGGCGTCGGCGTCACGAACCATGGCTAGTGCATCGTTGAAATACGGTACGTCAGGCCATTCGGCAGCCAGTTCCTTATCAAGGTCGCAAACAGCGCCAACAACGAGGTCGCGCCCGCACCGGCGCTTCAATAGATCAGCGTTCTCGCGCAGAAGCCTTACCGTGCCGCCGCCTATGGTTCCCAGGCCGGCGATCGCAATTTTCAGTGGGTTGTCCATTGTCTCTTTTTCTTTCGCCTCAATAATTATCTATTCTTCGCCGTAGCTATTGAAAAACGCCTTGATACTGCGAATCGCCTGGCGGGTGCGCTGTCGGTTTTCGACCAGCGCCAGGCGGACATGATCGTCGCCGTGTTCGCCGAATCCGACGCCGGGCGCAACAGCAACCTTCGCCTCGCTTAACAGAAGCTTGGAAAACTCCAGCGATCCCAGATGCTTAAACTTGGGCGGAATAGGCGCCCAGGCAAACATGGTGGCCTTGGGGCATGGCATGTCCCAACCGGCGGCGGCCAGGCCGTCGATCAAAACATCGCGGCGCTCCTTGTATCTGGTGCGGATTTCGTCGACGCAATCCTGTGGTCCGTTCAGCGCGGCCGTCGCGGCAACCTGGATCGGCGTGAACGCCCCGTAATCCAAATACGACTTGTTGCGCGCCAGCGCCTCAATCAGCTTGCTGTTGCCGGTAGCAAAACCGATCCGCCAACCGGGCATGGAATAGGTTTTGCTCATGGACGTGAATTCAACGGCGATATCCCGTGCGCCCGGAACCTGCAAAACGGACGGCGGCGGATTGCCGTCGAAGTAAATTTCGGCATAAGCCAGATCGGACAGAATGAAAATGCCGTGGAAGCGGCAAAAATCCACGACTTGGCCGTAGAAATCCAGATCGGCCAGTTCGGCCGTCGGATTGGACGGATAATTCAACACCAAAGCCGTGGGCTTTGGAACGCTGTGCTGCACCGCGCGCTCAAGGGCTGCCATGAACTCGGGACCGGGCGTCACCGGAATATTGCGCGCCGCCGCGCCCGCGATAATGAAACCGAACTGATGGATGGGATAACTGGGGTTGGGCACCAATATGACGTCACCCGGCGACGTAATCGCCGAGGACAGGTTGGCCAGCCCTTCTTTCGAACCGATGGTCACCACGGCTTCGCTATTGTGATCGATCTCGACATCGAACCGGCGCTGATAGTAGGCCGCGACCGCCTTGCGCAATCCGGGAATTCCGCGCGACGTTGAATATCGGTGCGTCCTCGGGTCTTGAATGGTCTCGACCAATTTGGCGACGATGTGTTCGGGTGTCCCGGAATCCGGGTTTCCCATACCGAAATCGATTATGTCGTCTCCGGCCGCACGTGCCGCTGCCTTCATTTTGTCGACTTCGGCAAATACGTATGGCGGCAACCGACGAATGCGGTGAAATTCCTGTTCCATTACTTATCATTCCAGAAGCATGTTGGCGCCGCCGCGAACGAGCCGCGACGGCTGATAGTCCGAGACTAAGGCCGCAAATCAGAACGTGAGGAACACCTCAACCCTACGATTCCCAGCTTCGCCGGACGGCATGAATTCAAAATACATGGGTTCGAGATCGGATTTCGCGGTTACCACGATATCGTTTGACTGCGCACCAAACTTCATAAGTGTGCGGGCAACGGTCGTGGCGCGGTTTTCGGAAATCTGGAAATTCACCATCTTGTGACGCACCGAATCCATGTTCGCCGTTCGGCTGCTGGCGTGGCCGACCACTTCGATTACGCCCCCGCGTTCGCGCTGCAAGGCAAGAACGTTTCTTAAGATTGAGCGATCCCGCGCATCCAGACCAGCTGATCCGTTGGCGAACTGGATGGTGGCAATCCGAAGGGTTTCGCCCCTGGGCGCTCCGGCAGACGGCTGAGCCGACGAGATGCCGAATTTCAGCGGCGCGCGTTTCGCAGCCGACGGCGCCCGCGCGGCCGCGGTGCCGCTATCGACCCCGGCCGACGAAATAACGATGGTTTGGAAATCACCGTCGCTACCAGGCATCTGGGAATTGGCGGGCAAGAACGGTTTTGTCGCACGCGGCGCAACCGCGGTTGGTCTGGCTGCGGCTACTGTCGGCATGGGCGGCGGTTGAAGCGCAATGCCGGGCGCCTTCGGTGAGGCTGGCATCGGTGCGGGTTTCAACACCGGCGCGGCCGCCACCTTTTTTGCCGGTGCCACGGGCGCGGGCGTTACCGGCAACTTCGGCACGGCGGAAATCGATTGCGGCTTCAACGCAGGTTCGGCGGGCTTGGCAGGCATATCCGACAAGACATTCTTCGCCTCGCCCTGACGCGAAACGCTTGACGCGTAACGCCTTCGTTCCGTATCGGCGACCAGACCTTCCGCCACCTGCTGGCGCTCCTGGCGCGGGGCAACTGTCGGTTTCGGCGGCACGGTGGCCAGATTGGGAAACTCTTTATCACCGCCCGGCGCAGGTTTGGCTTGAGCGGCGACCTTGTCGTCCTCGTCCTCGCCGGTCAGGGCCTCGACGGTATATTCATACCATTTGATCGGATTGGCGGCGTCCGGAAAACTCGAACATCCACCGACAAGCACGGCCACGGCGGCCAGACCGATGGTCGAACGCCAACCGAAACCACTCATCATTCCGCACCGCCTCAATCTCTGGATATTCATGGCTGCCGCAGCCTCCCTCGCACTACGCCGAATCGCGTAATTCACACCCTAAGCATAGTACGGTGCATCATCTTTGTTAACACATTGCAAACACCGGGCAAACACAGGCTTTCTTTCCCCCGAAATCGCATCATACAGGCCAAGGATCAGGCGCTCAACCAATAGCGCATGACCGCGCTTACGGCATGGGGTTGTTCTAGCGGTGAAAGATGGCCGCAGTCCTCGACGGCGACGAATGCCGCGTTGGGAATGGCGGCGGCCATGTCGGCATGGACCGCAGGCGGGGTCAGCGCATCCTGGCGTCCGCACAGAACAAGTGTGGGGCAATGGATCAATCCCAGATCCCGACGGCTATCGGGCCGGGTCATGATCGCCTGTTGTTGGCGAATAAAGCCGTCACGACCGACTCGACCGGCCATATCCATCAAAGTTTTCGTCAATCTTGCGTCGTTCACCCGATCTGGATGAATGAGCATCGGCAGCAGACGGTTTGTCACGCCCTTGAAGTCACCTTTTCGGGCCAGGGCGATGAACCCCCTGCGGCGCGCCGATTGCTCGTGCGTATCGGGCAGCGGCGATGTATCCAGCAAAGCCAGCCGCGTCACCCGGTCGGGCGCCTGACGCATGATTTCCTGCGCCAGATAACCGCCCATGGACAGCCCGGCCAGGGCGAACGTTTCGGGCGCGCCCGACAAAACCCGCCGGGCCATGGGGCTCAATTGGTCGTCCCGGGTCAGGTCGGGCACGGAAATTTCGGCGATATCGGCCAATGTCGCGCGCTGATGAGCCCACAACTCAGCATCGTTCAGCAACCCCGGCAGCAAGACCAGATGGGTCTTCTCGCTCATGACCTTTTTCCCTTCGATTCTCGCCGATGGCCGCCCATTTGGCGATTTTGGCACCGGAAAGTACCCAAACACCCCAGAAAAGGCCATAATTTAACACCCGCAGCGATTGACTTGCCGGGCGAAGCGCCTAATATCCCCGCTCCTGCGTGGTTGGAACAAGGAACGGATGGTCAGCCGCACATTTGGCGACCGGACCCGCACTATATGAAATTCTCAGATCTAGGCTTAAGCCAAGACCTCTTGCGTGCCGTCACCGATGCCGGATACGCCGAACCAACGCCCATTCAGGCGGAGGCGATCCCCATTGCGCTCCAGGGCCGCGATATTCTCGGGTGCGCGCAAACCGGAACCGGAAAGACCGCCGGCTTCACCTTGCCGATGATCGAGATATTGGCGGCGGGTCATGCCAAGGCGCGCATGCCGCGCTCGCTTATTTTGGAACCGACCCGCGAGCTTGCCACCCAGGTGGCCGAAAGCTTCGAGGTGTACGGCAAACATCACAAGCTTTCCAAGGCGCTTCTGATCGGCGGCGTGTCGCTAACCGATCAGATGAAGGTCGTCGACCACGGCGTCGATGTTCTGATCGCGACGCCGGGGCGTCTGCTCGACATGTTCGAGCGCGGCCGCCTGTTGCTGACGAACGTCAAGATCCTGGTGATCGACGAAGCAGACCGAATGCTCGATATGGGGTTTATACCGGACGTGGAAAAAATCGTTTCTCTCGTTTCAAGAATGCGCCAGACCTTGTTCTTCTCGGCGACCATGCCGCCCGAGATCAAAAGACTGGCCGACAAATTCCTTTCGAATCCGAGGCAGATTACCGTTTCGCCGCCATCAAGTGCTGCGGAAACCGTCGAGCAATCGCTGGTCATGGTCAAATCCGAGCGCGGCGCCAAACCGGGAAGCGCGGCGAAGGAAAAGCGCGCCGCCCTGCGCCACGCACTTGATACCGAAAACGTTAGAAGCGCGCTGATCTTCTGTAACCGCAAGCGCGATATCGGGGTCGTGCACCGTTCCCTCAACCGCCGCGGCTATGACGCCGGGCAGCTGCATGGCGACATGGTCCAGTCGGCCCGCACCGAAACGCTGGAAAGGTTCAAGCGCGGCGAAGTCAGGATGCTGGTGTGCAGCGACGTGGCGGCGCGTGGCCTGGATATCCAGAACATGAGCCACGTATTCAACTTCGACGTTCCCAGCCATGCCGAGGATTACATCCACCGCATCGGCCGCACCGGACGGGCGGGCCGCGAAGGCAAGGCCATAACAATCGCCTCTGGCGAGGACCGCAAATATCTGGCCGCCATCACCAAGCTGCTGGGCAAACCGATCCCCGCGGCCGGGGCTGCCCCCGCCAAAGCGCCGGAAGTCGAGGCCGCCGTCCCCGAAGCCAAAACCGAGGCCAAAACCGAGGCTAAACCGGAACGCCCGAAAAAGCCCAAAGCCCCTGCGGCCCCCAAAGCCCCTGCCGCCAAAGAGGCCAAAAAGACCCCCGAGAAAAAGGCGCATGAGGCCAAGCCCGAAAGAGCCGCCAAACCGGCCAAGGCCCGGAAAAGTGCGCCTGAGAAAAGCCAGCCCGAAAAGAAAGCCGCAAAAGCCGAACCCGCCCGCAAGGAAACCAAACAACCCAAACGCCGGGGCGGCAGAGCGGGCGAAAGCGTACGCGGCATGGGCGATCACACGCCCGCCTTCATGTTGCGCCCGGTTCCCAAGGCGAAGTAGGCGCCAAGGAGACACTCGCCCCAAGGAGACACCCGCCCAAGGAGACACAGCCATGCAAACCATCTTCGTTCAGGTGAAATGCGAACTGGGCAGGTCTTACGATGTGGCCAGCGCCGCCATCGAGGACACGGACGGCATCTCGGAAGTCCATTCCACGTCGGGCGATTTCGATTTGATGCTGACGTGTTACCTGGACGACGAAACCGACATCGGCCGCTTCGTCAACGAGAACATCCAGACCATCCCCGGCATCCGCGACACCCACACGATTATCGCCTTCAAGGCGTTCGGGTAGGCGTCGCCGCGAACCGCTAAGGCCCGCCCTTACTCCGTCATGAACGGCTGGGGCTCGGTGTCGGTAATGGTGTAGGTCACCCACTCTTCATCCTTGGCGCCGCCCATTCCGGGGCTGCCCTGCGGCATGCCGGGCAGTGCGATACCGCGGATCTTGGGTTTTTCGTTCAATATCTTCATGACCGCGTCGACGGTCACATGGCCTTCAATGGCGTAGTTGTCGATGGTCGCCGTATGGCACGACCACAGATCGTCGTGAATGCCCAAGAATTCCTTGATGGTCGAAACGTCTTCCATTTCCTTGACGCGGACCGAAAAGCCGTTTTCACGCATGTAATCAACCCACCCGCCGCAGCAGCCGCACAAGGGGGATTTGTATACCGTCATGGTCCCATGCGCCCCGCCATCGGCAGCGAAGGCCGCCGAAAGGGATGTGGTCACAACCAGGGCCAGCGCGGCCATCCACACGATCACGTTCTTTTTCATTTTTCGCTCTTCTTTCCAGTTCGCCGCCGGGGGCGTAAATACGTCACCGACGTTTTTTTAAGAATTCCAGTTATCATGCGCATTCAAGCACATCTGCACTTGGCAAATCAAGCACCCGAATACACCCCACCGGTCACGCCAACCTGCATCGCAAATAAGGCCGTTTTGAGGCAAAAACCATCCCCAAAACCCCTCCCGAAACGGATTAACCCACTGAAATCAAACGAAAACCACGCCTACACCCACGAAAATGTAAGCAAAAGTAAGCAAATGTAGGCAAACGTCATCATCCGCCCGCCCCTCGCCACACACTCTTCACAATATCAAAAAGCAATGATCGGAATAATAACCTATTTCACGCAAAAAGTCAACCCCCCAGCCTGCGTGGCGATTGAACGCGTTTCACAACACCCAAGCGGCCCCCAAAGCCTCGCCGCCCGATCACGAGCCCGGAGGGGCGCGCAGCGCCTCGACTAACGACCAAGCGGGAGTGCAGGCTGCGTGCCGCCTGAACGCAATGCTTAAAAACGGCGACAAGCGAGGCATACGCGGACAAGCCCGGAGGAGCGCGGCAGCGCGACGACTAACGAGCAAGCGCGAGTGCAGGCT
>JADHSV010000012.1 GCA_016776725.1 Rhodospirillales bacterium
CCCCGAAAAATCCCGGGCCGAGGTCAATGGTATCGTCAAGCAGATGTGGGACAATTTTGGCCGCGTTGTTGCCGAATACCCCCATCTGGCCAAGTTTGATGTTTTCGCGAAGGACGGGCGGGTCGAGGTGGTGGGGGTCGAATACATCGATCAGCTTCGCGATGACGGATTGCCCGGCTTGGCTTTTTCCGCCCATATCGGAAATTGGGAAATTCTCTCGCTGGCGGCCACCCAACGCGGAATGCCGCTGGACCGGGTTTACCGCGCCGCCAACAACCCCATTGTCGAA
The DNA here is from genome assembly GCA_016776725.1 of Rhodospirillales bacterium. GTDB lineage: Bacteria > Pseudomonadota > Alphaproteobacteria > Rhodospirillales > Shumkoniaceae > JABGRG01. Next base: position 290 of record JADHSV010000012.1, read on the forward strand.
CGGCTTTTCACGCGAGGACGCACGGCGGTGGACGGCGCGTTGATCCCCAAGGGACCGGCGGGGGTGCGGCCACTCCTGAAGTCGTTGAAGGACGGGAACCATCTGGCCCTATTAATCGATCAGAAGATGAACGACGGAATCGCCGTGCCGTTTTTTGGCCGCGACGCTATGACGGCCACGGCGCTGGCGGAATTTGCCCTGAAGTTCAATTGCCCGGTCGTGCCCGCCCGCGTCGAGCGGCTGGGCGGCGCGCGGTTCCGAATTACCGTCGATCCGCCACTTGAAATGACAAACACCGGCGAGCGCCACGCCGACGTGCTGGCCAACATGACCAGGGTAAATGCAGTCGTGGAACAATGGGTGCGCGACACCCCCGGCCAATGGCTATGGCTGCATAACCGCTGGCCAGATTGAGGGTGCGGCGAAAAGTGCGCTAGCCGTCGTTGTCCGGCTTAATGATCGGCGGCATGGGGTGTGAGCCGTCCGCAATGGATTGCGAACCAGGAACCCACACGGTCATTCCCCCTTCCGAACACGCGCTGGCGGAACTCAGGGACAGCGATACAAAGGCCGCTGCCGCGAACATCGGTACCTTGAATTTCCATGCGAAGCGCATAACCAAGCCTCCATGCGATTGCAAGTCATTCTCAATCAAAGAGACTACCTTATTTTTGTGATTTTTTCCACGGGCTTTTTTGCCGCGCTATTTTTTCGTTGGCATGGGCGGAACGGTGAGGGACGGGTCGAGGCGCGTCTGGAACAGGCTAATCCCCCAGTGCAAATGGGGTCCCGTCGCACGGCCCGTGGCCCCCACTTTGCCAATGGAGGCTCCCCGTTTCACGCTCTGCCCCTCATGCACCAGAATTTCATCCATGTGAATGAAGACCGACGACAGACCGAAGCCATGGTCGATCATTACCGTCTTGCCGGTGAAGTACATATCCTGATGGACCAGCGAGATGACGCCATCGCCCGAAGCCTTGACGATCGCACCCCTGGGAGCGGCGATGTCAACGCCGCTGTGTGGCGCGCGCGGCTTGCCATTTAGCACCCGCTGACTGCCGAAAACGCCCGACACCACGCCGTGGATGGGCCAGGCAAGACCCGACAGGAAATAGGGTGTTGCCGTATCGATTTTACGCGCGTCCTTGATCAGCGCCGATTCCGCCCGGATGCGCTTCACCACTTCCGGGTCTGGCGTCACCTGTTTGGGGGGAAGGCCGTCAATGCGCTGTACTTTGAACTGGCGCGATTCTACGCCGATCTTTCTGGTGTCGGACGAACCAGATGGCAAGACCACGCGAAGTTCAACTTCGGAGGCGGCGTTTCGCCCGAATCCCAGTATGAATTCACCGGCGGGCGACACGCGAACCAGCGATCCATCAACAAAGACTTTTGATCCCGGCGCTGTTTGCCCAATAACCAATCCGCCCTGCGTGAACTGGCCGTCAAAATTAATATCGACAGCCTCGGCCTGCGCCCCGGTTACGCACAGAAAGGCCGCGAGAAGAATCGTACGTTTTAGCGTCATAAGAGGTTTCCCTGCCGGGTATCTTTTTTGGCTGGTTTGCGCTTTGGTTTCTTCGGTTTTGCCGGGGTCGAACCCTTTACAGTGACACCCGTTTCTCCGTCGTGGAAGCGCAGGCGAATGTCCGTACCGGGCGAAAGTTTCGCAGTTGACGTCAGCAATTCTTCGTTTTCCCCTACGGCCAAGGCAAAGCCACGATCCAGAATGCGTTCGTAAGAACAACTGTCGAGAAGGGCGGCGGCCTGCGCAAAGCGGGCTTCGCGGGCGGTCAAAAGTGTGCGCGCCGCAGTGGCCAGCGAGCGCCCTTCATAGGTCAGTTTTTCGCGGCAAATGGATAGCTGATGACGCGGAACCGGCAGGCGCGCATACAGCGCCGCCAATCGCGACGACCTGCGTTCAAGCCCGACTTTCAAACCATTCGCCAGCCGTTCGGCCCGATCGTCCAGACGCTGGGACATATCCTCGACGATCCGACGAAGATTGGGCAATCCGCGCGCCAGTCCTTCCAGGCGCTGGCTCCGATCCTTCAACAACCGGTTCATGGAACCGACCAGCCGCGCGCCATCGTCCATGACCTGGGCCAACAGTTCCATGCGAACCGGCACCGCCATTTCCGCGGCCGCCGTCGGGGTTGGTGCGCGCAGATCGGACACGAAATCAATGAGCGTGAAGTCGGTTTCGTGACCTACCGCCGATATCAGCGGAATTTCGCTGCCAGCGGCGGCACGCGCCACGATTTCTTCATTGAAGGCCCACAAATCTTCAAGGCTGCCGCCGCCGCGAGCCACGATTAACACGTCGGGCCGTGCAACGGCTCCGCCGACGAGAAGTTCATTAAAACCGCTGATCGCCGCGGCGATTTGTTCGGCTGCAGTCTCACCTTGAACCACGACCGGCCACACGATCACATGGCTTGGAAAACGATCATCCAGACGATGAAGGATATCGCGAATAACCGCGCCCGTGGGGGATGTCACGACACCGATGACCGTGGGCAGGAACGGGATGGATTTCTTGCGCCCCTCATCGAAAAGGCCCTCGGCGGCCAGTTGGCGTTTGCGTTCTTCCAGCAACTTGAGAAGCGCGCCCTCGCCAGCGATTTCCATGCTTTCTATGACGATCTGATATTTCGAGCGTCCGGGATAGGTGGTGATACGCCCAGTGGCAATAACCTCAATGCCGTCTTCGGGCGCGATACCAAGGCGTCCTGCGGTGCCGCGCCAGCACACGGCGTCGAGTACCGCGTCCGCGTCTTTCAGCGCCATATACAGGTGCCCCGACGCAGCCCGCTTGAAACCGGAAATCTCGCCGCGAACACGAACCCAGGCGAACGATTCTTCGACCACGGTCTTTAGTGATTGTGAAATCTCGCCTACCGACAAAATCGGTAGGTTGTGATCGGCCCCGGCGTTAGGTAAGGTCTCATTCATGGGCGTAGTATCCATCATCGCCCACCGGGCGGCAATACGAGCGACATCGAGGGAAAAAGAACCATGAAGGTGTTGGTAGTCGGATCTGGCGGACGTGAGCATTCTTTGTGTTGGGCTATCGCCAAGTCTCCGCGCTGCGCAAAACTGTACTGCGCGCCCGGTAACGCCGGGATCGAAGAGGTGGCGAAATGCGTTCCCCTCGAAGCTTCCGATGTTGATGGCATCGTTAACTTCGCCGTCGAAAATAAAATCGGTCTTGTGGTTGTTGGCCCGGAAGTGCCCCTCGTGGCCGGTCTAGTGGATCGCCTCAATGAAATCGGGATTCGCGCGTTTGGTCCCACGGCGGCGGCGGCAGCGCTTGAGGGCTCGAAGGCCTTCATGAAGGAATTGTGCGAAAAATACGGTGTTCCGTCGGCCGAATTCGGTCATTTCGACGAACCCGATTCGGCAAAGGATTTCATCCGCCGCAAAGGCGCGCCCATCGTGGTAAAGGCGGACGGCCTGGCCGCAGGCAAAGGAGTCATTCTTTGCCGCAACGAGCACGAAGCCTATGCGGCAATCGATCATCTTATGACCGAACGTGCCTTCGGCGCGGCTGGCGACGAGGTGATTATCGAGGAATTCCTGACCGGCGAGGAAGCCAGCTTATTCGTGCTGGTGGATGGGGTTCGCGCCGTGCCGCTTGTTTCAGCGCAAGACCATAAACTCGCCTATGACGGTGACGAAGGTCCCAACACCGGCGGCATGGGTGCCTACACCCCTGCCCCCGTCCTGACGCCCGAAATCACCAAAATCGCCATGGACGAAATCGTCACGCCGACCATCGAAGGTATGGCGGCCGAAGGGAAACCTTACAAGGGCGTCCTGTACGCGGGCCTGATGATCAAGGACGGCAGGCCGAAATTGCTGGAATACAACGTGCGCTTCGGCGACCCCGAGTGTCAGCCCCTGATGGTGCGCCTGAAATCCGACATTCTGGATGCATTGATCGCCTGCGCGGATGGCACGCTGGACAAGGTTAAGATCGAATGGCGAAAAGAAGCGGCGCTAACGGTCGTCATGGCCGCCAAGGGCTATCCGGGCAGGTACGAAAAAGGTTCAGAAATCAGGGGGCTGGACAAGGCCAATGCCGTTGATGGCGTCACCGTCTTCCATGCCGGAACCAACGCTGAAAACGGGATCATCCTTGCCAACGGCGGACGCGTGTTGAACGTGACAGCGTTGGGCAAAACGGTAGCGGATGCCCAGAAACGGGCTTACGAAGCCGTGGACCTGATTGACTGGCCGGAAGGTTTTTGCCGTCGCGACATCGGCTGGCGGGCCATCAATCGCAAGTAACCGTTTTTCTCCCCTCCGAGATCGGACGCGCACCCTATATGCAAGGGGCATTGCCGTTTGCCGGGAGGAAAACCATGGACAATCAAACCCGTATCGAGCTGGAAGCCGCCGCGTTCCGCGGATTGATGCAACACCTGCAAAACCGCACCGACGTTCAAAATATCGACCTGATGAACCTTTCCGGGTTTTGCCGCAACTGCCTGTCCAAATGGTACCGGGCGGCCGCCCGGGATCGCGGGGTGGAAATGACCTATGATGATGCGCGCAAAGTCGTCTACGGCATGCCCTATGACGATTGGCGCGGCAAATACCAGCTTGAGGCAAGCGACGATCAAAAGCGTGCGTTCGAGGAAACCAAACCGCTGCACGCCAAGATCAGCGGCCACAATTAGAGGATCCCCCACTTAACGTCCGGGCGTCACCTTCCAACTGGTTCCATCCGCGAGGGAGTAGAGAACTGCGGGCTTGCCGCTTGTCGGATCAGCCGAGGTTTGGATTTTGGAAACGATTGGCGAGGGGTGTCGAACGCCGCCCAAATTCCGGAAACGGGTTTGCGCGAAGGTGACAACGCGCAAATTCCTGCGTGACGCATCAGGCAGGGCAATATCGGGAATACCGTCGGCATTTGCATCCAGAATGGCGGAAAGACCAAGTTCACGGGACCCCATAACATGGTTGGAAAATCCGTTCTCGCGATAAACCTCGACCAGCCGGTCGTCTTCCCATCTGTAAAGAATGAGAATGCCGCCGATATGCGGCGTGCGGACGATGGCAATTTCGGTCCTTCCGTCACCGTCGAAATCCGCCGCACCCACAGGATTGAGCCAGCGATGAGGCAACCCGATCGCGGGCGCTTCGGCAAGGATTGCCAAACGATCATTGCGGACGCCCACCACGGCCAACGCCGCGCCAGTATCCAGGTAGCTGCGAACCACGAGAATTTCATCGGTTCCGTCGCTATTCAGATCAACAAGGCGGACAAGGCGATCTTCAAAAACGGAAGTGGTACCCAGTTCAAGCGATACGATACGCCCATCGGCAAGCTGGGCGGAAAGACCCGAGGCTTCGACGGCATCCCCAAGTACGCCGTGCCGATAACGCCCCGTTGGTCCGCTCAACCACGCAGCCGTGATATTGCGCTCGCCATATGCGACCTCGCCATCGGGAAGCATATCCGAACGCGGCTCGGCCACGGTATTGGGTTGGGGTGGCGGCGAAACCTCGGTGACGGAAAATTGGACACCATCGGCCATGGCCGGAACCGCGGCCAACTTGAATAGCAAAAATCCCCATAAAATTGCCGAACGGTTCATGGAAGGTATAGGCTTTTCTTGAGGAAACCAATCGTCCTTCCCCAGGCCAGTCCGGCGGCGTCGGAATTGTAGCGCGCGGCATTGGTATCGTTGCTGAACCCATGGTCGGCCCCTTCGTAGATATGAAGGTCGTAGCGCACCTCTTCCTTCTTCAGCGCGGCCTCAAATTCGGCAATGCCCGCGTTTATGGGTTTGTCCAACCCGGCATAGTGCAAAAGCAGTTTGGCCCGGATTTTCCTGACGTCCTCGGCACCGGGTTGGCGGCCATAATAGGAATCGGCGGACGCCAGACCGGGCGAGCGCACCGCAAGCCAGTTGGCTACGGCCCCGCCCCAACCAAACCCGACGCACCCCACCCGGCCTGTCGCGTCCGGTCTGGCCATCAAATAGGGAACGGCCGCGACAAAATCGGTGAAAACTATTTCAGGATCCAGCGCACCGATCAGGGAACGGGCCTTGTCGGGATCGGCCGGCGTGCCGCCCACACCGGAAAGCATGTCCGGCGCAAAGGCAAGGAACCCCTCTAGCGCAAGGCGTCTGACCACATCCTCGATATGCGGATTTAGGCCCCTGTTTTCGTGAACGACCACGACAGCTGGCAAATCCACCCCGTATTGGGGCTTTGCCAAATAGCCCGAAATTTTTCCACCGCTACCATCATAGGATACGCGAGATATTTCAAGCCGTCCGTCGTCCTCGCTGACCATGGCGGAAAGCGCGTAACTATTCTCCAGTAGTGGCAACAGAACGCTTGCGGCGACGGTCCCCCCGACCAGCGCCGTAATCCGCGCAACAAAGGTGCGGCGCGCCAGCGGCACACGGGTGTATTCGTCATAAAGATCGATGATCGCCTGTTCCATATCTTCCCCCGGCCAAACGCTGCCCAAACACATGGTGGATCAAGAAAAAATGTTTGAGTGGGATCACGAGATAGTGAATTAGCGCAGTTCGCGGAAGAACGACTGCAAAAGCTCGGAGCACCGGGTCTCGTCCAGCCCGCCGACGACTTCGGGTTTGTGATGGCAGGTGCTTTGCTGAAAGACGCGCGGGCCGTGATCAACGCCACCGCTTTTGGGGTCGTACGCACCGAAATAAAGGCGGCGAATGCGCGCAAACGAAATGGCAGCAGCGCACATGGGGCACGGTTCAAGGGTGACGTAAAGGTCGCACGCCGTCAGCCGTGGCCGACCAAACTTTCTGGCCCCTTCCTGGATAAGGATCATTTCGGCGTGACCGGTGGGATCGCCCGTTTCCTCGACCCGGTTTCCGGCTGCGGAAATGATTGCACCCGACGATGCATCGACCAGAACCGCCCCGACAGGCACCTCGCCCCGCAACCCGGCAGCATGGGCCTGTTTGTACGCGTGATCCATATATGACTTGTCTTCCATGCCCCCAGATTGGAGCCAATCGGCTTCAGGGTCAAGAGAGGCGCTTGCCGCTATCGCCTTGGAGACGTACATTGCGCCCCATGAGAAAACCCGTAATCGGCATTACACTGGATTGCGAAGAGCCCGGAGGTTATTCAAAATTTCCGTGGTATGCAGCCCGCGAGAACTATTGCGGCGCGGTCAACCGCGCCGGTGGTGTGCCGCTGCTGCTCGCTCACGAAACCGATCTGGCCGACGCCTATCTTGATTTGCTGGACGGACTGGTTATCACCGGCGGAAATTTCGACGTGGATCCGGCATTGTTCGGCGCGGCCTCGCGCCACGAAACGGTTGCCACCAAGGACCGGCGGACCGCGTTCGAGCTGGCGGTAACGCGCGGCGCACTGGCGCGCAATATGCCGGTGTTGGGCATTTGTGGCGGCCAACAGCTTTTGCATGTGGTTCTGGGCGGCGAGCTTATTCAGCATATTCCCGACGAGGTGCAAAACCCGCTGGCCCACGAACAGCCAAACCCGCGCAACGAGGCGGGGCACGACGTTTCCGTTCTTGAGGGCACACAGCTTCACCAAATCGTCGGCGCGAACACATTGGCCGTCAACAGCGCCCATCATCAGGCGGCCACGGGTGAACCCGACGGCGTTGTGATCAACGCGACGGCATCCGACGGCGTGATCGAGGGTATCGAAGCACCTGCGTATCGGTTCTGTATCGGCGTTCAGTGGCATCCGGAATTCGCGATTCAAGCGGGTGATGAAAAACTATTCGCGGCCTTTATCAAAGCCGCCCAAAACAAGGACTAAGTGACCGATGGCCGAAGAAAAGGCTGAACGAATTGCCAAGGTATTGGCCCGCGCCGGGCTTTGCTCGCGCCGCGAAGCGGAACGCTGGATTGCCGACGGGCGGGTTGCGGTCAACAAGAAGGTTCTTGTTACGCCCGCCGTTACGGTGACGTCCAGGGATCGCATCGTGGTCGATGGCAAACTGTTGCCGGAAGCCGAACAAACCAAACTTTGGCGCTATCATAAACCGACAGGCCTTTTGACAAGTCACGGCGATCCCCGCGGTCGCAACACGGTTTTCGCCGCCCTTCCCAGCCACATGGGCCGCGTGATTTCGGTCGGCAGACTGGACTACAATTCGGAAGGCCTGCTTTTGCTGACCAACGACGGCGAACTGGCGCGCAAGCTTGAGATGCCCGCCACTGGCTGGTTGCGCCGCTATCGGGTGCGCGTTCATGGCCGGGTCGATGAGGCCCAGTTGGAACGGCTGGCCAAGGGCGTCGAAGTCGAGGGCGTTCGCTATGGCCCGGTGGAGGCGCGGCTGGACAAGGTGCAGCGCGCCAATGCATGGCTGACGGTGTCGTTGCGCGAGGGCAAAAACCGCGAAGTCCGGAAAATCATGGAGCACCTTGGTCTGGACGTAAACCGCCTGATCCGCACCTCGTACGGCCCGTTCCAGCTTGGCAATCTTTCAAGCGGCGAGGTTTCCCAGGTTCCCGCAAAAGCACTTCGCGAGCAGTTGGGGATTGACCAAAACAAGGTTGAAACCGTGGAAAAGAAAAAGCCTGCGGCAAAGCCGCGCAGGGTTCGGTAATGCGAATCGTCGGTGGAACATTCAAGGGCAGACGCCTGCAAGCTCCTGATGGGCGTGACTTGCGGCCAACGGCGGACCGCGCCCGCGAAGCGGTTTTCAATATTCTGGGCCACGGTTTGGGCGTCGACCTGAACGGGCTGGTGGTGGTCGATTTCTTTGCCGGGACCGGCGCCATGGGTCTGGAGGCCCTGTCGCGGGGCGCCATACACGCCACCTTCGTCGATCAAAGCTCGGAAGCAAACCGGTTTACCCGGAAAAACACCGGCGCACTGGGGGCCGCACAAAGCTCAACAATCCTGAAGCTGGACGCGAGCGACTTGCCGCCGCCGCCGCTGGTTGCCAAAGCGCCGTGTGCGCTGGCGTTTTTCGATCCGCCCTACGGATCTGGCCTTGCCGCGCCCGCGCTGATGTCCGCCGCGAGAAAGGGGTGGATAGAAGCGGGATCGGTCTGCACCGTCGAATTTGCCGCCAAGGAAAACTTCGACGTTCCGCCCGGGTTTGATGTTCTGGACGAGCGCAAATACGGCGCGGCCCGCTTTTTCTTCCTGGAAATGGCCTAGCCTATTTTTGCGATAACGCGGTAGCGCGTGTCGTACTGGCGATGCAGTTCCGGATGCGGTGCGATGTCCCAAAACCATTCCCTGTCCGGCTCGCCCAGCGAAATTCCGTAAAGGGGGTCGATTCGTTCAATCACCTGATTGCCCGCACAAACCAGGTGTTCGACCTCGGAGATCAGGCAGGTGGTCGCGCGCACGGAGGAAAGTTGCTCCAGGTGATGCGCCATGATGGCTTGGGCAAAGCCCTCTGATTCGTCGGCAAAGCGGCGCGGAATAAACGGAAGTTGGGTTAACAGATTGGCTGATACGACAAGATCGGCATCGTTTTCGGGTAGATCGCCACCAGTCAGGTCATGGGCAAGCAGGCGCACGTTCGTGTATTTCGCGCCCGTGCGACGAACGGCAGGCATATGAAAAATGTCGATTAGAACGACGTCCTCGAAAAGCTCGGCAAGCTCGGCCAGCGGGACGTCGTACAGAAGGCCGGAGCCCAGCACCACCACCTTTTTTCGCGACGCCAAAGACTCAGCCGCCGCCAATATGGCGTTTCTGGTTTCCCGTAGATGCGGCTCCCACGCCTTTCGGCACCGCCCATAGCGTGACCGCGTACCGATGATTTCACGCAAATAACCCATTTCACGCAGATGTTTGGGACATCGCGTGGTCAGGTAAGTTAGCCACTCGGCCAGCATTACCGGCGACCGAACAGTTTTTCGATGTCGGCGATTTTCAGCTCTACATACGTGGGGCGACCGTGGCTGCACTGTCCGGAATGCGGCGTGGCCTCCATATCGCGCAACAGCGCGTTCATTTCGGATGCGTTCAGGCGGCGGCCCGCGCGGACGCTGCCGTGGCAGGCCATGGTCGCGCAGATATCGGCCAGCCTTTCCTTCAGCGAAACCGCTTCGTTCATCTCGCCCAAGTCATCGGCCAGGTCGCGGATCATGCCGTGGACGTCGATTTCGCCCAACAGCGCAGGCGTCTCGCGAACGACGATGGCTCCGGGGCCGAAGGCTTCAACGGTTAGCCCCAGTTCGGCCAACTCTTCAATGCGCGCGCCGATGCGGTTGGCGGCAGCTTCATCCAGTTCCACGACCTCGGGGATGAGCAGCCCCTGCCGGGCAACGCCGTCGCGGTCCAGCGCACCTTTGATGCGTTCCTGCACGATGCGTTCATGGGCCGCGTGCTGATCGACGATGACAATTCCGTCATCGGTTTGCGAGACGATATAGGTTTCGTGAAGCTGCCCGCGCGCCACGCCCAAAGGATAATCGGCCCCCTGCGCAGGTGCATCATCGATTTCCGGAACGCTCGCGGCAGGCAACGGCGTATAGAATGCGGCGGCGGCCTCGGCCATGCCGCGTGACGGATGAGTTGGTCGGGACTGGAAAAAACCGGGATGCGGCGGCGATATTCCTTCCGCACGGGCCGCGCCAAGGGCGGCAGAGGCGACGGTGCTGGAGGCCCGGTGTCCGGCCTCGGCCAGCGTATGTTTAAGGCCGCCGACGATCAACCCGCGCACGAGCCCGGCGTCGCGAAAGCGCACTTCGGTTTTCGCCGGATGCACGTTCACATCCACGGATTCGGCCGGCATGTCCAGAAAAAGCGCCAGCATGGGGTGTCGATCGGATGCCAGAAAATCACGGTACGCCCCGCGAATGGCGCCATAGAACAACTTGTCGCGTACCGGGCGGCCGTTAACGAACATGAACTGCTGGGCCGCGTTGGTGCGGTTTAGAGTGGGAAGACCGATGTAGCCCGTAAGGCGCGCGCCTTCGCGCTCGGCATTCACGGGCAACGCGTTTTGTGCGAACTCGCGCCCCATGATGGCCGCCAGCCGTTCCAGCCGGGCGTCCAGAAGGTCACCTTGGGCGGCCCCGTACGTCGCCGAACGACGCCCGCCGTCCGATACCGAAAAACCGATTTCAGGATACGCCATAGCCAAACGGTTGATGGTTTCCAGCGCGTGACCGTATTCGGTGCGCTCGGTTTTCAGAAATTTCAGGCGGGCCGGTGTGGCAAAAAACAGATCGCGGATTTCCAGCCGCGTCCCTTTTGAAAGGGCTGCCGGTTTGGGGCCTGACTTGCGTCCGCCCTCGACCTCGATCATCCAGGCGCTGTCGGACCCGCGCGGGCGGCTGGTAATGCTCATGCGGCTGACCGCCCCGATGGAAGGCAGGGCCTCGCCACGAAATCCCAGGGTATCAATGGAAATCAGATCGTCGTCGGGCAGTTTGGAGGTGGCGTGGCGTTCGATGGCCAGGGTCAGCTCATCGGCGCTCATGCCGCGCCCATCGTCCTCCACCGAAATGAACGTGCGCCCGCCATCGCGCAGCACCACATCAATGCGGCCAGCCCCTGCGTCGATGGCGTTTTCAACCAGTTCCTTCACGGCGGATGCCGGACGCTCGACCACCTCGCCCGCGGCGATGCGGTTAACGAGCGTCTCGGGTAGCATACGAATGGTCACGTCAGTCTTTTTTCCCCTTCTTGGACTTCTTGATCTTTGAACGCTGGCACGGCTTGAACATGCAGCATTTATCTGCCCGTTTGCAGGGCTTGTTCCGTTTTTTTGCTTTACCCATCTCGCATTTCTTTAAAAGCGTTAATCAAGCCATTGGTCGAACAATCGTGGTTTTCGACCCCGGCGGTCCCGTCCAGTTCGGGCAAAATGGCCTGGGCCAGTTGTTTGCCCAATTCCACCCCCCACTGATCGAAGGAATTGATCCGCCAGATAATCCCCTGAACAAAAATCTTGTGTTCATACAGGGCAATCAGCATGCCCAGCGTATGGGGATCGATCTTGCGCACCAAGATAGAATTGGTCGGTCGGTTACCTTCAAAGATTTTGTGCGGCAACACCTTTTTCAAGGCGTTATCCGACATTCCCGCCCGTTCCAGTTCGGCCCGTGCCTCGGCTTCGGTTTTGCCCGCCATTAGCGCCTCGGTCTGGGCAAAGAAGTTGGACAGGAAAATTGCGTGATGGTCGCCCACCGGATTGTGGGTTTGCGCGGGCGCGATGAAGTCGGCGGGAACCATCCGCCTTCCCTGATGGATCAACTGGTAAAAGGCGTGCTGGCCGTTGGTTCCCGGTTCGCCGAACAGGATCGGGCCGGTGGCACACTCCACCCCATCGCCATCGCGATCCACGTATTTGCCGTTGCTTTCCATGTCCAGCTGCTGAAGGTACGCAGGGAAGCGGCACATGTACTGATCATAGGGCAGCACGGCGTATGACTGCGCACCGAAGAAATTGGAATTCCAGACGCCCATCAGCGCCAGAATGACCGGCAGATTGTCTTCCAGCGCAGCACTCGCGAAATGTTCGTCCATGGCGTGACCACCCGACAGGAACTGCTCGAACCCGTGCATACCGATGGCGATGGCCAGCGGCAAACCGATGGCCGACCACAGTGAATAGCGTCCGCCAACCCAGTCCCAGAACTCGAACATATTGGCCGCGTCGATACCGAATGCGGTGACCGCCTCGGTGTTGGTGGAAAGGGCCACGAAATGCTTGCCGACGGCGTCTTCGCCCAGTTTATCGACCAGCCACGCGCGCGCGCTCTTGGCGTTGGTCAGGGTTTCCTGGGTGGTGAAGGTTTTCGACGCGACAATGAAAAGCGCGCTTTCGGCGTCGATGTTTTTCAACGTTTCGGCCATGTGGGTGCCGTCAACGTTGGAGACGAAATGAAAGCGCATCCCAGCCGGGTGATACGGCGTCAGCGCCATGGTCGCCATGGCCGGCCCCAGATCGGAGCCGCCAATGCCGATGTTGACCACATCGGTGATGCGCTTGCCCGTGGCCCCTTTCCAAGCGCCCGAACGCACCGCTTCGGTAAAACCGCGCATCTGATCAAGCACCGCGTTGACCCCGGGCATGACGTCTTCGCCATCCACCATGACCGCGCGCCCCGATCGGTTGCGCAGCGCCGTATGCAGAACGGCCCGACCTTCGGTGAAGTTGATGCGCTCGCCCGCCAGCATCCTGTCGCGCCAGTCTTCCAGCCCCGCTTCGCGGGCCAGTGCCACCAACAGGTTCCTGGTTTCATCGGTGATACGGTTTTTCGAGTAATCAAGCAGCATATCCCCAAGCCGCACCGAGAATTTTTCGAACCGTTTGGGATCGGCGGCGAACAAGTCGCGCATATGAACGTCGGACACTTGCGCGAAATGAGTTTCCAGGGCTTTCCAGGCTACGGAGCGCGTGACGGAAGTCATGGCTGAACCTCTGGCAAGTTGATGCGTTGATCCACGACAGCCTAGAGTTTTTTCGGTTAGTATGGGAAGCGGAAAAAAGAAGGAGGCCATATGGACCGCCGGAAGTTTCTGAACACGTCGGCCAAAGGCGCGATTGCCCTTGGCGCAGGCCTTGTCCCACACATATCCCTGGCCGCGACCTCCCCCGATGTGGCTTTGGTCAAGGGCGCGCCGGGCGCGGCTGCGCGGGCCGCCGTGGAAATGATCGGCGGCATGGGTTCGGTGGTCAAAAAGGGCAACCGGGTGGTGATCAAGCCCAACATGAGCTTCGCTTCGACCCCGAACGTGGGGGCCAATACCCATCCACTGGTGGTTCAGGCCATCGCCGCCATGTGCTGGGAAGCGGGCGCATCCAGCGTTCTGATCCTCGATCATTCGCTGGCTCCGGGCCCGATCTGTCTTGAGCGTTCCGGCGTGAAGGCGGCGGCCGCAACGGTACGGGACGACATGGTCTACATGGTCAATGATTCCGATCATTATTCCGACGTAAAGATCAAGGACGGCAAGACTTTAAAAGAAACCGAAATCGTCAAATCGGTTCTGCGCGCCGATGTGTTGATTGCAGCCCCCACCGCCAAGTCCCACTCGGGTGCTGGCGTCAGTCTTTCTTTGAAGGGCATGATGGGCCTGATCTATGATCGCGGAAGCCTGCACCGGAAGGGGCTGGATAGCTGTATCATCGATCTGTGCACGGTTTTGCGCGCCGATCTTTCGGTGATCGACGCCACCCACGTTCTGTCCACAAACGGGCCGCGAGGGCCCGGCAAGGTGCTGGACGAAAACAAGGTCATTGCCTCTCGCGATATGGTCGCCGCCGACGCCGTGGCAGTGGCCGAATTCACATGGTACGGCAAGAAGTTCCAGCCCCGGCAGGTGGCCCACATTCGCCACGCCCACGAACGCGGACTGGGGCGCATGGACATCGAAAACCTGCGGGTTGAAAGGCTCGTTCTTTAGGATGCTCAGACGCGCCGTTCAGATCGCATCTCTTGTTGCGTTCGCGGTGCTTCTGGGCGCGGCCATTGTTACGAATTCCGACACCACCGCGTTTGAGTGGGTGCTGGGCGCGGACCCGTCGCTCTCGCTTATGAGCGCCATCAGCGGGCGGGTATTCATGGCCGCCTTCATCCCGGCAGTCGTTCTCATGGCTTTGGGGTTTGTGGTGGGGCGCGGCTTTTGCGGCTACGTCTGCCCCATGGGAACGTGTGTGGACGGGATCGATCATGTGATCGCCGCGAAACGTTCTACCGGCAACCGCTGGCGGAATGCCAAGTACGTGATTTTGGGTTTGATGTTGGGAGCGGCGGCGCTGGGCGTTTCGCTGGTTTATCTCGCTTCGCCCTTTTCGCTCATAGCGCGGATCTTGGGGATCGTCGTTTACCCTGTCCTGTCGGCGCTAACCGAAGCGGGCCTGTGGGCAGTGCGCCCCGTGGCCGAACTGGCCGATTGGAACGCGGTTGTTTTCGCAAAAGTCGAAACCCCGTCGTTCGATACGCAACTGTTCCTGCTGGTTTTCTTGGGTGGGCTGGTGGCGGCGGCGCGCGTGGCCCCACGGTTCTGGTGCGCCAACCTTTGCCCGGCGGGGGCCATGCTGGCGCTGACGTCGTGGCGGCCCGTGGTGCGCAGGCGGGTGTCGCAAGCCTGCGGCGGCTGCGCCAAGTGCGCCGACGTATGCCCCATGGGCGCCATCGATCCCGACGATCAATTCGTCACCCGGCACGACGAATGCATCCTGTGCCGAACCTGCCAGAGCGTCTGCCCCAAGGGCGCGGTATCGTTTCTGCCATCGCCCGAAGAGGTTGCCCCGCCCGAGAGCGCGGGGATCATTGTGGGCCGACGGCAATTCGTGTTGGGCGGCTTGGCGGGGTTGGGGACGGCGGGGACTACCCTCGTCAAAGCCGAAGAACACCGCCTGCGCCCGCCCGGTGCGGTGCCGGAAGCCGATTTTCTGGCCCGCTGTGTGCGTTGCGCGGCGTGTGTGGCGGTGTGTCCGCAAAACGCCTTGCAGCCGCTGTATGACGCAACCGGGATGAGCGGCCTGTTCAGCCCCGGCTTGGTTCCGGCGGGCGGCTATTGCGATCCCGAGTGTTCGCGCTGCGGGGCCGTATGCCCCACCGAGGCGATCGTGGAGTTGACGGGCGAGGAGCGCCTGTGGGCCAAGACCGGCACGGCGGAAATCGTCCGCGAAGACTGCCTGGCCTGGGAAAACAAAGAAAAATGCATGGTGTGCGACGAGGTTTGCCCCTTCGACGCCGTGGTTTTCAAGATTGAACCGGACCATCCCGTCACCGTTCCGCATGTGGAAGAAAACAAATGCGTCGGCTGCGGCTATTGCGAAAACGCCTGCCCGGTCAAACGCCCCGCCGCCATCCGGGTCGCGCCGAAAAACGCCGTGCGCCTGATGGCCGGATCATACGTGGCCGAGGGACGCAAGCGCGGCCTCGACATCGCCCTGGACGCCACACCGCCCCTACCGGGCCAGAATGGCGTGGAAACCACCAACGATAAATCCGATACCGGCCCCGCACCCGGCTTTGACGCCCCGGCCCCGGGCTTTTCCCCCTAGCACCGTACCGCCGACACCACCCCCGCCATAGAAATTCTTGAATAATAGGAATTTACACGCGACACGAGCAAATATTTCCTGTATAGGTTAAAATAGCGAAAGGGACAAGTGCGCCCGCATCGGAGACTCTCCACATCATTCGGCCTGCTTTCCAGCGGTTTCGCGCGCGAAATCCGTTGGGGGTTTGCCGTCAAATTAACCTGAAACTGAAGGAATGGAAAATGACCGACGACACCATTCCCGAATACATAACTGATCTGATCACCAGCGATGCGGCCTTGGGCGCGTTCAAGGAAAATCAGCGCGAGGCCGCTTCCAGTACCGCCCCGTCCAGGGCCGCAGACGTATACAATCTGCTGGCCGCCATGCTGGACGTTCCCGAACCGGCCCGCATGAACACGCCCATCGGTGACATCCCGTTGCAGTCTGACTGGCTGCACAAGGACGATATCCATGCCCTCATGCGCACCCCCGACGATCAGACCGACAATCTGCCCAACTCCCAACCCTCGCTTTCCATCACCGGTCCGGTTCAGGCTGCGCTGGGTAAGGTGGGGTATGTGGGCGATCCTGAGGCCATTGTCGCGAGTTACACCACCGCGCTCGGCCTGGGCCTGAACCGCCTGAGTGCCGAAGAAATGAAGCGCCTGGACGAAGCCATCACACCCGACGCAGCATTCCTCATGACCAAAGCCTTCGGCCCCCAAATGGGCGCCCTGCTGGGGCCCCTGATCGCCGGGGATGAAAGCTAGGGGGGTGAATTAGAGCCCGTTCGGTTGGCCGACCACGACGAAGGTCAGGCCGTTCGGGTCCAGAAGGTCGCGGGCGACGCGGCGGACGTCGTCCAGGGTTACGGCGTCGATAAAGGCGTTGCGCCGATCGAGATAATCGATCCCCAGATCGTCCAACTGCATGGCCACCAGAACGGCGGCGATGCGAGCGCTTGAGGAAAAGCGCAAGGCGAAAGAACCGGTCAGGAACTGCCGGGCGTCGGTCAGTTCCTCGGCAGTCGGGCCGCTGTCGGCCATGCGTTTCCATTGGGCGCGCACGATTTCAACAGTCTTGGCGGCGGCCTCGTTGCGCGTTCCCGACCCGCCGAAGATAAGCCCGGCGAAATCCATGGGATAGAGTGCGGCGTAAACGGAATAGGCCAGCCCGCGTTTTTCTCGGACCTCGTTATACAGACGCGAAGTAAACCCGCCGCCACCCAGAATATGATTAAGCACATAGGCGGCGTAATAGTCGGCGTTGTCGCGTTTTACGCCCCGCTGACCGAATACGATGGCGCTTTGAGGCGTGGGTTTCCGGATCACCTCAGTGGTACCTGTTCGCGCCGGTTTTGCCTCCGCCACCCGCCAGTCAGTTCCTTTGGCGGGCAGGGCGCCGAACACGTTATCCAGCGATGTCGCCAATCGGGTGGGCGAAATATCGCCGACCACGCCGATGGCCAGACCTTCGCGCGCCAGCCGCCGGGCCACGAACCCGCGCAGGTCGTCGGCCGAAATGGCGGCCACGGCCTCTTTAGATCCTGAAACGGGCCGTCCATAGGGGTGATCGGGAAACAACGTCGCAAACAGTTTGCGCCGGGCGATCATGTCCGGGTCTTCGGCCTCGCGCCGAAGGGTGGCCAGTATCTGGCTGCGAAGGCGTTCTACCGGTTCTGCGTCGAAACGCGGCACGGTCAGGGATTTGGTCAGCAAATCGAACGCCGTGTCGCGGTTGACCGTTAATGTGCGCAGACGTCCGCCGAAGGTATCGCGTCCGGCGTCAAAGCGCAGGGTAATTGCGAGGTCCTCGAGGCGTTGCTGAAAGGCCTGACTGTCCAGCGGCCCGGCGCCCTCGTCCAACAGTCCCGACACCAGATTGGCCAGCCCCTGCTTACCCGCCGGGTCAAGATTGGCCCCGCCGCGAAAAGCGAATCGCATGGCGATGATGGGGTTGGTGTGATCTTCGATCAGCCACGCCTCGATGCCGCCGGGGCTGACGACCCGCTGAACCTCAAGCGCCGTGGCCCCGTGCGGACGTCCCAGCAAAAAAATGCAGAAAAATGCCAGAAAAACAGCCATGGATATGGTCTTGTTCAATATACCCATCACATATTTTCCTCGGTTGGCAAAAGCCGCGCCGTCACCGACGATCCTTCGACCATCACGGCCGCGAAGGCCGATTCGACAGCAGGGCGCGACACCGCCTCAATGCGTTCGGGCCAGCTTTCCACATCCTCGACCCTGCGCCCGGAAGCTAGCGCCGAACCCAAAGATCGCGCACCCGCGCGCAGGGAATCGCGAGCATAAACGGCTTGTGCCTGAATGCGTGCCTTGGCCCGCGCCACTTCATCATCGGTCACGCCGGACGTGCGGATTTTCTCCAATACGTCCTCGACCGCGGCTTCGATCTGATCGATGCCGACGCCCGACCGCGGGCTGGCGAAAATGCCGAAGCGCGCTGGCCCCAGACCGCGTCCGCCATAGAACGAACCCGCCGATACCGCGAGTTTTTGTTTTACCACGAGGTTCGCATAAAGCCTGCTGGTTGCCCCGCCACCAAGAATATCGCTGAGAACTTCCAGCGGGTAGACATGCTCGGATGCACCAAAAAAATGGCTGGGCGCCAGAAAAACGCGGCTCCATGAAGGTTGCCGGACCCGTTCGTCGCGAAGTTCCACCTGACGGGCGGCGCGCTGCGGCGGCTCCGTGGGGCGTTCGCGGGTCAGTTTTGGTCCACGCGGGATGACGCCGTAATACTTTTCCGCCAACGGGCGCAGTTCGGCCGCCGTGATATCGCCCGCCACGACCAGGATCGCGTTATTGGGCGCGTACCAGCGTTTGTAAAACTGCGTGATGTCTTCCATGGAGAGGGCGCGAATTTCGTGCTCCCATCCAATAACCGGCCGCCGGTAAGGATGGTTCATAAATAACGCCGCGCCCACATGCTCTTGCAGGATCGATGCGGGGTCGCTTTCAACACGCTGGCTGCGTTCTTCCAGAATGACGCGCCGCTCCGGCTCGACCTGCTCGGGCGTCAGCACCAGATTGGTCATGCGGTCGGCTTCCATTTCCATAACGATTTTAAGCCGGTCCTTGGCGACCGTCTGGAAATACGCGGTATAGTCGGTCGAGGTAAATGCGTTTTCCCGGCCACCGTTGCGCGCGACCGTTTGCGAAAAAAGGCCGTCGGGGAATTTGGGCGTACCCTTGAACATCAGATGTTCAAAAAAATGAGCAATCCCCGATTTGCCAGGCGCTTCGTCGGCCGCGCCCACTTTGTACCAAACCATATGAACGACAACCGGAACCCGGTGATTGGAAACCACAACCACCTGCATCCCGTTGGCCAGGGTGAAGGTTTCGGGATTGAAAACGGCGCCCGAACCAGGGTTGGGATAGGCCGCGAAAAACAGAAAAACGGCTGCAAACGCAGCCGCGTGATGCTTCAACCTGCCAACCAGCGCTGTTTTCATCAGCTCCCCATCCGGGTTCTCACATGGTTATGAATTGCCTGATTGATATGGGGAAAGCAAGAACCGGGCGCAACAACCGAGCCTGCTCGATCAGAAAATATCCTTGAACAGGCTGCGCTCCGTTCCCCGCGAGATCGTTGGGATTTCGCCTTCATTCAGCGGCGTACCCATTGCCTTGGCGTCCTGAATGCGTTTGGCTTCCTTAGCCGGATCGACCACCACATCCGTCGGGTCGGCATTCTTCCAAAACAGAATGGCGTCCGTGAAATCTTTTCCTTCCTCGGCCAGAAGCGAGGATTCCCGATTGATCAATACGCGGATATCCGGGTCCGTTTGCTGTGCCCCGGCATCCTTAAGCAGCGCCTGAACGCCGCCACCGCCGAGCGCGGCAACCTGCTTGGTGGGCTGACTACGCTGCTTCCCACCGGATAAGGCTTCGCGGGCCTGATCGCTGGGCATGACCCGTTGCGGACGGCTGGTGCCCGGCTCGGGTGGCCGCAACGCATAGTCCGGCGGCAGGCTCAACGGTGCGCGCGAATAGACCGCGAACTCGTCGGGAATATTTTTGTTAAGGCCCAACATGCTTTTCGTTTCCGAGCAACCGCCCAGCATGAAACTTGCGCCGATAACAACCGTTAGCCAAATAGCCCGTTTCATCGTCAATCTTCCGTTATCTCAGGCGTCTTATTATTATTCTTTTCCGGCCCCGAGAACAAGGCATCCAGTACCAGAAGGCCAGCACCTATGGTGATCCCGGAATCTGCCACATTGAACGCCGGCCAGTGGTAACCCGCAATATGGAAGTCCAGAAAATCGGCAACCGCGCCGAATCGCAGCCGGTCGACAACGTTGCCTATGGCCCCGCCGATCACCATGCCGATGGCGATCACCACCAACTGTCGTTCCGCCTTGCGTAACCATACGGCCAAGGCCACAACAATTATCAGCGCGATGGCGCTTAAAATCCAGACGTTATAAGGGCTATCCTGATTAAACAGTCCGAAACTCACACCCCGGTTCCAGCCCATGACCAAATTGAAAAAGGGCGTCACGGGGGTTATCCGTGGTGGGTTCATGACGCTTTCCACAATCCACCACTTTGTGGCCTGATCCAGTCCGAAGATCAGAAGTGCCACACCCAACCCTTTTCGCATGACGTTTGTCGGCGCCATAGGTCAGTCACGATCCTCCAGCAGTTCGGGGTGCTGGCGAACGGCGTCCGCGCAGCGCGGGCAAACGTCCGTGTATTCAGCGTCGGAACCAACGTCTTCCAGTACCTTCCAGCACCGCGCGCACTTGTTTCCGCTCGCCAATCCCGGCACGACGGCAACGCCAGGAACTTCTTCGATGCTGAATGCGCCCTCGGGGGCCTCAGCCTGGTGAAGCGTAGCGCTTGACGTGATCGAAATTTCCGCCAGATCAATCCCGTTCATGGCTTCGACAAACTCGCTTGATGCAAAGACGTCGGCATGGGCTTCCAGGCTTGATCCGATGCGCTTGTCGGCGCGTTCAAGTTCCAGCGCGCCGGTGACCACGCGACGAAGGTCTCGCACACGGTTCCATTTTGCGGCAAGCTCGTCATCGCGCCAACCTTCCGGCGTTTCCGGGAACTGGCGCATATGAACGCTTTCTTTCTCGCCGGGATTGCGTGTCAGCCACGCTTCCTCGGCGGTGAAGCATGTGATCGGCGCGAGCCATGCGGTCAGGCAGTTGAACAATTCATCGAGAACCGTTCGTGCGGCGCGGCGCGTAAGGGTGTCAGCACCGTCGCAATACAGCGCGTCTTTGCGGATGTCGAAGTAGAACGCCGACAAATCAATGGCGCAGAAATTATGAAGCTCCACGAACATGGGATGGAAATGGAAGCTGTCGCAGGCCTCGCGGATCATGCGGTCCATTTCCCAGATGCGGTGCAGTATCCAGCGCTCCAGTTCGGGCATTTCGGCAACGTCGAGGCGTTCGCTTTCCTCGAAACCGTTCAGATTGCCCAGCATGAAGCGCAACGTGTTGCGCAGGCGGCGATAGATGTCGGCGTTGCGTTTCAGAATTTCCGGGCCGATGCGAAGATCTTCGGAATAGTCCGAACCCACCACCCACAGGCGCAGAATATCGGCGCCGTGTTGCTCCATAACTTTCTGGGGCGAGACGATGTTGCCCAGGGACTTGGACATCTTCTGTCCGTCCTCGGCCATGACGAATCCGTGGGTCAGCACGGCTTCGTAGGGTGCCACACCATTGGTGCCACATGATTCCAGCAACGACGAATGGAACCAGCCGCGGTGCTGATCCGACCCTTCCAGATAAAGCGAGGCCGGCCATTTCAGATCGGGACGGGCCTTAAGAACGAATTCATGGGTTGATCCCGAGTCAAACCAGACATCCAGAATATCGAAGACCTGCTCGTAATCATCCGGTTTATAGTCAGGCGTCAGGAAACGTCCCGGGTCGGAGGTGAACCAGGCATCGACACCTTCCTGCTCTACGGCATCCACAATTCGGTCCAGAACCTTCTGGTCGCGCAGCGGTTCGCCGCTTGAGCGGTTGACGAACACGGTCAACGGCACGCCCCAGGCGCGCTGGCGCGACACGCACCAGTCAGGCCGGCTGTCGATCATGCCGTGAAGGCGCGCCTTCCCGGCGGCCGGAACGAAGCGGGTGGTTTCGATGGCCTTGAGTGCGGCGTCACGAAGGCCGGTGTTTTCCATGCTGATGAACCACTGTGCGGTATTGCGGAAAATCAGCGGCGCCTTGGATCGCCACGAATGCGGATAGCTGTGAACCAGCTTGCCGGACGCGACCAGCGCGCCCACTTCGGTTAGTTTTTCAACCACGCTGGCGTTGACCTTGAACACGTGCTGGCCCGCGAACAGCGGCACATGGTCCATGAACAGGCCGTCGCCTTCCACCGTATCGACCACGGGAATACCGTTCTTGACGCCCAGTTCCCAGTCATCGGCGCCGTGGCCCGGGGCAATGTGCACGAAGCCGGTGCCGGTGTCGATTTCAACGAAGTGAGCGGGCAGGGCGGGCACGTCGAAATCGTACCCTTGACCGTTCAGCGGATGGTGGCAGATGGTGCCTTCCAGTTCCTTGCCCTTGAAGCGGCGAACGATCTCGTAATCCTCGATGCCGGTCTTGCCCGCGATCTCGCCGATCAGCGCCTCGGCGAACAGGACTCGTTCGCCCGGCACGGCAAGGTTGCCGTCCGCCACCGACTTGACCTCCAGCAACACGTAATCGATGCCTTCGCCGAAGGCCACGGCGCGGTTGCCCGGAATGGTCCATGGCGTCGTGGTCCAGATAACGATCTTGGCGCCGTCCAGACCCTCGGCATTGGTGCTGACGATGGGGAAGCGAACGTAGATGGTGGTCGAGGTGTGGTCGTGATACTCGACCTCGGCTTCGGCCAGAGCGGTCTTTTCCTCGACCGACCACAATACCGGCTTGGCCCCCTTATATAGGCTGCCGTTCATGAGGAACTTGCCGAACTCGCGCACGATGGTGGCCTCGGCGCCGTAGCTCATGGTGGTGTACGGATTGTCCCAGTCGCCAACGCCGCCCAGGCGCTTGAATTCCTCGCGCTGGACGTCAATCCACTTGGCCGCAAATTCACGGCATTCGCCGCGGAACTGAACCACCGGAACCTCGTCCTTGTCCTTGCCGGCGGCGCGGTATTTTTCCTCGATCTTCCATTCGATGGGCAGGCCGTGACAATCCCAGCCGGGAACATAGTTTGAATCCTTGCCCAGCATCTGCTGCGAACGAACAATCACGTCCTTGAGGATCTTGTTGAGCGCGTGGCCCATATGCAAATGGCCGTTGGCATACGGGGGGCCGTCGTGAAGAATGAACTTTTCGCGGCCCTTGGCATCCTCGCGGTGCCGCCGGTACATATCCATGGCTTCCCAGCGGGCAAGGATTTCGGGCTCTTTCTTCGCCAGTCCCGCACGCATGGGGAAATCGGTTTTCGGCAAAGAGATGGTCGGCTTGTAATTCACGCTCATTTTATGCTCGCTGGTTGGCTGATGCCGTAAGGACGGTTTGGACCGGCTTTATAAAGGTTTTTACGCGCGCGCCAAGATTCTTCGCGCATTTTCGCTGTCTTCGGCGATTTGCGCCTTTAAATCGGCGATGCCGTCGAACTTTTGCTCGGGGCGCAGAAAGTCAATCAGGGCGACTCGAACCCGTTTTCCGTATAGATCGCCGCCGAAATCAAACAAATGCGCTTCCAGAACGACGTCTTCCTTGGCAAATGTGGGGCGCAGGCCGATGTTGGCGACCCCGTCGTGCCACGTGGTGTCGGAGTCATCGTCAAGTCCGACCCGCACGGCGTAAACGCCGTTGACCGGTCGCAGGTATTCGGCCAGTGACAGGTTTGCGGTCGGATAGCCGATGGTGCGCCCGCGCCGGTCACCAACAAGGACGCGTCCTTCAATCTCGAAGGGACGACCCAGAACGTGGGTCGCGCCTCTGGGATCGTTGTGGCGCAGGCATTGGCGGGCGCGGGTCGCGGAAAACCCCTCGCGTTGTCCGTCCTGAACCTGCTGTACACAGGTAAAACCGAACCCGTCAGCGCGGCCGCTCCGAAGCAGCATCTCACTATCGCCCTGGCGGCCGTGGCCGAACACGAAATCGTAACCGCAGACCACATGCTGGGCCTGCAGGCCCTCGACGATGATGTCATGGATAAAATCTTCCGCCGCCATGCGTGAAAACGCCAGATCGAAACGCGGGACAAACAGATAGTCCACGCCAAGGGCGGCGATCTCACGCGCCTTGGCGCGCAGGGGCGTCAAGCGGAAAGGGGGAGTGTCGGGAATGAACACGCCACGCGGATGGGGCTCGAACGTCATGACGGCCCACGGCGCGCCCGCCGTCTTGGCGATGCGACCGGCTTCGCCGATAACCCCCAGGTGGCCGCGATGAACGCCGTCGAAATTGCCAACGGCAATGGCCGCCCCTCGGGCGTCATCCGGCAGGTCCGCGAAATGTCGAAAAATGCGCATGGCGCGGAAGGTGTCAGCGGCGATTGGCAGGGTCAAGGGAAATCAACCCCGATGGCCCGTGCGCCCTGCGAAGAAAACGGCTAGTATCGGTTTGCTAATACCAAGAAGGGGGGCGATATGACCATTCAAAAGCGGGCGTTCGGGCGCACCGGGCATATGAGTTCGGAGATCATATTCGGGGCCGCCGCGCTGGCGCGAGTCGATCAGAGTACGGCCGATCGCGCGCTGGATCATTTGCTGGAATTCGGCGTCAATCACATCGATGCCGCGCCGCGGTATGGCGATGCCGAACTTCGCATCGGCCCGTGGATGGACAGGTATCGCAAGGACTTCTTTTTGGCCACCAAGATCGGTGTGCGCGACTACGAGGGGGCGAGGGACAGCATTCGCACTTCGCTGGACAGGCTGCGCACCGATCATGTGGATCTAATTCAACTGCACGTCCTATATCATCCAGACGAATGGGAGCAGGCGCTGTCGCCCGGCGGCGCGCTGGATGCCGCCATCGAGGCGCGCGAAGCAGGGCTGGTGCGCTACATCGGGGTAACGGGACACGGCTGGACAATTGCGGCCATGAACCGGCGCTCGCTGGAGCGTTTCGATTTCGACAGCGTGCTGATGCCCTGGAACTGGTTCACGGCCGGGCACGAAAGTTATGCGGCGGACTTCGAGACGACGGCGGCGTTGTGCGCCGAACGCAATGTGGCCGTACAAACCATCAAATCCCTGGCGCGCGGGGCGTGGGCGTCCAAAATGGAGCGTCGGCGCACCACATGGTACGAACCGCTGGAGGCCGAAGACGATATCCGCACGGCCATTGAGTGGACCCTTGGGCGGGAAGGGATTTTTGTGATTTCAACGGGGGACGTGGGCCTGCTGCCGACCATTTTGCGGGTTGCCGACACCCGCGGCCAAATGCCCGACGATGAGTTTATGAAAAACTTCGGCGAACGGGTCGGCCTGGCCACGATCTTCGGGCTGTAGCGCCCAATGAAACCGAGGCCGGAGAATATCCGGCCTCGGTTTCACATGAGCCCTAGAAAATGCAGCTTTTGGCGAAGTCCTTGGCCTCGTTCGCCGTCCACTGGCCCTTGTCTTTCTTTTTCAGTTCCTCGCACCATTCCTTGCTGCCGACTTCGGGCGAACACGCCGACAGTCCCACCGCAGCGACCAGGGCCAGCGCCAACACGAACGAAAATTTCCTGAGCAAAATCATCTCTATCCTCATGCACCTAAAGGTATGCGTGGGCCACGCCTGCGGCTCCACCGAATTTCAACCTAGGCAGGTTAACCCACCAACCGACCGGCCTCAACCCGGCAGCCAAGGAAAAAAGCCGAGGCTGATGGATATCAATCCCGGCTCGCCTTGTTCGACAGAACTGTGTTTATTCGTTGGGCCTATTCGTTGGGCTTTGTCGGCAGGCCGTGCTTGGCCATCAACTCGAGGTAATCTTCCCTGGGCGGGATGAAGACGTCGATGCCTTTGAAGCCGGTCGTGGTCGTGCCGCCGTGGACCATGCCCGACGGATGGATGCACACATCGCCCGCCGTCATGGTGAACTTCTCATCGCCGCAGACGTGTTCTTCACTGCCTTCGAGAATGATCAAAATCTGAACCGCATCGTGGCTGTGCATGGGGAACACGGCGCCCGGAGGGTTCTGGATGAAGCTGAGAAGCGCGCCATCGGCGGCCACGAAACGCGTGCTCGACGTTTCGGTCAGCGGAACCAGCGGAATGTCTTCAATGGTGTAAACGTATTTGGATTTCTTGTTAGCTGCGTAAGCCATTTTCTTCTCCATTGGGCAGGGTTTAGCGATAGGCCGGAACCTCGTAGTTGATGTGACGGACCGTGCCGTCAAACAAATCCATGATTCCGCTGTTTTTTGTGTTTTCGAGGTTTTTCTCGCGGGCCGGGGACGCCAGGGCGGCCTCCACGTCTTCGCGGGTCTCGAAGGTCAATTCGATGGCCTGATAGACGTTGGGCGCGCCGTCTTCGCGCCATTCGCTGCGCAGCAGTCGCACGCCGCGAATGCCAGGAAACTTGTTGATTAGCGGCACCGCTTCTTCCTCGAAAAAGCGGTTGAATTTTTCACGGTTCTCGGGCGCGACATCACCCTCAAAATAGGCGCAACGAACGTACATCTGTATTTACCTTCTAATATTATCTGAGAAAGCGGGGCGGCTTACCGGCGATTGGCGCCCATAAGCCGCCCAGGTCATCATCGTGGGAGATACTCTTCCAATCCGAACCTCCGGTAGGTTTCGGGCGGAGCGTCGTTGCGGATCAACAAATCGACCATGGTCCCGCGCAGCCGTTCCACGACCGCTTTGTCATCCAGAGGATTTTGCTGCAACGGATCGGCCTGAACATCGTAAAGCTTGGTGTTGCAGTCAAACTGAGCGCCCGATCCGTGGCGGCTGTATTGGGGCGATTTCGGTGTTGAAGGCACCTTCAGCAGCGGCACCCCCTTGGTCCAGTCGAAGGGTGCTGCCAGCGATGATTCCTGCAACTCCTCAACGCTGAAGCGCGTCACCATGTGGGTCGGCATCAGGGTGTACTGATACAGATCCCCGCAATGGATATCATCCGGGTACAGGAAGTAGGTGTAGCGCCCGTCGGTAACGTTAATGGCCGCGCCGAACACGCCGTACAACGCGCCCTCGTGGATCTTTTCGTCCTTTTCCAGAACTTGAAGCAGGGACGTTCCCTCGACCTCCTTGGGGATGTCCACATTGAACATATCCAGGAATGTCGGCATCAGGTCGATGGTTTGGGTCAGCGCCTTGCGCCGCTCGCCCGCACACGAACGATATTCCGGGTGATAGACGAACAACGGCAAATGAGCGACCTCTTCGTAACACGGCATGACCAGCTTGGCCCATTGATCGTGTTCGCCCAGCAAGAACCCGTGATCGGTGGACACCACCAGCGCCGTGTCTTTCCAGAGATCGTGTTCGTCGAAGTAATCCAGCAGCCGTCCCAGTTGCTTGTCGCAATGGGCAAGGATGGCGGCGTAGTTGGCCTTCAATTCCTCGATCATTTCGGGTGATTCGTTGACCGGGCCGTTGGGTGGCCAGTCCAGAATGGGGCCGGTCCAGCCCGTGGGATAGTCGTCGCGGAACCCCGGAGGAGCGTCGAACGGCTCGTGCGGATCGAACACCTCCAGATGCAGGAACCAGTTATCCGCGTCGTGGTTTACTTCCAGGAAATCGAGGGCCTCGTCGAAGCACTTCACGGTCGGGTAATCGGCTTCCGACTTCTGCGCTTCGCGGCTTAACATGCTGCGAACAAATTTGGTGCGCGGCTTGGTGCCGTTCTGCGACTTGTGATACTTGCCCGCAATCTCGTCCCAATCGGGCTCGACAACGCCTTTCCATGGGTCGCTTTCCTGTCCACGAACCAGTTCGCAACTATCGAAACGGGTGTGATAGGTGGCCCCGCCGTCTTCCCAGTAATGCTGGTGGTCGGTAATCATATGCGAATAAACACCTGCGCCCGACGCCAGTTGCTCCGGGTAGGCATTGTCAAACGGCTCCACTGGCCCCCATGAACGGTGAATGAAATTGACCCGCCCGGTCATGATCTCGCGCCTTGCAGGCATGCAGGGCAAGCTGCCGCAATAATGGGTGTCGAAAGTTATGGTGCGGTCGGCCAAACGTTTGAAGTTCGGTGTTTTTACTGTGTCCCCGCCGTAGCATTCCAGCGACAGGCGATTCAAACTATCCATCAAAACAAATACGGCTCTCATTGAAATTCCATCCGTCTATCCTGGTATCCCTGCCCCAGCCGGATTCATACGCGGACCACGCGAAAATCACCGGCAACCACATTGATCATAAATTCTCACATCTATGAAAAAAAATGAAAAATGATCGTAGACCCATGAATAAATCGCATATTAAACAGAGCGCGTCAAACCGCCGTCTGCACGCAGGTTCTGGCCGGTGACGAAACCGGAATCGGGCGACAGCAGGAACGCCGCCGTTGCGGCAATTTCCTCGACACGACCCAGTCGCCGCATGGGCGTGCGCTCCAGTTTCATGTCGGTCACGGGCATGTTGTCGATAAAGCCGGGCAGGATGTTGTTCATGCGGATATTGCGTTCGGCGTAGGCATCCGAAAACAGCTTGGTAAAACCGGCCAGCCCAGCGCGAAGGCTGGACGAGATAGGGAATAGCGGGTCGGGTTCAAAAGCTGCGAAAGTCGAGATGTTGACGAAGACCCCGCCCCCTTGCTTTTCCATGATCGGACAGACCAGCCGCGCCATCCTGACGACGTTGAGAACAACCATGTCCAGCCCTGCGTGCCAGTCGTCGTCGGTAAGATCCAGCAGCGGCCCCTTGGGCGGATGGCCGGTATTGTTGACGACGCCGTCGATCCTGCCGTAGCTGTCCATGGCAAGCGCGACCACGGCTGCCAGGGCGCCCGGGTCGGTGACAGACCCCACAAGTCCGACCACGCCCAGTTCGCGGGCCAGATTTTCTGCATTTTCCGAACGCGACATCAGGGCCAGCCGCCAGCCGCGCGCGTGTAATTCCCGCGCAATTGCTGCGCCAATTCCCTGGCCGGATGCGGTGACGATGGCGACGGGTTGATCGGTCATGTGAACACCTCCTTGTTTCTTTGAGTGTCAGAAAATTGAAAACGTGGCCATGAGGACGGCGATAAGCAGGGTCGCCAACAGGCCATAAAGGCCGTTCCACCGCCAGCACATGGTAAACGGATCAATGTCCGCCAGACGCGCAGCGACCAAAACGCAAACGTTGAAGGGAGACGTTATGGACACGATCCCCCAAGCCAGAAAATAGGTCGCATAGAGGACAGCCGGCGAAAGGCCCAAGGCGTTCGCATCGGGCAAAACCGCCGCAATGATGATGAAAATCATCACCGGTTGAAAGGCCAGTTGCCCGGCCAGCCCAAATATGAGTGTGATGGCAACGGGAATCAGGAAGGACGGAATGGAAACGGCTTGCATGGCATGCATCATGGCTTCGGCGGGGAGCAGGTGGCTGATCGACACTCCGGCTACCCCGGCTGCGAAAAGAATGGCCAGTTCGTTGCGGCTCTCGGCCATGCCCATGACGATACTGCGAACAGCGAACCTCGCCGACAGCGCGGCCCCACCTTTCCATCTTCGCGCAATCAACCAGATCAGCGCAAACACCGGGGCGGAAAAGATAACGCAGTATCCCAAAGCGATGCCCGACACCTGCTTCAGCGCGACAACCGCCACCATGAGCGTGCCGATCAACGCCACCATGCGCAGACAATCGGTCCAGTCACCGTCGGGCATTTTCGCGGAATCCGGGGCCGCATCAACCGTCCTCCCGCCCACAAAATCCAGCACCCATCCCAGCACCCACAGCGCCACCATACCAACCACGATCATGGGAGCGGCTGCGGACCAGCTCAGGTCGGTATAGGTTGTTGAAATGGCGGCAAATGGAATCGCCAGCGGGGAAAGGCTTGGGGTCAGGGCAAACCCCCTCAAGATTGCCAGCATGCTTCGGCGCACGGCGGTTGATCCTGGTTTTCCAGTGCCCGCGACCATGGTCCCGAAAAGGTTGATGACTCCAAACAAAAGAACAATGGCGGCCATGGAACTGCCCAGGCTTAGCAGGGTGTAGCGCCGCCCCGAGGGCTGATGGGTGAGCAGCACTCCACATCGGTGGATCAGCGGTGATTGCGCCGCCGCCGTTCGCAGCATGTTAACGCAGGAAACAAACACGGCCAGAAACAAGCCGGGACGCAAGGCATCAATGGCCAGATCAAGCGGATCGTCCACAAGGGCCATAGCTGCCGCGCCAAGGACGGTGGCCAACGCCAACATGCGCCGGGCAATGGGCGACAGATCAGCGCGACGCAAGAAAAAGTACGCGATCAAGCAAGCCGCGGCGGGAAGCCGGAATATTGGCACCCCGCCCACGTCAGCGGCCACGGTTCCGACAATTGCCCCGACAAGCAACAAGGCGGGGAGAACCGGGATTTTTGGTGCGGACATCAGCGCGGTTTTACTCGTCGCCGAAGCTGGTTCCACCCAATTTGGCCAGGGCTGTGGCAATGCGGGTGACGTTCTCGTCGCCATACCCCATGCCGCAAGCAAGCTGGTAAAGCGCCCGTGTCGCGTCACCCACCAACGACGGAACGCCCAGCGCTGTCGTCACACCCGAATAAAGAACCACATCCTTGGTCGCGGTGGAAACTGCGAAGGTTTTGGTGTGGTCGTTCTTCATCAGGGCAGGTGCAATCACATGAAGGCGTTTGCTGGACGCCATGGACGCGTCCATGACCTTGTAAAGGGTCTCCAGATCGACGCCCATTTTTTGAGCCACGGTGAACGATTCGTACAGGATCGCCGAATTGGTCAGCGTTACCGCATTGTTGATCAGTTTCGCGATGTGCCCGCTGCCCGGCCCGCCCGCGTGGAAGACATTGGCGGCGAACGCTTCAAGCACGCCCCGGCACGCCGCCATGGCGTCGTCATCGCCACCCACCACGATGCTGATGGTTCCTTCCCAGGTCATTTTCGGGCCGCCCAGAAGCGGTGCATCGACCAGAAGCAAACCTTTTTCGCCCGCCTGCGCAGCCAAGTCCTTGGTCAGTTCGGGATCGCTGGTGGTGGTGTCGATAATGGCAGTGCCGGAGGCCGCATTTTCGAGAATGCCGTCCGGCCCCTCGAAAACGGCATGAACGGAAAGGATGCTGGGCAGGCAGGTGATGATCACCTGCGCGTCCGCCGCCAATTCGGCGACGGTTGCGGCCTCGGTGGCCCCGCGTTCAATAAGATCGTCGATCGGTCCCCGATCAGAATGGGCCACGACGGTCACGGAATACCCTTTTTCCAGCAGGGTTTTGCCGATTCCCTTGCCCATCAGGCCCGCGCCGATCAGGCCGATCTTCTGTAATACGGTCATGGTTATTCCCCTTCCCCTAATGCATTATCCGCCGCTGGTTCGTCGCCGCGCTTGCGGTGTCTATATAACGAGAAACCCAGGAACAGCGCCGCGCAAACCAGGAAGGTTGCCGAAATCGGCCGCGTCAGCATATCCCATGCATGTCCTTGCATTTCCACCAGTTGCCTAATATTTCCCTCGACCAACGGTCCCAGCAAATACCCCAGAATAAACGGCGCCAGCGGATAACGGTAACGGTCGAAAACATATCCAAGAACGCCGAAGCAGCACATTGTGAAGACGTCGAACACCCGGCTGTTCATGCTGTAAATGCCGGTTGCTGCTACCACAAACAACAACGGCAGCAGAATGTTCTTCGGAACCTCGACCACGCGAGACAGCGGTTTGGCCGCGAACAGCATGATTATCATCATCGCCAGGCTGCCGAAAAAGACCGAAAAATAAATCCCGTAGACGACCTCGGGATTGTTCATGAACAACTGCGGGCCCGGCTGCAATCCGTGGATCATCAGCCCGCCGATCAAGATGGCCGTTACCGGATCACCAGGAATGCCCAAAGTCAGCGCAATAATCAGCGCGCCGCCGATGGTCGCGTTGTTGGCGGTCTCGGCGGCAATCACACCGTCCACGATTCCCTTGCCGAACTTCTCGGGCGTTTTCGATGCGCTCTTGGCCTGCGAGTAGGAAATTAACGCAGCCGGTGCGCCGCCAACTGCCGGAAGAATTCCGATAAAGGTACCGATGATGCCGGACCGGAGATAATTGACGATGTTGGCGCGGATGTTCGCGAAGGTTGGGAGTACGCGTCCCAGCGCGCTGATATCGGCTTTCGTGGTGGTAATCCCCTTGGCCGCTTCCTGCATCATTTGCGAAACCGCAAACAATCCGATCAATACCGGCATCAGGCCGAAACCACCGAGCAGCTTTTCGGTTCCCAGATCAAACCGGACCAATCCGTCGACTTCCGATATTCCAAACGTCGCAGCCAACAGGCCAAACAAGGCGGTGACGGCGCCACGGGTCAGGGTCGATCCGGTAATGGAAACCACGGCGCACAGCGCGAAAATACAAACCGACGCGTATTCCGCATAAAAGAATTTGAGCGCGAATTCGGCCAAAAACGGAGCCATGATCACCAGAAAGATTCCGCTGATAACGGTTCCGAAGAACGATGCGACCACAGCGTTGCCAATAGCCGTTCCGCCCTTGCCTTGCTGGGTCATAGGAAAGCCATCCAGCAATGTGGCGACCGACGCGGGAGTTCCCGGCATGCGGATCAGGATGGCCGTCATGCAGCCTCCCGAAATGCCACCCACATAGACCACGACCAATAGGGCCATAGCGACTTCTGCGGGCATGTTGAAGGTAAACGGGATCAACAGCGCCACCGCCATAGTGGCGGTCAGACCTGGGATCACGCCGATCATAATGCCGCCGAGCACGCCCAGCACGATCATGACCAGGGTCCAGGGTTGCAACACCAGGTTCAGGCCCTCAAGAACGACGCCGATATCGAAACTCATGTCTTACGTATCCTCAAGCCTGGTTTCTAGTAGAGAAGCCCTTCGGGCAGTTGCACGTACAGCCCGTCGTGGAAAACAAAATAGGTAATGCCGGTGCCAAGGACAGCAACGATGGTCCCTGTGATGATTTGCTTGCGGTCGATCTTGCCCGCCAAAATGCAGCTGCCGACAAAAAGGAATACCGGCGTCAACAGTAGGTAACCGATGGCGTCGAGCAAAATGACATAGACCATCGCGATGCCGACCGCGATAAAAGCCTTCGGGTTCAACCGGTCAAACGGTCCTTTATCGAGACTGCCGCGGATAATAAGAAATAACCCGCAAACGGCGAGGCAGCCCAACAGCAACCTGGGCCAGAATGCCACACCCAGCGGCACGTACATGCGCGTGGGAAAGTACAAGGTCTCTATAAATAGCGGCACGCAAATCGCAAGGATCAGAATGCCGAATTTTCGGTCTTGAGGCATCACGCATCTTTCCGTAATGAATCCGCCCGCCGATTTATGCAAACCGGCGGGCGGGAGGTCTCGGTGATTTATTAGTAGCCCATCTGCTTGGCTACTTTTTTCACGTCTTGGCGGATGCCGTCGATGTATTTCATATAGGCATCGCCGGACTTGCAGCTCCACACGACCGCGAGCTTGGCCAGTTTTTCCTGCATTTCCGTGTTGTCATTAAGCGAGCACATGGCATCGGCAATGACCTTTTTCACGCTGTCAGGCGTACCCTTGGGTACGAAGAAGCCCTTGGTCTGATAGGCCAACAGATCAACGCCCTGTTCACGCGCCGTCGGCACGTCGGGAAGAGCGGCGAGACGCTTGGTGTCGAAAACCGCGATCATCTTCAACTGACCGGCCTTATGCGCGCCCATGGCGCCCGGAGGCGGATCGATCATGGCTTCGACGTGACCGCCCAGAACCGCAGCCTTCTTTTTGGCGCCGCCACCGGCATTCACGAGCTTAAGCGGAGTGCCGAGGCTGTTTTCCATCATCTTGGCAACGAAATGTGCCAACGTGCCCACGCCCATGGCAACACCGACTTTGCCGGGGTTCTTTTCGGCCAAAGCTTTGTAAGCCTTGAGATCGGCGATTTTGCCATCGCCATTAACCGTCACGGCCAAAGGCATATCGCCGATGGAAACCGTGGGGACGTATTCGTCATCGGCGTACTTGCCGAGACCGACTTCCTGGGCAACCATGGTGTTGGTCTGCAAGGTGCCGATGGTGTAGCCGTCGGGCTTGGCCCGGATGGCTTCAATCGTTCCGACAGAACCGCCGCCGCCCTTGGTGTTGACGATAACGACCGTCTGGCCAATGGCTTTTTGGAAATACGGCTGCACGGTGCGGAAAACCGTATCGGTGGTGCCGCCCGGCGGGAACGGAATGATGATACGGATCGGTTTTTCAGGATAACCGGCCATCGCCGCCGTCGTCACAACCGCCAAACCGGCTGCTGCAACGCTGGTAACTAAAAGACGCTTGATAGATGTTTTCATCTTTGGTCTCCCTTAGTGGTTAAATCTAGAACACCCCCGGCAGGGGATGTCCAGCTAGTTCACGCCGTCCTAATTGAATTCGTACGCGTTGACCGCGTTCTTTTTGATAGAGTCCCAATCATATTCGACGCCCAGTCCGGCCCCGTCGGGAACCGGCACAAAACCATCGTTCCCGATGGCGTTCAGTTGGTCCGAGTAACCGCAGGCGAATACGGGGGGTGACAGGAAGTTCCCCACCTGCGGGCCAATCAGACCGAGTTCGTAGAAATTCGTGTTGCGGATAGCCGACATGCAGGCCCGATGGGCGGGACCGCAGCCGTGGATCTCCACATCAAGGCCAAACGCCTCGGCCAGATGGGCGATTTTCATGCAGCCGGTAATCCCCATATCCAGTTCGGGATCGGCACGCACGAAATCGGTGGCTTCCGCCGTAATCCATGACGCCTTTTGTTCAAGGCCCCGGACATGTTCGGAAATCAAAAGCGGGGTCTTGATGAATTGGCGCAATTTGCGGTGCGCCAGTTGCGCGGTGCCGGTGTCGCGGAACGGATCCTCGTACCAGAAGAACCCGGCTTCATCACAGGCCCGGCCCACGTAAAGCGCGTCGGCAAATGTTTTGAGATCGCCGCCCGGATCGATCATCAGCGACATATCGCCGTTGAAACGTTTGGCCAATGCATCCACACAGGCCGCAGTTTCCTTGGGGTCGCCCTCGCTCCAGCCGCGAAACTTGAAGGCGCGATAGCCGCGTGATTCACAATCCTGCGCGAAATCGACAAGGGCTTCGGCGGAAGACAAGCCGCCGTTGCGGTCGTTCCGCATGGCGCTGACGTAGGGTCGCAGGCGATCCCGGTAGCGTCCCAGAAGACGCGAAACCGAAGTGTTCGCGCGCTTTCCGGCCATATCCCACAGGCAGATGTCAATGGGGCCGACGCCGACAAACGCCACCGCCTGCAAGGCATGTTTGAAATCGTCATAAATCCGTTCGCGGCAGTCGGGATCGCGGCCGATCAACGCGGGAGCCAGCCTGAGAACCTGCGCTAGATGGACTTGCTTGACGCACATCATCGCGCAGTATTCGCCGCGCGATCCATCGTCCGCCGAAATTGCGATGGCGTAATTGTGCAGGCTCGCCTTGGCGCCGGGTTCATAGACACGGGCGAAACCAGAGCTGTCGAGGCCAAGGTTTTCAACCTCGTGCCTGAACTCAGTGATTTCGACCCGATCAATTCTGGCCATTTTCCGACCCGCAAGTGACTCTTCCAGATTTCGCGGTGGAGAATAGCGGTTACGATCTATGAAAAAAAATGAGAAATTATTGTTGGTGGATGATATAATCTCATAGCTTAGAAAGGGGCCAAAAAACGTGAAGCTACGCCAGCTGGAAGCCATACGCGCGGTTATTGCCACCGGGACGACCACCCACGCGGCCGAGATGTTGCACCTGACCCAATCGGCAATCAGTCGTCTGATCACGGAACTGGAGCGCGAACTGGATTTCAAGCTTTTCGACCGCCGCCACGGGCGATTGGTGCTGACCAGCGACGGTGAGCTTTTCTTCCATGAGGCCGAGACGGTGCTGGCCGGTATGGACCGCATGAACGCCACCGCCGACGATATTCGCTCCCAACAGGCGGGATCGGTGCGGGTGGTTTCCATGCCCGCACTTTCGTATGGGCTTCTTTCACCAGCGGTCGCGGCGTTTTCCGAAGCCCATCCCAAGGTTCGGGTGTCGGTTGATGTGGTGGGGCAGCGCGATCAAATTCAGAAGCGCGTGGCCGGCGGCCAGTTTGATATCGGCCTTGTGACCCTTCCTATTGAGCAGGAAGATGTCCATGTGGAACACCTGTTTTCGGTGAATGGCGTGTGCATCACGCCATCGGGTCATCGCCTTGCCAAAAGAGCCAAGGTCATGGCGCAGGACCTGTCGGGCGAACCCTTCGTGTCGGTCGATGCGGGTACCAGCCTGCGCAATCGGGTCGATAATCTGTTTCGGGGATTGGGCGTGCAGCGAATTCTTTCGGTCGAAGCGCAGACGTCCGTTATGGTTTGTCATCTTGTTGCCGACGGGGCGGGTGTCTCGCTGGTCCACCCCTTTGTCGCCACCGCCCTTCGTGGAAAGCTGGCGGCAATCCCGTTTGAACCGGCCCTACGGTTTGACTATGGCCTGGTTTTTCCGCGTTCGCGCTCGCGCCCGAAAATCACCCAAACGCTCACCGACCTACTGAAGAAACAGGCTGCGGAATCAATAAGTTAGAGGTTCTCTATCGTTCATTATTGGTCGCTTCGCAGGGTTGAGGCGAAAATTTCCACGGCCTGTTTTAGGGTTCGTGTCTTGTCCACCGTTTCGCGGGTTTCCTTGGCAATGGGCGTTTGGGCTAGAAGTTCGAAGACTGCTGCGGCGCCTGCGTGGAAATCGGGTGTGACCCCGGCCCCGGAAAAGGTCTCGGCGATTTCGTTCATCTCGCCAATCCAGCGTTCGGCGTCCAGCGGCAACCGCGGAACCATGCGTTCCATATCGGCGAAATCCTTTGGCCGACTGGCCGAAAGTTCGGCATGAAGATCGTCGGTAATTCCAAACGATTCGGCGGCCAGAAGCGCAGCCGTGTACAGCGTCCACGTTCCTTTGGTAATTGCCGCAAAGCACATCTTGATGGCCGATGCGCGTCCGATTTCCGGGCCAAGGTCAACGACCCTTAAGTGTGGTCCCTGAAGGATCGACATTGCTTTGGCGTCCGCGCCGCTGACGTAGAAACGCGTCGGGTTTGGCGTCGTTCCTGGGCCGGGGCCGACGATGCCACCGTCAATATAGGGCGCACCCGCCGCCGAAATGACGTCGCCGATGCGCCGGGTGGTTTGTGGTGACGTTGCGTTGCAATCGGCGTAGGGAGGCGCTTTTCCCGCCGATTTCATTGCCGTCGCAATAACCCCTGCCGCGTCGATGGCGTTCGACGGAGGCATGATCGACACAATTATGTCGGCGGCCCCGATCATTTCCTCAAGTGACGCGAAATCCTCGAAACCGGCTTTTTCGGAAAGCGTTCGTGTGCGTTCGCTGCGCCCGGCAAGGCAGGTGATGGCGCGCAGCCCCTCGTTTTTCAGGGCCTTGCCTACATTGTGCCCCATGTCACCGGGGCTTACGATGGCTACGATACCCGCAGGCATGTTTGTTCTCCCGTTTCACCAAGAATTCGCGTAGGCGATGCAACGCCATTGACTTGGTGCAACCTTAGCAGATTTGATGAGCCTAGTGCGCCAGTCGATTTGATTCGGGCGCGAGCGGGTGGAAAAGCGGCGGACTATGGAAAAAGCCAAGATGCCGTCGATTGTGGTTGGCGCGTTGCTGATGTTCTGCGTCAGCGCGTTGATGGCGTTCGACACGGTTATCGCCAGGCTATTGGTTGCCGACCTGCACCCGCTGGAAATTGTTTTTTTTCGCACTCTGTTCAGCCTGATCTTTATGGCGCCGTGGATATGGCGGGGCGGGATCGCCCAATTCGCCACCAAGCACCCGTTGGTGCATCTGGGCCGCGCCATCGGAAAACTGGCAGCCCTTGGCGCCTTCTTCTATGCCGTATCGGTGATGGCTTTGGCCGATCTGACGGCTGTGATGTTTTCGATGCCGCTGTTTGCCACGTTGGGCGCGTGGATGTTCCTGGGCGAAAAAATGAGGGCGCTTCGGCTGGCCGCCACCGCTCTGGGGTTTGTGGGCGTCCTTATTATTATACGTCCCGGTGGCGACACCATGGGTGTGGGCGCTGTGCTGGCGGTCGGGGCGGCGTTATGCATTGCCGGTATCGGGCTTGCCGTCAAATACCTCTCTAAGGAGGAAAAAAGCCAAACGATCGTCTACTGGAATGTTCTTCTTCTGACGCCCATGGCGCTTGTGGCCTCAATCCCCGTATGGGTCTGGCCATCGTGGAGCTCACTGGGCTGGCTGGTCTTGCAAGGATTGCTGGGGGGAATCGGACCGC
The DNA here is from genome assembly GCA_016776725.1 of Rhodospirillales bacterium. Lineage (GTDB taxonomy): Bacteria > Pseudomonadota > Alphaproteobacteria > Rhodospirillales > Shumkoniaceae > JABGRG01. Next base: position 38,640 of record JADHSV010000012.1, read on the forward strand.
TTTGCTTTTCGAAGGCGCTTCGATTCGGCGATGCGTCCACCCTCATGCCGTTTGACTTTTTACGCCTGCCCATCATCGCAATGATCGGCTTTCTGGCCTTTGCCGAAGTGCCGGAGGTTTGGACCTGGGTGGGAGCCGCCGTGATTTTTCTGGCGGTTATCCTTCTGGTCCGGGACGAACGGCGTGGTGACGGTCTGTCAAACCTTTCCGGAATTTAACGGTAACCTGTCTTTTCCGGGCGCCGTTTGATGCATATATCCCGACAAAATACATGTATTACAAAAGAATATTCGCATTGCGATCAATAATTTGCGAGAATACCGATGGTTTGAGTGCGAGCGTACGGATATTCAATTCGGATGCGGGGGCCGTCATTTACGGCCTGAACGACGGGACGGTTTCTTATGGTCAAGCCGGACAAAAGAAAAGGTAGCGAGCGCGATATTGTTCGCTCTGTCGTCAAGGCGTTTCGCATCCTCGAGAGCTTTAAGGACATTGGCACCGACCGCACGGTAGCGGAAGTTGCCCGTGCAGCAGGGTTTGACCGGGGCGTCGCCTATCGCATGGTTGCGACTCTTGAGCATCTTGGCTATCTGGGACGCGGGCGTGGGGAGAAAACTTACAGACTTGCGCTGAAATGCATGGATCTGGGTTTGAATGCGCTTGCGGGTCTGGATATCAGAGCCATTGCCAATCCTAAATTACGCGATCTGGTTCCCACCTATTGCGACGCTGCATCTCTGGCGGTGCTGGATGGGGCGGAGGTTGTCTATATCGATCGGGTCGAGGAAAATTTGACCCGCCTTGGCCTGGTTCGCCGGATTGGCAGTCGTATACCGGTGTATGGCACCGCCGTTGGGTTCGCGCTGTTGTCCTATCTTCCGCGCGAAAAGCGAATATCTCTTCTGGGCGCGGCCGAGAGGGTAAAGCTCTCCGAAAGAACAGTCACCGACCTTACCGGAATTCTTGATATCGTGGAGGAGACGGCGGTCCGCGGATATGCCATTTCCGACCAACAGAATGCTTTCGGTTTACGCAGTCTGGCCGCTCCGGTTATTGATGCCCATGGCAATGCAATTGCCGCCATGAGTGCCACGATTGCGTCCGAGCGCATGGATATGGAGGCCTTCGAGATGCTGAGTGCCGCCAGACTGCTGGAGACAGCGGAGGAAATTTCAAGGGCGGTACAGGCCCTGTCCGAGATAGGATTGCCTCCGGCCACGGCGATAACGTGACCATAAACAACCAGAAAGGCAATTGATCGCATTGCGACAGGTTGTTATTATTGCGGTGCCGAGACGACGTTTATGGTTAATGAAGGAATAGTCATTACAGGCGAACATCAACAGGGAGAATCTTACGATGAAATGGACAAGAGCTCTATTGGGCTTGCCGATTGCTGCAAGTGCCTTTGCTTTGATGGTTTCCGGCGGAGCCGAAGCGGCGGGTAAAATCGTTACCGTCGTTCTTTCCGAAGAACCGGACGTTATTGATCCTTGCGAAGCGACCCGCTCGAACGTTGGGCGTATCGTCAAGCAGAACATCACCGAAACCCTGACCTTCATCGATCCCAAGACGGCGAAAATTTCGCCGAAACTGGCGATCGGGTGGAAGCAGATGAACGATCTGACCTGGCGCATTTCCCTGCGCAAGGGCGTCAAGTTCCATGATGGCGCGGATTTCAACGCAGCCAGCGCCAAGAAGGCCATCGAACGTACGCTCAATCCGAAATCGGATTGTGAAATCCGCCTGAAAATGTTCGGCAACGTCAAAATGTCGGTCAAGGTGGTGGACGATTACACCATTGATATTTCGACCGAGAAGACGCAGCCGATCCTGCCGACCATGCTTGGCACCATGACCATCACCGGCCCCAACATGCAGCCGCTGAAGGGCGACCGCCAACCGGTCGGCACCGGCCCGTACAAGTTCATCAAATGGGTTCCGGGCCAGGAAGTGCTCACCGCGCGTTTTGACGGTTACTGGGGCGCGCAGCCCGAGGCCGTAGGTGCGCGTTACATCTTCCGTAAGGAATCAGCCGTCCGCGCCGCCATGGTCAAGGCCGGCGAAGCCGACATCGCGCCCAACATCGCGTTGCAGGACGCCACCGACAAGAAAATGGACTTCGGGTACTTCAACTCCGAAACCACGCGCCTTCGTATCGATACGAGCCGCGCGCCGCTGGACGACATTCGGGTCCGCAAGGCCATGAATTATGCCATCGATCGCAGTGCGCTGATCGGCAGCATCTTCAGCGAAGATGTCGTGAACATGACCAACATCGTCGTGCCCAGCATCCCCGGTCACAATCCCGCACTCAAAGTGTGGCCGTATGATCCGGCAATGGCCAAGAAGCTTCTTGCCGAAGCCAAGGCCGCCGGCGTAAAGGTCGACACCGAAATCGTCATGCTTGGCCGTCTCGGCATCTATCCGAACGCCACCGAGGCCATGGAAGCCATGCATGCCATGCTTTCCGAGGTCGGCTTCAACGTGAAGCTGAAGATGGTTGAGGTCAGCCAGTGGGTTGACATCTTCACCAAGCCCTTCGCAGAAGATCGTGGTCCGGTCCTGCAACAGGGTCAGCACGACAACAACAACGGCGACCCGGTCTTCTCGGTGTTCTTCAAGTACGCCTGTGACGGCCCGCAGTCGACCACATGCGACAAGCAAGTGGATGACGGTATCGCCAAAGCCAGTGCGACCGCCGCCGGTCCCGCACGCTCCAAAGCGTGGCAGGACGTGTTCGCCCGGATACACGAGCTTGCTGTCGACGTGCAGATGTTCCACATGATCGGCTACTCGCGCGTGAACCCGCGCCTGAATTTCACGCCGTCGATCTCGACCAACAGTGAAGTTCATATCGCTGAAGTCAAGTTCAACTAAGAAACGACAAAGACTAAGCCCGGCCGACTCTCGCGGTCGGCCGGGCAATGTTTTTCTTCACGCGTGCTCGGGGAACCATGGGTACCTATCTCGTCCGAAGGGCCTTTCACAGTTTTATTTCCCTCGCGGGTTTGCTGGTCCTCGTCTTCTTTCTGGCAAGGTTGACTGGCGATCCCACCAATTTGTACCTGCCGTTGGACGCGACCCTCGAGGCCCGGGCGGAATTCACCGAAAAACACGGCTTTAATGACCCGATCTATGTGCAGTTCGGACGCTATCTCGTTCAATTATCGCAAGGTGATTTGGGCGATTCGCTGATGAAGGCGCGGCCGTCCATCGATGTGGTGCTCGAAGCCTTCTGGGTGACACTTTCCCTGGCCGCAGTCGTCGTTCCCATCGCCCTGATCGGATCTGTTGTGGTGGGCGCACTGGCGGCCTATCGGCCCGGTGGCGCCTTTGATCGGATAGGAACCATCGCCGCCCTTTTAGGGGCGAGCGCACCCGATTTCTGGGTGGCGATCACCGGCATTATCTTATTCTCCCTGACCCTTGGATGGCTTCCGACATCGGGTTACGAGGGGAATATCGTTTATTGGATCATGCCCGTGACGGTTCTGCTGATCCGGCCCTTCGGGCTGCTGGTCCAGGTGGCCCGTGGATCAATGCTTAGCGTTTTCAGTTCGGCATTCGTCAAGACGGCAAGGGCCAAGGGCGTTAAGGAACGCTCGGTCATCTTTGTTCATGCCCTGCGCAACGCCATGCTGCCGGTCATTACCGTGGCTGGCGATCAGGCGGCAGGCATCCTCAACGGCGCCGTGATCGTCGAGACGATCTTCGGCTGGCCGGGGGTTGGCAAGCTGATGATCGACAGCATCTTCAATCGGGATTTCGCGGTTCTCCAGACCTCGATCCTGGTGACCGCCATTGCCATTTTCACGGTCAACATTGCGATCGACGTCGCTTATGCGTTCCTCGATCCCAGAATTCGGCACAACTGATATGACGACACCCACCGAACCCGCCGCGTTCATTCCGCCGCCGCCCAGTCGGGGGCTGCGTCTTCTGTCGCTGTTGTGGAACGACAAGTTCGCTTTTATGGGCGCGATGTTCGTCCTGCTGATTGTTCTGTTTGCCGTCTTCGGTCCGATGCTTTTCGGCGATGTGGCGACCAAGATGAATTTGCGTGCGCGCAACATGGAACCCTTCACCCTTGATAAGGGCTGGCTGTTCTTTCTTGGCGCCGACGCGCTGGGGCGCAGCATTCTGGCGCGCATCATGGTGGCCGGACAGAACACCATGGCCGTCGCCACCTCGGCCGTCGTTGCGGCAATGATCATCGGCGGCACGTTTGGCTTGCTGGCCGGGTTTATCGGCGGTTGGTTTGGCAATGTGGTTTTGCGTCTGGCCGACATGATCATGAGCTTTCCGTCGTTGCTGATTGCCATGATCGTGCTCTACATGCTGGAGCCCAGGGTTGAAAACCTGATTATCGTGCTGGGCATCACGCGGATGCCCATTTACATACGTACTGCGCGGGCCGAAGTGCTGGAAATTCGCGAACGCCTGTTCGTTTCCGCCGCCCGGGTCATGGGGGCCAGTCACTGGCGCATCGTTGGGCGCCATATCGCGCCCATTGTTCTGCCAACCCTGACCACCATCGCGGCGCTGGATTTCGCGTTCGTTATGCTGGTGGAATCGGCCCTTAGCTTCTTAGGCATCGGCATCCAGCCGCCCGATATCACCTGGGGCCTGATGGTTTCGCAGGGCAAGAACTACCTGCAAACGGCTTGGTGGCTGTCTTTCTTCCCCGGTTTGGCAATTATGATGACGGCGTTGTCGCTTAATTTGTTGTCGAACTGGGTACGCATTGCCCTTGATCCGGTGCAGCGCTGGCGGCTGGAAGTCTAGGGAGATGGGTATGACAGATCAAAAGGCACCCATCCTCGAAGTCCGCAATCTGGCCGTTGGGTTTCACACGGCTGCCGGAGAGTTCGACGCCGTAAAAGGCATCAGCTTCGATTTGTACTGTGGCGAAACCTTGGCCATTCTGGGGGAAAGCGGATCGGGCAAAAGCGTTAGCGCGTCTGCCGTCATGGGAATTCTCGATAGCCCTCCGGGTTTTGTGCGTGGCGGCGAGGCCTATCTGGACGGCGAGAACCTTCTCAAATTGTCGCCGTCAAAACGCCGCGATCTCATGGGCGAAAAAATCGCCATGATTTTTCAGGACACGCTGGCCCACCTGAACCCCGTTTACACAATCGGCTGGCAGATTGCCGAGTGCTTCCGCGTCCATCGCGGTTTCAACGCCAAAGACGCCATGGCGCGTTCCATCGACCTGTTGGACAGGGTCGGTATGCCCGATCCGGAACGCCGGGCGGGCGACTACCCCCATCAGTTCTCGGGCGGCCAGCGACAGCGCATCATGATTGCCATGGCGCTGGCTCTGGAGCCCGCCATCCTGATCGCCGACGAACCGACGACGGCGCTCGACGTGACCGTTCAGGCGCAAATTCTCGATCTGCTGATCGATCTGCGCAACGAACGCAACATGGGCCTGATCCTGATTACGCACGATCTCGGTGTGGTGGCCGAAATCGCTGATCGCATGGTCGTCATGAATGCAGGCGAGATTGTCGAGCAAGGTCCGGTTCGCCAAGTTTTCGCAAATCCGACCCATCCCTATACGAAACGCCTGATGGCGGCTATCCCAGGGCGCGGAGAATTCCGCGAAGTGCTGCCATTGCCGGAAGGTGATGCGCCGAAGGCGATCCTCGAAGTCCGCGATCTGGCCAAACACTATGGAATCACCGGCGGCATGTTTGGCACCTCGACGGGTCAGACCGTCAAGGCCTGCGATGGCGTCAGCTTCGATTTGTATGCCGGTGAGACCCTGGGCATCGTTGGCGAATCGGGTTCTGGAAAGACAACCGTCGCCAATATGCTACTGCGCCTGACCGAACCGACGCGTGGCACGGCCACCCTTGATGGTAAGGACATATTCAGCCTCGCCGGTGACGAATTGCTGCGTCTTCGCCGAAGGTTCCAGGCCGTTTTCCAGGATCCGTTCGCGTCCCTGAATCCGACCATGAGCGTATTCGACATTATTTCGGAACCGTGGCTAATTCATCGCGACGTCATGCCGAAAAATCGCTACCGGGAACGTGTCGTCGAATTGCTGGAAAGCGTTGGTATGGTGGCCGATCATGCCGAACGCTATCCGCACCAGTTCTCGGGTGGGCAACGCCAGCGCATTGCGGTTGCGCGCGCCCTGGCCCTTGAACCCGAAATCATCATCTGCGACGAAGCCGTGTCGGCGCTTGATGTCTCCATCCAGGCGCAGATCATTGAACTTTTGGCCGACCTTCGTGATGCGTTCGGCCTGTCCTACCTGTTCATCGCCCATGACCTGCCGGTGGTCCAGGAACTGGCCGACCGTGTGATCGTGATGAAGTCGGGAAAGATCGTCGAACAAGGCACGGTCGTGGAAATCTTCACCAACCCGCAGGAACGCTACACAATCGATTTGCTAGGCGCGAGCCCGATCCCTGATCCCGAAAAGATGCTGGATCGCCGCCAACGGCGTGGCATCAGTGTTTAGAAACTGCGACCACCGTCGATGGTTATAACCTCGCCCGTCATGAACCCGCCCGCCGAACACAGAAACACAATGGTTTCGGCAACTTCGTTGGCGGTGCCCACACGTTTCAGCAGGCAATCCTGCGCGACGCTATCGCGGTATTGTGCGTCGCGTTGCTCCGTCATGGGGGTCTCGATAAAGCCCGGCGCGACGGCGTTGACGCGCACTTGCGGGGCCAAAGCTTTTGCAAGGCTTCGCGTCAAGGTAACCAGGCCGCCTTTGCTAACGGAATACGGGATGCTGGTGCCGCGTTTGCCTTCGGCCGACGCCGACGAGACATTGACGATGGCGCCCCCGGCCTCCCGCAAAGCAGGCGCGGCGGCGCGGGCGCAGCGAAAAGCGCCCAGCAGATTGACCGAAAGTATGGTCCCCCAGAATTCTTCGCTCAGCGCGTCAAGATCGGCAAAGGGGATGGGTTCGCGAACCAGTCCGACGCCTGCGTTGTTGATCAGCCAATCCAGGCCGTCCAAACGGTCTATAGCGTCGGTTACGGCCGCCTCGACCGCCACATCGCCCACATCGGCCGGACACGAAAAAACGTCGGCGCCGGTATCGGCAAGTCTGGTAACCGTCATTTCGGCCTGGGAGTCGTTGGGCAAATGATTAATTGCAACCCGTGCGCCCTTGGCGGCAAGCAGGCGGACACAGGCGAGGCCGATGCCCGACGCCCCACCCGTCACCAATACTTTTCGCCCCGCAATTGCGCTTTCGCTGAACACCTGCCTGCTCCTTTTATTGGATTTTGCGGGGCAAGTTTGGATCAAGCGCCGGATCGGCACAACTTCTGATTAAACAAGCATAGAACAAAAAAACGAAAGGAACGTCTGATGAATAAAAAGAATGAATTGGCGATGGTAACAAACCCCTTCCGACGGGGCCTTCTGCAAAATCAAAAAATGATCGGGTTTTGGGTCATGGCCGCCAGCGGCGTGGTGACCGAGGTGCTGGACGGGGCGGGTTTCGACTGGCTGCTTCTCGATTCCGAACATTCGACCAATGACCTGGAGTCCCTGGTTGTTCAGTCGCAGGTTATGAAGGGCGGGCAAACCAGCTGTGTCGTGCGTCCGCCGTGGAACGATTTCGTGATGATCAAGCGCCTGATGGATTGCGGCTTCGCCAACTTCCTCATTCCCATGGTTCAGTCGGAAGAAGAAGCTCTGGCCGCCGTTGCCGCAACCCGCTATCCGCCGGTGGGAATTCGCGGCGTATCGACCTTTTCGCGGGCCAACGATTTTGGCAATGTGAAGGGCTACCACGATACCGCCAACCAAAACATCGGACTGACCATTCAGGTGGAAACACAGGAGACCCTGGACGAGTTGGAAAAAATCTGCTCCGTCGATGGCGTGGATGGTGTGTTCCTGGGGCCGCAGGATTTCGCTGCCAGCCTTGGGCACATGCTGGATCCCGGCCATCCGGACGTGCAAAAGGGCATCAAGCATGTGGTCGAGGTGGCGCGGGCTCACGGCAAGGCCGCCGGCATTCTGACGCCCATTGAAGAACACGCCCAGCGCTATATAGAGTGGGGATACACTTTCGTGGCCGTTGGCGTTGATCTGGGCTTGTTGAAATCGACGGCGGCGTCGCTGGCGGCCCGCTTCAAGGGTTAGGAGGACGGCATTCCGGGAACGAGCGGCAGGGAAGACATCGGCCTGATCGGTATCGGCCTGGTTGGCACCGCCATCGCCGAGCATTTGCTTGCGCGCGGTTTCGGCGTTGTTGGCTATGACATCGATCCGGTCCGGTGCGACGCCCTGGCACGAGCCGGGGGAACGCCCGTTTCCGGCGTGGCCGAAGTGGCCGACAGAACCAAGCGCGTGTTCCTGTCCCTGCTGACGACCAAAACCGTTTGCGCGGTTGTCGAGGCCGACGGTGGATTGCTTGGCGTGACCGATCCGCCACGCTTCGTTATGGACACCACGACGGGCGCGCCCGATGAAACCATTGCCCTGGCCGACCGGTTGGCGGGTCGGGGCATCGGTTATCTGGACGCCACCATCAGCGGCTCCAGCCAGCAAATTCGTGATCGCGATGCGCTGTTCATGGTCGGCGGCCATGATGGCGTCTTTCAGGCGTGCCGCGATCTTCTGGAGGCCGTGTCCGATAACATGATCCATGTGGGCCCGCCGGGCAGCGGATCGAAGGCGAAGCTCGCCAGCAACCTTATTCTCGGACTGAACCGCCTGGTGTTGGCGGAAGGGTTGGTGTTTGCGGAAAAACTTGGTCTGGATTTGCCGTCGTTCCTGTCGTTGCTGAAACAATCGCCCGCCTATTCGGTGGCCATGGACGTCAAGGGCGAAAAAATGCTGAGGGGTGATTTTGCCCCGCAAGCGCGGGTTTCCCAACACAACAAGGATCTGCGGATTATTCTGGACAACGCAGAAAAGGCAGGCCTGGAATTGCCGTTGGCAAAGCTTCACCACGACATTCTGGAAGACCTGATCGCCGATGGTGATGGCGATCTGGATTGTTGTGCTGTTATCAAGGCCATTCGCGAGCGTCAAAAATAAACAAGGCGGCCGTTTCCATGCATGGAATTCTGTGGATGCTGTTCTCGACCATGTGGATGGCCAGCATGCATGCGGCGGTGCGCCACGTTTCAGACCGGCTGCATCCGTTTGAAATTGCCTTTTTTGCCAGCCTGTTCGGTATGCTGGTGGTGTTGCCGTCCTTTGCCCGGTCGGGCATGGCGCTGTTGCGCACCGGGCGCCTCGCAATGCATGGCGTTCGCGCCGTATTCCATGTCATTTCCATGCTCGCCTACTTCTATGCGCTGGGAGTTGCGCCGCTGGCGCTGGTCACGGCGCTGGCATTCACGGGGCCCGTCTTTGCCATTGCCCTTGCGGTTCCCATGTTCGGCGAACGCATAAACGGCGTTCGATGGCTGGCGCTGCTGATCGGTTTTACGGGAATCCTCGTCGTCCTTCGGCCCGGTTTCGCAGAAATGGATACGGGCGGACTGGTTGCCCTTTTTGCGGCCATGTTCTTTTCCGGTGTTCTGGTGGTCACCAAGTCGCTGAGCCGCACCGAATCGAGCCTCACCATCACCGCCTACATGCTGTTGCTGATGGTTCCCATGTCCCTGATTCCAGCCCTGTTCGTATGGCAATGGCCCGATGGCGAGACGTTTCTGTGGCTGGTTTTTATCGGCGTTTCCAGTGCGACAGGACGCCTGTTTCTTGCCCAGGCCCTCAAGAAAGCGCCGGTCCATGTGGTGATGCCGGTGGATTTCTGCCGTTTGATCTGGGTGACGGGTCTTGGCTTTTTCATATTCGGCGATGCGCCTGATCCATTCAGCTGGGCAGGCGGCGCCATGATTTTGGGCAGCGCTGCCGCGGTTGCCTACTGGGAACGCAGGATCGCCAAACAGGATTCCACCTGATGACGCGGTGTAACGGGTTTGTGAGGCCGAACCTTATTGCAACAGCCCCGAAACAACTGTTATGACGCGTATGTGGAACAGTTTCCGATGGAAACGGGGAAATAAAAGCCGCGCAAGGAGCAAGGTCGTGGCGAAGTGCATCCCCACCATTGATCCGAGCGCCAATCCCGTACGTCACGGCGCCCTTCAAGGATTTCCTGACGATTACGGTTGATATTCGGCATTGGTTTGCCGTCTTACGCAATCCCATGGGAGAAAAAAATGAGTTTCGGGGAAACCGAGATGCTTGGATCAAAAATCCTGATCGTTGATGACGAGCCGGTCAACGTAATGCTACTGGAGCAGATGCTGGCAGAAGAGGGATACACCAGCGTTCACACCACAACCGATCCTCGCGATGTTGTTCCCCTTCACGATGAGAACCATTTTGATCTTATCTTGCTTGACATCCGCATGCCGCACCTGACGGGCATTGAGGTCATGGAGGCTCTTGCGGATAGGGTGAAACAGAATTTCGTGCCGATCCTCGTGTTAACGGCGCAAACCGACGATGCGACGCGGGTCGAGGCGTTGACAGCCGGCGCCAATGACTTCCTGACAAAACCGTTCAAGCAATGGGAAGTGCTGCTGCGGATCAACAATATGTTGAAAAGCAGGCTGTTCTACAAAGGCCAGAGAATACGGGCCGACGAGTTCGAGCAGAAGGTGCGCGAACGCACACAGGAAGTTCGCTAAACCCAGTTGAAAATCGTCCAGCGTCTCGGTCGGGCCGGTGAATACCGTGATAACGAAACCGGCACCCATGTTATTCGCATGAGCAAAAGCTGCCAAATGCTGGCGCGAGCGGCGGGGCTGGATGAGACCCAGGCCGAGAAGGTTCTATTTGCCACCGCCATGCACGATGTCGGAAAAATTGGCATTCGCGACGGTATCCTGTTGAAACCCGGTAAGCTGGCCCCCGAAGAGTTTGAGGCAATGAAGGCCCACACCACCATTGGTGCGGACATCATTGGCGATCATCCGTCGGAATTGCTGACGCTGGCTCGGCAAATTGCCATTGGTCACCACGAAAGGTGGGATGGTTCCGGCTATCCCAATGGGGAAAAGGGCGAGGATATCCCGATCGAAAGCCGCATTGCGGCCATTTGCGACGTATTCGATGCCTTGCTTTCCGAGCGTCCCTACAAGAAAGCGTGGCCGGTTGATGAGGCTGTCGATTTGATCAGGGAAAGCGCCGGAAGACACTTCGATCCGAGGCTTGTCGAGTTGTTCCTTGAACTGGTTCCCGAGATCCTGGCGTTGCACGAACAGTATCCGGACGAAGAGGATTTCGCGGATCTGGGCTAGCGTCTCCGACGGACACATCTATGTTGGTGGCCGCTCCTCTAGAGCATTCTCTGACCAAATGCGGTCATTCTGATGCATTTGGTCGGAAAGTGCTCTAGGTCCCTTCCGCAATAAAATGTTCGAGAACCAGATCGCGCACGGTGATGATGCCGACCGGCTCGCGGGCGTCATTGACGACCAAGGCCCGCGACAGGTCGAACTGAACCAGTAGGCGCACCGCATATTTGATATTCATGGCGGCGGGCAGGGTCAGCACGGGCTTCGACATGATTTCGTAAACATTGACACGCTCCGGGGCACGATCGACGGCCATGACCTTCTTGGCGATGTCAGAGATTACCAGCAGGCCGAACTCGTCGGACTCGTCGCGGCGCCCCACGACCAGCGAACGGACGCCGGTGCTTTTCATGGTGTTGATGGCCTCCTTGACGGTCGCCATACCGTCGATGGTAATGACCTTGGGGACCATCACGTCTGATACTTTGGTATAAACCGCGCTCATATCTCTTCCTCGATTTCCTGCTTCAGGGTTGGTAACTGCGATCCCAGTCCCACCACATCCTCGATGTCGATCTGCAGGGCGATGCCTGCACCTTCTTCCTCGTCGACGCCTGCGGCCCGACCGATTGTTTCCAGGATATGGCGGGCCAGTTGCTCGGGCACCAGGAACAGCACCAAATCCCGCTGGATCGAAAGGTCGAGCCCGAGGAAGGTTTTCTGCGGCGCAAGTCCTTCTCCCCGGGCGCCGGTAATGACCGTCGCCCCTGTGGCTCCCGCGGCGCGGGCTGCCTCGATCACCGGTTCGGTCTTCTCGTCGGCGACCATGGCAATGATCAGCTTCATTCTCATGGTATATCCCTCCCTGCGGCGCTCCGCTTGGTTCTCTTGATCCGTTCGGTGATCAGCGCATAGGCGAGCACCGACATTATGGGAAACAGGCTGGCAAAGGCAATCAGGCCAAAGCCGTCAATCAACGGGCTGCGGCCCGGAATGGTCGAAGCCAGACCCAGGCCAAGGGCGGCGACCACCGGCACGGTCACGGTAGACGTCGTGACGCCGCCTGAATCGTAGGCCAGCGGAATGATGGTACGGCTCGACAGCATTGTCTGTGCAATAACGACGGCGTAGCCGACCATGATGTAAACCGGCAGCGGCGTACCGGTGACAATGCGCCAGGCACCCAGGGCCACGCCGACCGCCACGCCAATGGCAACGGCAATGCGCAGGCCCGTAGCTTTCAGCGAACCGCCCGATATTTTTTCGGCCTTAAGCGCCACCGCAATCAGGCTCGGTTCGGCGATGGTGGTGGCGAAGCCGATCGTCGCGGCGAACACGTAAACCCACACGTAATCCATTGGCACGGGCGGCACACCTTCCACGGCTCCGATGAACGCAGGCGAGGTCAATTGTGACGCCATGGTTTCGCCGATGGGAAACAGCGCCATTTCCAACCCGACCAGAAACAGGGTCAACCCGGCCAGCACATAAGCGAAACCGAAAAGTACCTTTTTCAAATTGGGCAGCTTCTTGCGGATGACCAGGAATTGGAAGCCGAACAAAATGGCTGCGATGGGCAGCACATCGATCACTGTTGATATTCCGGTGCGGACGATGTGAACAATCAGTTCCATCTAGACCACCATGCCGAAGATCAAGACGAAGATCATCGGCGTCAACGAGGCGAATGCGATCAGCCCGAAACCGTCGATCATTGGATTGCGGCCACGGATGGTGCTGGCCAGCCCAACGCCCAGGGCCGTCACCAGTGGCACGGTGATGGTGGATGTCGTCACCCCGCCGGAATCATAGGCGATGCCGATGATCTCGGGCGGCGCCAGGGGGGTCAAGGCGATGACCATGATATAACCGCCGATGATCAGGTAATGCACCGGCCAGCCCTTGAGGATGCGAAACACGCCGATTGTCAGGGCCAAGCCGACCGAACCGGCCACCGTGTAGCGCAGGCTTGACGCGTAAGAGGCGCGAGCTTCTTCGGTGTCGGCAATAAACCCGGCAGCTCCGGCCACCTTGGCGGCTTCGCCGCCCACCGCGATCAGGGCTGGTTCGGCCACGGTCGTCCCGAACCCCAAGGCAAAGGAAAAGGCCAACAGCCAGAATAGACTGCCTTTGCGCGCAAAGGATTCTGCCATGGACTCGCCAATGGGGAACAATCCCATTTCCAGTCCGCGTACGAACAACGCGAGGCCGAGCACGACAAAGGCAGTTCCGGTGAGAATCGCGCCGAGATTGGGGAAAGGCTGTTGCAGCACCACCACCTGAAAGAAGGCGATGACCAGAGCGATCGGAGCGAGATCCCGCGCCGCCTCAGCAATCAGGCGACCCAGGCCGCCGAGAATCCGTCCGCTCGCCATGTACCCCCGGCTGCCTCCGGAACGCCGATGCCCGTCTAAAGCATTCGGCAAACCGGCTCGCTATACGTGAACCGACATTTCCCAGTTAATCTTCAATTCTGAGCCAATCGTATGGGAACGCCGACATCGATGAAAGGTATTTTTCTCTTCGGACCTGCCAACGCGGTGTATGCGCATTCCAAACAAAATCCCGCCAACCAACCGGTAGACGGGACTTTGTGTTTCTCGGTCCTGAGACGCGTGGACGCTGAGACTAAACCTTGGTGATGCCCCCCGCTTCGTTGGTCTGCATACCAGCGGCCATCAGTTTTTCGGGCGACGTGACACGGCAGTCGGCCAGGGCATCGTAATTCGGCGTGAAGCCGAGGCCCGGCGCGTCGGGAATTTTCACCATATCGTTTTCGGGCGCAGGTGCGCCGGTGAAGAATTTTTGCCCGGCCTGCCACATGCCCCAGTGGAATTCCACCAGCCAGCCGTTCATGACGCCGGCCATGGTATGCATGTTAAAGATGGGCCAGCCGCCGCCGTTGGCGATGGGCAGGTTATAGGTCTGGGCCAGATGGGCGGCCTTCAGGGTTTCGGTGAAGCCGCCGTTGTAACAGCAGTTGGGCTGCAAAACGTCGATCGCCTGGTTTTCCACCAGTTCGCGAATGCGCCAGCGATGCCCCTCCATCTGCCCCGCCGCAATCGGGATGTTGGTGCCGCGCCGCAAATCGGCCAGGGCCCGGGCGTCGTTCTGATAAAGCGGTTCCTCGAACCATGTCAGGTTACAATCCTCGACCGCCCGACACAGCATCTTGGCGTCGATGGGCGAGAAACGGTAATTGGCGTCGATCATGATGTCGACGTCGGGGCCGACGGCATCGCGCACCGCCTGGATGCGCCGGGCGTCCTCGCGCCAGCCGCCCTTGTCGTTGGCAACCACCATTTTCAGGCGCGTATTCCCCTCGGCCACAAATTTCTTTGCGTATTCGCATAACTGGTCGATGTCGAAGAAGGGATAACCGAACGTGATGTAGGTGGAGGCCCAGTTCCGGTGGCCGCCCATCAATTGGGCCACGGTGCGCCCGGTGGCCTTGCCGTGAATATCCCAGCACGCGATGTCGATGGCCGACAGAGCATTGGACACGACGCCCGTGTAGGCGCGCGGATTGACCTTCCACCAGACCGCCTTGTGAATGGCTTCGGTGTCGCGCGGGTCCATTCCCTTGATGGTGGGAAAGATGTCATGCTCGATGGCCGCAATCTGCGCCCAGGGAAGGAACGCGCCGGTTACGCCATGCCCCGTTAGCCCGTCGTCCGTTTCGACCTCGCAAAAGGTCAGAACGCGCTGTTCCATGGGCTTGTCGATCATCGGCAGATAAACCGGGAACTGATGAATGCTCGCCGTGATTTTTGCAATCTTCATAAACAATTCTCCGTCAGTTCGCGGACGTTTTGTAAGCTCTCCAACGTGCGAACGGTTTCAACGATTTTGGCGGTTTTCGCCTGTGGCCACTGCGCGAATTCGGCGCAGCCGCGGAATTTTTCCGCTGCCTCGTCATAGGTCATCGGATTTGCCGGACTTCCCTTCCCAAAATCGGCGCGGCCTGATATTTCGCGGCCGTCTTTTAAGGTAATGTCGATGATGGTCGTCATCTTGTCATAACCGGCAGCCTCAGCCTCCGGATGCACGCCGAAGTCGACGCGCGCAATCATTTCCTGAACGTCGGCGCGATTGACCACTTCGTCGGCAAACTCGCCAAGACCCGCCTTGCCTTCGATCAGAAGGATCGCCATGCAAAACTCCATGCTGAACTTGGCCTGAAGCTCGTCGGTGGGTTGATGATGGATCAGCGCATTGGGCATGTTGTGGTTGGTGCCGACCGCAACGCTCTCCACCTGATCGGCGATTATCCCGTGTTCGCGGATGAGGCGCAGCATTTCGGTCATACCGGGATGGGTGAGCGACCCCGACGGGTGCGGCTTGATGGAAACGCCCGGCGAAATAAAGGTCCACGGATCGCCGAGGCGGCCCGAAATGGCCTCCAGATCGTAGCCGCCGCCGTGGGCCTGGAAAAAGCCACGCGGCGCTTCCAGAATGCCGTCTGCGGCGGTCCATCCCAATTCTGCAAATTCAGCCGCGACAATGCCGCTTTCGGAGGCCCGGCCCGCATGAAACGGCTTGGTCATGGAACCGAAGTTTTCACGCAGACCAGCCGACTGGCTGGCTGCGATGGCAAGCGCGCGAAGGATCTGGTCCTGATCAAAACGGCCCAGCTTGGCGGCTGCCGCAACCGCGCCCAGAGGGCCGCAGGTGGCAGTGGAGTGGAACCCATGTTGGTAGTGGCGCGGCGAGATCGCTTCGGACACCTTGCATTCAACTTCGACGCCCACGTGGTAGGCGACCATTAGATCGATGCCCGACAGGCCCGACACTTCGGCCTTCGCAAGTGCGGCGGGCAGAACTGGCGCGGTTGGGTGGGTGAGCAAGCCGTAGACCCGGTCCTTGCCCACGGCAAGTTGCGTATCGTCAAAATCGTCGGCGTGAATGGCGACACCGTTGGCAAACGCGGCAAAGCGTGCCGGAACCTTCATGCCGGTTCCGATCACCCGGGCCTCGCCGGACATGTTCAAAGATGAAAGATGGGAACAAACCAACTCGCCGCTTTTCGCCACCGAGCCAGACAGCGCTAGCCCCAATCCATCGAGGATGGACTTCTTGCCCAGGTCAACTAATTCGGGGGAAAGATCGCTCCAGCTAGTATCGGAGATAAATTGGGCGACCTCTTTGGTCAGTCCGCGACCCTTGTCGGGGTCGATCTCAGGTGTGAATTTCGTAATCGATTTATTGTCCACGCAGTTTGCCTCAAGTGTTGTTTCAACGACTCTTCGCGCGTTTGATTTCTGCCATTTTGCACACCAGGAAAAACGCCTGGCGCAACCCTTCTGCGTTAGCGATGCCCTTGCCGACAATGTCGAAGGCGGTGCCGCTGGCGGGTGTCGTGATGGGAACCGGGACGCCGCCGGTCACGGTGACGCCGCGTTTGAACCCCATCAGTTTCATGGCGATTTGCCCCTGATCGTGGTACATAGTGACGACCGCATCGAAATTCCCGTCTTTTGCTTTCAAAAAAATCGTATCGGCTGCGAACGGCCCGTTGGCGTCAATGCCTTCGGCTTTTGCGGCTTCGATGGTCGGCGCGATGATGTCAATTTCCTCGCGGCCGAACATGCCGCCGTCACCCGCATGCGGGTTAAGGGCGGCGACCGCAATGCGGGGCTTCTCGAACCCGGCGGAACCCAACGTGTTGTGGGCCAGACGGATGGCGCGCAGGATGCGTTCGGGCGTAACCAGGGCGCATACCTCGGATAATGGAATATGCGACGTGGTCCGCGTTGTCCACAGGCCGTCCAGCACGTTGTGCTCGCAAAACGGCCCATCGAAATCCAGTTCGTGGGCGAAGAAAATGTGTTCGTCGGCGACCGGACAACCGCCCAGCTTCAGGGCGTACTTGTTGAGTGGTGCAAAGCAAAAACCGTCGATCTCGCCCTTTTTAGCCATGTCCAATGCCACGCTCAACGACTTCAGGCACGACCGTCCGCCTGCCGCCGTGGCCTCGCCCGGCGTGACTTCTTCAACCGTTATGCACGGAACGTCCAGAAACGGAACGTCGGTCGGAACGGGTATGCCAGCCACCTTTTCAGCCATGCGCAATATCCGCGTATCGCCGATAACGAGGATGTCGGCGCGTTCCCGCACATCCTCGCCCGCCAAAAGTTTGACCGCCATTTCAGGCCCGACGCCGTTGGGGTCGCCGAGCAGCACGCCGATTTTGGGTTTCATCTGACTAGTTTCCGCCAACCATCTTCTTCATTTGTTTGAACAAGAAGGGTCCGAACAAACCAAGGAAGGTAAGGATGAAGAACGACACCGCGATGGGCCGACCAAAGAACATGGTCCAGTCATGCTCGAAAAGCAGAAGCGACTGTTTCAAAGTGTTCTCCACCAGATCGCCCAGAATGATCCCCATGATGATCGGGGCCGGGGCAAAACCATAACGGCGCAGCACAAAACCAAGCAGGCCAAACACCAGCATGATGCCCACATCGACCATGGCCTGTTCCAACGAATACGCGCCGACGACCGCCAAAACGAAAACAGCGGGCCAAAGGAACGTGCGCGGGATCAGGGTGATGCGGGCGAACAGTTTTGCGCCCACCAGGCCGATACCCAGGAACAGAATATTGGCGACCAACATGGCTCCGAAAATTCCGTACAAAAGGTCCGGCTGTTCCTGGAACAGGTACGGTCCGGGGCGCAGGCCATGGACCAAAAGCGCACCCAGAATAACGGCGGTTGTGCCACTGCCGGGAATGCCCAGGGCCAGGGTCGGAATCATCGCCCCGCCGGTGGCCGCGTTGTTGGCCGCTTCGGGTCCGGCGATGCCTTCAATGGCACCGTTGCCGAATTCGTCTTTGTTCTTCGACCAGCGCCGCGCTTCGTTGTAGCCGATCATGGCTGCGACGGTGCCGCCTTCGGCAGGCAGGATGCCAATAAAGGTGCCGATGCCGCACGAACGCACGATGGTCTTCCAAACCAGCTTGAAATCTTCCTTGGTCGGAAGCTTGACCGCAAGGGCCGCGACGCGGTGATAAACCACGTCCAGACTTGCCGCCTGGGCCAGCAACTCGGCGCCGCCAAAAATACCGATCATCACCGGGATAAAGTGAATGCCTTCGGTCATTTCAGGATAGCCAAAGGTAAACCGCTCGACCCCGGTCGTGAAATCAATTCCGACGGTGGCAACCAGAACGCCAAAGGTGCCGCCGATCAGATTCTTGACCGCCGAGCCTTTGGTAATTGAGGCCAGCATGGAAAGGCCAAAAAGAGCCAGAGCGAAGTATTCGGGCGGCCCGAAGCTGTAGGCCATGCGCGCCAGCATCGGGGCGGCGACCAACAAAACGATAACACTGAAAATGCCGCCGATGGTGCTGCTGACCGTGGCCATGCCCAAGGCGCGACCGGCTTCGCCGCGCAACGCCATGGGGTAGCCGTCGATGGCCGTGGCTGCGGCTGGAGGTGCACCGGGTGCGTTAATTAATATGGCTGTGATTGATCCGCCGAAGGTCCCCGCGCAATAAAGGGCTGAAAGCAGGGCAATGGCCGGAACCGGCGGCATCATGACGGTAAATGGCAGCAGCAATGCGGTTGCCATAGTCGAGGTCAGCCCCGGTAATGCGCCGACGAGGACGCCGCCGACGGTGCCGCAAAGCACAATGAACAGCAAATACGGGTCCGTCATAATCGAAATGGCGTGAAGAAGTCCGTCCATCTATCAATCAACCTCAGCGGAAAAATTCTGTAAAGAAACCCAGCGGGAAATTTACTTCCATGACCCGCGAGAAAAGGAAATACACCAGCACCGGATAGATCGCGGCGAAGATGGCGATGATCTTGAACCTGCGTTCACCCCACAAAATCGGAAGGGCGATGCAGAACAACATCATCGCGGCAATGATCCCAACCCAATTAACAATGCTGACGAATACGATCAGCAATACCGCCGATAAAAACACGACCTTGGGTAAGGGTTTGCGCTTCTTCGCTTCCTGACCCCAGGCCTGAAACATCATCATCACGGCAAAGGCCGAAATCAGGAACAGCAGAAGCCGTGGGAACTGGGTGGGCGGAACGCCCTGCGCCATCGCCGAAGGCACCTCGTCGAACAGGGTCGTCAGGTAGAAAACGACGGCGCTGAACAAAAGGACGGCGACGCCCATTGGGAGGTCGGTGTGAATGGAGAAGGGGCGCGACCCTTGATCGGGCCGCGCCTTGTTCCCGTCACCATTTTGCGTGGTTTTTGTATCAGTCATTGAACGCAAAATCGCTTTTTCTTTACTTGATGAACCCAAGTTCCTTGAGGCTCTTTTCGCCGTCGGCGTAGAGCTGCTTGATCTGAGCCGTCCAGTCGGCGGAACCGACGATGCTGCCAGCATCGAGGCCGACGGTTTCCAGATAGCCAAGGTAGTAGCTGTGCTTCATGGCTTTGACGATCTTGGTTTCCAGCGTTTTCAACTCAGCGTCCCCAGTGCCTTTCAGGGTCACGAAGCCGCGAACCGTCGAGAACGTCGCGTCGATGCCCATCTCGACCGAAGTCGGCACGTCCGGCAACGGTCCCATGCGCTTCTTGGCAAGCACGATGAGCGGTTGGATTTCGCCGGCCTTGATCTGGGATTCGGCCTCCGAAAGGTTCAAAACGCCGATATCAACGTCGCCGCCGATCAGGTTGGTGACGATGTGTCCGCCGCCTTCATAGGGGATGTAGTTGATTTTGATGCCCGCTTTGTTGGCGAAGGTGGCGACCGTAACCTGATCGATACCGCCAACATGCGTTCCGGCGACTTTCAGTTTGCGTTTACCCGCTTCGGCCAGCATGGCTTTGGCGTCCTTGAACTTGCCGGCCTTGGCCATCAGAAGCTGCGGATCGTCGGTGGCGCGCGCGATGCCGACCAAATCATCGATCTTAAGCACGGACTTGCCCATGGCGATGGTGAACAGATGGCTCGGCGTGATCGTCATGATCGTGTGACCGTCGCGATCCTTGCCGTTGATGTAGTTCATGGCCACGGCACCACCGCCGCCACGCTTACTGACCACCGTCATGTCAGCTTTCAGTTCGCGGCGTGCGCGCATCATCATCATGCGGGTGGTAACGTCGGTGCCGCCGCCGGCTCCGGCGTGGGTCACGACTTCAATGGTCTTGGACGGGAATTTATCCGCCGCTTGAGCCGCACCGGCCGCGAGACCAAGTGCGAGAGTCGCCGTTGCACACGCGAGGAACGCACGGCGCGGTGTGAAAATGCTGTCCGTCATATCTGAATGTCTCCCTATGTCCTCTGAACGCGGTTAAGCTCGCGCTTCGGCAAGGCGAATGCAGCGCTTCTCGCGAGCGACCTGGGTTGGGTGGCACCTTGGAGTTAAATTGCGTTGTCTTCACACCGGATGTCCGCACGTCGAAAGCCGAATTCCGGCGATTTCATGCAAACTTGCTTCCCTGTCGCATCCCGGCGCGTGTTATTCTTCGTTCGGATGCTCACCTCCCAATATTGATGGTGCAAGCCACGCGGAAATGTGTCAACATAATTTTGTCGACACTAGACAAATTTATATGTGCGTACGCCGAACATAGCGGCGGCCAAAAAATTATTTTGGGGCGGAATACTCTATGAAAGTTTTCGTGCTGGATCCGATCAATGCCAAAGGTGTCGAACTTTTGCATAAAGAGGCCGAGGTTGTCCTGTGGGACGATCCGGCGGCCGCGGGGTGGCATGGCGAGGCCGATGGCGTGATCGTGCGTGGCACGACGCCGTTGAAGGAAGCCGACTTCGCCGCCGCAGCGCGGCTAAAGGCGGTCAGCAAACACGGGACCGGGGTAGACCGCATTGATCTGGACGCCGCGCGGCGCAACGGGGTGCGTGTCATGAATACGCCCGGCCTTAACGCCGAGGCCGTAGCCGAAATGACCATGACGCTGGCGCTGGCGGCAGCCCGCAGGGTGCCGATGATTGACCGTATGCTGCGCTCCGGCCAACCCGTGGCGCGCGAGGATTTCGACGGCAGCCGCGCTGGCGGGGCACAAGGGTTCTGGGGAAAAACCGTGGGCGTCATCGGCATGGGGGCCATCGGCCGCCGCGTCGCCGCCAAGTGGTCGGCCGCGTTCGGGATGACCGTCCTTTGGTTCGACCCGTTTGTTCCCGAAGCCGCCGGGGGCGACCTGAAAGGCGAAAGGATCACCGATCTTGATCAGATGCTGGGGCGGGTCGATCTGCTGAGCATCCATGCGCCCCTGACCAAACAGACCAAGGGAATGATCGGGGGCCCGGAAATTGCCCTGATGAAGAAATCGGCGGTGCTGGTCAGTGTCGCGCGTGGCGGAATTGTTGACGAGGATGCACTTTATGACGCACTTTCCGGCGGTTCGCTTTTCGGGGCGGCGCTGGATGTTTTCGAGCAAGAACCGCCGGCTGCTGATCATCCGCTGTTCAGTATTCCAACGTTCGTTGGAACACCGCACATTGCGGCTGGAACGGTCGATTCGCGGGAACATACGGCAATTGCCGTGGCCCGGCAGCTTCTCGATGTTCTGGAGGGGGGCAAGGGCAGTAACATTCTTGTGTAGATACACGACTGTTGACACTGGGAGGGGGAGACACCTAAATCCTTCGAGCCATGAATAAAACAACGACCGCACCCAGAAGCAAAACCGCCCAGACGCTGGAAATCCTGCGCACCCAATCGCTGACAACGATTGTGCTGGAGGAACTGGAGCGGATGATCCTGTCCGGCGAACTAAAGCCGGGCGAACGTATCAACGAGAAAGCCCTCGCCGAGCAGCAATCGGTCAGCCGCGGACCGATTCGCGAGGCCTGCCGCCGTCTTGAACAGGCGGGGTTGGTGGAAATCGTCGTCAATCGCGGTGTCTTCGTGCGCAAATTGAAGGCGGGCGATGCGGCGGATATCTGTGACATCAAGGCGGCGTTATCGGCGCTCATCGGCCGCGCCCTGGCGCTGAGCATTACGGACGAGCAACTGGAGACCCTGAGGGGCATGGTTGCGCGCATGGAAGATTTGGCCGCGCGGGGCGATGTCGCCACCTATTATCCCATCAACGTCGAATTCCACAACGTCATGCTGGGTTTCACCGGAAACGACCGACTTATCGAAATGTGCACCGGGGTTGATAAGGAGCTTTACCTCTTTAAGCGCAAAAGCATGGACGTGGGGCCGGGGCTCGACCGCTCGGTCGCCGAACACCGGGTCGTCATCGAAGCTCTGGAAAGTCGTGACGAACACGCCGCCGGCGAAATCATGTGGCAACACGCCATTACCGGAAAATTGCGTCTTCTGGGGGCTCTTCCGGAAACGGAAAACGAAAATTAGTCAAAATCCGGGCGTGAGCTGACGTGTCTCGTCCGCCCAATTAAGAACCCCTTTCAACAAGCAATAAATTGTCAACAACCGACAATTTATTGCTTGAATTCCCCCCTTTTCCTCCATTACCGTAACGCCTCGTTCAAATAACGATAACGGGCGGAAAATCTGATTAATCCGCCCGCGCCGTGGGAGGAATTCTGCATGGATGTCATCGCGGTTCACGTGGACCGTTGTGTGGGTTGCAAGACCTGTGAACTGGCCTGCGCGGTGGAGCGCGGAAGCGAAGGAAAAACGCTTTTAAGCGCCGTTCGCGAGGCTCCGCAACCGCAAGCCCGAGTGCGCGTGGAAGGCGCGGGCGGCGTTTCGTTCGCCATTCAGTGCCGCCATTGCGCGGATGCGCCGTGTCTGGACGCCTGTCTGACCGGAGCCCTGGCGCGCGACGCCGAAAGTGGGCTGGTGCGCGTCAACGATGACCGCTGCATCGGGTGCTGGACCTGCGTCATGTTTTGTCCCTACGGCGTTATATTCCCGTGGCCCGAACGCAAGCTGGCGCTTAAGTGTGACCGCTGCATGCACATGGAATCTTCGGCCTGCGTCGACTCGTGTCCGACCCAGGCGCTGGAAATCGTCAACGTCGAAAAGCTGGCCGACGCGTATGCCGAAAAACGGCGTAGCGCGGCCATGGCGGCATCCGGGATTGGGATAGACGGTGCCGTTCATCTCGATCTTGGGAAATAAACAAACCTCTCCGGGGAAACGTCAGTTATGGAAAGCATTCACTTAAAATCAGTCGATCCCGTCAGCCAGGATCTTTTGCGTATCGCGGCGCGGCGGGGGCTGGAATTGTCGTGGGAACGCTACGAAGCCCAGCAGCCGCAGGACGGATTTGTTCGCAGCGGCCTTGGCTGCGCCTTCGGGTGCCTGCACGGCCCGTGTCGTATCGACCCGTTCGGACGCGGGGCAACCAATGGAATTTGCGGAATCGACCGCGACCAAATGGTCGCTGCGTCGCTGCTGCGCCTGTGCTTGAACGGAGCGCTGGAGGCCGGGGTATCGGGGGATTGCGTTGTTCAGGCCGCCGTCATGTTAAGCCGCCCGCAAGGCTCGGTTGATGAATTGGTTCGCGCCGCCGCGGACCTCGGTGTGGCGGCTTTCAAGGCCAGCGGCGAGGCCGAAGGTGTTTCAGGCGGGGTTAAGGCCGGATACGGCGTTCTTGCCGCCGACGGTCCGATCATCGGCGTTTGCGGCAATCCGGACGAAGCCACTGTGTCGAAGCTGGTATCGGCGAAGGGGCGGGGCCGCGTGGTCTCGCTGGGCGACTGGATTTCCGTGGGCGGCGAGCTTCTGCCCTTCGCGTGTTCCTCGGGCGAGGGCGAACTGGCCATCGCATCCGGGTGCATTAGCCAAGTGGTTTGCGGGGCGGATGCCGATCCCGCCATCATAGCCGTTTGTGAACAGGCAGGCGTACCTGTCGGCGTCGAGGCGGTTGATGCGGTAGCGGGGGCTTCCGACTTTACTCCGCAGCCTGAACAGTTTGGGGAGGGAGCCGTGTGCGCGCCCGGTGATATCGCGAAGGGTCCGCTGTGCCTAATCGGCGGGTCCGATATGCCGCAACAGTCCATGGGCTGGCTGGCAAGCGAATTGCCGGGCGCGCTCGCGGCCGCAGGCCAAAACGTGGCGGCCTGGGGCGATGCGGCGCTGTGGGTCGTCAAGGGGGGCACGGCGGGCGTGCAGACGCTCGACCCCGTTCGCGGACCATGGGACGCGTGTGCGACGTCCGGCTCGAACCTCAAGGGAATTTGCTTTACCGGTTTGTCCGGATGCCGTGATCTGGCCGTGGCGCTGGGCGCTGCCGCGTTGGGCGCGCGGGTGTGCGTGGCTACGCCGTTGCCGGTTTGGGGCAGCGAAGCCGTTTGTGATGCAATTGATGGGATCGTCGACCGAAATGGTGGCGAGTTCGCGCACTTCGATCATCCGGCAAGCGCCGATGAAATCCTGGCCTGGTTTGGATAATGGGCAGGGCCGACTACGATCTGGTTGTTGTGGGTGGCGGTGCCGCCGGGCTTAACGCGGCCTTTTCGTGCAGGCAGCGGTTCCCGGACAAACGGGTTCTTCTGATCGATCGTGAATCCGAGGTCGGCTACTACCGCACCCTTCTGCCCATGTTCATGGCGGGCAATCTGAATGAGGACAAGCTGTTTTTCTGGAAGTCCGGCGATGACGAAAATCTGGACACCCGTCTGGGTGTTCAGGTGCGCAGTCTGGATCGCGCCGCTAAATGCCTGACCCTGGACACCGGCGAAACCATTGGCTACGCGCGGCTGGTTCTGGCCTGCGGCGGTTATCCTATCGTGCCGCCGGTGTTCGAGCGCGCGGTAACCCCCGAAGGGGTATTTCCCGTGCGCGGCCTTTCGGTGGCCCGCGAAATCAAGGATTGGTTGCCCCAACGTCGCGATATCGTTGTGCTGGGCGGCGGTCTGGTGGGCTCCAAGACGTCCGTATTCCTGCGCCTTGCGGGTTTCAACGTGACCCTGGTCGAGAAGGAAGCTCATATTCTTCCGACGGTTCTAAGCGCCGATACCGCGCGGCCCCTGCAACGCCATCTGGAAAACATGGGAGTGCAGGTTAAAACCGAAACCACCATCGATCAGTTCAAGGCCGACGCGGATGGCGCGGTATCGTCGGTGCATCTGGCGACGGGTGAATGGCTGCCCTGCGGGACGTTTCTGGTGGGCATCGGTTCGACGCCGGATCTTGCGTTTTTGGATGGCACGGGTCTCGTGGAAGACGGCGAGCTGGTCGTTTCGCCGACCCTGCAAACGCATGATCCCGAAATATTCGGCGTAGGCGACGCCATCTACATTCGCGTAGCCGGGGGCGACAAACACAATCCGTGGACCTGGCCGCAGGCCGTGAACCAGGGAAAGCTGGCCGGGGCCAACGCGTTTCTTGATAGCCCGATGCCATTGAAACGAACCACGCGGGTCAACGCGCAGAATATTGCGGGCGTTCCCATCATGATTTTGGGCGGGCCGGGCGTAGGGTCCAGTATCGAGGCGCGGCCCGGTCCGGGCGACGGCGTGTGGCGCGAGTTCTTTATGCATGAAGGGTGCATCGTTGGTGGTGCGCTGGTGGGTGACATCTCCGGGGCCGGGCCGTTGCACTTCACCATGGCGGGCGGTGCGGACGTGTCGGAGACGACGGACGAGTTGCTTAAACCGCGAACCCGCGCTTTCGGCGCTTTGGCCTGGACCAGCCTGGGACAGGCGCGCCGGGCGAATATTATTTCTGCGAAAGGAAGCTAGGGATGCTGATCAGGGAAGAGCTTTGCGTCGGATGCGGGAAGTGTCAGCCCTATTGTCCGACTGCGGCCATCCATTTTGCGGGTCTGGTGAGTGTCGTCGATCAGGACATCTGCTACGAATGCGGAACGTGCCTGCGGGTGGGTATCTGCCCGGTCGATGCGCTGGCCGAACACCCCATGGTGTACGAATATCCGCGCGCGTTGCGAAAGTTCTTCAGCGACCCGTCGGCGACCCACAAGGCGACCGGCATTCAGGGCCGGGGCACCGAAGAATCCAAAACCAACGACGTCACCGGGCGGGTCAAGCCCGATGAGGCGGGCATTGCCATCGAGGTGGGGCGACCGACCCTGGGCATGGGATTGCACGACATCCAGAAAATCTCGCAGGCGCTCGCGCGGGCCGGAATTAACGAGATCGAGGAATGCAACCCGATCCATTCCATGATCGCCGACCCGGCCACCGGCACCTTGAAGGAAGAGCTGCTGGACGAGCGGGTGTTGAGCGCGATTATTGAAATTTCCGTGCCCAAGGAGCGGGTTCCGGTGGTGCTGCAAACCATCAAGGAGGTCTCCAAGGAAGTCGATAGCGTCTTTATGCTCGATGTCTTCTCGACCCTGGGGCCGAACCTGGAAATCCAACCCGACATTCTGCAAATGATCACGGACGCCGGTTTCACCTGGCGGCCCAACGCCAAAATCAACATGGGCCTGGGCCGGGCCTGGGAATAGGACAAAACCATGACCCATAGTCTGCACAGGGAAGGCTCGATCGATTCGCTGGAACGCGATTTCGTTGTCTTCATCTATCCGGCGCGCGGCTTCAATTACAAGGGCAACCAGCCCAAGGTCCGGCATCTGGTTGAAATCATTTACCAGAACGAACCGGTGAATATGATCGCTACGGCGCTTCGCGAAAATCTGTATAGCGAGGTTTCGCACGAGGAAGTGCTTGATACCATTGAAAATGGCGACGAAACCACGCGCGTCTACAGCTGCTTCAAAAGTCGCGACAACATCAAACAGCTTTTGACCGAATTCAAGGAAGCCGACGAAGGTATCTCGATCATGGTCAGCGGATTGGTTGACCGAGTTCGCGATATGGCCGCCGAAGTAGGTCTATCCCCGCACACCATCAATTTGTCGCTGGGAATTCAAGGCAATACCAAGCGTCTGCCGCCGGCCGATATCCGCCAGTTCACGACCATGTGCGGACATGGCGTGGTCTCGCCGCATCTGGTGCGCGACCACATCCGCAAGGTCAAAACGGGCCGCACAAGTTCTTGGGATGCCAGTGTCGCGCTGGCCAAGCCCTGCGCCTGCGGCATTTACAATCCCTACCGGTCGAAGGAAATGCTCGACGACCTGACGCCGGTGTACACAGTCAGCCGCTGGTAACGCCATGATTTCCCATCGCGCGCGCGTCGCTGTCACCATGGGAGATCCCGCCGGGATCGGGCCGGAAATATTGCTTAAATCCCTGGCCAGACCCGAAATCTTCGAGTTTTGCGTTCCCGTGGTTTACGGCAACGTCGCCGCGCTCGAACGATCCATGAAACTGGCCGGTGCGAACCTGAAGGTCCGCGCCATCGACGATCCCGCCGGAGCCAGGGGCGAGACGGGGGTTGTCGATGTTATCGAACCCGAACCGCTGGATTTTTCAGCCTTTGGCGTTGGCGAGGGCAATGCGGCGACCGGGGCGTTCAGTGCAGGGTGCTTCGGCGCGGCCATAAAAGACGGCCTCAAAGCCAAAACCGATGCTGTGATCATGGGACCGGCCAGCAAGCAGGCGCAAAACGAGGGCGGCTACAAGTTCGCCGGTTTTCGCGAGACGGCGAATCATTTTACCGGGGTGGACGACACGGTCCTGATCACTCTGGGCGATACATACAATCTGGCCCGTGTGACGACCCATGTGCCGCTCAGCGAGGTGCCCGGCCTGTGTTCGCGCGAGAACGTTCTCGCGGTGATCCGCCAGTCGGATGCGGGCATGAGGTCCATCGGGTATGCCAAGCCGCGCATTGGCGTTTCGGCCCTTAACCCCCATTGCGGCGAAGGCGGTCTTTTGGGACGCGAAGAAATCGAGGCCATCGGACCGGCCATCGAGGATGCCCGCGCGGACGGGATCGAGGCATCGGGCCCCTATCCGGGCGACACGGTGTTTCTGAACATGAAAGCCGGTGAATTCGACCTTATCATTTCCATGTTCCACGACCACGGAAACGCCTGCATCAAACTGGCTGAATTCGGAACGTTGGTGAATTTGTTGGCCGGTGCGCCAATCCCCATCCTGACCGTCCACCATGGGACCGCCTTCAACATCGCCGGACGCGGCACTGCCGACGAAACCAATCTCGTGTGCGCGTTCTACACCGCAGCAGGGCGCCAGGCACCCCATTGATCACGTCCGGGCTTTGCGGCATGTTGGTTAGGAAGTAATTGGCGTCCCCTACGGGACTCTCCGCGAATACCATGAAAAACCCGCAGAATGGCTATTTATAAGGGATATTGACGAGTCGACGTGTGTGGTATATGTGTGTGGTAGTAGATTTTTGGCGAGCCTCACATATGCCCTAT
>JADHSV010000013.1 GCA_016776725.1 Rhodospirillales bacterium
ACCATGTGAAAAACCGAAACAACAAACCAGAAAACAAACCCCCGCATCGGCATCAGCCGAAAGCGGGAGAGAAAATGTCCGCTATTACTAAAAGCGGACACAGAAAATCCGCTGAAAATCGAGTTTTGCAACACAATCCTATACAGACCGTTCGGCGGCGGGGAATGCTTCGGACGATGCCTTCGACGCCTTCTGCGGCGAACTTTGCGGCGGTTTGGCGGGGGTCGCGGGCCGGGTGGATGGCGCGTTGATTTTCCTTCACGGCGCCATGACGACACCCACCCGGACGGATCCGGAACTTGATCTTATGCGCGCGGTGCGGGCCGCCGTCGGCCCCGATATGCCGATCATGCTGGCGCTCGATTTGCACGCCAACCTGTCGCCCGAAATCGTCGAGACCTGTTCGGCGTTGTTCGGGTATCACTTTTCGCCCCATGTGGACATGGCGCAAACGGGCGAGCGGGCGGCGCGCTGCATAGTGCGAATGGCGCGCGGCGAAGTTCGCCCCGTGACCCGCCTCGCCAAGGTTCCCGTCGTTCTGCCCAGCATTTTCACGGCCACCGCCATGCCCCCGCTTAGCGATATCGTGGAAGCCGGGTTTGCGTGGGAGCGCAGCGAAAGCAGTGTCATCGACGTTTCCGTCTTTTGCGGCTTTGCCTATGCCGATGTGCCGCAAATCGGGTTTTCGGTGGCCGTTGTGACCGACGGCGACGAAGAACTGGCGGAGCGCGTGTGCGAAGATTTGTCGGCCCGCATTTGGGACCAGCGCCAGGCCCTGCTGCATCGCGATCTGGTCTATTCGGTCGAGGACGGAATTGCGCGGGCCCGCGAGTTGAACGCCGACGCCAAAAAGCCGGTTGTTTTGCTGGAACATGCCGACCGCATGAACGATTCCACATGGGTGCTCAGGGCGTTGGTCGAAGGCGAAAGGGCGGGCCGCGTCGCGGTCCCGTATCTCTGGGACCCCAATGCCGCCGACGAGGCCATGGCCGCGGGCGTTGGCGCGACCGTCACGCTCGATGTGGGCGGGCATTCGTCGGACCGCGCGGGCGGCCCGGTCAGCCTGACCGGCAAGGTTATCTATTGCGGTCACAAAAGCTATGTGGGCACCGGCCCCATGCGCAGCGGCCAGGTCATTGATCTGGGACCGACGGCGGTGATTGACGCGGACGGGATCGTGGTGTGGGTGACCGAGCGCAGCCTCAGCGCCATCGACGACGATCCGTTCAAGCAATTCGGTTTCGATCCTGCCGATTTCGATATCATCGTGCTGCGCTCGAAAACCCATTTCCGTGCCGTTTACGAAAAACTGGCCGCGGAAATCCTGATTGTCGACACCCCCGACTGGGGGCCGGCCGAACTAACGACCTTGCCGTTCAAGAACGTTCGTGACGGGGTGTTTCCCATTACGGACGGAGCTTGAACCGGCCCTGAGCGCGGTCCTATAGTTGCGGCGCTACGCCAAGGAACAAAACGGGATATTTTTCACACATGAACCAAACACGTATCGACGATTCGGCCACTGTCGAATTGATCCGAAAGCTTGTTGCTTTTGACACCGTCAGCCGCAATTCCAATCTGGAACTGATCGAGTTTATCCGCAGCTATCTCGTGGCCAACGGCGTGGAAAGCCAGATCATCCCCAGCGCCGACGGCCGCAAGGCCAACCTGTTCGCGACCATCGGCCCCAGGGACCGTGGCGGCGTTATGTTGTCGGGGCATACGGATGTGGTGCCCGTGGACAGCGCGGAATGGTCCAGCGATCCTTTCCGTGTCGAGGAACGCGACCAAAAGCTGTTTGGGCGGGGCACGGCGGACATGAAAGGGTTTGTCGCCGTTGCCCTGGCCCAGGTTCCGCATTTTTTGTCGGTTGATCTGAAAACGCCCATTCATCTGGCGTTTTCATTTGATGAAGAGATCGGCTGTCTTGGCGTACGCCCCATGATCGAAGCGATCAAGGATTTGGATGTGCAGCCCGCCTTGTGCGTGGTCGGTGAACCGACGAACATGCAGGTTATGACGGGCCACAAGGGGAATGTCAGCACCCGCGTCCATGTTCGCGGGCTTGAGTGTCACTCGTCCCGTGCGCCCATGGGGGTTAACGCCGTTGAATATGCGGCTGAATTGATCACATTTATCAAGGGTGTCGCGCGGCGCTTGGCGGCGCAAGGCGCGCGCGATACGGCCTATGACATCCCCTTCACGACCGCCCATGTAGGTAAGATTGATGGGGGAACGGCGCTGAACGTGGTTCCCAGGGACTGTCGGTTCGAGTTTGAATTTCGGTTCCTTCCCGCCGATGATCCGCAAAGCCTGCTTGGCGAGGTGAAAGATTATGCCAGGGAAACGCTGGAGCCGTTGATGAAAGCGGTCGATCCCGATACCGGCTTCGAGTGGGAAGAGAAGTTTTCGTTTCCCGGATTGGATACAGCCCCCGACGCTCCGGTCGTTTCATTGGTGACGGCCCTTTGCGGAAACGAGAAAACCGGGCGTGTCGCCTATGGCACCGAGGGGGGATTGTTTTTCGATCTGGCCGGAATTCCCAGCGTGATCTGCGGCCCCGGCGATATCGATCAGGCGCACAAGCCCAACGAGTTTATCACGCTGGAGCAGGTCTCGAAGTGCGAGGATTTCATGCGCAGGCTTGCCGACATTTGCAGCCGCGAAATACTATAAGCGGTGGCTGACAAGCAAGTTCGAGGGGAGAAGAGGCGTGGCTGACACAGATACATATCGGGTTGAAATCGAAGCGCCCGACATTTCGCCCTACAAGGCGGGTAATACGGGCATCGACTATATCACGACGTTCGATAGCGGCGTTGTCGGACCGCATGTGATGATCTCGGCCATCGTTCACGGCAACGAGATTTGCGGGCCCATCGCGCTGGATTTTCTGTTCAAAAACAACGTTCGTCCCAAGAACGGCAAGTTGACGCTGGGTTTTTTCAACGTTGCCGCCTTTGAGGCCTTCGATCCCGATGATCCCAACGCGTCGCGCTGGGTCGATGAAGATTTCAACCGGGTTTGGGGCAATGACGTTCTGGACGGGGATCGCGATACGATTGAGACGCGGCGTGCCCGCGAGGTTCGACCCATCGTCGACCAGGTGGATTTTCTACTGGATATTCATTCCATGCAGCACGCCACCGCGCCTTTGATGCTGGCCGGACCAACGATGAAGGGGCGTCAGCTTGCCAGGGAAATCGGATATCCGGCCCATGTGATGTGTGATCAGGGCCACGCCGCCGGACGGCGCATGCGCGACTACGGCGATTTTTGGGAGGAAGCCAGCCCCAAGAATGCCCTTTTGGTGGAGTGCGGCCAGCATTGGGAAAAGAAAAGCGCCTGGGTCGCCCGCGAAACCGCGCTGCGATTTCTGCTGAACTACGACATGATCGATCGCGATTTCGCGCAGCCCTACCTGACCGATCCGCTGCCCGCGCAGAAGGTCATTGAAGTGACCGGCCCGGTCACCATCGAGACCGAGGAGTTCCGCTTCGTCGAGCCCTACACCGGGCTTGAGGTCATTGAGGCGGCGGGAACGCTCATCGGCTGGGACGGTGATAAGGAAATCCGCACCCCCTACGACGATTGCGTCCTGATCATGCCGTCAAGACGTCTCACCCCTGGCCTGACAGCAGTTCGATTGGGGCGTTTTGTTTAGGCCAAGGCCATGGAACGGTAAATGACGCCGCTCGTCCCGACTTCTGCTTGCTGGTTTATATTCATCCCGTCGATACCGTCTTCACCGCATCTCGGAATTCATCACTGAATACAGGTTTGGAAAGCACCAAACCTGCTTCCAGGATCTTGGCGTCGGTTTACGGAACTGTATCATTGCGCCATCACCGAAGCCAACGCGTCGGACAAAGCTTCCACCGTATATGGTTTGCCCAGCAGACGAAATTCAGCTTCTTTCAGGCCTGACTTCTCCAATGTGCCTTCTGGATATCCCGAAACCAAAATCACCTTGAGAGTGGGACGGAGTTCCACCGCTTCCTGCGCAAGTTCGATACCGTTTTTTTCACCGGGCAATACAACGTCGCTAATGAGAAGCGCGATGCTGTCGTCCTGACGGAGAATGTCCGGAACGGGGGCGGCGCTTTCGGCTTCGACAACCTCGCAGCCAAGCGACTTGAGAAGCATCACGGTCGCATCACGAACATCTGCATCGTCTTCGACGAGGAGCACTTTGATCGCGAAGTGGGCATCCTTCCGTACCGGTTGCGTGTCGGTCGTCGAGACGACCTCGCCAACGGCGGTAGGAAGCACCAACCGCACTGTCGTGCCCTTGCCGAGTTCGCTTTCGATGGCCGCGTTTCCGCCGGACTGCCGCGCGAAGCCATACACCATGCTAAGCCCCAAACCACTGCCTTCACCAACATCCTTGGTCGTGAAGAACGGCTCGAAAGCGTGACTGAGGTTTTCTTCGGATATCCCGCAGCCAGTGTCGGAAACGGAGATTTCAACATAATCACCCACCGGAAGAACGTCGTTTTCAATCGGCATATCCGTATCAAAATGCAGTTTGCTGATGGCGACAGATAGGGTGCCGCCTTTCGGCATCGCCGCCCTGGCATTGAGCGCGAGATTGAGAAGCGCATTCGTCAGACCGCTCTCATCCACCAAGACATTCGCAATTCCGTCGGCGAATTTAGTCTCGATCGAGATGTCTTCGCCCAAAGTCCGCGAGAAAAGCGTGGTCATCCCATCGACCAACGAACGAGCATCGAGGTTTTCCGGATTAAGGGTTTGTTTTCGCGAAAACGCCAAAAGCTGTTGCGTCAGCTCCGCACCACGATGTCCGGCACGAAGAGCACCGTCTACAAGTTTTTCCGCCTCGGAACCTTTCGGGATTTTTTCTTTGGCCAATTCCAGACTTGTCTCGACCACCTGCAAAAGATTGTTGAAGTCGTGGGCAACACCGCCGGTCAACTGGCCCACGGTTTCCATCTTCTGGGCCTGGTGCAAAAGCGCTTCGGTTTGCCGCAGTTCACTAATGTCGCGCGTGACCGCAATAAGGTGCGGTTCACCATCTAAACTAATGGCGCGCGCCGACATAAGAGCGGTCATCAGGCTGCCGTCCTTGCGGCAGAACGTCGTCTCCAGATTTTCCACAAGGCCATGATCCCGGATACCGGCAACCATACGCTCGCGGTTGCCAGGGTTCGCCCAAATTCCAAGCTCGCTGGACGTTCGGCCAACGACCTCTTCCCGCGCAAGCCCGGTCAGCTTCGTGAACCCTTCGTTGACGTCCAAATAAAGGCCGTCCGACAGTCTGTTGATATTGATTGCATCAGGGCTAACCCTAAAGGTGGAACGGTAGAGCTCCTCGCTCTCCCTTAGCGCCTCCTCCACTCGCCGACGCTCCGTAATGTCCTCGATCTGGCGAATGGTCAGAGTGGGTCGGCCACTTTCGTCTGGAAGGCCGGCTACGGACATAATTCCCCAAACCGTCGACCCATCCTTTCGAATATACCGCTTCTCGCGCGTCAGTTCTTTTGCCCGCCCATTCGTCAAACGTTGGTGACCATTCAACGAAGCATCAATATCGTCGGGATGAATGACGTCGAACGTGGTCATCCGCAGAAGTTCCTCACGGGTATACCCGAGCATCGCGCAATAGGCGCCGTTGACCTCGACAATCCTCCCGTCCATATCGGCAACAGCCGAGGGTATCGTCGTGTGCTCGAAAATGCCCCGGAAGCGGGCTTCGCTCTCCTCGAGCAACAGTCTTTGATCCCGCAGCAACCGGTTTTTCACGCGAAGCGAAATCAGATACAGGAACGCTGATACAATAAGCGCGACACAAAGAAGCGCCAGCGAACCAAGTATGGGTTTTTTGTAAAGATCGTAAAAGCTGCCGCGTGGATTTAGGAACCGCGCCGATGCCTTGATCTTCGTGGGCAGGTCGGCATTCAGTGATTCAAGGACGCGGTCATCTAAAACGTATTCGTTCGGGCTGCGTGTTATCGGCGACAGATCGGATAAGGGAATCCCTGAAAAATACTTCAGCAGCAGATTGGCCGCGGAACTTCCCTGGGCAAGGCTGCTGGTTACATAGCCGCCGAGGACGCCACCGACAATATAAACGTCCTCCATGCTGAGAATTATCTGCGAGCCGGACTGGACGATGCCGGAAATGATTTTGTCCAAGCCTAGAACATTGCCGTCGTCTCCCCGAATGGCACCCAGCGTCGTCAACAGGACCGGGAAATGGCGGTTTTTGCGGAGGGCGGTTTGGATACTGCTGAGTCGATCGCTGACGATGAAATCTAGCTCCAAATTCCCTTGGCCACCGATCTCCTTATTCAGCCTCTCTTCAATAGCCCGGTAGGTAACCGAACCGTCGCCAACGACAGTGATTCGGTTGCCCTGGCTGAAGGTTTGACGCAAAAACTCGAGGTTTGGCAGGATTTCCTTTTCCTCGAAAACGCCGGTAACCCGATTTGGATCGATATGTCCGAGATGACCGAAGTCGTTTACGCCGGAAAAGAAAATCGGAACGTTTGGATAAAGATTGGCGAGGGGACCTATGCTGAAATTCAGGGCGTTGTCGTCCGTCACATAGATCGCGTCGGGTGAAAACTCTTGGTATTTCACGCGGAGATGACTGACGAACTCCTCAGCGTAGGTGTCATCCAATGCCTTGCGTTTGGTGTCCAGATATTCTGTTTTTACCGTCGGCGCGTTCGGCAGGCCGTTTTCAAGTGTTTGAATGAAGCTGGAGTGCTGACCTGAAGTCCACTGGTAATCCTGGCTGTAGGAGTGAATAGCGAGAACGCGGTGTGTCCCGCCTTCGCCGTGCGTAGCAACCGCGCCTACTGGCGCGCAGGTCAATACGAAGATTAGGGTGACAAGCCTTAGGTCCCTCAGTGCATTCAACTTAAACCACCTTCCCGGTTTCTGAAGACGGGTTCACGGAACGTAGCCGGACCTGATCGCGCCACCCTTTCCTGGGTGAGGAAGCATTCTTCCTCATCAAGGCCAATGCAAATAGTATGCGATCAAGGTTTCAAGAGAATACCCTTTTATTAATTTTCACGGGATGTGTCCGAACGCCGCCCTACTGAAATTACGTCGTGCGCCACAAATTTGGGCTCTTTTGATGGAGTGGACGGCTCCAGCGGACGGTTCCAGCCACCGGCATTGCGATGTGCCGAATTTTGGTTGTGATCGACCATCCGCTAAAAAGGGAATTCGTCTAAATATTAGCAGTGCCTAATGTCGCTTCTTGGCATGACCCGGATGTGCGCTCAGTACCACCCGAACCGCCAGAACCCCACGACAAGCCGCCACCTTGACTGCCTTAGTTGCCCTTGCTGTTCAGGGCCGTTTTGAACCCGTTTATGATCTGGGGTATGGCGGTCAGAATACGCGGGTCACGGCGCGAGTTCTCGCTTTCGATGCGATCAGCGACCTCGAGCATCCAATGACATAGTTCGGGGACGTGATCGAGCTTGTTCTTCACCATGCGGCGCTGGATGTCGGACGTCGCGGCTCGTAATTTCGCAAGGGGCGGGTTGATGGCCTCGTCTGCAATTCCTTGAACGATGGCGTCGCGGACTTCGCCGGCGCGAAGCTCAATCTCGGCTACATTGACGCGCAGCTTGTGCCGGTCGAGCAAGAACGCGCCTTTGCGGATTCGCTCGGTCATCGCCTTGCGGCTCGTTCCGTTGGCGATTTCCTTGACAGGGTTGGGTACCTTGAATTCCATCTGCGCCTCGCGCGTGTTGCGTGGGGTGTCGCGGCGGGTCGGGCCGATATAGTCCGCGGTTGCGACGAAGCGTTTGCGTCGGTTGGCTATGGCGAGGATGCGATCGGTGAAGGTGGACGTCGAGAAGGGCTTGACGATAAGCGCATCGGAACCGCTGTTGACGGCCTGGACCAACGACCTCCTGCCATCTGATACCTGGTCGAGCAGGCTGATGGAGACGACGAAAGGATTATTGTCGATTGCCTGATGGCGAATGCCGTGCACCATGCCGAAACACGAGCCGCCCCCGTTATCGTCACAGATCAGGAGATCGACAGGCCCGCGTTCAAGCAACGGAAGACAGTCGTCCTGCTTCTCCTTGACGACAACATCCCCAAACCCCAGTTGCCGGAGCAACTGCTGGATATTTCGGCGCAAGGGCTCGTTCGACTCACAGACAACGACCTCAACTTGCGCGAAGGCCAACCCATCGGGCACGTATGATCCCTCAATCAGAGCACTCTATTTATTTTTCTTGAACGCTATGCGCCGGCATTTTCGCCGGTCGCCCCCTCGCAGCCAATCCGCCCCCTTATTAGCCGGGAGATTTCCAGATGGCTCCTTGTAAACACCGAAAAGACTAGCACAGATACACGATGGTTGAAAGCGCGAGCGGACACGCAACCCTACGGTCGCGTCGGAGTTCCGGCGTCGCTCTTTGGCTGTGCCTGAACTTGTGCTCTATGCGGCCAGTCCCGCCGCGACGGATTTTTCGCGCAGGTACTCGTAGCCCATTTTGGCGTAAGTCAGCGGTATGGCGATGGCTGGGTCCTGTTCGGCCTCGACCACCAGCCAGCCCGCGTACCCTGCCCCGCGTAGCGCTTCAAACACGCCCGGATAATCAATGAAGCCATCGCCGGGCACGGTGAAGACGCCTTCCAGAACCGAGTCCAGGAAGCCCGCGTCGGCTTCCAGCGAACGGGTCAGTACGTCTTTGCGCATGTCCTTGCAGTGCACATGATTGATGCGCGAAGCATACGTGCGCGCTGCGGCGACCGCATCGCCACCGGCATAGGTCAGATGGCCGGTATCCAGCAAAAGGCCCACCTCGTCGCCGGTGTTCTCCATCAGACGATCCACGTCCTCGGCACTTTGCACCGCCGTTCCCATGTGGTGGTGAAAGGCCATGGCGACGCCGCGCCCAGCCAGGAATTTCGCCATTTCGGTCAGGCGCTCGCCATACTGCGCCCAGTCGCCGTCGGCGACCTGGGGGCGGGCGGAAAGGGGGGTGCCTTTGGAGCCATGAATGCAGCCGGTCACTTCGGCAAACACCATGACCGAACATCCCATGTCGGCCAGCAGGCTCAGATGATCTTCGACAGCCGCCTTTTCGTCGGCGACACTGCGCACCAGAAGTTCACCGCTGTACCACCCCGAAATCAGTTCCAGCCTGTGTCCCTGAAGGATGGGGCGCAGTTCGGACGAAACGCGCGGAAACTTGTTGCCGAGTTCAATCCCCGCATACCCCGCAGCGGCCGTTTCCGACAGGCACACTTCCAGCGGCGTTTCGCCGCCCAGTTCCGGCATGTCGTCATTGGTCCAGGTCAGTGGATTGATGCCGATACGGATGGACATTTTATTCTCCCGTTCTTTGATTTTTTATGGCTGCGACATAGCTTTCGCGCGCGGTTCTGACTTCAGTGCGGGTCGACACCTCGGGCACCGCCACATCCCACCAGGCCCCGCCATCTTCGGTCGTTTCGAGTGCGTCGGTGTTGATGGTGATGACGTAGGTTTGGTCGGCTTCCCTGGCGCGTTCCAGCGCGGTTTCAAGTTCGGCGATACTTGCCGCGTGCTCGGATATGGCCCCCAGGCTCGCCGCGTGGGCCGTGAAGTCAATTTTGGGCAGTTCGCCGTCGGTGCGCACGGAGGCGAAAAGGTTGTTGAAGCTTTCCCCGCCGCAGGCCCTTTGCAAGCGGTTGATGCAGCCAAAGCCGCTATTGTCGAGAACGACGATGATCAGCTTCTTGCCCATGAGCACGGATGTGGCAATTTCGGAGTTCATCATCAGGTAGCTGCCGTCGCCGACCAGCACGAATACCTCGCGGCTGGGATCGGCGATCTTGACGCCCAACCCGCCCGCGATTTCGTAGCCCATGCAACTGTATCCGTATTCCAGGTGATAGCCACCCGGTTCGGCGGTTCGCCACAGCTTGTGCAATTCTCCCGGCAGGCCGCCCGCCGCGCACACGACGACGTCGCGCCGTCCCGCTGCCCGGTTGGCCGCGCCCAGAACCTGGGCGTCCGTGGGAAGAGGTGCATTGGTGGGCTTGGTCGCGGTTTCCACCGCCTCGTTCCACTCGCCCGCCAACTGGCGCATCTTGCCGCCCCACGCCGATGGCGTTTTCCAGCCGCCCAGCTTCTCATCCAGGGCAGCAAGGCCACGTTTGGCATCGCTGACCAGGGGCAGGGCACTGTGTTTGACGGCATCGAAGGCCTGAACGTTTAGCTGGATCAGTTTGGCGGTTTCGTTTTGGAAGATGGAGTGCGACGCGGTGGTGAAATCGCCGAGGCGCGTTCCCACGGCCAGAACGACGTCGGCCTCGGCGGCCAGCGCGTTGGCCGCACTTGCCCCGGTGACGCCCAAGGACCCCACCTGATTGGGATGATCCCACGCCAGCGCGCCTTTTCCGGCCTGGGTCTCGCACACCGGAATGTCATAGCGTTCGGCAAATTCCGAAAGTTCCTTGCAGGCCAGCGAATAGTGAACGCCGCCACCGGCCACGATCAACGGCTTTTCACTGGATTTCAGCGCGTCGAGCGCCGCCGCCAGTTCCCCTTCATCGGGGCCAATGCGCCGGGCCGTGCGCATTTTTGGCTCAAAGAATTTGACCGGATAATCAAAAGCCATGGCCTGAACGTCCTGCGGGATGGCCAGCGTGACCGGGCCGCAGTTGGCCGGATCGGTCAGCACGTCCAGCGCTACCGGCAACGAAGTCAGCAGTTGTTCGGGCCGGGTGATGCGGTCCCAATAGCGCGAAACAGGCTTGAAGCAATCGTTCGCCGACACCGTTCCGTCGGCAAAATTCTCAACCTGCTGAAGCACCGGATCGGGTCTGCGCGAGGCGAAGATGTCGCCGGGCAGAAGCAATACCGGCAGCCGGTTCACATGGGCCAGGGCGGCGGCCGTCACCATGTTTGTGGCGCCGGGGCCGATAGATGTGGCGCAGGCCATCATGCGGCGACGGTTCATGGCCTTGGCGTAGGCGATTGCGATGTGGGCCAACGCCTGTTCGTTATGGCCGCGGTAGGTGGGAAGTTCGTCCCGCGCGGCGTAAAGCGCTTCGCCCAACCCGGCGACGATTCCATGACCGAAGATGGCGAAAACGCCGGCAAACAGTGGCACTTCCTCGCCGTCAATTTCCGTTCGCTGCGCGTTCATATACCGAACCAGCGCCTGAGCCATGGTGAGCCGTACGGTTTCCATCAACTGAACCTCCACGTCGCGGCGATCACGACCGCCGGAAAATAAATATTCCAATTTCCCTTCGGATTAGAATATCTTTATCTATCGGTGGCAACAGGAAAATTCGGGCCGTCAACCGGCAGCAGCAGGAGGGGAAAATGATCAATATCGTTCAGTTCGGCGCCGGGCGTATCGGCAAGATCCATGCATCCAACGTGGCGCAGAATCCACGTGCGCAACTTCGCTATGTGGTCGATATCGACGAGGCTTCGGCGAAAGCGCTGGCAACGGCCCACGGGGCCGAAGTTACCGACACCCAAACCGCGTTGGCGGATGCCGACGTGGATGCCGTAATCATCGCGTCGTCCACCGACACCCACACGCCGCTGATCGAGGCCGCGTGCCGGGCGGGCAAGGACATTTTTTGCGAAAAGCCGGTCGATCTGGATTCGGCCAAGGCGGCGAAGGTGCTGAAGCTGGTGGAAGAGACCGGCGTTAAACTGCTGGTCGCCTTCAATCGCCGTTTCGATCCCAGCTTCGCTGCGTTGAAGTCGGATATTGGAATTGGGCGCATCGGCAAGGTTGAACAGGTCATCATTACCAGCCGCGATCCCGGTCCTCCGCCCGCCGAATACATTAAAGTTTCGGGTGGGCTTTTCCGCGACATGATGATCCACGATTTCGACATGGCCCGCTGGCTGCTCGGCGAAGAACCGACCGAGGTTTACGCGGCGGCCAGTTGTCTGGTCGATCCGGCCATCGGCGAATTGGGCGATGTGGATACAGCCGCAGTCACGCTCAAGACCAAAAGTGGCGCGGTTTGCCATATCACCAACAGCCGGCGTGCCGTTTACGGCTATGATCAACGAATCGAAGTTTTCGGTTCGCGCGGCATGCTGCGCGCCGCCAATCGAACCGACACAACTGTCGAGCTTTCAAACGAACAAGGGGTTATCGGTGATAAGCCGATGTTCTTCTTCCTGGAACGTTACGCTGCCGCCTACAGGGTCGAATTGGACCATTTCATCGACTGCCTCGAGGCCGGAACTGCGTTGCTGGCCGACGGCGAGGACGGCTTGCGTTCGCTACTGCTGGCGGACGCGGCGGCGAAGTCGGCGGAAACGGGGTTGCCGGTAAAGCTGTAAGAGGTCCTATTCCTCGGCGCGAACCAGGTTCACACCGCGTTCGGCAAACGTAATTTCGACGCTCTCGCCCTGGGCGACGGGCGAGGACAGGTCGTGGTCTATGACGAACAGTTCGCCCAGTTCGCTAATCACCGTGTATTCCAGATGGCTGCCCAGATAGGCCGCCTTGGCGACGTTGCCGCGAAGTTTGCCGTCTCCGGTATCCTTGGCGATCTTGATGGCCTCGGGGCGGATTGCCATTTGGGTCGGTCCGGGTTTCAAACCCTGATGGGGCCTTTCAACCTCCAGCCCGCCGATTTTCACCAGCGCGTCGCCGTTGTTTAGTTTGAGGATTTCTCCTTCAACCAGATTGGCGTCGCCGATGAAATCGGCCACGAAGGTATCGACCGGCCTTTCGTATAGGTCGTGCGGGCTTCCCACCTGGGCGATGACGGCGTCTTTCATGACGACAATGCGGTCCGATACGGCCAGCGCTTCAGACTGATCGTGGGTGACATAAACGACGGTAAGGCCCAAATCCTTTTGGAGGTCACGAATTTCCTCGCGCATACGGCGGCGCAGTTTGGCGTCCAGATTGGAAAGCGGCTCGTCGAACAAAAGCACCTGCGGTTCAAGCACCAATGCGCGCGCCACGGCCACACGCTGCTGCTGGCCGCCCGAAAGTTCGCTGGGCAGTCGGCCTTCGTATCCTTTCAGGCCGACCACGTTCAACCCGTCGCTGGCCTGCTGCATGGCAGCAGCCTTGTCCAAACCGCCAACTCGCAGGCCATAGCCCACGTTCTCGGCCACCGTCATATGCGGGAAAAGGGCGTAGGACTGAAACACCATGGAAACGTCGCGGTCGGTGGCGGGCAGATGAGTGACTTCGGTGTCGCCGATAAGAATCTGCCCCGAGGTCGTCATTTCAAGCCCGGCGATCATGCGCAATGTGGTCGTCTTGCCGCAGCCCGAGGGGCCGAGGAAGGTAATGAGTTCGCCCGCATCGATTTTGAACGAAACGTCCCGCACCGCCACAACCTCGCCAAACGCCTTGGTGACGTTGCGAAATTCCACCGATGCCGCTTTGCCTTTAATTGTCATACCGCACCAACTCCCAATGCCGGACGTTCCTTGTCCTCTGCCATGCCGCGCCTGCCGATCTTGCGTTCGCCGACCGCCTTTTGAACCAGAAGAATGACCAGCAGCATGACGACGATCAGGGTCGAAGAATATGCGATGGCCAGACCGTAGTCGCCATTCTCGACCCGCCCGATGATATACGATGTTGCCATGTCGAAACGCGCGCTGACCAGGAAGATAACGGCGCTGATCGCGGTCATGGCTCGAACGAAACTGTAAACCAGCGCCGCGACAATGGCCGGGCGCAGCAGTGGCAGAACCACCTTGCGCAACGTGATGAAGCTGTTTGCGCCAAGCGTCAGCGACGATTCATCCAGCGACCTGTCTATCTGGCTCATGGACGCGATGCCCGCGCGAACCCCAACCGGCATGTTGCGGAACACAAAGCACAACACCAGGATCGCGCCGGTTCCGGTCAATTCGATGGGCGGCACGTTGAACGCCAGAATGTAGCTGACGCCGATGACCGTCCCCGGAATGGCGAAGCTGAGCATGGTGCCGAATTCAAACATGTCCTTGCCGCCGAAACGCTGGCGGACCAGCACATAGGCGGTCAACAGACCTACGGCGGCGGTCAACGGGGCTGAAATTGCGGCGATCATGATGGTTGTCGAGAACGAGTTCCACGCAGCACCCGCCCACACGATGCCGCTTTCGGCCCATTCGATGCCGAAGGCTTCGATATAGTGCTTGAACGTGAAGCTGTGGTTGTAGCCCCAAAGTTCGACAAAGCCGCCGAAAATGATCATGGCGTAGATGACGAAGGTCAGCAGGGCCCACGGCAGAGCGGTCGAATAGACCACGACCGTCAGGCTCTTGGGCAGATGCGGGTGTACGCCCGAATCACCCTTGCCGGTGACGGTGGTATACGACTTGCGGCCCAGCCAGCGGCGCTGCACGTAAAATGCGGACAGCGTGAAGCATAACAGCACCAGCGCCAGTACGGCGGCGCGCGCCTGATCGTTCTGGGCGCCAACGATGGCGTAGAAGATCGACGTCGAAAGAACCTCGTAATCGCCGCCAAGAACCATTGGGTTGCCGAAATCGGCCATGGCTTCGATGAAACCGATCAGGAAGGCGTTGGCGAGGCCGGGACGAATCAGGGGGAGCGTAATGGTCGTAAAGGTCTTCCAGCGATCCGCGCGCAGCGTCTGGGCGGCTTCCTCCATGGCCGGGCTGACGCCTTCGACTACGCCGATCAGCACCAGAAAGGCGATGGGCGTATACGACAGCATC
Source organism: Rhodospirillales bacterium (assembly GCA_016776725.1). Lineage (GTDB taxonomy): Bacteria > Pseudomonadota > Alphaproteobacteria > Rhodospirillales > Shumkoniaceae > JABGRG01. The sequence goes on from JADHSV010000013.1 coordinate 14,663, forward strand.
TGGGCCAGCAAGATGCCCGGCAGGCCGTAAATCCAGCGTCCGGGCTCGATCCCGAACGTGTCGGCCATGAACGTCGAGACCGCGCCGGAACGTCCGAACAGAAGAATGATGGCCAGCGAAATCACGAAGGGGGGGGTAATGATGGGAAGGACCGACAGCGTCCTGAGCATCTTTTTTGCGCGAAAACCCGTTCGCGTCGCGATCAGGGCGAACGCCAGTCCCAACGTTGTGGTGCCCACGCCGGTCAGCACAGCCAGGGTCAGCGAATTCCACGCGACGCCGCAGCCGACACTGCTGGTGACGCAATCCAGCCCCCAAATGCCGTGTGAAAACAGTTTGTCCAAAAATTGGAAGGGCGCGAAATTCTCGTCGTTGTCCTGAAGGGCGCTTATCAAAATCCGCGAAACCGGGAAAAAGACGAAGGCCGTGACCATGGAAATGATAAGCGAAATACTGCCGACAACGAAAACGTCGCCGTTGATGGCGCCGCGCGCCGCCACGCCCTGTGCAAACAGGAACAGGAATGCGCCGCTCACCATAAGCGCGCCGTATCCCATTCCGAACTGGCGGACCTCCATTTCACCGAACCAGGCGTTCAGGAACTCCCAGTTCCAACCGGCCAGGCTTACCGTGAAGCCCTGCAGCAGGGTGTAGGCCAACCCAAAGCCGCCGGCGGCCAAAAGAACCGTCGAAAACAGCGGGTCCATCTTGGGACGCCGGATAACGAAAAGCGGCGCCAGAAGCGCCAGACCGATGGGTGACAGCCACCCCCGGTCAAAAAACAAGGACACGAAAAGGCCCGGCGCATAGTCGACATTCGCGACATATCCGTCGAGCCATTCGAGGGTCCAGAAACCGTCGTCTATGGCATACCATGGAAAGATTGCGTAACCGACCCATCCAACGATAAGCCATAGAGCGACGGTTCTGTTCATTTTAGAAGTCCAGTTCCTGAATTAACGAGGCAGGGACTTGACTTCGTTGTCCCACTTGCTGAGCAGACGCTTGCGCTCGGCCGAGGATCCGTAAAGTCCGAAGTTGTAATCGATCAGTTTGATTTGATCGACCTTCGGAGCTTCCGGCGGAGGCTGCACGCCGGCGTTTGACGGAACCTGATAGGCCTTGGCTTGCGGCATCAGCTTTTGCGCCGCCGGGCTAAGCGCCCAGTCGACCCACTTCTTGGCCGATTCCATGTTACGAGCACCCTTGATGATGCTCATGGAGCCGATTTCGTAACCGGTGCCTTCGCACGGCGCCACGGCCTTGATCGGGAAGCCCTTGATTACCTGCGTCACGACGTCATGCAGGAAGACGATGCCGATGGTGGTTTCACCACGCGCCGCCGCCTTGATCGGAGCCGAACCTGACTTGGTGTACTGGTTAATGTTCTTGTGCAGGCCCTTCATGAAATCAAAGCCGCCGTCCTCGCCAAACAACTGGACGATGGTGGCCAGGGTGGTGTAGGCCGTGCCCGAGGAATTCGGGTTGGCAATCTGCACTTCGCCTTTGTAGGCGGGCTTCAGCAAGTCTTTCCAGCACTTGGGCTCAGGCAGGCCTTTCTTGGCCAGTAATTCGGTGTTGTAGCCATAGCCCAATGCGCCCATGTAGATGCCGACCGTCTTCATGTTGGCTTGTTCGGCCTGCTTCGTCGACCATGGGCGAAGGTCATTCCACAGTTTGGATTTGTATGCGACCGTCAGTCCTTCTTCCGCGGCCTGCAGGTGCGGATCCCCCGTGCCGCCCCACCAAACGTCGCCCTTGGGGTTTTTGCGTTCGGCTTTGATCTGGGCGAAGGTTTCGCCCGAGCTTTTGCGGGTCATGGCCACTTCGATGCCGGTGGCTTTCTGGAATTCCTTGATGACCAGCTGACACCATTCGATCTGCGGGCTGCAGTACAGTGTCATTTTGTCTTTGGCGATGGCCGCCGATGACGCCATCATAACTGCCGATGCTGCCAACAAAGTAACTAACGTGCTTCTGTAATTCATCTTCCACACCTCCTCTGTGGCCGTGAACAAGTCCGCGATCGTTAGGAAACGGACAAGTCCGTTGGCCCTGATTTAATTGGCTGCGTTTTCGAAAACTCCTCCAGAGATATCCCCTTTGTAATAAATTCGTAACATAATCAATTTGACAGGTATACCCGAAAACTTTTGCGGGTTATCGTTTGATGACTACCGTTGATGAATTGAACTTGGGAAGAGCGAAATGACAGATCAAGACCGGCTGGGCGAACGATTCCGGGTTGCGACCGAGGCAATACGCGAAGCAGGCGCCCGGGGCCTGCACTTTTTTCGCAATCGGGACGAGTTGGATATTACCTCCAAGGGCGTTCAGGATACCGTCAGCAATGCCGACCGCGAATTGGAGGCGATGATTCGCGGACGTCTGGAAGCAGCGTTTCCCAATGACGCCTTTTTCGGCGAGGAAAGCGGGCGCGGCGAGGGTGATCTGGAAAACGGCATTTGGGTGGTCGATCCCATCGACGGTACCGACTGTTTCGTTCATTCCATTCCGGTATGGTGTGTTTCCATTGCCTTCCTGGTTGGCAAGGATGTTGAAATCGGCCTGATCTACGATCCGAACGCGGATGAATTGTTCGCAGCCCGGCGCGGCCACGGTGCGACCGTCAACGGCGTCCCCATGAAGGTCGCCGAGGCGACGTCGTTCCGCGACGGCCTTTTTTCCATCGGCTACTCCATGCGCAGGCCCTATGGCGGCACCGTGGATATTTTTGAACGCCTTTTGGCCGAGGACGCCATGTTCCAGCGCAACGGTTCGGGCGCGCTGGCGCTGGCCTATGTCGCCGCCGGGCGCTACATCGGGTATTACGAGGCCCACATCAATTCGTGGGATTGTCTGGCCGCCATCGGCCTGATTCGCGAGGCGGGCGGCTGGACCAACGATTTTCTGGCCGGTGACGGCTTGTTCTCGGGCAACGTCATCGCCGCCTGCGCGGCGGGGCTGGAAGGCCCCATGCGCGAGGTTTGCCGCCTCGGTTAATCGTATGCCCCCATCACCGTCTGATCATGATCGATGACCGATCCGGTCATGATGCCCGATTGTTCGCTCAGCAAGAACAGGCAGATATTTGCCACGTCGGCGGGCTTGATCAGGCGGCCGAACGGTTGCTCGGGCTCGGCCAATTCCAGCCAGTTTTCGGGTTCGCCCTCCAATAGTTTAATGCGGTGTTCGCCCGGTGTGTCGGCCCAGCCTATATTGACCCCGTTTACCCTGATACGGTCGGATCGCACTGAATGGGCGACGTTCTTGGTCAGCGTCGCCAGCGCGCCCTTGGATGCCGAATAGGCGGTGATGAACGGTTGGCCGCCGTGGCTGGACATTGTGATGATATTGACGATGGAGCCCGCGATTTTTTCGCGCCGCATGATGGCGATGGCGTCCTGCATCAGAATGAAGGGCGCACGCGTATTGACGGCGAATATCCGGTCCCAAAGCTCGACGGTAGTGTCGGCAATAGTGCCCCGATCGGTAACCCCGGCGGCATTGACCAAGCCGTCAACGCGGGCGAACCGTGTATCGCAGGCGGCCATGATTTTGCGGCAGTCCTGCGCATCCCCCAGGTCGGCGGATACGAATTCACAAGCCGCACCTGCGGCCTCAACGGTGGCTTTCACCCGCGCGCCGTTTTCGGCGTTGCGACCGCTTATGACAATCCCGGCAGCGCCTCCTTCGGCCAGCGCCACTGCGACCGCCTCGCCCAACCCCTGAGTGCCCCCGGTTACGACGTAAACACCCTTTGCAAAAGAATTGCTCATTGTTCCGGCCTTTCCCCCGCTGTACAAATTTGCCGATAACAACATTAGCGTAGGGGGAAACCATGTCCAAGCCGCTTGTCCTGAATGAAGACCGCCTGTTCCCGTCCGACCCGACAATGCGGGCCATCGCGCGGCGGCTCTATGGCGAGGTCAAGGATCTCCCGATCATCAGCCCGCACGGCCACACCAACCCCCAATGGTTCGCCGACGACACCCCGTTTCCGGACCCGGCCAACCTGCTGATCGTTCCCGATCACTACATTTTCCGGATGCTCTACAGCCACGGCGTCACGCTGGAGCGACTGGGCATTGCGCGCAAGGACGGCGGTGCGGTCGAAACCGACCCACGCAAGGTCTGGCGGACGTTTGCCGATAAGTTCTATCTGTTTCGTGGTACGCCGACGCGCATTTGGACCGATCATGTTCTGGCCGAGGTGTTCGGGGTTAAGGTGCAACTGACCCCCGAAACCGCCGACGAGATTTATGATCATATCGAAGATTGCCTTTCCAAGCCCGAGTTCCGGCCCCGCGCACTGTTTGAACGCTTCGGCATTGAAGTCATGGCGACCACGGAATCCCCACTGGATGACCTGCGGCACCACAAGAAAATCCTGGAAAGCGGATGGGACCGCAGGGTGGTAACGGCGTTTCGCCCCGACCCGGTCGTCGATCCCGACTTCGAGGGATTTGCCGACAATGTTGCCCAATTGGGCGAGATCACGGGCGAAGACTCGGCAAGCTGGAGCGGCTATCTGAACGCCCTGGCTGCACGGCGCGCCTACTTCAAGCAACATGGGTGCACGTCAACCGATCACGGCCATCCCAGTGCGGCAAGCGCCGACCTGGCAACGGGCGATTGCGAAACCCTGTTGTCCAAGGCGCTGGCGGGAACCTGTACGCCGGATGAAGCCGAACGTTTCCGCGCCCAGATGCTCACCGAGATGGCCCGTATGAGTCTGGACGACGGCTTGGTCATGCAAATCCATCCGGGCTCGTTCCGTAATCACAATGCCCATCTTTTCGAGAATTTCGGGCGCGACATGGGCGCCGATATCCCGACCTGCACCGAGTATGTTCATGCCTTGAAGCCGCTGCTGGACAGGTTCGGAAACGAGGCCGATCTGACCATTATCCTGTTCATGCTGGACGAAACGGCGCAGGGGCGCGAAATGGCACCGCTGGCCGGTCACTATCCGGCCCTGCGTCTGGGTCCGCCGTGGTGGTTCTTCGATAGCGCCGAAGGGATGTTGCGCTTCCGCCGGAATGTGACCGAAACGGCGGGCTTCTATAATACCGTCGGGTTTAATGACGACACACGCGCCTTCCTGTCGATCCCGTCCCGCCACGATGTGGCGCGGCGCATTGATTGCGCCTATCTGGCCGAGCTGGTCGCCGATCACCGACTGGAAGAGGACGAAGCGCGCGAGGTTGCCGTTGATCTGACCTACAATCTTGTGAAGGCAGCCTACAAGTTATAGGGAAGCCGTGCCCGTTTCTTTGGCATCGTGTCAACCTGCGAATAGGTGGCATTCGAAGGCCCAAAACTGTATAAGGGCTTGACAGCGCGCGGCTGGATTCGACAAGCTAACAGATAGGAACTTAGTTCCATGATATGGAACTTCGGGGCGCGCCGTTCCACCAATGGTGGGCGGATATTGGGGCCGCCACAATAACAATAAAATCGCCGACTTAGACTCCGCCTTCGCGTTGCGACGAATTGGCGACGAATTTGTTAAGGCATTTAGCCTGCGGACGAAGAATTCGTTCTACATCTTTTGTATCGACACAGGGAGGTTGTTACATGAAGACGTTTATTGCCCCGGCAATTATTGCGGCTATGGTGCTTGGCACGGTGTCATCCGTGTCCGCGATGGAAATCAAATCCAGTGACGTGCATCCGATGGGTTATCCGACCACGGAAGGCATCAAGTATATGGGTGAGAAGCTGAGTGACTGGACCAACGGTCGCCTCAGCATCAAGATCTTCCATTCGATGCAGCTCGGCGGCGAAAAGGAAGCTCTTGAGCAGGTGCAGATCGGTGCCCTCGAAATGACCCGCGTTTCGGTCGGCGTCGTCGGCCCAATCGTCAAGGAATTCGATGCGTTTAACCTGCCTTACTTCTTCCGTGACGTGGAGCACATGCACAAGGTCACGGCCGGCGAAATCGGTCAGGATCTGCTTAACCGCCTTGAAGGCGGTGGCCTGATTGGTCTCGGTTACATGGATGCGGGATCGCGATCCTTCTACAACAAGGTTCGCCCCATCAATAAGCCTGCCGATCTGAATGGCCTGAAAATCCGCGTCATGCAGAACCCGGTGTTTGTCGAACTCGTCAACGCGCTCGGCGGCAACGGCATCCAGGTTTCGTTCAGCGAGCTGTACACGGCCCTGCAGACGGGTGTCGTGGACGGTGCGGAAAATAATCCGCCGACGCTGTACAATCACAAGCACTATGAAATCGCGAACCATTACTCGCTGACCCATCACCTGATCGTTCCCGAAATCTTCGTCTTCTCGAAGAAGGTTTGGGACACGATGAGCCCGTTGGATCAGCAGCTCATCCGCAAGGCTTCGGCCCTGACGGTCGAGGTGGTCCGTGATCTGTGGGCCAAGAAAGAGGCCGGCGACTTTGCGAACCTGAAAAAGGTTGGCGTCAAAATCAACGAAGTTGCCGACAAGGGTCCGTTCATTCGCGCGACCCAGGTCGTTCGCGACAACTTCGCCAAAAAGGGCGACAACTTCAAAAAAGTCATTAGCGCCGTGGCCGCCGTTAAGTAGGGCCCGTCCGATAATGATCTGACAGAATTGGACCGGCATCGCCCTTGGGTAATGCCGGTCCTTTTCTTTGCGTTTTGTACCCGCTTGCGCTTAACTGAGCGGGGGCAAGAAAAGGAGACACGGATGAAGCCGCTCTATGTTCGAGCAATGGATAAGCTCTACTGGCTTTGCATCGGCGTTGCTGTGGTGGCGATCTGCACGACGACGATTTTGGTGTTTGCCGGCGCGATGGCCCGTGACCTGTTCGGTTTCGGCGCCATGTATTCCGAGCAGCTGTCGATCATGTTCGCGATTCAGATGACTTTTTACGGCGCGGCGGCCTGCTATCGCGCCCATGCTCATTTGTCGCTGACCCTGTTCGCCAGATTGGCGCCGCCACTGGGACAAACCATCCTGCGCTATTTCGTTCAGGCGATTTTCATAGGCGTTTCGTGCTCGATGATCTGGTGGGGAATTGACCTGGTCAAAGCGACCATGTTCCAGCATTACGCCGAGTTCCCGTGGGAAGGCCTGAAGGTTGGCTACATCTACGCGGTGGTTCCCATAACCGGGGTCATCCTGTTGCTTTTTGTCATTGAGCAAATTTTCTTCAAATCCGCGCGTGATTTCCACGGCGACGAGGATGGTGCCGAAACAGAGATGGATATCATCCGTAAGGCGCAGGAGGCGAAGGTCTGATGGGCGGTGAATTTGGTCCTTTTCTTCTGATCGGCGGATTGCTTCTGCTCGTCATTCTGAGTGTTCCCATTGCTTACGCTCTGGGGGCGATGGCCCTGGTTATGGCCTATTATATTTCGCCCGAAAATATGCCGACGGCGATTTTGTTGAAAGCATCCGACGGCGTTGATGAGTTTGCCCTTCTGGCTATTCCGTTCTTCGTATTCGCGGGCGCGCTGATGGCCGAGGGGGGTATGGCTTGGCGGCTTGTCGCCTTCGCCCAGATATTCGTCGGCTGGCTGCGCGGCGGTTTGGCCATGGTCAACGTCCTGGCCTCCATGTTTTTCGGCGGCATCTCAGGCTCGGCGGTGGCCGATACTTCTTCCATCGGCTCCATTCTGATCCCGATGATGAAGAAGGAAGGCTATTCCGACGCCTTCTCGGTCAATGTGACCATTTCGTCGGCAACCCAGGGCATCATCATTCCGCCCAGCCACAACGCCATTATCTATTCGTGGGCGGCGGGCGGCACCGTGTCGGTGGCGGCGCTGTTCATGGCCGGTGTCATCCCCGGCATCATGGTCGGCATTTCGCTGATGATCCTTTCGTATTTCATCTCGCGCAAGAGGGGGTATCCGAAGGGCCGCGTCATCCCGCTGAAGGAAGCCCTCAAAATCACCTGGGAAGCGGCCCTGGGTCTGGTCACCATCTTCATCATCGTTGGTGGTGTCATCCTGGGCTTTTATACGCCGACCGAGTCCGCCGCAGTGGCCTGCGTGTGGGCGTTCTTCGTAACCATGTTCGTTTACCGCGACCTCAAATGGAAGCAGCTGCCGACCCTTTTGCACAGCACCGTCAAAACCGTGTGCATGGTGATGATCGTCATCGGGTTCGCCGGTGGCTTCGGTTACCTGATGACCCTGATGCAGGTTCCGGTCAAGGTCAGTTCGGCCCTGTTGGCGGTGTCCGATAACAAGTACGTCATTCTGGCGTTGATTAACGTCATGCTGCTGGTGTTCGGCACCTTCATGGATATGGCGCCGTTGATCCTCATTTGTGCGCCGATCCTTCTTCCCGTCATCAAGGCGCTGGGTATGAGCGATATTCAGTTTGGCATCATGATGATGTTGAATTTGGGTATTGGGCTTTTGACGCCGCCGGTGGGAACCGTACTGTTTGTGGGGTGCGCCATCGGAAAGATATCTATTGAGAAAGCGGCGCGGGAGTTGTGGCCGTTTTGGCTGGCGATGCTGGTTGTGCTGTTGCTGTGCACCTACATCCCGGCGTTCTCGCTGTGGCTCCCCAGCTTGAAGTACGACTACATCACCTTCTGATACGCACGCAGGAAACCGAAAAGGGCCTCGCGGCAATGCCGGAGGCCCTTTTTATTTGCCGGAGAACCTACTTTTTATTGGTATCCAGGAGATCGCTGAGCCCGACAACCAGGGTCTGGGCCAGACAAATGGGGGCGACAAGGCCTCGGAACGTCTGTTTTTCGTTGTCGGCAATCTCGAAGCAGACTGTGGCGGGTGGCGCAAGCGGGCTTAGGGGGCTGTCGGTAATGGCGATAACCGGGACACCGGCGTCGGCGCGTTCGGCTACGTTTTCGGCCACCTGCGGCGAATAGGACCGGAAACTGACAGCGACAATGGCGTCCTTGGGCGTCGCCTGGCGCAATTGCCGGGTCACCATGCCGCCAACCCCGTCAACCAGATGGAAAGGCCGTTCCAGACACGAAAGCGCATAGCTTAGATAAAAGGTCACGGGGAAGGATCGTCGTTGCGCGATGAGGAAAACCTGGTTTGCCCCGGCCAGTATTTCGACAGCTTTTTGAATGTCTTCCGGCGGTGTTCCTGCGCGCAGCATTTCCAGCGATGCAACACCCTGATCGGCAAGTTCCGAGAGAACCGAGCCGGGGCCGCCTTCATCGCTGCCACGCTCCTGCCGCAGGCCCTGGACGCGTTCGCGGTAATTTACCGATCCCTCGATCAGGCGCGAGCGGAACAGGCGCTGCATGGCGCTGAACCCGTCAAAGCCCAGAGCCTGCGCGAAGCGAACCATGCTTGAAGGCTGCACCTCGGCCAGTTCGGCCAGACGGGTGATCGTCTCAAGGGCAAGATCGTCGGGGTTTTCGACTACGAAATGGGCGATTTGCTGCAACTGGCGACTTAGGGAATCATAACGATCCGTGATGGCACGTTGCAGTTCCTCGTAAGTCTTGGGAGCAGGTTTGGTTTTTTTCGCCATGTTTTGGTTCCCGCGACATTAATGGGGTGAACACCGGATTCAGGCAAACTCCAGCGACAGGCACACGTGCCCGCCGCCTTTTTTCATCCACTGTCGCCCGGCAAAACCTAAACGCCGGGAATCATGTAGCTGCGAATGTCGCCGACGAAATCGTGCTGGGCGCCAATGAACCCGGAAAGGGTTTTCTTGGTCGGGCCGTAGCCGTCGAACTCGGCGGGCGTCATGCCCTTTTCATCGTAGCCCCGGCGGAAGTCGACGAACTTCTTATCCAGTTCCGCAAGAATCGCCGGATCGACCGGAATGTCCATGCGCGGAACGGCGTCGATGTCCGAGCCGTTGAAGCGTTTCTGCCAGCCATGGGTCAGGGTCACCACCACGTCGCCGCCAATGAATTCCGACCAGTGGCGGTGGTTGCGCGTCGCTGCCGACAGGGCGCGCACCCGGTAACCGCGTTCCTGATAAATCTGGTAGGCCTTCTTCATCATGGCGACACCTGCCCAGTCCAGATTTTCCGGGTTTGTGATGATGTCTTCCTTGTTTGCGACCACTTTCAGCCAGTCGTCCATGCGTCCGACCATCAGGGTGCAGACCGAGCCCATGCGCGAGATGTCGTGGCCCGCCTTTTCACGGCGATCAAGGCCGCGTTCAACGGCTTCGGCCACGGCGATGGCCTGGGCGACGCAGAAACTGACCGTGGCGTTGATGCTAACGCCCCGGAAGGTCACTTCTTCGATGGCTTCGATGCCCGCCGCGGTGACCGGAATTTTGATGATCATGTTGGGGGCCAGAGCATCGAAACGAACCGCCTGTTCGACCATCTTATCGGCGTTGCGGTAAAACTGCGGGTTCGTCTGCAGCGAAAGCCGCCCGACCTTGCCGTCGCCCTTCTCGAAGATAGGCAGCAAGAGTTTGGCGCCGGTCTTCGACATTTCCTCGACCAGCTTCCAGGCTATGTCATCTTCGCTGGCGGTCGGGTTGTCGGCGATCAGTTGGCGAATGGTCGGTTCCCACTTCGCGCGTTCTTTCTTCAGAACCTCGGCGACGATAACGGGGTTGGCGGTCGCGCCGACGCAACCGTTATCGATCGAATACTCAAGCTCGCTGACCGAGCACGAATCATTCCACAGATCCGTCGGCGTGGTCACGCTCATCTTGTGCAGCGGGCTTTTGAATTTCTGGGCACCCATCGAACCGAACTCCTCTTGATGACAACTTGTTCATCTGAATATGCAACGGATGGCCTGGTTGTTTCAAGAAAGAATATTCATTGAAGTAACAAAAATGGAAAATACATTCCATCGAATGAATTGCGTTTTGTTTTTGAGGCGCCTCGCCATCATTGGGTGTTTTTGCAGGGTGTGTTATAAATAGAGGTCGTGGGAGCACGGGTATCGTGAAAGGTGGGTGATCATGGCCAACGACGATCCATCGAGTGTTGATCATCGAGAGTGGACGCGCCGCCGCATCAACGGTAAGCACAACGGAACGCGGAGCGGTGTGGAACGTCGGCAGACCACCGAGGAAGAGTGGACCTACTTCGAGAAACGTTCCATCCCGGACCGCCGATCAGGAAGCGACCGGCGAGACGGCGATGACAGGCGTGATGAATAGCCCAGCCAAGCCGAACGATTTGCACTGAAAAGGGGCCGCAAATGCCAATGAAGAAGAAAAAAGCCAGAAAACCGCAGAAGGCCCGCACGGAAGCGGCGGTTCCGCAACCCGGGCGAAACTTCCCGGGAAGCACCGACACGCCAGGAAACCCGGGCAAGGGACCGGGCGGAAGCGGCGGGTCCGCCTTCGTTCAACGTACCAAAAAGGCCACCGGGCGCGGGGGCTGACGGCATCAAACCGGTCGTTGTTTTCTCGCACGGCAGCCCTGCACAAGAAAAACACCGGGTCCATCTGGGCCCGGTGCAGTTTTACAGGGAGGCTGTAATCTTACTTTCGTCTCATGCGGCGCGCCATCGGGGGGGGGGGGGGGAGGAGAGTGCGGCACCGCCCAAGTCGTTATCTTTCGTTTGTACAAGAACAAGATAGGCGAATAACGCTGCCCGTTACATTGGGGTGTCCCCGCAATGTTTCGTGGATTTCCCTAATTATCGCCCTGCCGTATTGGGGTTTTCCCGTATTCCAGCCGGTTTGGCAGGCGGCGCAACCGAAAATGTACTTTAGGTATCGTCCTCGCCGCCCGAACCGAAGCCTGATCCGCTTTCCATATATTCGCGGCGGGGCGGCGCGAAAACATCGATAACAATTGCGCCGTTGGGGCCAGCGACCATGCCGTGCGGAACATCGCCGGGGGTTTGCCAGAAATCACCCTTCTTCATGCTGACTTCTTCATTTCCCAGAATACGCACCGCGTCGCCTTCCACCATAAAGCCCCATTGTTCCTGGGTGTGGCTGTGAAGCGGACTGGATGCGCCGGGATCAAGTTCGACAATCGAAACCGTCATCTGCTCGCCACCGAATATGCGGGCCGAAACGCCGTCCGTCAGGTGGCGCAGAATGCCGTCGTCTTTGTCGTGGACGTTGAAGTGCCATTTCTTGTCCATGTTGTCCTCTCCGTCGCAGGCGCTCATTTTGGCGCAAATTGATTGTTCCTACTCTAACAGTACGGAGCGGCCACGTGCTATAGAATTGGGGTGAATCCCCGGCGAAAACAGGAAAGCGGAATCCCATGGCGGAATGTGAATTGATTATTGCAGGCGGAACCGTCATCGACGGTGCGGGCGGGCCACGATTTGCCGCTGATATCGGCGTGGCCGAGGGGCGTATCGTCGCGATGGGGGATCTGTCCGATCAGCCCGCCGCAGACCGGATCGACGCCGCTGGTCTAATCGTCGCGCCCGGATTTATCGACGCCCATACCCATGACGACCGCCTTTTGTTTTCCGATCCGACCATGGCCCCCAAGGCCAGCCAGGGCGTAACCAGTGTGGTTGTCGGTAATTGTGGGGTCAGTCTGGCCCCCTACGTTCCCGAAGGCGATCCGCCGCCGCCGTTGAACCTTTTGGGCGGGCACGACGAATTTTGTTTCCCCACGGTGGCGGCCTATGCCGAGGCGCTGGAAAAGTCTCCGGCGGCCATCAATGCGGCCGTGCTGGCCGGGCATACGACCTTCCGCGCCGCCGTCATGGACGACCTGACCCGTGCCGCGACGCCGGACGAAATCGAGGCCATGACAGCTCTTCTCGATGAAGCCCTGGCCGCTGGTTGCGTCGGGCTTAGCACCGGCACTGCCTATCCCGCCGCGGCGGCTGCGCCGACCGAAGAGCTGATGGCGCTGGCCGAACGGCTGGGGCCAGCGGGCGCGGTCTTTACCACCCATATGCGCGACGAAGCCGATGATGTGATCCCCGCTATCGAAGAAACCCTCGATATCGCGCGGCGCGCGGGCGTACATGTGGTGATTTCCCATCACAAGGTGTGCGGCAAGGAGAACTTTGGGCGATCCCGCGAAACCCTGGCTGTTATCGAAGGCGCGCGAGCCGAGGGTCTGGATGTCGATCTTGATACCTATCCCTACGCGGCGGGCTCCACCGTGCTGCTCAAAGGTTTGGTCAAACGCTCAAAAAGGGTGTTGATCACCTGGTGCGAACCGCACCCCGAAATGGGCGGCCGCGACCTGGCCGACATCATGGCTGAATGGGATGTCGATGTGAATGAAGCCATCGCGCGATTGAACCCGGCGGGGGCCGTCTATTTCCAGGCCGACGAGGGTGACGTCCAGCGTATCCTCGCGTTTTCGCAAACCATGGTCGGGTCCGATGGCCTGCCCCATGATCCCCGCCCGCATCCGCGTTTATGGGGGGCGTTTGCCCGTGTGCTGGGCCACTATTCCCGCGACCTGGCACTGTTTTCGCTGGAGGAGGCCGTGCACCGCATGACCGGCGTTCCGGCCCGCGTTTTTGGGCTGGAAGGCAGGGGGCTGATTGCCGAAGGGGCGGCTGCCGATCTGGTGTTGTTTGACGCCGAAACCATCCTTGATCGTTCCACCTACGAGGATTCGGTGCAGCAAGCCACCGGCATCAAGCTTGTCATGGTCAACGGGCAAGCCGTCTGGCGCGACGGCGCAACGACCGGAAACCGGCCCGGCAAACTGATCCGGCGTAAAGATTAACGACGGGCGGCGGCAAGCAGCAAGCCGCCGCCGATCAAAACGCCACCGGTCAGGCGGCAGCGCAAGCGCGCCGCGCGCGGGCCCTTGAACATGGCCATGGCCCAGTCGGCCACGAAGGCGTAGGCGGCAGTCAGCCCCCCGGCGATCACCAGGTAGATGACGCTCAACACCGTGAACTGGGGCAGGGGCGGCAGACCGGCGTCAAGAAACTGCGGAAAAAACGCGGCCACGAAAATGATCCCCTTGGGGTTGGACAGGGTGACCGCAAAGCCCTCGGCGAAAAGCGAACGTCCGCTCCGCGCTGGCGGCGGCGCATCTTCCTGGGCAAGCGCCCCCGCCCGCCAAGCCTGAACACCGATGAATACCAGATAGGCAACGCCGCCCCAGCGCAGCACCTCGAACCATTCGGCGGCCATAACCATCAGCGAACTGATGCCGGTGGCGGCGATCAGCACATGTATCAGGCAAGCCAATCCCGCGCCCAGAACCGTCAGCATGGTTCGGCGCGCCCCGTGCACCGTGGCGTGGGCCACCGTCAGCATGATGCTGGGGCCGGGTATCAGGATCAAAATGGTGGTGGCTAACGCGAAAGCGGCCAGGGTCTCGAATGCCATGGGGCGGGGTTTTCCTTTGTCGTTTTCGTCGTGTCCGAACGCCACGCGGACGCACCTTAAAGTTTTTCCGTCAATTGGGAAAGATCGCTGATAACGGTGCCATAGAACCGTTTAACCCCGGCGAGAGTAAGGGAATTCCTTATGACCGAGCGTCAAAAACAGCATCGACACAAGCTGAAACTTCGAGATATACGATCAAAAAAAACCACCAAAATACATTTGCCGTTAATGGCAAAGAAATAATATTTGAGGGACGCACGGCATCAGGGAGCCAAAAATCGCCCCTGAATAAGAATCGTCTAATATAATTCCCTCAAAGCTCTTGAAGGGAAGGTCGTTGTCTGAGATATCCCTTGATGTAAGAACAATGATGTTTTTGGGGGCTTCCCTTTTCGGGGCCCTCACCATCGCTCTAATTTTTGTCTGGAAGGTTCACGGTAAGGTCGAAGGACCGTTATTGTGGGCCATTGGCATGGGGGTAATCGCCGGCGCCTTTTTTCTGATGTCACTGCGGGGAATTATCCCGCATTTCGCGTCCATCGTTGTTGCCAATACTCTTGGCGTGGCGGGGGTCGCCATACTTCTCAGAGGAATTCGCGCCTTTCAGGGTGTGCAGCGTGGGGGCGTATGGGAGTGGGGTGCTATCATCGTCACCTTCCCGACTTTCGTCTATTTTACCCATATCAGTTCAGATCTGAACGCACGGATCGTTTTTGACTCGGCGATTGTCGCCCTTTTGATGTTTCGTTGTTCCTTTCTTATCCTCGCGGACGGCCCGATCGGTCGGCGCGCAGCCCATTTGTTTTCATCCGCCGGTTTTGCCGTTGTTGCGGTTTCGTTGTCTTTTCTAAATGTGTCGACCTTGATGGGCGTTGGGAAGGGTGCCGCCGATGCCTCGCTTTTTTCGCCCAATGCCGTCATCGTGATTTTTCTTTTCATTCACGTTTTGGGTTACGTCGTATTCACCCTTGGCTTGGCCCTATTGCCTGGGCAGAGGGCGCAAACCGAATTAGCCGATGAGATCGCCGAACGAAAGCGGGCGGAAAGCGATGTGCGCGAAAGAGAGGCCAAATACCGGAGCCTGGTGGAAACCTCTCACGACCTCATATGGTCGGTGGATGCCGACGGGAAGATCACGTTCGTCAACGAGGCAGGAGCACAATCCATATTGGGCTATGGTTTGGATGAGATGGTTGGCAAGTCGTTTACCTTCTTCGTGACGCCGGAGCAGGCCGAGAAGGACATGAAGATCTTCGCCGAAACAAAGAAAGGCGGACATCGGTTTAATTACGAAACCAATTTCAGGGCGAAAGACGGAACGCTGGTTCCCATAAATATCAACGCCGCTGTGGTCAGGGATGGGGACGGCAACGTCGTAGGAGCGAGCGGCACGGCGCAGGACTTGACCGAGCACAATCGCATGGAGAGCCAGCTTCGCCATGCAAAAAAGATGGAGGCCGTGGGTCAATTGACCGGCGGCGTCGCCCATGAGTTCAACAACCTTCTTCAGGCAATTATGGCGAATCTCCAAATGGCCCGTGAGAGCTGCGGCGACAGGGAAAAATCGGCCCCGTTACTTGATGGCGCCATTGCTGCATGCATTCGGGGTGGAAACCTAACCTATCAACTTCTGTCGTTTTCCCGAAATCAGGTGCTATCGTCGGACGTGATCAACATCAATGACATGCTGGCGTCATTTTCCGGCTCATTGGCCGGGACCCTTGGCGTCGGCATTTCCCTCAAGACCGAGTTTGCCGATGACCTGATGCCGGTCGAAATCGATATCGATGGCATTGAAAGCGCCTTGATAAATCTGGCGCACAATTCCCGGTTGGCCATGCCCGATGGCGGCACGATAACCATCGGAACCGCCGCCGTCGATTTGGCCGATGCCATCCACCACGAAGACGGCGAACTGCCCGCCGGCAAGTACGTGGTTGTGGATTTTTCTGATACCGGTTACGGGATGGCCCCGGAGGTTCTTGAGCGCGCATTCGAGCCATTTTTCACGACCCGCGATGTCGGCGAAGGCTCCGGCCTCGGGCTAAGCATGGTCTACGGTTTTGCCATGCAGTCCGACGGGCATGCCGCCATTGAAAGCGGGCCCGGCAGCGGGACGACAGTGAGAATGTATTTGCCCATTGCCAAGACCTGAGCGGGCAGAAAGATTCCTGTATGGCTATCGGGCGGGGTAAATCCAGATGGGATGGGGCCAGCGTAATTTAGCCCTTGATGGAAATCCAGATTTCGATCTGGGCGTTGCTCATGTCCACGGTGCGTTCGTCATAGACCTCGAAATCGCCGCTATAGGCGCGTTCGCCGCCCATTTGTTCGGGTGTCATGGCCCAGATTTCCTTCCACGCATCGAAGATGATGGTGGGGATTTCGCCCTTGTCGCTGGTGAAAACGGCGTATTTCGCGGGCGGTACCGTTTTCGTTCTGAGCCCGGCGGGCATATGGCTTTCGGGCGATACTTCGCAGCCCGCCATTAATGTGTAGGGCCCGTCGGCGTCGCTGTCGAAATCGGAATAAAGCCCAAGCACGACGCCCGGATTTGTCTGTCCGGGGATGTGGCCGGGGAGGCTTTCATAGGTGAAGCGTTCCCAAAGTCCGGGAATTCTTGCGGTCGTCAAATCCATTTCGGCGGCGTTGGTCGTGCGCACATCGATACCGCCTACGCTGAACCCAGCGCGCGTGACGATTTTTGGTGCCTTTATCGACATGGTTCAACCCTTCGCTTCGGATCGGTTCCAAAGGAATATTACACAAATCCACCAACGAAAGGAAATTAGAGCGTTTTTGGTCGGAAAGGGCCCTAACTAGTCGCCCACGCCCTTCGGCGCCCAGACCTGCGCGTTTTCGTCCATGGTCCAGGTGTGTTCCTCGGTGAATTCGGGAATGGTGTAGCGGTTTCCCGGTAAATGATTGATCACCCAGGCGTAGTACATGCCATAACCGGGTGCGGCGCACTGGGCGTGATCATTGGGCGGAAAGATCTTCACTGTGTCGAACTGACGCACCCGCAATACGTTGTCGGCCAGTTCCGCATGGCCAAATCCGCGCGGGTCGGTAAACCTGTAATGATAGATTTCGGGTTGCGGGTGATGGTGCGGCGGATAGCTGGACCATCTGCCCGGCATGGTGATGACTTCGCCCAGCACCATTTCGGTATTGGGGTCAGAATTGGTGTTGTCGAAAATGGTACGCACGAAACGCAGGCATGTGCCGCCCACCTGTCCCGCGCCGCGGTGTTCGTTGGGCACGTCCGACGGCATGTAAATTCGGGGCTCGAACGGTTTTTGGTTGTCCACGGTGTAGACGGTGAATTCAACATCGCTGTGGCAGGAAAATCGCACGGTTTCGCGCGCCGCGGCGTGGATGCAGCTTGAACTTTCGTCGAACAGCGAGGTGCGCTCGAAGTCAACGGTTCGCCCGCCTACCACGGCGGTAAGCTTGCCATCCATCAAGAGCCAGGCGGTTTCCGTTTCCGTCGTGGTTTCAAAGGTCTTTCCGGCAGCGATTTTCAGAACCGCCAGCCCGATCCCGGTATCATCCTGGGCTTCGCCAAAACGCGTGATTTCAGTCAACCCGAGGCCAAAGCCTTTGCGATGTTGGGTCAGATGGAGGGTCATGGAACGATCTCCTGCCGGATAAAAACAATTTTTCCAATTGACTATACGTTTAGAAATTCTTTTATTTGCTGTCAATGATATCCCTTCCTGAACGGGCTCAAAACTGGAGATTGCCAAATGACCGACGCATCCGACCGCATTGCACCCGACGTCGATTTCAAAAACGAGCTTGCCGGAATGTTCGATTTGAGCGGCCAGGTCGTTTACATGCCGGGCGGATACGGCGGTATCGGCGAAGCCTGTGCCTGGGCCTTGTGCATGCACGGGGCCAAGGTCGTGATATCGGGCCGCAACGTTGAAAAGGCGAAGGAACTGGCGGCCAATTTGCGGGACGGCGGTTTTGAAGCCACGGGCATCGGCGTCGACGTGACCAGCGTTGACGAAATCCGGGCCTCCGTTGATAAGGTCGTGGAGACATTCGGCGGGCTGGATATTCTGCTCAACTGCACCGGTCTTCAGATTGAGCAGCCCATGCTGGAAGTCACCGAGGAAGCCTTCGATCAGGTTTACCAGGTCAATCTGAAGGCCTCCATGTTCCTGGGTCAGGCGGCGGCCAAACATATGATCGAAACGGGCCGCAAGGGTCGCATCATCCATTTTCTGTCGGTGCGTTCGCAACTGGGTATTCGCAATCGCGGCTATTCCGCCTACTGCTCGACCAAGGGCGGACAGGTGATGATGATCAAGCAGCACGCCATGGAACTTGCGCCGCACGGCATCAACGTCAACGGCGTGGCGCCGACGTTCGTTTACACCGAACAAATCCGTCATGTGATGGAGAATCCGGAGTTCCGAAAATACCTTTATGAACGTATTCCGCTGGGCCGGATTGCCGATCCCAAGGATATTGTCGGGCCGGTCACGTTCTTTTGTTCGCCCAGCGCGTCCTTCGTTACGGGCCAGACAATGTACGTGGACGGCGGGATTACCTGCTCGCAGTAGGTATTGGCCACGTCGCGCCAGTCCAAATTATACCGTTTTGCCAAAACATCGTGCTGGACATCATCGCCGGAATCGTGGAATTGATGGTACCTTGAACGGTGGCGCCACGGTGTCGCCGTTGCGAGGGATGCGTTGTTCAGAATTGACAGAGGCGGTCGCGGATTTGTCCAGCGGTCGAGAATGCTGTGGCCAAAAAAAACCGATGTTTTTCGCCGAGAGGCTAAAGCTCGCCGAACGTTATAAAAATGCGACGGTCGCGGATGTCATGGAAGAGCTTGCATCCCTGCGGGCCAACATCCGCGAAGATATCTCTTCCGAGATCAAAGGCGCCTTGAAAGACATTGATTTTTCGGCCGGGGACGACGAGCAGTCGACCGTCGTCGAGCGGGTCATGGCCGAGGTTATTAACCTCAACGATCATATCAGCGCGACCAAGGAAGAAATCACGGCGCTGAAAGCGGCCGACGAGACGAACTCGTCCATTACTTCGGCTACCGATGAATTGACCGAGGTAGTCAAGACCACCGAAGCCGCGGCCAATGCTATTTTGGAAAATGCCGAACTGATTGACGGCGTTGTTGCGGGTCTGCGAAAAAAGATACCCGAGGGCGATCCCGACGATATTGAGGCCGATGTCGACAAGCTTGAATTCATCAGCATGGAACTGCTGACCGCGTGCAGTTTCCAGGATATTACCGGCCAGCGCATCAACAAGGTGGTTAATGCCCTCAATTATATTGAGGAACGCCTGAGCAAGATGATCTCCATCTGGAACATCAAGCAGGGCACCGCCGACACCCACGCCATGACCTTTGCCGAGGGTGATGAGCGCGAAGACAAGGACATGATCCACGGTCCGCAAGGCGACGTGGGTGGTATGGATCAGGACGACATCGACAGCATGTTCGACTGATCGGCCCGGCCTTTTGGCCTAATCGTTGGTTACGATTGTAAACGTTGCGTCGCGCGTGATTACCATGGGCGCGATATCCTCGCGCCAGCCCGGCATATAAGGCATTTCCGAATGCGCTTTGAGGGCCGCTTCATCGTCGAACAATTCGTACAGGAAGATCACGTTTCCGTCTTCGACGGGAACCAGAACGTCACAGCGAATACAGCCCGGTTCGCTGCGCACGACGGCCGCGTGCCGTTGGGCGCGGGCGATGAAATCGGCACGGAATTCGGGTTTGCATTCCGCGCGAAATACGATGGCGCGATGGCTCATGTCATGGCTCCTTATGTTGCATCCGGCGGCGTGGCGACTACCGCTTCATAGGCGAAGCGTTGCGAAATGACGCCGGCGTGCGTGAACACGTCCAGCGCGGTTTCGTACGCCGCGGGTGAAATTTCAACTTCCGGCGTCCAGCAGCCCAGGCCCTGATAGGTTTCGATGGTGGTGGCCAGAACATCGGCATCGATGCCCTTGAAGAAATCGGCTTCCGCCCTCGCGATCTCGCGGGCAGGCGTTTCCTTCACGTAGGCGCGGGCCTTGCGATAGGCGCGCATGAAGGCCAGTGCGGCGTCCGATTGGAGCCATTTGCGCGATGCGGTCAGGCTGCTGAAGGCAACGGGGCCGATGGCGTCGCCCACCGCCGCAACCACGTAACCAAGGCCGTCTTTTTCCAACTGCTGCGGGGCGGGGCCCTGCAAATGCACGTATTCACCTTTTCCGTCGCGAAAAGCCTGTTCCATCTCGTCGGGTTCGCCTGCGTTGATGGCGTTGATGCTGTCGTAGGCCAGTCCTTGCTTGTGGGCGGCGAATTTGAACATGGCCAGCGGTTGCCCCAGGTGGTCAACCAGCACGTCGCGCCCCTGCATCTTGCTCCAGGTGAAGTCCGGGTCCGGCTGGCGCGCCGCGATGAAAAAGCCGTCGCGCTCGTTGATTTGCGCGAAGTGCATCAGGTCCAGCGTTTCCCCCTTGCCCAGCGGGCCCCAGCTTGCCGACACTGCGATCTGCGCGACATCGGCGGTTCCGTCCGTCAAGGCTTGCCAGGCCGTGCGCTCGGGCGTTGCTGCCTCGTAGTTCGCCTCAAGTCCTTCGGCGGCCAGAAATCCGCCCGAAATGGCCGAGATCAGCGGACTGTAAAAAGCCGAATGGCGGGATACGATGATATTGATTTTAGCCATGATTTTGTTTCCTCCCCATCGGCAGTTTAATCATTCTTTTCAGCCAGTTCCCGCAAAATCGTTTCGCGCGCCGAATTCAATTCGGGAACGGGGCCGCGCGTGGCCGGATCGCCAAAGGCCGACATTTTTATGGGATTGCCCGCCATGCGCAGGGTCTCGCCGCTCGTGCTTTGGGCACTGACGATCATATTGCGCGCCGCAACTTGCGCATCATCGACCACATGGCCCACATTGTTGATGGGTCCGCATGGAACGCCCGCCGCTTCCAGAATTTCCAGCCATTGGGCGGTGCCCTGGGCCGACAGGGCGGCTTCCAACTCATCCTTCAGGGCGTCGGCCTTGGCGGCGCGCGCCGCGTTGGTGGCGAAGCGCCCGTCGCCCGCAAGATCGGCCCGGCCCACGCTGTCGCATAGTTTTGCAAACAGGGCGTCGTTTCCGGCCGCGATCACCATATGGCCATCTCCGGTGGCGAACGCCTCGAACGGTGTGATGGATGGATGGCGTGTGCCCAGCGGTCCCGGAACCTGACCAGTGGCGAAATAGCGAGCCAGCGCATTCTCCAGAATGGCCACCTGACAATCCATCATGGCGACGTCGATCTTCATGCCTTCGCCGGTTTGTGTGCGGTGGAACAGGGCTGCGTTGACGCCGATGGCCGTAAACAGCCCGGCGGTGATGTCGCCCACGCTGGTGCCCACGCGGGCCGGTGGTGAGCCCACTTCACCGGTCAAACTCATGATGCCGCCCATGGCCTGCACCACCAGATCATAGGCCGGGCGTTTCTGGTATGGCCCCGAATGGCCGAAGCCCGAGGCCGCCGCGTAGATCAATTTGGGGTGCCTTGCGTGCAGCTCCTCCCAGCCATACCCCAACCGGTCAAGCGCGCCGGGCCGGAAGTTTTCGACCAATACGTCCGCTTTTTCCAGCAGGGCATCGAAGACCTCGCGGTCGGCATCGTCCTTGAGGTTAAGAGCGATGGATTCCTTGCCCCGGTTGAGCGAAGCAAAATAGGCCGATTCCCCGTCCACAAACGGACCGAAAGCCCGCGCGTCGTCGCCTTGCGGCGCTTCCACCTTGATGATGCGCGCGCCCAGGTCCGACAGCACCATGGTGCAGAAAGGACCGGCCAGCACCCGCGTCAGGTCAAGCACCGTAATGCCGTTCAGCGGTCCGGGCGTCTCAACGGTATCGGCCATTTCTCTCCCCCAAAAGACGTTGTTGAATTGATAGTATAAACTGAATGCTCGGAACAGGGAGAAAGCCGATGGCCGAAGCGAAATGCGTGTGGGATTTGGGCGCGACGTTGGGCGAGGGACCGATTTGGGTCGCCGATGAAGGGGCCGCCTATTTCGTCGATATCAAAGGCGATTGCGTCCATCGCTACGTTCCGTCGACGCAAGAGACGAAAACGTGGCGGTTCGAGCATCAGATTTGCTCGCTGACACGGTGCAGACAAGGCGGGTACGTCGTGACCACGCGCCACGGCTTCGCCTTGCTTGATCTGGATGCGGGCCGGGTTGATGAAATTGCCGGGGTCGAGAACCTTAAACCGGAAATGCGCTTCAACGACGCCAAGGCCGATGGGCAGGGGCGGCTGTGGGCCGGAACCATGGACGACACCGAAAGCGGCGACAATTCGGGCGTTCTCTATCGGCTGGATGCGGACCGCTCGTGGCGCGCCATGGATCACGGATACGGCGTCACCAACGGTCCCGCCTTTGGGATCGACGGCAAAACCATGTACCATACGGACTCGCCCGCGCGCACCATCTACGCCTTCGACGTGGACGACGCGGGGCAAATTTCCAACAAACGCGTGTTCATTAAATTCACCGAAGAAGACGGCTATCCCGACGGCATGACGATGGATGCGCAAGGCTACCTGTGGGTGGCCCATTACCGGGGATGGCGGGTCAGCCGCTTTTCGCCCGACGGCCAACTGGACCGCGCCATAGCACTGCCCGTCGCCCAGGTCACAAGCTGCGTCTTCGGCGGCCCCAACCTGGACACCCTCTACGTAACCACCGCTACCCAGACCTTGGGCGAAGACGAACGCCAAGGCCAGCCCCTGGCCGGTGGCCTGTTTGAAATTGCGGTCGGGATTCGGGGATTGCCGAGCGCCGAGTTCGCGGGTTGAACCTTACCCCGTCGCCCGCGCGGCCTTCCGGTTTCTGAGTATCTGCAGCGCAAACACCGGGGCTGCGCCGATGGCGCCGATGGCCATGGTTTGCAGGCCGGGGGCGACGAAGAACAGCGCGGCGACGGCCAGCCACCATCTTTCATACTGCTTCAACATGCCCAGCGCATAACCAGCGAAAGCAGCGCCCAGCAGCCCGATGCCCATGATGCAACCCGACAGCGTGATGAAGAAGTCGGTCAGGTTGAAATCGCTGGTCACGATCAGCAATGCGGGGGAATAGACAAACACGAACGGAACCAGCGCCTTCGCGATGCTAAGCCGGAACGCGGTATTGCCGGTTCTGAATGGATTGGCACCTGCTATGCCCGCACCGGCATACGCGGCCAGCGCCACCGGTGGCGTAACGTCGGCGAGAACGCCGTAATAGAACACAAAGAAATGCGCCACCAGCGGCTCGATGCCCAACTGGTTAAGGGCGGGCGCGGCGATGGAGACCAGGATGATATAGGTTGCCGTGGTCGGGATTCCCGCGCCCATGATGATGCAGGCGATGGCCGTGAAGACCAACGAGAAGAAAAGTGTCAGGGCTTCGACGGTGAAGAAATAGCCCAAATACCCGGCCGTGAACCATTCACCCAATTGCGCGGCCGACTGGATCACCATGAAGCTCAGGCGAAAGCCCGTTCCGGTCAGGGTCACGACACCGACGATAATACCCACCGAGGCGGCGGCTGCGCCAACCGACAGCGCGTATTTGGCACCCGTGGCCAGCGCCCCGATCAGGGTCTTGAGGGTCAGACGGTTTCGCGGATTTATGAAACCAATGACGACACACGATGTGATCGACCAGAACGCCGCGTAGTCCGGCGTGTATCCGTCGATGATCATGTAAAGCAGGATCACAACCGGGAAAACGGTCATCCAGTGTTCGGCGAAGACCTTCACGAATTTGGGCAGTTCATCCGCCGTCAGGCCGCGAAGCCCCAGCTTTTTGGCTTCCAGATGAACCATGACGAAAATGCCGAAGTAGTGCATCATCGCGGGGAAGGTCGCGGCCAGCAAAATCTGGCGGTAGGGAATTTCCAGGAATTCCACCATGATGAAGGCGGCGGCGCCCATGATGGGCGGCGTGATCTGTCCACCCGTGGATGAGCTTGCTTCAACCGCGCCCGCGAAATGCGGCGGGTATCCGATCTTTTTCATGGCCGGAATGGTCAAGGCCCCGGTGGTGACCGTATTGGCGATGGATGATCCGGATATGGTTCCCAGCAGGGCCGACGAGAAAATGGCGACTTTCGCCGGGCCGCCTGCGAAACGCCCGGCCAAAACCTGCGCCAGATCGATGAACAATCGACCGAGCCCGATCTCGGTCGCCAGAACGCCGAACAGCACGAACAGGAATACGTATTTGGCGACCACACCGATGGCGATGCCGTATATCCCCTGGTTGGTCAAATACAGGTGGTTGATCAACGCCGTCCAGCTTGCGCCAGAATGCTTCATGACGCCGGGGGCCTGTTGGCCGAAAACCGCATAGGTGAGAGCGATAAGCACGATGATCGGCAGGGTAATTCCCACCGAACGCCGTGTCGCTTCAAGCACGGCAACCAAAAGCACCGAGCCCATGAAAACATCCATTGGCATGGGATTGCCGACGCGGTCGGACAGCTCTTCCGGGGTCATCATGGGCAGGTACAAAACCGCCCAAACGGCCAGACCGGCAAAAATAAAGTCGATAATGGCGACGCCCTGAAATCGGAACCACGCCTTGGGCGCGACTTGCGTCAGATTTCGGTTGGAAAAGCCGAAGACCAGAAAAATAAGCCCCATCACAAACGACAGGTGGATGCTGCGATGGACCAGTTCACGCAGCAGGCCAAAGCCCGATGCGTAATAATGATAGAGCGACATGGCAACGAGCAGCGCGGTCACAAACGCGGCGACGGCAGGTCCCGTGCGCCGGAAGGCGACTGACGGATCATAGACTTCACTTTTGGGATTGCTCATTGCAGGTCCAAATCGAAAAAAACAAAAAAATTAGGCAGCACTCCGCGTTTTCGTGCGGAGCGCTGCCCTAATAACAAAGCCTGCTTACTTAATCAGGCCAGCTTCTTTGTAGTACTTCTCCGCACCCAGATGCAGCGGAATGCCAACACCGTTCAGAGCGGTTTCAAGGGTGATCACTTTACCTTTGGCGTGACCGCCGTCGAAAAGCTTGCGGGACTCTTTGTTCCACATGGCTTTGGTGATGTTGTAGATCAGCTCGGTGCTTTCCTTGGCAGAGGTAATCCACTGCGCGCCAACGAACACGGTCTTGACTTCGTCTACGCCCTCATAGGCGCCAGCCGGAATAACGCCTTCGGCGAAGAAACCGTACTTCTTCATCAGCGCCTGTGCGCCCGCGCCATCAATCGGAAGCATCTTGACGGCCACGCTTGAGGCCAGCTCGACGATGGAGCCCGAAGGATAGCCGGTAACCACGAAATAGGCGTCGATCTTGCCGTTGCGAAGCGCATCGGCAGCCGCGTTGCCTTTCAGGTGTTCGGCGGTGATGTCGGATTCTGCCAGGCCATAGGATTCAAGCACCAGCTTGGAATCGATATAAACGCCAGAGCCGGGCTCATCAATGGAGACCCGCTTGCCCTTGAGGTCGGCAACCGAATTGATGGGCGAATCTTTAAGAGCGATCAGATGAATGTGTTCGGCGAACAGAGCCGAGATCGCGCGAAGATCCTTCATCGGTTCTTTGCCTTCCATCACGCCGGTACCCGTGTAGGCCCAGTAGGCGACGTCGGACTGAACAAAACCGGAGTTGCGAATGCCGGACGTAATAGCATTCACGTTGTCTCCCGAACCGCGCGATGAAACCGCAGAAGCGATCAGGCCGTCAACGCCACAGCTTCCGCCCTTGCCGCATTCGCGCGAGCCCGGAGGCTTGGAAATGGCGTTGGCGATCATGCCGCCGACGGGATAGTACGTGTACGCCGTGCCACCAGTTCCGATGGTGAAAAAGTTGAGGTCCGCCGCCATGGCGGTCATCGGCACACAAACGGCCACTGCCGCAGCTACGCTAAGGCTTTTGAGAGAAAAAAGTTTCAAGATAAAATCCTCCCCGGATTTCAGTTGCTGGAAAAATCGTGCGCAAGTTAGCACGACGCCGGGCCAATTCTGAATACTTGATTTCAACCGGCGACCGAATACCCGCCGTCCACGGGGATGGCTGTTCCCGTAATGTAGTCGGACGCAGGGCTGGCCAGGAATACGGCGATGCCCGAGAAGTCGTCGCCCTGGCCCCAGCGGCCGGTCGGGCAGCGATCCACGACCTTTTCGTAAAGACCGGGCACCTGCTCGGGAATGTTGGCCGTCTGGCCGGTTTCGATCCAGCCGGGCAAATAGCAGTTCACCTGTATGTTTTCCTTGGCCCAGGCCACCGCCAGCGAGCGTGTCAACTGAACCATGCCGCCCTTGGCCGCGGCATAGGCCGCCGTAAAGGGCGCACCGAAAAGCGACGCCATGGACCCATTGTTCAAAATCTTGCCGCCGCCGACCTTCTTGAATTCGGGGTAGGCCGCCTTGGCGCACAAAAAGGCGCTGGTCAGGCACACGTCCACCGTCCAGTGCCATTCCTCGTCGCTCAGTTCCTCAGGCCGCTTGCGAATGATACCGCCCGCATTGTTGACCAGAATGTCGAGCCGTCCATAGCGTCCGACCGTTTCAGCGACCATGCGCTTGACTGCGTCGCCGTCGGACGCGTCGGCCAAAACGGCGGAGGCTTCGCCGCCTGCTTTGCGAATTTGTTTGGCGGCGGCTTCGGTCTTTTCGGGATTTCGCCCGGTCACGGCGACGGATGCGCCCGCCTGCGCCAGTCCCTTGGCGATGCCCAGTCCAATTCCGCTGTTGCCGCCGGTGACAATCGCCACCCGGCCCGTCAAGTCAAACAAGTCCATGATATTTCCTTCCCAATCATTTCAGGTCCGGCCAATGGCCTGGATAACCGTTTCCAGGGCGTTCAAAAATCGTGACCGGTCTTTCTTGGCAAACGGCGGCGGACCGCCCGTGATCTGCCCGGCTTCGCGCAAATCCGTCATCAGATTTCGGGTCGCCAGCACCATGCCGATGGTGTCTTCGGTGATGGGTTCGCCGTTGGGCCGCAGGACACGTGCGCCCGCCTCGATACACCGCGCGGCCAGCGGAATATCGGCAGTGATGGCGATATCGTTCTTACCAATGTGTTCGGCGATCCAGTCATCAGCGGCGTCGGTCCCTTGTGAAACCACAACCAATTGCACCAACGGGCTGGCCGAGGGACGAATGCCGCCATCGCAAACCAGATACGTTTTGAGACCATGGCGTTCGGCAACTCTGATCACCTCGTCCTTTACCGGGCAGGCGTCGGCATCGACATATATCTCCAGCATGACTTCCCCGATTTCATACCGGTGAATTGAAGTCCACCGGCGAGATCACAATCTATTCCACGCGGCCTTGATTGGAAACGGGGCTCGCGTTCTTTTTGCTGCCGACATAATTTTGTTCCTCCCTTGGAAGACTTGAATGATGGTAACAACCGATCCGTCACAGCCGCCCGAGGTCGCGGACGTATTTGATACGTACCCACCCCCCATACGCTCGAAATTGCTGGCCATTAGACACCTGATTTTTAAGAGCGCCGCAGCGACAAAAGGGGTCGGCCCGATTTCCGAAACCCTTAAGTGGGGAGAGCCGGCTTATCTAACGCAGGAGACAAAAGCCGGAAGCACGATCAGGCTCGGGTGGAAGCCATCGATGGCCGATAGCTTTGCGATCTACTTCAATTGCCAAACAAGTCTGATTGAGACATTTCGGCGGCTTTTTTCAGATCGGCTTTCGTTTGAGGGGAACCGGGCGATCATTATCAAGGCATCCGACGATCTGGACGAAATGCCGTTGGGCCCCTGTATCGAGATGGCCCTTAGCTATCACCGCACGAAGCGAAAAAGAGCCTGAACCCGCTTCCTTCTTCAGGTGACTAACGCATTGTTGTCAGTCCACGGGGACCGGTGTTTTTTCCAGCAAATCGGCGATGATGGCTTCCTTGGACTGGCCGCCCAGTGTGGCGTCCGCCCCCAACACCAGCCGGTGGGCGAGAACCGGGACCGCCAGCGCCTTAACGTCGTCGGGAAGGGCGAAATCGCGTCCCTGAATGGCGGCTAGGGCCTGGGCGGCGGCAAACAGGTTTTGCGACGCGCGTGGGCTGGCGCCCAGTCGAACGCGGGGATCAACCCGCGTGGCGCGGACAAGGTTCACCAAATAATTCCGCACCGCCTCGCTTACGTGGATTTTGCGGCGAAGCGCCTGCAATTCCATCAAATCGCGCGCAGACGCGATGGCGGAAATTTCGGCAAGCGGGTCGCCATCGGCAAAGCGCGTCAGGATTTCCTCTTCCTCGTCAGCCGACGGATAACCGGGCCGCAAGGTCAGCAAGAAACGGTCAAGCTGGGCTTCGGGCAGGGGAAAGGTTCCTTCCTGCTCAATCGGGTTCTGGGTCGCCATGACCATGAACGGGCGGGGCAGGGGGCGCGTTTCGCTATCCACCGTCACCTGGCGTTCCTGCATGGCTTCCAGAAGACAAGCCTGCGTGCGGGGCGTCGCCCGGTTGATTTCGTCGGCCAGCACGATATTCGCCATGAGCGGTCCCGGAATAAAGCGGAAATCCTGTTCCTTCTGATCAAACACATTCAGGCCCGTGACGTCCGATGGCAGTAGATCCGACGTGAACTGAATACGGCGAAATTCGCAGGCCAGGGACTGAGCGACAGTTCGGCTCAGCAAGGTCTTGCCAACGCCCGGAACGTCCTCCAGCAGCACATGGCCTTCGCACAGCAGCGCAACGACCACCAGTTCGATGGTGGCGCGCTTACCCACGATCACCCGCTCGACGTTTTCGATAATCTCGGACGCGGCTGTTTTTGTCTGGAGCGAAACGCTCATGACCGGATTTTCCTTTTATTCAATCTATAGATTTTACGTTGTTGCGCGCGAATTCGCGCCCACCCTTCCTTGAGCCCGCCAATCAGCGCGGGATCAGCCTGTGCTCCGCCATAGCGAACCGTAACATAGCATTCCGTAAGATGGGTCAAATCCCCTTCGGCCTCGGGCAGCATTTTTTTCAGGACGGGAAGGAAATCATAGGGTGTCTGGCCGACCGCGCGCGGGCTACCGCACCGGGCCGCCCAACGCACGAGGCGCGCGTAAGTTTCGCGAACCAGCCGTTCGCCGCGTGGAAGGTGTTGTTTTTGCCAGCCAAACATCTTGAGTAACCGCTGCCAAAGCCGAACGACCAAGTCGACGCAGGTGGCCAGAATGTCCCTTAAGTCATCCATCAGGCCATATGCGGATCGCTCGAACGTAATTCCCGGCGCATGGGCGCGGCGTCTGTTCATCCATCGCAGCAGATCGCTCAGATGACGAAACAACGCCGCCGCCAACATCCCGCCGGTCGAGGAATAAAACATGAATTGGCCGATGGGACGAACCCAATCGCCGAAGAAATCAATAACATCCGGACCCATCTGGGGGCGGGCGCGACCCGCCATCGGCGGGCCGGTAAGCGGCTCGATCGGTTCGCTTTTCGGCAACAGGCTGATCAGGAATTGCAAAAACGCGATAATCAAATCCCACAGCCAGAACACGGGGCTCAGCAGCCAAAGCACGCCCTGATGATCGAGGACCGTCCAAATGCCCATGCCCGCAGCCAGAACGGCGGCAATGATGGCGCAGGCCAGAAGGGGCCATCCGGCCTGATCGAGCCTGCGCGCCGAAATATCGGAATCAAGCCAGCGCGCCAGCCACAGGCCGAACAGACCAATTCCAAGAAACCCGATCAGGGCGAAGAAGGTGTTTTCGTCGGGCGGGGCGGTGGCCTGAAGAAAAACCACCAGCAGAAAAATCACGAAGCCAACCTGAAATCCCGCCACAAACCCCTTCGTATCAATTTGCCGTCCCGCCAAAAACCAGCCGCGCACAAGGGCGAATGCGGCTGTCAGGGCGAGGGCCGCCAGCGGCCATGCGTCCGGTACTAGCGGTCCCAACAAGGCAGGGGTTGTGGCGATCAAAGCCAACACCCCAACAATCGCGCGCAGAGCGACGCGTGCCGCTTTTCCCATTGCGAATCGCCGCTCGGCCTTGATGTAGAGGAAGGCCGCCGGATACAGCCAGGTCGCCCAGGCCAGCGGTGCAACGGTTTCAAGTTCCGACAGACGCTGAATCAGGTTGATCAGCGCCGAAATCCACGACAATTCCATGGCCATGAACAGGGTGAACAGCGTTTCCCGCCGGACGATCGCAAGAGACAGGCTTTGCATCAGCCGACCTCCCCCAGCACCTTGGAGGCGTCGCCCACGTGATGAACGACAACGGGAAATCCGCGCCGCCTGAAATTGGCCAGTCGTGCATCCGCCTCGGGCGTCAAACCGCCGGTAACGACGCAAATCGTGCTGCGGGTGGCAAGAGCCGGGCGGGCCGCGCTCAGCACCTGCTCGAAGGCGACCGCGTGGGGTGTCGCCTTGGCCAGTGCTTCCAGCATGCGCGCAAGGTGTTCGGTTCCCGATGCGGCCTTCATGGCGATGAACGCTTCGCCGGTAATCAGTTTGGTGTCGCAATACAGGCCCACGGAATGACCCTGGCCGATCAGGTTTTGCGCGATGGAGGCAATGGTGGAAATGGCCAGCTCAAACCCGTCCAGGTCCCGAATTTCGTCGTTTCCCAAATATGCCGAGGTGTCCAGAAACAAAGACGCGCGCAAGGCCGTGCTTGGCTCGAATACCTTGGCCTGAAGGCGCTGACTGCGCGCGCTGGCTTTCCAATGGATATGGCGAAACGGAATGCCGGGCGCGTAGTCGCGAACGCCGCGCACACGGGTCGGGTCCTGAAACGCCGGATTGGGAGAAATGGCTTCGCCCAGCGGGAATTTGGACGGCAGGCCCAGGTGGGAAAGATCATATAATCGGGGATAGACGACCACATGCTCGACCCCCCCGGCGGTCTGGGATTTATCGAAAAGCCCGAAGATGTCGCCCGAGGTGATGCGTGCCGGACCCAGCAGGTAATAGCCGCGTTTGCGGCACTCGAGAGCGCAATGCCACGACGCGCGCTGATACCACAGCAGCGAGGTCGAGACCGACAGCGTCCCGTCCGCCCATTCAAGGCCGTCGGGCAGTTGGGATCGTGAGGGAGCTATGTCTTCGGGGATGCCGTCGCTGGCGTTGATCCACACCAGGGGCAACAGCTTTCTATTGTCCAGACGAACCGAATAGTCCACCGATTGTCCCGGAAAAACCCGCGTTCGATCAAGGGTGCGCTGATAGGCCAGTTTGGTCAGCGCAATGCGGTTCCACCCGTGCGCCACAATGGCCAGCACGGCGACGGTCCCGCTTAGCAGAACCGGCAGGCCTAAGTCGTTCCACGCGGCGATCCCGGCAATGCCCAGCATTGCCACAATCCCCCACCGGCCAAAAAGAATGCCGCCAGATTGTTTCGGCGGCGAACGATTTTCGATTGCACTGATCATCAGAAGATACTCGAACCAAGACCCTCGGGTTATGTCATATTAGCGGCGTCGATGCCACAACAGACGGAGCGAGAGAGCCATGACACCGGCGGTAACCATGGCAAAAAAAGCGGGCGTGAAGCACACGCTGCATCGCTACGCACATGATCCGGATGCGCAATCCTATGGTGGCGAGGCAGCGGAAAAGCTGGGGCTTTCCGAGGATCGTGTGTTCAAGACCCTTTTGGCGTCCATGTCCCTGGCGGGACGGGAGACCCTGGTGGTCGGCGTTGTGCCCGTGGGCGGCCTGCTGGATCTGAAACGTCTGGCGGCGGCCCTGGGTGGAAAGAAGGCGGTTATGGCCGATGTGGCCGAGGCGCAACGCGCCACCGGCTATCTGGTGGGTGGAATCAGCCCGCTGGGTCAGAAGCGAAAGCTACCGACGGTAATCGACGACACGGCCCTGCAGTTCGATACCGTTTTTGTCAGCGCCGGAAGGCGCGGCCTGGAAATCGAACTTTCGCCCCATGACCTGAAAAAGCTGACCAGCGGCAGGACTGCTGCCATCGCCGCAGACTGATTTGACGTGGGCCTCGTGACGTGTTGCTTTCCTTCGGCAACCCGCCTATACGTTCGCGGTCTCGCGTTAAAAGAGGATCATTACCAGTATGTTGGCGGGCGCGGCCATCTTCGAGTGAAGCGCAATTGTTCCCAAAATTATATTGGACTGGTTTTTGGCCCCGCATTTTGCCGGGCCGGTTTATGCGATCATCAAAACCTATGGAGAAAGACATGATCAAGGGTACCGTCAAGTGGTTCAACGGCCAAAAGGGCTATGGCTTCATCGCGCCGGAAGACGGCTCCGAAGATGCATTCGTGCATGTTTCCGCGCTGGAGCAGGCGGGCCTGTCCGGCCTTGATGAAGGCCAGCAGGTCGAATTTGAACTGGTTCGCGGGCGCAACGGTAAAATGGCCGCGCAAAACATCAGCGTCGTCGGTTAACGAACGAGCGGATCGCGCCACTTAGTATTCAGCGGTGTTGATTTAGAGAATTTCAAGCCCTCGGGAACGTGGTTTCCGGGGGCTCTCTCGTTTTCACCTTTTGAATTTAACGCCTGAAAATACTATTCTCCGCTTGGAGACGGGTTGGCGAGCGATGCGCGTCAACAGCTTTGAGTAGGTCCGGAGAGCAAAACATGCCGTCAAAGACGTCAAATACTTTCTTTGCGCCACCGGAGAGGGCCTCGGAAGACGATGTCGCCAATCAGGTGCGGTTGATATTGAACGCCCCGCTCATGGCAGAGACACTTGAGAATATCCAGGAAATGGTGCTGATCCTGAATCGGGAGCGGCAGATCGTATTTGCCAATCGCCGGTTTCTCGAATTCCGTGGTGACGATAATGCGGCCCTAGTTTTCGGGTTGCGTCCGGGCGAAGCCGTTGAATGTATCCACGCGCTGGCTGATGATACGCCCGCAGGCTGCGGAACGTCCGAATTTTGCGAGACCTGTGGCGCCGTCAATGCGATCCTTGAGAGTCAGCGAACCGGCCTGGATATTCAGGAATGCAGTATCGTCCGTGAGAAAGACGCTGACGCGTTGAATTTGCGTGTGCGGGCAACGACATTTAAGCTCGGGAGCGAACCTTTTACCCTGTTTGCGATTCAGGATATCAGCGACGAAAAACGGCGTGGCGAACTTGAGCGGCTTTTCTTCCATGACATCCTGAATACGGCGGGCGCAATTCGCGGATTGGCGGATGTATTTGAAATGGCTCCCCCGGAAAAGCAGAATGAATTTCGCCACAGGATTTCGGTTGGCACATCGCGGCTCATCGACGAAATTAACAGTCATCGCGTTATTGCTGCGGCCGAACACGACGAACTGAGTTGTTCCCCAACACAGGTGGAGTCTCTGGAGTTTCTTCGCGAAATTCTTTTCCTGTTCGACGGCCACGCATCTACCGCAAATCGGACCCTCGCCGTCAGCGAGAGTGCCGTAGATTTTGAATTTGAAACGGATCGCGGTTTGCTCTCGCGTGTCGTGGTGAATATGGTTCGAAATGCACTTGAGGCGACGGAACCGGGCGGAACCGTGAGTGTCGGGGCCGACCATAGCGTTGATGAGGTTCGTTTCTGGGTTCACAATTCGTCGGTCATGACCCGCGACGTCGCGGTGCAGGTTTTCAACAGGTCGTTCTCAACCAAGGGAAAAGGACGCGGTTTGGGAACCTATAGTATGCGCCTGATCGGAGAGAGATACCTGAAGGGGCAAGTTTCATTCGTATCGACCGAAAAAGCCGGAACGACTTTTGAAGCCGTGTTCCCCAGAAAATTTTCCTGACGCTAGAGCATATCACCCTTATTCGTTGGTGGCGTCGAAGCCGATCAGCATCCGTTTGCGCTTTTGATGGGTTTCAAACAGCTTCCAGCGCACCACCGGAATATCCGACAAGTAAGTAATCGGAACTTCAAACAACTCGGCGTCGCTGATCGCGCGGATTCTGGTGGCCGGTTTTTCGCCAAACAGTGCCGTTTCCTCGCCGAAAAAGTCAAACTTGTGCAGGGTTTCAACCACGCTGTCGTTGATAAAGCGTTTCAGGTGCCCGTTGCGGACAATGAACAATGAAAAAATCGAGCCCCCGCTTCCTTCCAGCGAAAACTCGCCGTCCGGAATTTCAATGGGCTTCATGACCTTGGCGATCTTGTTCTGAATGGGATACGAAAGCTCTTCGCCCAGCAGCCACGTGTCATGCAGGAACTCGCGCCGTTCCGCCAGGGCCGAGATATCTCCGAAAAGATCGTTTTGCCGGACGAACTCAACGTAAAGCGGAACGGGGATGCGCAAAGCTTTGACGAAGCTGAGTGCCCGGTAGGTTTCACCCGAGGGCAGCCCGTGAAGTCCCGCCAGTTCGCCTACCACGGCGCCGGCAGATAGTCGGTTCGTCCGGCTGGCATCAGCCGTGATCATTTCGACACTACCGGTAAGGATCAGATAGATATGCCGCGATTCGCCGCCCTGCCGAATGAGGATGGTCTCGGGGTTGAGCGTCTCGACTTCATTATTCAGCAGGGTATGAAGGTGATGACGCGGCATGCTGGGAAAGTACGAATGCAGGACCCGGTAGGCGAAACGCCGAACATACGTCTGGTAGCTCGGAATCAGAATGTCGATGGTTCCCAGCGGCGCGCCCGACCCAATTTCTTTTTCGTCGGCGGTTAGTGGCCGCGCCACATGGGACAGGATGATTTTTTCCGATTGATCGCCACGAAAGTCCTTGGCGTTTCCGTGGATCATTCCGCCGCCGATATCCAGCTTTTTTACCGTCGTCGGCGTGTGGTATTCGGCCTTCACGTTTTTCACGTATTCCGGCGAAACACCCGGCACATCCGGGTCTTCGGTCATCATGTTGTCAAGCACGTCGAAAGAGGCGATATCGGCAAAATGACCGTACGAGCGATACCCCCCCTCCCAGAAGGTTCGGAATACGAAAATGGTTGTTTCGACAGGATGGGGCGAACTGATGGGCTTCACCTCCAGCCCGTCGATATCGTTCCATTCGTCGGATTCCAGATCAATGATGTCGAAGTAACTGCTGAACCGGTTCTCGTCCATTGACAGCAACGAGCATAGCTTCTTGGTGACCGAGGCCCTTACCAGCGGCGTCGCGAAATATTTCAGCCGGTGGTCCGAACGCATCAGGGTCGTCAGCCCGGAAAAATGATCGTCGTGGGCGTGGGTGTGGAAAAGTCCGTCAAGCTCGTTGACGCCGATCCCCAGCGCCGCAAGGGTCGCCTGAAGGTTCGGCCCCGCGTCCACCAGATAAAGTCGCCCCTGGAAGGAAACGATGCTGCCCATGCAGGGCCGGTTAATATCCCAGCCGTCGCCTTCACCCGAATGTATGACGGAAAAATATCCGCGCTCGATATGGTGGTAGCCCAAGGGGTAGGGCGGTTCGTATTTTTCCGACGGGTCGAGGTTGAGATCAACCGTCACCGATTGCCCCTCGAAGGTGAATTCATAAATATTGAGCTTGCGCCGACGAATGGTGACGCCATTGCGAATTTCAACGTCCCCGCCGGTAATCTCGCGAGTATCCAAAAGCTCCGAGGGTTGGCGGATGTTGCCGAAGGCGAACCGAAGTTTCATGCGCATGAGTTCGGCGGCCCAGTTTTCTTCGCACCCGGATGCGATCATTTCTTCGGCTGAAACCAGTCCGTAGTTTCCCCGATGAATGTAATTGATCTGGGCGTCGATTTGCTCCGGAGAACCGATCAGCAGCGGCTTTACACCGGTGTTGTTCGGGTGGCCGGGTACAATCATGCCCTGGCGGTACAGCATCTGCAAAACGGGAAATTCAGCCTGATTGGCAAAATCGCCGCCCTGGACCATAACCTCGGAAAGCAAAATGGCGTTGGGTCCGCTTTCGCTTCTGACTCCGCCTTTCTCCTCTTCGACGACCAGGCCTCGTCGCATCAGGTGCTTTACGGCGTCGGCGGGGCAGCCGCACAGAATACGTAGACCCGCATCCGGAAACTCTACCCAGAATACACCCGTGCAAACCTTAATTTTTTTTATATCGGCCATCGTGATGGTTGCGATCCTCCCGCCTGAAAACCACTGGATAATTTAGTCGACTGACAGAAAAAAAGCCAACAATCGGTATCAACTCTTTGTTATCGGCGGCGAATTCGGAATTGCCGCCGGGGAGAGGAGCGTATTTATCGGGAGAATCGCTCCCATAAGGATAATTGAGAGACAAGTATAAAAGCGAAAAATTAAATAAAATTTTACTTAAATAGTAATGATTATATTAACAAAAAATATAATTGAGGTGTGATGGCCGTCATTACGTTTGTTTTTGTTAAGTGAGAGGATTTTATATGCATTGAATAAGGTTTGGCACCCAGAATATTGATCAGGTGTGTGGTGATGGTTCAAAAACCAGGTATTTTTGTAGACGAGTTCTCATTCAATGAATTCCTGGCGGAAGCCGTTCTTCCGGGTCTCGGCCCTCGGCAGGGTGATCCGGCTGATTCCCAAAACGAGGAAGCGCCCGAAGGCAGCCCTGTCCCCGTCGATTCGATAGAGGGCCGGGCGGAGGGTGCCTTCTCGACCGATTCGGCAGCGCAACCAAATTCCGTTCGAACCGACCCTGAGGGTGTGGCCAATAAGGATGATTTGACCGAAGGGGGCGGAGAGTTGTGGCTATTGAACCCGGAAATCGGCGATGCCGGTGCGGACATGTCGCCGACGCGGACATTATCCCGGGAACCGCATTCCGAATATTTTTCGACCGATGAGTCGGGCTCCTCCGAACCCGCATCGGGTGCCGACAAGACGGACGACGAAGCCACGGAATTCGATGACGAAGACGAAAGTGATGACGGCGATGCGACCGTGACTTCCGCATCCGAGACGCCCGCCGCCGACCCGGACCCGGTTGTTGACGAAGAGGTGTCCGATGATCCCGTCATTCTTCATGGCACGTCGGCGGACGAGGAGCTTTCCGGCGGGGCTGGCGCCGATGAGATTTACGGCGAAGGCGGCGACGATACACTGCATGGCGGACAGGGCGATGACCGGCTCAATGGCGGATGGCATGACGACACGCTGTTCGGCGACGATGGCGACGACTACCTTTTCGGTAGCTACGGCAATGACACCCAATGGGGCGGCGCGGGCAATGATGAGGTTCGTGGCGGGTATGGCGACGACACTCTTTACGGCGGTGCGGGCGACGATTTCGTTCAGGGTTTTAAAGGTCACGATACGCTGTCGGGCGGTGCCGGAAACGACACGCTGGACGGCGGAGCCGGCGATGACACCTTCATCGTCGATGTGCACTCGGGGGCGGGTGACGACCTCATTACGGACACCGACGGTTCCGACAGCCTGAAGTTTGATGGCCTCGATCCGTTCGCCGAAATTTGGCAGGTGGCCCGTCAGGGTGACAATCTGGTGTTTGACTACGAAGACGGCGGTTCGCTGACCATCAGCGATTTTTACGGTGTCGGCTACATCGAAAAGGCCACCTACGACGGTCAATCCTATCTTTTGAACGGCGACGCCTCGACCCCCGTCAGCTTCGCCGATTTCATGGCCGCCAACCCGGATCGGTACGTGGACGGAACCGACGACGCCGACGTATTGAGCGGCGCGGCGGGCGACGATGTCATCCACGGGCTGGCGGGCGATGACGACCTCAGCGGACTGGACGGGACGGATACCATCTACGCCGGGTCCGGGGACGACACCGCCGACGGCGGCAGCGGCGCCGACGTTCTCTACGGCGGGTTTGGCGAGGATACGCTTCGCGGCGGCGCGGGCGACGATCAGTTGTTGGGCGAATTCAATAACGATCAGATGTATGGCGACGGCGGCGACGACTACCTGTTCGGCAGCTTCGGAAACGATCACCAGTGGGGCGGCGAGGGCAACGATAATGTTCGAGGCGGCTATGGCAATGACACCCTGTACGGCGATGCCGGGGACGATATCGTTGAAGGTTTCAGCGGCAACGATGTACTCGACGGCGGTGCCGGGAACGACACGCTGGGCGGCGGAACAGGGCGCGACACATTCATCATGAAGCGCGGCTACGGGTCCGACGTGGTTTCCGATTTCGCAACGCTCAGCGCCGGGGCCATTTACGCCGACAAGATCGACATCTCGGATTTCGGCTTCACCGATTTTGGCGACCTGGTGAAAGAGGACACCCTCGACGGCGATACCCTGCTCCAACTTGGCGGGGGCGACCAACTTCGCCTCGTTGGCGTCGATTCCCATGATTTGCAGGACGCAGACTTTCTTTTTTGACGGAGATACGCATCCATGACCAAAACCGCTCAATCGCGCGTGTTGCAAAATGTGCTGAGGTCATGCGGCCGGGCGTTCGTTTCGGTCGGAGCCTTCAGTTTCTTCGTCAACCTGCTGGTTCTGACCATTCCTCTTTTCATGATTCAGGTGTTCGACCGCGTTCTGGTCAGCCGCAGCGAAGATACTCTGATCGTTCTTGGCGTTGCAGCACTTGTGGCGCTGGGCGTCATGGCCATGCTGGAACTGGTTCGGTCGCGCCTTCTGGTGCGAATTGGGTCGTGGCTGCATGAACAGCTTGGCCCCGCGCTCATGCGCGCCATGAGCGATCCGCAGGCACCGGGCGGCGTGCGCAAGGCGCGCTTGCACCACGACCTGGCGCAGGTTCAGGGATTTCTGACAGGGGCCTCCGTTCTGGCCATATTGGACGCGCCGTGGATTCCCGTATTCCTGTGCGTCATTTTCTTGCTTCATCCGATATTGGGATGGATCGGCGTTGTCGGCGCGGTCGTGCTTCTGGCCTTGGCCTTCGCCAATCAATTCCTTGCGCGCACCCCGATGAAAGCGGCTGCCAAGGCGCAATCGGAGGGGCTGGTGTTCGCCGATGCGGCAGCCCGACAGGCCGAAACCATCGACGCATTGGGAATGCGGGACGATTTGACCCGGCATTGGGCGGAAATCGATGCCAAGGTGCGGCGCGGCCATGATATCGCCGGTGACCGGGCGGGACTGGTTATGACCCTCAGCCGTTTTTCGCGGCTGGCCCTTCAGGTGATTATTCTTTCGGTAGCGGCCGGGCTGGTCATTTCAAACGAAATCTCGGCGGGCGCGATGATCGCGGCGGCCATCATTCTGTCGCGCGCGCTGGCTCCGGTCGAGCGGGCCATCGACGTCTGGCGCGGCGTCAGTGCGACACGTGAGGCCCTGCAGCGTTTGGCGGCAGCGTTTTCGTCCGGGCAGGATGACAAAATGGCCATGCCCTTGCCGCGCCCCAAGGCCCTTGTTCACGTTCAGCGCGTGACCGCCCGTGTTCCCGGCGCGTCGGAGGCGTTGTTTGCGGGCGTTTCCTTTTCCGTCCGTCCCGGCGAACTGTTGGGGATTACCGGGCCCATGGGGGCGGGAAAATCGACGCTGGCCCGAATGCTGGTCGGTGTATGCAAACCCGATCACGGGCATGTGCGGCTGGGCAGCGTCAATGTTTTTGCCTGGGATAGCGACAATCTGGGCCCCCATGTGGGGTATCTGGCCCAATCGGTCGAACTGCTTCCCGGAACCGTTCGCGAGAACATTGCGCGTTTCACGGATGCCTCGCCCGACGCCGTTATCGACGCCGCCCGGCAAGCCGATATCCACGAAATTGTGCTGGCCCTCACTGATGGCTACGACACACGGGTCGGTCCCGACGCGGCACCCCTTGCCGGTGGCCTCGTTCAACGCATTGGATTGGCCCGCGCCTTGTTCGGCAATCCGCGCCTTGTGGTTCTCGACGAACCGTACAGCAACCTGGATGCGGACGGGATCGCAGCTCTGATCAAGGCGATGGACGATTTGAGGGATCGGGGCACGGCGGTGGTTGTCGTGTCCCATCGGCCCAGCATTCTGGCCCGGGCAGACGCGGTTTTGATTTTGGCCGACGGGCGCGCGCGTCTTGCGCGTTCCCGCGAGACAGGGTCGCTGAGGGTGCTTAACGGCGGCGCCTGCGAAGCGCCGCTTGCAATAGAGGACAAGCCGGTGAAACGCGTTTCCCGGCGTGGGGGGCGAAAATGATGAATGGCACGAATTCCCTTATGGCGCGGCTGCACCGCTGGCAGCTGGTGGGCTGGGTGATCATCGTATCTTTTGTGGGCGGAGGGTTGGCATGGGCGTCAATCGCGCGTCTGGACTCGGCGGCCGTGGCTCATGGCGTCGTGGCGACGGAAGGAAACCGTAAAACCGTCGCCCATCTGGAAGGCGGCATCGTTGCCGACATTCTGGTCACGCAAGGCGAGGCCGTTAGCGCCGGCGAGCCTCTGATCGTTATGGATGATACCCGTGCGCGGGCGACGTTGGCTCTTCTTCAGGCGCGTTTTGACGCCGCCCTTGCCCGCGAAGCCCGGCTGCAGGCGGAACGCAGCGGAAGCGCAAACGTGACTTTTCCCAAGGAACTTATGCGCCGCGCGCGCGACCCCGAAATCGCCAAACTTTTGGCCGGCGAGGAAAGCGCCTTGCGCAGCCGTCGCGGCAGCTTGACCAGCCAGAGATCCATTTTTCGCGAACGCATCGCCATGCAAAACTCGGAAATCGTCGGATTGCGGGCCCAGTTATCGGCGGCGGCGGAACGGCGCAAGCTGCTGGGCGAGGAACTGGCGATGATGGAGCCCTTGTTCAAAAAGGGCCTGGTTGCCAAAGGCCGGGTTCTTTCCATCAAGCGCAATATTGCCGAAACCGACGGCGATATGGGTGACCTTCATGCGCGTATCGCCAAGGCGGGCGAGACCATTTCCGAATTGAAAATGCAGTTGGCGTTGCCGGGCGAGCGGCGGCTGAACGACGTGAACGAGGATTACCAGAAAACCCGTGAACGCATTGCCGAACTGCGCGAGAAAATCCGCGCCGCCGAGGATCTGCTGGGACGGACCATCGTACGCGCGCCCATCGACGGTTTTATTTTCGGTCTTCAGGCGCATACGCCGGGTGGCGTGGTGCAACCGGGTGAACGGCTGCTTGATCTGGTTCCCGAAAACGACCGGGTGGTGATTGATTTGCGCATTGATCCGCGCGACATCGACGCGGTGTATCGCAACATGCCCGCGCTGGTGCGCCTGGGCGCCTTTAATATGCGAACAACGCCGCTGATAGGCGGGAAGGTCAGCACGATTTCGGCCGACCGCACGGTAGACCCGAGAACCGGCATTTCCTATTTCGAGGCCCGCGTGATTCCCGATCTTGACGCTCCGGGTTTCGATCTCTCGCGCCTGACTTCAGGAATGCAGGCGGAAGTCTATCTGGTGAACGCCGAACGAACCGTTCTGGATTATGTGATCGAACCGGTGTTGCGCAGCTTCGCCCGCGCCGGGCGCGAGTTCTAAATACGCGCATCCTTGGCCGTCAGAAACGGCTGCAGGCTTCGGTTGAAAAGCGGCGTCGCCATACCGATTACAGAATCGTTGGCGTTTGAATCCTCGATTTCCAGGGTCACACGACCATCGGAGTATTCCGGCATTCGCGCGAAGAACGCGCGTACACGTTCCGCAATGCCGGGATTATGCGGAAAATGCCCCGACAGTACGATCTTGTCTGGAAAAAACGCCTTGAACATGTTGTGAAGCGACAGCGCGAACAGGTGGGTGGCCCGTTCCAGCCCCGGCACGGTCGAGATGTCGTGGGAACGCACGAAATATTCCACGGCTCCGGGATGGTTGGGAATGTCGGGAAATGCGGCTCGTATTTCAGGCTGCAACGCCCAAAGGGCGGCGTGGGCTTCAAGGCAGCCCATTTGGCCGCACAGGCACTGCTGACGGCTTTCCGGGTCCACCAGCCAGTGTCCCAGGTCGCCGAATCCACCGATGGCGGAAGACAACACGACGCCGTTTTGTGAAAAGGCCGAACTAATGCCATATCCCCAGACGACGTAGAGCACGCTTTGATCCTGTTCCTGGGGGTGGCGTTGCAGGCGGGCGCGTAGTTCGGCCTGACGCTTGCGCTCGATATGAACGTCCAGCCCCGTCCTTTCGGCCAGCCAATTGAAATTCAGGCCCGAAATGCGGGGCCAGCGGGCAGCCGAAATCCATCTAAGTCCGTGCGGATCGACAATACCGGGAAGCGCGATGCCGATACCCGGTATTACGGTGTTGGCCGGGCGGCGCGAAAGCAACTCGTCAACAATGCTCTCAAACGCATTGACGATATCTTCCCGGTCGGCGTTCTTTTCAGTCACGGTAACCGATGACTCGGCCACGGCCTGGCCGTCCAGGTCCGTCAGAACGCCGCGGATGGTCTGCGACTGAATTTCGATGGCCACCACCAAAATTCTTTGCGGCAGGAATTTGAGGCTGATTTCCGGAC
This sequence comes from Rhodospirillales bacterium, assembly GCA_016776725.1. GTDB lineage: Bacteria > Pseudomonadota > Alphaproteobacteria > Rhodospirillales > Shumkoniaceae > JABGRG01. Next base: position 57,086 of record JADHSV010000013.1, read on the forward strand.
GGCCCTTGCCGCCCGACGGGATTTTGTGCGACTCGGCAATCAGGCCATCGGCGATCAGTTCACCGACCATTGCCGAAATCGTCGCCGGGCGCAGTTTCAGTTCCTTGGTCAGGGTTCTCCGCGTGGGATGCTTTTCTTCCGGGGCATTGTGAATGGCGCAAAATATCCGGGCCTTGGCCAGATCGGTGCGGCGTGCCGACCCGTCTGCAAATATGTCGTCGATGCCAAACTGAATGCCCATGCTCTTTTTTTTGCCTTAGTTTCAAAGTGTTAGTTATTTTTTTACGTCAACCGTAAAAAAATAGTTGCCAACATAAAATTTATGGTGTTATTATTTCCGCAATTCGTAAATAAGTCCACTAAAGAAGTGGGTAGGACGTCTTTTATTAGGGGGAGAAACCGTCGGATGTTGTTGCGTTGGCAGCCATTAAGTCGGGAAAACTTCGCACCGTTTGGCGACGTCATTGAAGCTGGTGCCGGAACGCGGGTTTCCATCAACGACGGCACGACCATTCGCTACAACGATGTGGCCGATATCGATGTTGCGCAAGATGGCGGGCGCCCGATCATCAGCATATTTGAAAGCAGTCCGTTCGATTTCCCGCTGGAAATCAGCATGCTTGAACGTCACCCCAAGGGAAGTCAGGCGTTCATTCCGTTAGACGATCACCCGTATTTCGTTGTTGTTGCCCCAACTGGCGAAGATGTTTCGACCGACCAGATCGAAGTCTTTCTCGCAAGTGGCAAGCAGGGTCTCAATTACCCGAAGGGTGTTTGGCACCATCCGGTCATCGTCATGGAGCCCATGCGGTTTCTGGTGGTGGACCGTAGCGAGCCCAAGAGCAACTGCGATCTTTTTCATTTTCCGCAACCCGGCGATCCGTTGGTTCTGGAGCGCCCCTAATTTCATAAAAAGGAGAGAGAAGTGCCGTATCCCAAAGGGTTTCTTGAAAGTCGCGCCGTCATCAAACCGGGCATCTATACAGTGATTCCGCCGGAAGGCAGGGTCATCAACTCCGTTCCCGGTTTCGAGGGATGTAAGCTAACCATCATCGCCTCGCCCAAGCACGGCGCCAGCTTTGTTCAGTACGTGGGCACCGTCGAGCCGGGCGGAAAAACGACGACCCCGTTCGTTGCCGATCCGGGCGTGGAATCGTTCCTGTTCGTCATGGATGGTGATGGTGAATTGCAGGTTTTCATCGGCGGAGAAACCGTACAGCTGAAGGCTGGCGGATACGCCTTCGCCCCCCCGGACGAAGGGATCGAATTTGAAAACACGTCCACCTCGGCAGTTCGTGTTCTGCTTTACAAGCAACGCTACGTGCCGCTGGGCGATTTGAAGCCCTGGACCGTGTTCGGCGACATAGGCAAGATCGACGAAAATATCTACGACAATATGGAAAATGTTTTCCTGCGCGATCTGCTGCCCAACGATCTGGCCTTCGACATGAACATGCACACCCTGAAATTCATGCCCGATGGCTGCCATCCGTTCGTGGAAACTCACGTTCAGGAACATGGCGCATACATTCTTGGTGGGCAGGGCATGTATCTGCTGGGCGAGGACTGGCTGCAGTTGAAAACGGAAGATTTCGTTTGGTTCGGACCGTTCACGCAGCAAGGCGCCTATACCACCGGCCGCGAGCCGTTCTGGTACATCTACAGCAAGGATATGAACCGGGACGCCGAAATTTAATCGCCCCGATTTGGCAATCGTTTGACTAGAAGGATTAAGAGATATGGCTTTGACCGCAGGATTTGGTCCTCGAGACATTTGCAAACAGATTGAGCGCACCGGCATTAAGGGCCGGAACCTGATCTTCATCGATGATTATTCGCAGGAAGAACTGGCGAACATCTTCAAGACGGCCGAGATGCTGGAGCCCTATTACCGCAACCGCATTCCGCTGCTTGAAGGCAAGGTGCTTTGCACCCAGTTCTTCCAGCCCAGCACCCGTACGCGGTTCAGCCACGAAACGGCCATGTTCCGCCTGGGCGGCAACGTCATCACCGAGTCGAACCCGCTGGTCAGCTCGTCGGCGGCCAAGGGCGAATCCCTGTCCGATGCTCTGATCGTGACGTCGGAATATGCCGACGTTATCGTGCTGCGCCATCCCGATGACGCGGTTGCCGATGAAGTGGCATCTCTGGCGGGCAAGACCGTTCCCATCATCAGTGGCGGTTATGGCAACGTCACCCATCCGACCCAGGGCCTGTTGGACATGTATACGGCTTACCGGGCGTTCGGCGGTGATTTCACCAAAATGACCGTGATGATTGCCACGCCGGATCTGTCGCGGGCGCGCTCGGGTCAGTCTTTCGGTCTTGGTCTGGCCCGCATGGGCGCCAAGATCATCTACGCCGGAACCACCGGTCTGGAAACGCCCGACGTCATTCGCGACAAGCTGAAGGCCATGAACGCCAACTTCACCGAGGTCAACGATCTGACCATCGCCCAGCACGAAGAAATGATCGCCGACGAAGGTGTGGACTACGTGTACCTGCCGGGTTGCTCGGTCAAGAAAGGCGATCCCGGACGCGACGAATTCCTCAAAAAAATGGCCGAGTTCTACTTCACCCTCGATGGCCTTGAGAAGATCGAGAAGAAGTCCGGCAAGGTCGTCGGCATCACCCATTCGTTGCCGCGCAACGCAGGTGAATTCGACTTCGCCATCGATGAAAGCAAGCATCAGCTTTACTTCAAGTCGATCGGCTTCTCGGTGGCTTTGCGCATGTCGCTGCTGGCCAATATCTGCGGCGCATAAGGGTCGCATCATGGCGCGCAAACCCAAAATCCACGTTATCGGCACCGGGGGCACAATCTCCGGCGCCGGTGACACGGCTACTGCCGGGGCATACCAGTCGGGTGCCGTGGAGGCCGCTCAGCTTATTGCTGCGGTCGACGGTCTGGACCGTCTTGCGGATGTTAGCGCCGAGACCATATTCGCGACGGGTTCCGAGAACCTGGGTCCGGTTCAGTGGCGCCAATTGGCACGCCGGATCGAGGAAGTGTGCGCATCGAATGATGTAGATGGCGTGGTCGTAACCCACGGCACCGACACCCTCGAAGAAGCCGCGTTTTACCTTGATCTTGTGTGCCGGGCAAACAAGCCGGTGGCGTTGACGGCCGCCATGCGTCCGGCCACCGCGCTTAGCGCCGACGGCCCGGCCAATCTTTTTCAGGCAGCCTTAAGTATTTCCTCCCCGCACTTCCAGGGCGGCGGCGTGTTCGTGGTCATGAACACCCAGGTCATCGCAGGATGGCAGGCGATCAAGACCAGCTCCGTCGCCCTGGACTCTTTTTGCGCCTATCCCGGTGGGTCGGTGGCGCGGGTGGTGGGGGAAAGCCTGATGATGATCGGCGGGCGTCAGTCCTCGCCCCTCGCCGGACGATTTCACGGCGTTCTCGAAAAAGATGAAGAACTGCCGGTGGTGGACATTGTCGCGCTTAGGGGCGGTTGTGGCGATCGCCCGCTTTCCAATGCGAACACTAACGACTGCAAAGGGCTGGTGATCGCCGGTTTCGGAAGCGGAACCATGCCGGATACCCTGGCCGCAGAGGCTGCCGACATGGCCCGGTCGGGAACGGTGGTCGTGGTTTCTTCGCGAGTCGGGCGGGTCATGGTTTCGGCCCATTCAACATCCACCCGTCTTGATGACGGGGTCATCCCGTCGGGCTGTCTCAATCCTCAAAAGTCAGCCGTTCTTTTATCCCTGGCGTTGGCCGATGGTCTTGACGCCGCGGAAATCGCCGGATTGTTCCAGCTTTTTTCCGCTTCATCCCAATAAGGAGGTTTCGCCGTGGCTGCGAACCGTGAAATTCCCAAGCGTATAATTATTGCCGTTGGCGGCAATGCGATTCACCCGGCTGGCATCAAAGGCACGTCGGAAGAGCAGGTCGCCATTGCCGGGGACACAGCGCGTGCCTTGCTGCCGCTGCTGGAACTCGACAACGAACTGATTATCACCCACGGAAACGGCCCCGCGGTCGGCAAGGTTCTGATGCGTCAGGCGCTGGCCCGCGAAAAGGTTGTTCCCATGTCGCTGGATATCTGTGTTGCCAGCACCCAGGGCGTGACCGCCTACATCCTGATGCAGGCGTTTGAAAACGCGTTGCGCGAGGTGGGAAACCCGCGCCATGTGGTTGGCCTTGTGTCCCAGGTCGAGGTCGATGCCAATGATCCCGGCTTCTCCAATCCGACCAAACCGGTCGGCTATTTCTACACCGAGGAGCAGGCCAAAGGATTGGCCGAACAAATGGGTTGGACCATGCAAGAAGATGCCGGGCGCGGTTGGCGCATGGTCGTTGCTTCGCCCATGCCCAACCACGTTTGCGATATCTCGCTGGTCGAGGCGCTGGCTTCGCGTGGCACCGTCGTAATATCTGGTGGCGGTGGCGGGGTCCCGGTCGTGCGCGATTCGCGTGGTGTGCGCAATGGCGTCGAGGCCGTGATTGACAAGGATTTGACCACCGCCCACATGGCCAATGTGCTCGGGATCGAGGAAATTATGATTTTGACCGCCGTCTCCAAGGTGGCGATCAATTTCGGCAAGCCCGATCAGCGCGAACTGGATGAAGTTCCGGTTTCCGAGGTCCGCAAATATCTGGATGAGGGGCATTTCCCGGCGGGCAGTATGGGCCCGAAAATCGAAGCCGCCATTCGCTTTGTCGATGGCGGTGGAAAGCGGGCGGTTATCGCACATCTGGATGAGGCATTGCCAGCGTTGCGCGGCGAAACCGGCACCCATATAGTGCCAGATGCGTGAAGCCGGGCCGTTGTAAAAAGGCAGCGACACCCGTAGCTTTTCATCCTCTCATCTTAATAATTTTGCAGGACACCGGCTATGAAGCGACATGCGGATTCAGCCCATGCTTTGAGCATGAAGGTAAATTGGCTCATCGAGCGGATTTGCGTTTTCCTGATGGTTTTGTTGGTATTTGACGTTTGGCTTGGGATCATGGCGCGCTACGCGCTTCCCTGGGAATTGACGTTCACCGAGGAACTGGCCCGTTATCTTATGATTTGGATGGCCCTGCTGGCGGTTTCCAGCGGCATTGCGCACCGCGAGCATATCGGCGTGGAGTTTGTGTTCACGCGGTTTCCGCGTCCCATGCAACGCTGGCTGGCGCTGATGTTCGACCTGATCGCCTTCGCCTTTTTCGCGTTTATTCTGATTTACGGCCTAGATTTCGTGGAACGCGGTTTTGGCCGGTTCACCATGATCTTCGGGGTTCCCAAGGGCATTCCCTACATCGGTGTGCCGCTGGCGGCGGGCTTTGCGTGCATCCAACTCGCATTGGTCTCCGTGCGCGACTTCATCCATTTTTCACATTCGCCGGACGTCGGTGGGGAGGCCTGATATGGTTTTTGTCGCAATTACGTTTTTCGGTCTTCTCACCATCGGCATGCCGGTTGGGTTCGTTCTGGGCGTGGCCGGTGTGGTCGGTATTTTCGACATGGGCGGCGGGCGTTTTCTGGCCATGGTGCCGGACCGCTTCTTCGCGGGGCTGGACCTGTTCCCCTTCCTGGCCATGCCGTTCTTTATTCTGGCGGGCGAGATCATGAACCGGTCGGGCATCACCACCAATCTGGTGAAGCTGGCGGACTCGCTGGTTGGCTGGCTGCGTGGCGGTATGGCGCACTCCAACATGGTGGCGTCGGTGCTGTTTGCGGGCATTACCGGTTCGGCTACCGCCGATACCGCGGCCTTCGGCAACACTCTGGTTCCGGCCATGGTGAAAAACGGATATTCGCGGCCCATGGCCTGCGCCGTTACGGTGGCGGGTTCGATCATCGGCCCGACCATTCCGCCCTCGACCCTGGCCGTCATCTACGGCTCGATCATGGGCGTGTCCATCGCTGGCCTTTTCGCCGCGGGCATCCTTCCGGGTCTCTTGATTTGCGGCGTCTGTATGGCGCTGATTGCGATCAACGGGAAGCGCTGGAATTTCCCGGAAGCGGCTGAGGAATTCAGCATCAAAAGAGTAGGCGTCGCCTTAAAGGAAAGTATTCTGGCGGCGATCCTTCCGGTCTTTATCATCGGTTCGATCCTGTTTGGGTTTGCCACGCCCACCGAGGCCGCGGCCATCGCGGTGGCTTACGCTCTGGTTGTCGGCGGCATCATTTACCGGGGTCTGACGTGGACCGACATGTACGAAATGCTGGTTCGCACGACGCGCATCACCGGCATCATTTTCGTCATCATCGCATCGGCCACCATTTTGGGCTGGTGGATGACGTTCAACCAAATTCCGCAGGCCATTGCGGAAGGGTTCCTGGCCATTTCCAGCAATCCCAAGGTGATCATCGGCATGATCCTGGTGCTGTTGCTGTTCATCGGCCTGTTTATGGACATCAACGCCACGCTGATCATTCTGGCGCCGGTGCTGGCACCGTTGACGGTGACCATCGGCATGAACCCGGTTCACGCCGGTATCGTATTCATTCTGTGTCTGAACATCTCTTTGATGACGCCACCGGTGGGGGCGTGCCTGTTTGTCCTTGCGTCTGTAACGGGGGAAAAGATTGAAGAGATAACCAAGGCCCTGTGGCCGTTCATTCTGGCAGAATTCTTGGTTCTTATCCTGGTCGCGTACTGGGAGGGAATGACCCTCGCCATCCCGAAATTCTTCGGGTTCTATTAGGCAAGGCGAAGGTTAGTGAGAGGGGCTCCAGTTTGGAGCCATAGAGGGAAAACATAGGAGAGGTATTGATGAAAACGTTGAAAGTTTTAGCTGCCACCACGGCGTTCGCCGCTCTGATGGCGGGATCCGCATTCGCAGCGGACGTGACCATGCGCCTCGGCCATCTGAATCCGGCCGATCCGCTGGAATCCCATTCGGGAACCATGACCACGATCTTCAAATCGCTGGTCGAGACCAACAGTAACGGCGCCATCGAAGTCAAACTGTTCCCCAACGGTCAGTTGGGTAAAGACAACGAAGTGATCCAGCAGGTCCGCGAAGGCATCGTGGAATCCTGCATCTCTTCGTCGGGCGGCGTTGCCCAGCACTATCCGGTCGTCGGAGTGTTCGACCTTCCGTTCGCTTTCCCGAACATCGGTGTGGCGACCAAGGTCATCCACAAAGACAGCTCGTTCGGTAAGAAGTTCGTCGGCGGCCTCGAAGCCAAAACCGGCCTCAAGGTTCTCGGCCTTATCGACAGTGGCGGGTTCTTCGCGTTCACCAACTCGAAGCGTCCGATCGCCAGCGTTGCCGACATGAAGGGTCTGCGTATCCGCACCATGACCCTGCCGACCCACGAAACCATCATTTCTTCGCTGGGCGGCTCGCCGACCCCGCTGCCGTGGGCCGAAGTGTACACCGCGCTGCAGACCGGCGTTGCCGACGGTCAGATGAACCCCGTTCCGATCATTGGCTTCGCCAAGTTCGACGAGGTCCAGGAATACCTGTCGCTGACCAACCATGTCATCACCCCGTACGTCTGGATGATGAACAAGGAATTCCTTGATGGCCTCAGCGCCGAACATCGTGCCCTCATCACCTGGGCCGCCGACGTCGCGACCGAAGCCGGCCGCGCCATGTCCCGCGTCATCGAAGCTTCCGACAAGGGCCTGCCGCGTCTGGCCGCGAAGATGAAGGTCAACGCCGTCTCCCCGGCCGAGATCGCCAAATTCGCCGCCGCTTCCCAGCCTGCCGTGCGCAAGCTGATCGAAGAAAAACTCGGCCAGGAAGGCACCGACATGCTCAATGCCATGCTGGCCTCGATCAAGGAAAACATGTAGTCCCTGATCACAAGTTAGTCGAAACGGGGGCCGGGCGTTCGCGTCCGGCCCCTTGTTTCGCGGGCCATTGGATCAGGACCGGGCAGGGCCACCATGATCGAATTGGACGTTCTTACCCTTTCATTCACTGCGATGATTATTTCGGCTCTGCTGGCCGGGGCCATGTTTATCCTGTGGCGTCTCAACCCCGAGGAAACATGCGCCAGGTTCTGGGCCGTTGGGGCGGCACTGCTGAGTGCGGGGCTCCTTCTGGTCGCCTTCAGGCAAAGCACAACGCCTTTTTTTGGATTATTGGTTCCTCCTGTTCTCTCCACCATGGGAGTCGGAGCATTTATCGTTGGAATAGGAGTATTTGTCGGGAGGCGCATTCCTCCGTGGACAATCGGAGCGATCGGATCTGCGGTTTTTCTTTTGCTCGTTGTGCTCGTCTATGTCTATCCAACCCCGCACGTACGTGTTGGCTTAATCACTTTGGTTTATTGCGCGCTGTCATTGTGGGCGGCTGTCCTGCTTGCCTTCGAGATGCCCACCGGAGCGATACTTGCTCAATTATTTCCCACCGCGGCGTTCTGGGTATTTGGCATCGTTTCTTTGTATTTCGGAGTGGCGGCCCTTTACCAGCCAACCAATATCGGTTCTCTCGCTGGCGGAAATATCCTACCTGGTTTTTATCTAGCTGCTATCCTCACATTGACGTGTTTGATCTTCGGTTTTGCGGCCATGATCAACAGTCGCCTTTATCAGAAACTCGCGCATATTGCGCGGCACGATCCATTAACCGGTGTTTATAACCGGCGCGCGCTGGAAGAGGCGGCATTGCGCGAGATCGCGAGATGCGTTCGGCATGGTTATCCGCTGAGCGTGCTTATGATGGATCTCGATTTTTTCAAGAAAATCAACGATGAACACGGCCACGACGCAGGCGATGCCGTACTAAAGGCGTTTGCAGCCACCGTGGCAGAAGTGCTCAGAACCGATGACATTCTCGGCAGGTTCGGCGGCGAGGAGTTCTTGGCACTGCTGCCATATTCGGACCGCAGTGCGGCGAGGACGGGCGCCGAGCGAATTCGCGGCGCTGTCGCTTCCATGGAGGTAAGGCACGAGGGACAGAAACTCGATGTAACGGTAAGCATCGGAGTTGCCGAATTGGTAGAACCCGGAAAGGATTGGGGGACTACCGTTTCTTTAGCTGATACCGCCCTCTACAAAGCCAAGGAAGGCGGCCGCAACCGGGTCGCCGGTTAGGGCAATCCAGTTTCAGTCATTCAATTTACAACGATCATTTCCGGTATGCGCCAAGCGCCAATAGGGCCTATAACACGGCCACCATGAAACGCCTGATATTCATAATCGCGAAATGGCTTCCCCGTCCCGAGCGCACTGCGCCCTGGCGGGCCGAGGGCCGCGCCACGGTTGCGCTGGCGTGGCCGCTGGTTATGGCGTTTCTCAGCGAAACCGGCATTGCCATGATCGACATGGTCTTCATTGGTCGTCTGGGCGCCAATTCGCTGGCCGCAGCCGCGCTGGGAACGTCCATGTTTATTGGCATGCTGCTTTTGACCTTGGGGGTCATTCTGGCGACCGCGCCGCTGGCAGCCCAGGCCATGGGGGCGCGAAAACCGCGTCAGGTCCGCCGCGTCATCCGCCAGGGGCTGTGGGTCGCCATTCTGTTGAGCGTTCCGGCGAGCTTTGCGTTAATGAGCGCCGAACCCGTCCTGCTTTTGCTTGATCAACCCGCCGCGGCATCAAGCGAAGCACAAAGATATTTGAACTATCTGGCGTGGTCGTTGCCCGGTGCGGTCTGCTTTATCGTGCTGCGCAATTTCGCCACCGTGCTCAACAGGCCGCGGCTGGGCCTGTGGGTCATATTGGCGGCCCTCCCGCTGAACGCGGTTTTGGACTACGGGCTGATTTTTGGCGCGTTCGGCCTGCCGCGCATGGAGATCGCGGGCGCCGGACTGGCCAGTCTGATCGCGCACGTTTTCATGTTCGGCGTCATGCTGTGGATTTCGCTCGCCGTGCGGCCCCTCAGCCGCTATCAAATTCTGGTGCGGTTCTGGCGACCCGACTGGGCTATTTTCGCCCAAATTTTCAAGGTCGGGCTGCCCATTTCCGGCATTCTGGCGCTGGAATTCAGCATGTTCATCGGCTCGGTGATCATG
>JADHSV010000045.1 GCA_016776725.1 Rhodospirillales bacterium
TTGCACGTAGGCCAGGATGTCGGCAAGAACCTGCGGGGCCAGTGACCTGAGCGCTGGCATCTTTTCGTCGGGGTGGCCGTTAAGGATCTTGTGCAGGGCTTCCCAGGGGTTGTCCCGGGCTGTGCGGCCCAGGGGCGGCGAGGTCGCGACCTTGCGGCCGTCGGTTCCGTGGCACCCGGCGCAGATGGTATGGAAATAGGCGGCTCGTTTTGTTGGGTCGCCTTTCGCCTTGGCCGTGCCCCGGTCGATGAATTCGTCCATATCGACCTGTCCGCGCGTCACGAAATTGGCAAGGTCGTGGAAATCCAGAATATCCAGCCATCGGGCGTAACGATGGTTGTTGTCCTTCAAAACGGCAGCGATGCGGCCCGGATCGGCGCGATCAAATTCGCGAATTCCGATGATCCCGGTCTTGTGCTTTCCCTTGCCGTAGGCGCCCTCTTTCCCTTTGTAATCCCAGCCGTGGCACTCCTTGCAGCGCCAGTTGGTTTTGGGTTCGCGGGCGAAGGCCGCCTCGGCCGGGTAGGCGCGATGGCGTGTTTGCGGGGGCGGGCCGCTGATGGCGATGATCCAGTTATCGTAAAGCCGACCGCCGCGAACAATGGACGCCAGGACATTATTGCTCGGCAATGCCTGGGCGTAAGCCAGAATATCGACCAGAACCGGGATGCCCAGAACCCGCAGGGCCGGCATTTTTTCGTTGGGGTGACCGTTGAGGATGTTGTGAAGCGCTTCCCACGGATTGTCCCGCACCGCTTGGCCCAGCGGCGGCATGTCGCGCACCTTCAACCCGTCGCGCCCGTGACAGTTAGCGCAGATAGTCTGGAATTCGGCGACGCGGGCCATCGGATCGCCTTTTACGACGCCGGAGCCGCGTTCGATGCTCAGGTCCATCTCGACCTGACCAAGAGCCACGAAAGTGGCAAGATCGGCCAGATCGGCCGCCGCCATCAGGTCTGTGTAACCGTGGTTTCGGTCTTTTAGAACGGCGATTATGCCTTCCGGCTGCGCGCCCGCCATTCCCCGGATTCCCTTGATGCCGGTGAAATGACTTCCCGAACCGTAGACGCCGTCCTTGCCCTTGTAATCCCAGCCGTGACATTCCTTGCAGCGCCAGGTCGCTGCGGCGTTGTCGGCCTGGGGGCCGGTTTCGGGATAGGCCGGGTGACGTTCTTCAGGTGCCGGTTCGCGCGTTTCGGCGAACCAGGCATCATAGAGCCGTCCGCCGCGGACGATGGACGCCCAGGTTTCCGGATCACGCTCGGCTTCGGCGTATCCGCTCAGAAGCATCGGCAGCGCGACGAATAACAACTTAGCGATACGGATCATGCGGCCAATCCTCCCGAAACCTCGTATCACGAATATTAAGAGTACGCCCCGCTACATGAACCGGCAATGAACGCGCAAACTTCGCTTGCCTTTTGGCTCGTCAATTCGCATAAATCTGCGGGTCGGGACATCCTGCGAGCCAGACTCCTGAACCGATGGCCTCTGAACAGACGGAAATATTGCAAAATGAAGAAATTCAAAACGCTCGACGGCTTTGACGTGTCCGGAAAACGGGTTTTGGTCCGGGCCGACCTGAACGTCCCCATGAAGGACGGCGTCGTTACCAATACGACTCGCATCGACCGCACGGTTCCGACCCTGAAGGAATTGGCCGATCAGGGCGCGCGGGTGATCGTCGTGACCCACCTGGGACGCCCCAAAGGCGAGGTCAAGCCCGAGTTTTCGTTGAAACCCGTGGCCACGGCACTGGGCCGCGCGCTCGGCAAACCGGTCGAATTCGCCTCCGATTGTATTGGCGATGATGCGGCCCGGGTGATCGGCGCCATGGCTGACGGCGATGTCGTCATGCTGGAAAACTTACGCTTCCATGCTGAGGAAACGGAAAACGATCCGGCCTTCGCCGCAAAATTGGCCGCCCTTGGTGATGCCTATGTTACGGACGCGTTTTCGTGTTCGCACCGGGCGCATGCCTCGACCGAGGCCGTGGCCAAGCTGCTTCCGGCCGCCGCAGGCCGTTTGATGCAGGCTGAACTTGAAGCCCTTTCGTCGGCTTTGGACGCGCCCAAGCATCCGGTCGCCGCCGTCGTCGGCGGGGCCAAGATTTCAACCAAGCTGGAAGTGCTGGGAAATCTCGCCAAAAAGGTCGATCTTCTGATTATCGGCGGCGGCATGGCCAACACGTTCCTCAACGCCAAGGGGGTCAAGGTCGGCAAATCGTTGTGCGAACACGACATGGCCGACGACGCCCGCGCCATCATGGCGGCTGCCGACGAGGCAGGATGCGATATCGTTCTGCCCACCGATGCCGTGGTTGCCGAAGAATTCGCCGAAGGGGCGGCGTCGCAAACCGTAGCCATCGACGAAGTGCCGGAAGGGTCCATGATCCTCGACATCGGTCCCGATTCCATCGCCGAACTCAAGAGCCTGTTTAAGGGCTGCGAGACGGTACTGTGGAACGGTCCCATGGGTGCTTTTGAAATCGCGCCGTTCGATGTTGGCACCAACGCGGCCGCTCAATACGCCGCCCAGCGAACCCGTGATGGCAAATTGCTTTCCGTGGCCGGTGGCGGCGATACGGTGGCGGCTCTGCAAAAGGCCGGCGCGGCAGACGATTTCTCCTACATTTCAACCGCAGGCGGCGCTTTTCTGGAATGGCTGGAAGGCAAGGAACTTCCGGGCGTTGCCGTGTTGCGCGCCGAATAGAACACCCAACTCCCGCGCAAATCCGCTAGCCGACATTGGCCATTATCGGCGGATTTGCGCGAGGATGTCACCGATTTCCCCAAGCAGCGTTTCGGACTGCCGCGCCGCCGCGTCTGCTTTGACGAGAATTTCACCTGCAACCTTTTCGGTTTCTCCGGTGTTGCGGGTGATGCGTGAAACCGAATTTGACAATTGCAATGTCCCGGCGACCGCATTTTCCGCGTTGCGCATGATTTCCCGCAGCGCCGCGCCTTGTGCGTCGGCGGCTCCCGCGATCTCGTCGATGGGAGCCAGCACATTGGAAATCCGTGCCTGAAAATCGGTGACGTCGGCGGCGAATCGTTCCGAGATTTCCTTGACTCTTTGGGCGATGTCGCCGAAGCCCGATCCGTTTCCATTGCGCGCCGCTGCGATGACGCCGTTCAAAGCCATCAGCCTGGCGCGTAGCGCGACGTCGGACATTTTTTTCAAGCGCTCGCCGACATCCTTCTCGATCGCCGGCAAAACGGCCACGGCCTGGTCGGCTTCCCCGTTCTGAAGGCTTAACGCGACGCCCGCCAGTTTGCGCAGGCTATCCTTGGTTTCGCCCGAGGCGGCAGTCATCTCATCGGTTCGTCGGCTCGCCTCGCTCGTCATATTCCCAAGAGTATCGGCCAGATTGCGCAATTGTGCCGCAGCGTCGGCCAATCCACTTGCGGCCGCACCGATCCGTTGTTCGATATCGTTGGCCAGTGCGATCTGGCCTTCCTTGGAAACTTGGATCGCAGATTGTTCGCGCACCGCCCCCGCGCGTTCGCGCATTTCGGCATCAATCAAAGCGCTGCGTGTTTTACGCAAGGCCCGCGAGATGTCGCCCACTTCGTCCGCCGTTTCCCGATCCGGGATGAAAGCTTCGCGGTTTCCCTGCGCCAGATCGTATGCGGCGTCGGCCAAACCGCGGATAGGAACGCTGACGCCCAAAACCAGAATGACGCCCAGGGCCGCGAACACGACAAAAACCACCCCCGCACCGATCAGCATAAGCGAACGGGCCTGCGCGCGCTTGGCCTCCGCCGCAAGAACCGCGTTCGCCGCGTGGCGTCGATATTCGCCCAAAGCCTCAACGCCCGGCATCAGGTAATCAACGATCTCGGCCATGCGGGCAATGGCCACTCGTTTCGTCTCGTTCCATTCTCCGAGATCAAGAAGGGTGGAGACATAAGCATCCATGGAATCGGAAAGGGCCATGCGCTCGTTCTCGCTCAACGGGGCGCGCCAAAGCAAAGGGTCGAAGACTTCAAGGCGTTTTCGGGCCAGTTCCGCAACGGCTTCGGGCCGGCCTGCCATAAGCTCGCTTTCATCGCGCAGAAGCGCCAACGCGCCCGCCGCCGGAGTATGAAACCCCAGATCGGCGAACCGGGCTTCAATTTCGTCGGTCAGGTATCGGGCCAGCCGTTCCAGATCGGCGCCGCGCGCTGCCGGTCCCATGCCGTCCAAGTCGGCAATCTTACGAAATTCGGTGGCATGTTCGGCGATACCGTCGCTCAGAGTGTCTGCCCGGTTGCGGATTTCCGCGGCTTCGGGGATGGAGCCAAGGGTTTGCAAAAATGCGACCAGTTTCGCCGATTCCCGCGCATAGCCATCCATCGCCTGCGGATCATTGTTCAGAAGATATGTGCTTTGATGGCTGCGAAGGCGCGATATTCCGACTTCGATACGATAGGAAAGTTCCTGGATGCGTGCCGACACCGAATGTTCTTCAAACGCCAACTCCAACTTGCGGTCGGTAGCGGCGAAAAGCAGGGCCGCGCCCGCAATCGCGGCCAGGGCCAAACCGACCAGAATATACAGCCGTGTCCCGACACTCAGGTTGTTAAGAAATCGGCTAATCATTGTGGTCGCGCTTTTCGGTTTCGGTTTCAGGCCTTCTTGATTGGCCGATGCCGTTGATAGCACATCCGGCCTTTGCGGCGTCGAATTTCGGCGTTTTTTTGGTTTTGCGTCTTGCTTGCCCACAACCGTCGCGCCACACTGGCGCGTCATGACTGAAAATAATAAATCGGGACCATCGGTGGAACTTGTTCCGGAGGGCGATACGAGGGCGCGTCTGGTGTGTCCCGACTGCGGCTATATCGCCTACGAAAATCCGAAGGTTGTCGTCGGCGCCGTCTGTCAATGGGAAGGCAAGGTACTTTTGTGCCGCCGGGCAATCGGCCCGCGTGAAGGGTTCTGGACCATCCCCGCCGGCTTCATGGAACTGGGCGAAAGCACGGCCCAAGGCGCGGTGCGCGAGGTTTGGGAAGAAGCCTGTGCGCGGGTCGAGGTGACGTCCCTTATCGGTTTCTACGAAGTTCCGCGCATCAGTCAGGTCCATGTCTTTTACCGGGCGGAAATGACCGGCCCCGGTTTTTCCGCAGGGGTCGAAAGCCGGGAGGTGGCGCTGTTCGAGTGGGACAGCCTCCCGTGGGATGAAATGGCCTTTCCCAGCGCCATCTGGGCGCTGGAGAATGCGCAAACGTCGGCTGCGCCGATCGTCGCCACGGCCCCTGAAAATTCCTGGCCCGCTGAATTTTCGACCCCCTGATTGCGCCACGTATTGACTCTCCGTTAACTTCTTTCCCCTAGGGTCGGCATATGGCCGATCTATCCACGTTATCCAGCCTTGCGCTCAGCCCCGGCTCGCGGCAACCGAGCATCTACCGCGATGCCCGCGAAGTCACTTTCCGCGCCAAGGTGACTCAAAGCTATGACTCGCCGGCCCTCTCCCGGGCGCTTGACCGGCTGGACAATACCCTGGCTGCCGAGCAGCCCCTGGACCGCGACGTTCCGCGCGGCTATTACCTGAACATCCTCGTCTGATCACTTCGCCTTGACCGTCATTACGCAGGTGGGCGCCGCCCGTCCGCGCACCGTAACTTCGCCCACCACATCAAAAGCGAAACCGCTGCCGGCGGCCCGGGCCGTTTGTTCGGTGACCAGCACGTAGGTGCCGTACTGCTTGTTCAGTTGTTCCAGGCGGGCGGCGATGTTGACCTCGTCGCCATGCACCGTGTAGAGCAGCCGCTCAGGCGTGCCGATGGCTCCCGAAACGATGTCGCCCGTGTTCACCCCGCACCGGGTAGGCAGACGAATATCCCCGCAAAACAAGCGTTCCTCGGTGATGCGCTGAATGCCGAGCGCCGTTTTAACCGCGCTGGCGGCATGGTCGGCGTCGGTGGTCACGGTATTGAAGGTGACAAGCATGGCGTCGCCCTGAAACTGGTTGATGGCCCCGCCGTGGCGCTCGATCACTTCGGATACGGCGGCGAAGTATTCGTTCAACATGCGCACCAGCGCATCGGGCGACAGTTTTTCCGATACGGTCGAAAAGCCCTCGATATCCGAAAAAAGCACCGAGGCCTCCTTGGTTTCGCCATCACCCGGTTGCATGACCTTGTCCGCGGTGGTGATGCGATCGGCGATTTCCGGGGCGACGAATCGCGACAGTTCCTGGGCGGCGGCGGCATCGGCGACTTCGCGGGTCAGCATGCGCTGTGCCCGAACCAATGCGATGGCCAGGATTGCCGTGACCACGAGGATCGACAGGATCTTGTCGATCTCGGCCCCGATCAGCACCCGGTTCGAGGTCATGTAAAGGATGTAGTCCCGCGTCGTCAAATCCTGGATGCGGTTCTCGCCGAACAGCGCGTACCACAGCAAAAACAGCCAGCCGCAGGCTGCGGCCAGTCCGGCTGCCGCCACGTATTTGGGGTCGAAGCGCAAGGCCCGCAGGCTGATGAAAATGAATACGTATAAAAGGGTCGGGGCCTTCAGGTAGAAAGAAGCCGGCTGTTCGTATTGCAGATGGAAGCTCCAGATCAGTCCCATCAGCAAAGCCATGTCGATGACCACCGAGGTCATCAGGAACCAGCGCGGCAGGGTGCAGCGGTAGGCGGCGTAAAGGCGGCCCAAGGTAAACACCAGATAGGCGCTCAACACCCACGGCACGGGCATGAAGTCCGTACCCTCCGAAGTTTTCGGCGCGACGCTGTACAAAAGCAGGAAGAAAAGAACCAGGCAAAGCTGGGCCCAGCCGATGAGAATCTCGCTGTTGACCTGAAGATCGACAATAGCGCGGCGCACGCGCTCGGGCAGATGTGCCTGCGGCCGTTCCCCGAACACGAAATCCGACATTTTCTTCAGCATCTGCAAACTCCCGGCCGACGAAAACAGACTAACTATCTGATTCTAAGGGAAAACCGCCCCTATGCTCCAAAAAATGTAAGCAATTGTAGGCAAATGTCATCATTTGTCGTCATTTTCGCCCGTTTTGCGTGCTGCCGCCGCGGTCAGCCGGGCCTGCAATTCCACGGCCCGGGCGGCGGCGTGGAAATGATGATTTTCCATGGCCCGGCGATAGACCGTTTCCAGCTTGCCCAGCAACACGTCCGTCTCGCGGCAGGAATCGCGCGCCGTTTCGGCCTGAATGTCGGCGATGCGTTCCCGCACCCGCCCATCCTTCAATAACCGATGCCCCTGCATGCGCGCCGAGCGCGCCGCATAGCCCGCCTCGCGCGCCGCATAAGCCCCATTGCCCACATCCACAAAAGCCCGACAAAACCGCTCCTGCCGCCCCGTCAACTCCAACATAACAACATCTCCCATAAGTAGGTGAAAGTTCAATAAAACATGATTATACACCTAAAAAGGAAAAATGTCAATAGATAAAGGACGAGTGTCTCTCTCGGCGCCGGCGCTTATATTACGTGACAGTTGCGTTATCCCTGAATTCCAAGTCATAGCTGGTACTGCGGCCGCCTCCGGGGTTTCTTTTTAGGGCGCCCTTGTTGAGGAGATCGAGGATGTCGCGGTAGGCGGTGTCCTGTGAGCATTTGGCGAGCTTTGCCCATTTGGACGATGTGAGCTTACCCTCAAATCCATCCAGCATGCGGTTGAGTATCTTTATCTGGCGTTCGTTCAGGGCTTGTGCGGAAAATCGTTCCCAGAAACGTGCCTTCGCGAGAACGGATCCCAATGTATCCTGAGCCGAAGCAATGGCCCGAAGAAGACAGCCAAGGAACCATTCCAGCCATTCCGTTACGTCCACAGGGCCTTTTTGCGAGGCTTCAAGGATGTCGTAATAGGCGGTGCGTTCGCTGCGGATTTGCGCCGAGAGGCTATAGAAGCGCTGGGCGCTTTTTTCGGAGCGCGCCAGCGTCATATCGGCGATTGCTCTGGCGATTCGCCCGTTTCCATCGTCGAAAGGATGGAGGGTAACGAACCAAAGATGCGACAGTCCGGCCTTCAACACCTGATCGGAGTCCGGCCGACCATTGAACCAGTCCATAAACGCCGACATTTCGAGGGCGAGACGGGTTGCCGGCGGGGCTGTGAAATGCACATGTTCGCGGCCATAAGGACCCGAGACGACCTGCATCGGTCCTGTGCTGTCGTCCCGCCACGCGCCAACGCGAATTTTGGCCATGAGGCTGCGGCCACCCGGAAACAGGGATGCGTGCCAGCCGAAAAGCCTGTCGGTCGTGAGTGGTTGATCAAAGCGGCGGGTGGCGTCGAGCATCATTTCGACAACACCTTCAACGTCCCGATCAGCCGGTTTCAGCCCGCCTATGTCGATGCCGAGCCGTCGCGCGATGGACGAACGAACCTGGTCGGGGTCGAGGTTTTCGCCCTCAATCTCGCTGGATTTCAGAACGTCATCGGTCAGCGTCCTGAGAACCGCTTCCTCCCGAAGCTCGAATCCCAGGGCTTCCATGCGGCCCAGGAGCCGCCCTTGTTCATGGCGGGCCTCTGAAAGGGGGGTGGTTATCCGTTTTTCATCCCATTGGAATTTCGGCCAATCGGGCGATTCCCAGATATACATGGGTATTCTCCGCACTAAATGCGGATATTATTGGCTCCTTTCTCCGCACATGCAAGCTTATTCGCCGCATATCATGCGGAGAATAAGGCGCATATTCTCCGCGCCGTCACTCGGATGAACGCCTAATCATCCACCGGCAGACCGCTGGGAACGCTTTTTGGTGCGCCGAGGCGGCCTTTTTGGCCGGTCTTGTCGGTCAGGGAATGCAGGAAGGCGATGAGGTCGGCGACTTCGGGGTCGGTCAGGTCGATGGGATCCAGTTCGCTGGCGGCGGGGATGGCGGCTTGTTCGGCGGCGTTGTCGAAGACCAGGAAATCGACCTGCGCGAGCCTCGGGTTGCTGGGCAGGATGGCCTGGGCGGGGTCGTAGGCCTTGAATGCGGCCACCGGGTTCAGGTGGTGGCGGACGACGGCGTCCAGCGTCCCGTACGCGCCGGTGTGGCCGTAAGGTGCGGTGACGGCGACGTTGCGTAAAGAAGGCGTGCGGAATTTGTAGGCGTCGTCGCGGCTGTCGGTCTCGTTGATCCTTCCTTGGTCGCGGGCGACGGGGTCGAACATGCGGGTTCGTCCGGGGCCGAACTGGGGCATGGCGATGGCGTGGAAATCGTGGTCGGTCTGGAATTTTCCGGAATGACAGGCGACGCAACCGCCCTTGCCGTAGAACAGCTCCAGCCCGCGTTTTGCGGACACATCAAGGGCGGCCTGATCGCCACGCAAATAGGCGTCAAAGGGGCTTTCGTCGGAGCGCCATTCGGAATTGACGAAGGCGCCGATGGCGTTGGCGATATGGGTGATGGAAATATCGTCCGGCTTTTCGATGTCGGGGAAGGCATCGCGAAACAGGGGGGCATAACCCGACGTCGTGCGAATGCGTTCGACCAGAACGGCCCAGGCGTAGTCCTGCCGCCGAAGAAGCGCGCGGGCCACCGGGTTTTCGCTGGTCTGTCCGGTCATTTCCACAGCCGAAAGCATGGGGAACAGGGCCTGGACCGACGCGACCGTGGCAAGGCTTGCGGGCAGGAATTCCTCGGCGGGCGTGTTGAAGCCGCTTGCGTCCGATGGGGCCATGGAGACGCGGCCGTCGTGGAACAGCGTCGTAAATTCCCGCGCACCCACGTTGAATAGCGCGGGCGAATGGCGCGGAACGCGGCGGTTTTGGGTGTTTCCGGGCTCGCTGAACACGCGTTCCGGCCCCAACCCTTTTCCGCCTTCGCCGATGCCCAGCGACAAGGCGTCCGACCCGGCGTGTTTGTGATGGTGGCAGGTGGCGCAGGCGATGTTCCGGTTGCCGCTGAGGATTTTGTCGTAGAACAAGAGCTGCCCCAGCGCCGCCTGATCCGCATCGACCGGGTGGTAATCGACGTCGGTTACGGGTGTCGGGAGGTCGGCGGCCATAAGCGCCGGTCCCATGGACAGGAGAACGAGAAGGGATAGAAAAATGGATCGAACAGTTTTCGGCATCCGGTCGTCTCTTTGATCAATTTCGTTTAATATACCCGATAAATCTTGCTTGATAACGGGAGAGCGTCAATGCCCCGGATAAATATACCCGTCCTTGGTTTGCTGATCGCGCTTTGCTGGAGCGGACAGGCCCAGGCCGACATCCAGAAGGCCCAGGACCTGATGGAAGCCAGCCAATTCGAAGAAGCCATGGCCGAACTGCTGCCCGCCGCGCAAAGCGGAAACGCCACCGCCGAGGAATTGATCGGCGTGATGTACGCCATGGGGCTGGGGGTGGCGCGTGATGACGAGCGCGCTTTCGAGTGGTATTTGCGTTCGGCCCTGCGCGGCCATCCCGGCGCGCAATCCGGCGTTGGCTGGTATTACGAGATCGGCCGCGGCATGCCCGCACCTGATCTGGTGCGAGGTTATATGTGGTACGTACTTTCGGCCATCGGCGGCGACCCGGACGCCGCCATCTCGCAAGAGGAAATCATCAAGAAAATGACGCCCGAACAAATCGAACGCGCCCTTATTCTGGTCGAGGATTACAAGGGCAATCTGTATCCCTTCGATTGAGCCGGAAAGAAAAGGGCCGCCCCCTCGGGACGACCCTTCGCTTCGATGGTCGAAATATGACCGCGAGATTTACTTGATCTCGAGGGCCAATTCTCCGTCGATCGCCTTTTCGGCTTTGGCGGCTGCTGCGACCAGCGCGTCAAAGACGACCGGGCCGTTTTTGATGTTTTTCTTGAACCAGTCGTAGACCGGCGCGGCGGCGTTCTTGAATTCCGCCTTTTGTGCGGGTGTCGGCACGTACAGGGTGCCGCCGCCCTTGACGAAATCGCCATAGGCTTTGATGGACTTGCGCTTCGGCGAAGCAAACGTCGCTTGCTGCAACTCGGCGAAGCCGTCGACGATGACCTTTTGCAGGCCCTTGGGCATGCCCATGAAGCGATCGTTGTTCATCCACCACAACGCACCCATGTAGGCGTGGCCGTCCAGGGTCACGTACTTCAGGCCGGCATCCGGGAATTTCATGCCCATGATGTCGGTGATGCCGTTTTTGGAGCCTTCAACGACGCCCGTCTGGAACGAGGTGAAGAGTTCCGGCCACGGAATCGGAGTCGGGCTGGCGCCCAGGGCGCGAACCAGTTCCTGCGGCAGATCGGCGACGACCGTGCGGATTTTCAGGCCCTTCAGGTCGGCCGGGGATTTGACAACGCGCTTGGTGTTGGCGAAGTTGCGCCAGCCACCGGTGTTGCCGATGCTCATCAGGCGGATCATTCCACCCGAATCTTCCAACGCCATTTTCCGCACGACGCGGGTGAAATCGCCGCTAAGGGCCATTTCGGCAATGCGGTCATCACGCAGCAGGTAGGGCAGATCCAGAACCTGGATGTAAGGGAACGCACCGGCGGCGCCGCCGCTGGTGGTGATGAAAATGTCGATGGTGCCGTCGGCCACGCCCTGCAGGCATTCCGCGCCCTTGGAGCAAAGCTGGGTGCCGATGAACAGTTCGACCGAGATTTCGCCGTTGGAACGGGATTCGACGAAATCCTTGAACACGATCAGGCCGTCGTAATCTTCGTCCTGATCGTTCGAGTTGGCGCTGGCGCGCAGATTGTACTTGGCGGCGTCGGCGCTGATGGCGCCAAAAGCCATGGAACCGATGACGGCAATTGCGACGGCCGCCATTTTGGTAAATTTCAACATATTTCAACTCCTCCTTGTATGTTAAACTCTCTTCACTCGTTGGTTTAGTTAGCTTGGCTGTACTCCTTTTTCGGGCGCAGGGAAAAAACTAGTTAGCGAGCCCCAACAGGCGGGGCATGAACATGGAAATCGCCGGTATGTAGGTGATCATGAAGATGACCAGAACCTCGACCGCCAGGAACGGCAATATGGCCTTGGAAATGGCTTCCACCTTCTCCCCCGATACCGAGGATGCGACGAATAGAACCAGCCCCATGGGCGGCGTCGCCAGCCCCACCGTCAAATTCACGCTCATGATGATCGCGAAGTGGATGGGATCGACGCCGATGCTGAGGAAGATCGGTCCCAGGATCGGTCCCAGGATGATGATCGCCGGCCCGGCATCCAAAAACATGCCGACGATAAACAGCAAGATGTTGATCAGCAGCAGCAAAAGCAGCGGATCGTCCGAAAGGGTAATGATCCAGTTAGCCAGTTCCTCGGCCACGTGCGAGAGGCTGACCACGGTTTTGAAGGCCATGGCCGCGCCCACCAGCAGCAGAACCACCGAAGACGTCAAAGCCGATTTCATGAAGATGCGCGGCAGATCGCCGAACTTCAGCGAGCGCAGGATAAAGATGCCGATAAACATGGCGTAGGCGGCGGCCACCGCGGAAGCTTCCGTCGGTGTGAACAGTCCGCCCAGGATGCCGCCCAGGATGATAACCGGCGTCATTAACGGCAATAGCGCCTTGACGAAGGCGTGCCAGCGCTCCAGCCAGGTGGCCTTGGGGCCGGCCACGGGGAAGTCCTTGGCCTTGGCCATGGCCGAGACGACGATCATCAGGCCGACACCGACCAGAATGCCCGGAATGATCCCGCCCGCGAACAGCGCCGCGACAGAGACTTCCATGACATAGGCGTAGATGATCATGATGCCCGACGGCGGAATGATCGGCCCGATGACCGAACTGGCCGCCGTGACGGCCGTGGCGAAGCGCCGCGAGTAGCCGTTCTTGACCATGGCCGGGATCAGCATGGATCCCAGGGCCGAGGTGTCGGCCACGGCGGAACCCGACAGGCCGGCAAACAGCATGGATGACAGGATATTCACGTGGGCCAGTCCGCCGCGCAGATGGCCGATCAGGGATTGCGAGAATTCGACCAGGCGAATGGTGATACCGCCCTTGTTCATCAACTCGCCGGCCAGCATGAAGAACGGAATGGCCATCAGGGGGAAGCTGTCCACGCCGTTGTAGATGTTGCGGTACATGAGGGCCACGTCGCGGTCCATGCCTTCGACAAAAAGCATAATCCCCGGTGCGCCCAGCATGGCGAAAAAGACCGGCGTACCCAGCATCAGCAAAATCAGAAAAAGCGGAAGGAAGAGCATCAGCATGGCATCAGCCCTCCGTCATGAATTTGGGGAGGGTCGGCTTGGGGAAGTCGTCCAAATTGCCGAATGTGCGGCCCAGAGTTCGCATGATCATTTCGATGTTGACGCTTAACATCAGCCCCAAACAGACGCTCATGGCCAGGTAAACGTAGGCCAGCGGCATATGCATCAGGCTGGATGAGCGGAAGATGAAGCCCGTTCCGAAATGCTTGCGCGCCTGCTGCAACAAGATGAACAGGATGACGCTCGACAGGATGAAAATCGCCATATGCAACGCGCGGCGAACAACCGGGGGCAACATGTCGGGGACCAGTTCGATGCTAACGAAAGCCCCCCAGCGATAACCGGTCGGCGCCATTAGCGCCATCATCCAGATCATCAGCGTGCGGGCCGCTTCTTCGGGCCACGGCAGGGCGTTGTTCAGAACGTAGCGGAAGAAAACCTGCAAAAGGATGACGAAAACCATCACCACCAGCGCCACCCAGGCGACTTGCCGCCCGACCGTCAGAATGGCCGTATTTACCGCGGCCAGAAGGGCCGTCAATTTCGCAAGCAACTGCATAAGATAGCTCCCTGTATTATTGTTATCCCCGTTGCAGTATTTCACCGTCACCGTAGCGCAAAACTTCGTCAATTACGATTTTGCCGCCCAGTTCGCCCGTGTGCGATACCTCCGGTCCCAGCGCAATTGCCGCGCCATCGCGAACGAAAACCGGAATTTCCCCGATCGGCATGGTCTCGTTGGTGACCCGCCCGCCTTCGACCGCCTCGCCCGAGAAGAAATTCCACCACCGGCCCGACGGCAAATAGTACGAAACCGATCCGCCGGGGCGCAGCACGGGGGCCACCAGAATATCGGGGCCGAACATGTACTGATCCTCGAACGCCCAGCTTGCGCGGTCATCCGGGTACGCCAGCGCCATGGCGCGCATCACCGGCAGACCGGTTTTTTCGGCCTGGGCGATAACCGCGTCGATGTAGGGGATCAGGCGGTAGCGCAGCTTCATGAAGCGCCGCGCAATGTCTTCGGTTTCGGGCGCGAAGTTGAAGGGTTCGCGCTTGCCGACCCCGTGAAAACGCATGTGGCTGGAAAACACTCCGGCCTGGGTCCAGCGAATAAACAATTCGTCCGACGGCTGCGGGCCGTAGAACCCGCCGATATCCGTGGCGTAGCACGGCGCGCCCGACATGCCCCAGCTTTGCCCGCCGCGCAAACTCGCCGCCAGACCTTCCCAGTCGGCTTGCGAATCACCCGCCCATTGCATGGGGTAGCGTTGGCTTCCGGCCCAGCCCGAGCGGCTGAACAACAGGGCTTGCCCCTTGCCGAACGCGGCCTCGGTGGCCTCGAACACACAGCGGTTATAGAGCAGCGAATAAACGTTATGCAGTTGCGCGCCAGTTGATCCGTCATGGGCGATCATGTTGTCGGTGACCTGTTCGCCGAAATCGGGCTTGGTCACATCGACGCCCAGTTTGAAAAGTTCGGTATGCAACTCGCGCCAATAGGCGTAGGCGTCGGGATGGGTGAAGTCGACCAGCCCGCTTTGCGGCAGTTGGGTCAGCACCTTGCCGAAGGGCTCGCTATCGAACTCATAGCGCGCGGCGGCACCGGTTTCGTCCTTGAGCAGCCATCCTTTGCTTTCCATGTCGGCGAACAGCGGCCCGTCAACGGAAACCAGCGGGTATTCCCACACGCACAGTTTCATATCAAGATCGTGAACGTCGTCGCACAATCCCTTGGGATTATTGAACCGGGTGGGATCGAAGGCGAATTCGAAGCGGGTGTCGGTGTTTTGCCAGGCGCGTCCGTCCAGACAGATGACATCGGTGGGCAGGTCGCGCTCGCGCAGGGTGCGCGCCACGTCCATCATTTCATCGGGCGTTTGGTAATAAGCGCGCGACACCCAGACGCCCAGCGACCACAACGGGATTTTGGGCATGCGCCCGGTCAGGCCGGTGTAGCGTTCGATAATGTCGGCGCCACCCGATCCGGCGATCAGGAAAAAATCAAGCACCGGCTGTTCGATGCTGGCGATATACGAGCGCTGCGACCACGGCGCGAAGCCGACGCCATGCTCGGTCACCGCCGCCGACAAAATGAACATGCCCCAGCCTTCGGGGCTCCAGGCAAAGGGGCAGTTCTTGTAGCTGATTTCGGCATTCGGGCCCAGGCTGTCCTGGTTATCCGAACGAATAAACTGGCCGCGATGGTTCAGTCCGCCCCATTTTTCGCCAAGCCCGTACACCGGTTCGCCGGAATGCAGGGCAAGTGCGACCGACAGCCGCTCCCCCAGCTTCGAGAAGGGCGGAATACGCCGTTCCCGCACGAAGTGGCCGTCATCGGCAGAGGCCAGCACATCCTTACCGTCACGCGCCAGGGTTAGGGACAATTCGCCTGTATCCACGCGCAGTTCCGCGTTTCCGGCGCGAAGAACGGCTTGCCCATCGGCCACCACGGCGCTGCCCTCAACGCTCGATGTTGGCGCTACCAAAATACCGTAAAGATCAGACGCTGCCGCTCCCAGGGTCAGGCGGAAAACGCCATCGGCCCAGGGTTGCAGGTTGAGCGGACCGGCGGCGGTCTCAATCGTAACGATTGCGCCGTCACATTCAGCCGGGGCAATCCCGGTAAGTGCTTCCGCCCGGTTCCAGTTGATCATGTCAATTCCACCACCGGAATGTTCAGTGCGTGGGCTGCGGCGCGAAGTGCCGGACGGAATTCACCGTAGGCGAAGCTGTAATGGTGCTCCAGCCCCTCGCTCATAACGCCGTCCAAAATTTCCGTGGCTTTGCGGTCGAACCGCACGACGCCGGAAGTTCCCGAGAAGCTGTTGGGCCGCTTGATCATTTCGCCGCCAGCCAAAATCAGGCGGACGGACCCGCGCGACTGGCTGAGGCGCGCCACCGTGATGCGTCCCGGCTTTAACGGGAATTCGTGCAGCAGCGGTTTCTTGCGGTTGGAATGGATGGTTACGCGAACGCCCGCGCCCGGGTCGGCCATGGTTTCGGGGGCCAGTCCGCAATGCCAGAACACGCCCGTGTCGTCGCCCGCGTCGATGTCCACAAGATCAGCCAGAAATACCGGTTCGTCGGTCAGGCTTTGCAAGATTTGGCTGGACAGGTTTCCGAACACGTCGGCTTCGCAGGCGCACGGGACACCGTCGCCGCTAAGCATGGCCATGGCCCCGCAGGCGGCACAGCCGTAATCGGTGAAGAATTCCGGCCAGCAACGCACGGCCAACCCGGTGTATTCGCCTTCTTTCGCCAGGTCCGACAGGGCGGCGTAAACCCGCAGGCCCTTATCCAGGGCTTCGGGTTCCATGTCGCCTAAATTGGCCACCCGCCGGTCGGTGTTTGCGTGGATTTCGGCGACCCGGCCGGCGTCGATGGCGCGCGCCCGGTCAAACACGCCGGGAAGAGCGTGGGCCTCGATGGTCGCGCCGGTCATGGCCAAAACCTGTGCCGGGTCATACCCGCAGGTATGAAAGCCGTCGGGATGATCGCCGAAAACGCCGATGCGCACCTTCTTGAGTGCTTCGACAACTTTCGCGCCGCCTGCTTCGTCCATTTCGCCGGAGCTTGCCGCCGGGACGAATTGGCTGCTCGCATTGCCGGAAATCAGGCCCATCAAATCCACGTCACCGGGCGCACCGAACACATAGCCGACATCGGTCCCGGTTTTGCGCAGCGCGTGGGCGGCCAGATTAATGCCGCACAACGAATTGAGCCGAAGCCGTTCGCCGGTTCGCGGCTCGGGGTAGCCCCACAGCGCGATGGGGGCGTCGATTTCGTCTGCCAGGGCAACGGTCATGGTGGCGTCGGTGAAGGTTACTTGCAGCGCCAGCAGCATATCCAGCGGCTGGGCCTTCAGGGCAGGCAATGCCGCCTTGACCGCATCGGCGTCGAACAACAGTTCACGCGGACCGACGATGTTCACGCCCAGGGTATCGAGTTGGGCGAAAGCGTCCCTGGTGATTTCCTCGGCGAAGGGAACGTCGAAGGTGGTTCGCCCCAACGCGACCACGCCAATGGTTGGGGAAGCGGTCATTATGCGTCTCC
>JADHSV010000046.1 GCA_016776725.1 Rhodospirillales bacterium
AGACTCGGTGCAACAGGCGGCGGGTATTCATCTCGTTATGGTCAACGGCCAAGCCGTCTGGCGCAACGGCGAGGCCACCGGAAGCCGCCCCGGACGCTTTATCCGGCGAAAAAATTAACGCCCGTCATTTTTGGCGCTTCTCTTCCAAAAGATGTCGGGCGATGCCGACTAGGGCATAGTGCCTGGTGGTATCGTCGGTTATGCGATTGGCGGTGCGGCGGCCTTCTTCCACCGCGCCGGTCTTCGCCTGGGCGATGGCGATGCTGCTTAAAGCCGAATTGCGCGAATTCTCATCCGAGTGTGAATGGGCGGCGTCGAATGCGCCTTCCACATCGCCGAGCCACACGTGCGCGCCCGCAAGATATGCACGCGCCCCGTCTCGCCGATCCTGCTCAAGAGAGCCAATAACGCTCAACATGATATCCACGGTCCTGCGGGCCCCGGTCATATCCCCCATCTTCGCCTGGTTTCCCACAATCGTCGCCAGCGCTGGAGCGCCGCCAAAATATCCGTCCGATTGATTGCGGGCGAAGCGCACGGCGGCTTCCATGTTTCGGCGGGCACCCTGGGCGTCTCCCGCCTTCGCCAGCTGTCCGGCAATAAATGCCAACGTGTGTATCCGGGATTTTTCCTCGGCACGACCGATGGTATTGAGCGCACCGTCGATATCGCCACCCTCCGCCTGATACCAGGCTATGGTCGAAAACGAATAATTACGGAAATCGCGGTTCGTAATTCGATTGGCCAGGCGCAAGCTAGCCTCAACGCCATCTATCTTGAAGGTGGCGGCTACGGTCGCGTAAAGGGCTTCCGCCCGCTTTTTATTATCCGTCAGGGTTTCGGCGACGGCGAGGGCATTTGCGGTTAACCTGCGGGCACCTTCCTCATCACCGGCTTCGAACTGAGCTAAGGCGATGTTGCCCATCACGCTGGCACGGGAATCCGAAGGCAATTCGGTGGCAATTCGCATCCCTCCTTCCACATCCCCTGTCTGCGCCAGACCTTGCGCCGCACGCGCCAGTAAAGTATTTCGGTAATCGGGCTTGCTGGCAACGGAGTTGGCGAGACGGATAACGTCCTTCACAGTTAGGCGCGCGCCTTCCAAATCCCCGCCTTCGCCTGGAGACCAGCGCCAGTGGCTAAGTGATTGCCACGGAGATAGGTGCCAAATTGTCCATCGCCTTCATAAGTCGTGGCATAGGCGGCACTCATCGCATCGGCGACGATATCGCGGATCAGGGTGTCGGACGGGGTGTCGGCGATTTCATTTTGTTTGGCGTCCACCTTGGGCAATGACGCAACTTGCGTTTCCGGTTTCTCGGCCACCTTGGTCAGCCGTTGGATCTCCACCTTTGCCACGGCGGCGAATTTTCCTTCTGGATTTTGTTTCAGATAGCTCTTGATGTTCTCCAGATCGCCGTCCTTGACCGCGTCCCAGAACGCCATGTCGGCGGGATCGGCCTTCGGCGGCGGCGGAGCAGTGGGTTTTTCGCCCAACAGCTTGCCGAACACAAACCCGGTTTGGTTCTCGGCCAGGGCCACGCGGTACCACATCGCTCCCGAAACCGTCGTCTTGCCGGTTACGGAAACATCGGTTCCTGCGGGTATCGTGGTCAGTTTGTCACCCTTGACCGAGGCGGCGGACCGAACGTTGGCGTTGCGTTGGGCGACCAGGGTTTCATCCATAATGGAGATTTCCGAGACCGGCGGCAGTGCCGCCACGGTGGCCGCTTGCGGGCGTTCGGCGGCGCCGTCCTTGGGCAGGACCGCCAGCACCGCACCGCCATCGCCCTGCAACGAGGCCGTCTGGATGCGCTTGTATGTGCGCCGCGCCGCGCGCGTCATGGTCCGTTTCAGGTACTTGCCCACTTCATCCAGGCTGACCATGCCGTCGCCATTGCCGAACTTGCCTGCGTCGGCTTTGCCGTAAAGGGCATCCAGAAGATGGGTGGTGAACAGGCCGTGCCGGGCTTTTTTGTCCCAACTGGCAACCTGATCGGCGGCCGCCGCACTTAGCGCCACCATGCCTTTGGAGACCTGCGGCAGTTTGGCTTTTATGACCACGCCCGAGGCCGCGTCCAGCAACTGGCCGCCGCTGCTTTCGCCGGAAAAACAGGCGTCGAGGTAAACCCGAACAGCGCGTGCCTTTAGCTTGCGCAAATTGTCGTACAGAACATCCACCGGATAGCCATTGATTTCCGGCGCGTTGGGATCGGCATCGACGGGCAGAAGGTAACCGCGCTTGTCTTTAAGGCCGGGCACCCCGTGGCCCGAATAAAAAACGGTTACCGTGGACTCGCCCGGTTCCAGGTAGCTCCAGAGCGTACCCTGATGGCTGCGCACATTGCCAAGCGCCGCCTCCATTTGCGCCTGGGTGGCGTCGCGCAAATCAACGATATTTTCCGGGTCATAATCCAGAACATCGACCAGATATGTCTTGAAAGCCTCCGCGTCACGATGGGCGAAGGCCACCTCGGGGATGCGGTCGCCCTGATAGCTCCGGTTGCCGATAACCACGGCGACATCAAACTCGCCCGCCAAGGGCCGCGAAACCGGCACCACCACGCCCACCAAAGCCGCAATGATAAGAAAGTTCCGTCCCCGCATCGGCCTTCCCCCCCAATTAACCACACAATGGAAATAGGGTTTGATGGGAGGAATTTCGAGGATTAACGCCGGGCGGCGGCCAGCAATAAACCGCCGCCGATAAGGACCCCACCTGTCAGGCGGCAGCGCAGGCGTGCCGCGCGCGGGCCCTTGAACAGGACCATGGCCCAGTCGGCGACGAAGGCGTAAGCAGCCGTCAATCCCCCCGCGATGACCAGATAGACAATGCTTAAGATTGTGAACTGGGGCAACGGCGGCAGGGCCGCGTCCAGGAATTGCGGGAAGAAGGCGGCGACGAAAATGATCCCCTTGGGGTTGGACAGGGTGACGGCAAAACCCTCGGCGAAAAGCGAACGCCCGCTACGGCTCGGCGGTGTTGTGTCATCTTCGGCCAAGGCTCCCGCCCGCCATGCCTGCACGCCCATAAACACGAGATAAACCACGCCGCCCCAGCGCAGCACCTCGAACCATTCGGCGGCCAGAACCATCAGCGAACTGATGCCGGTGGCGGCGATCAGCACATGGATCAGACAGGCCAGCCCCGCGCCCAGAACCGTCAGCATGGTGCGCCGCGCACCGTGCACCGTGGCGTGGGCCACGGTCAGCATAATGCTGGGGCCGGGGATCAAGATTAGAATGGTCGTGGCCAGCGCGAACGCGGCCAGGGTCTCCAATGCCATGGGGCAGATGTTCCTTCGTCTTTGTCGCTGTATCCGAACGATACGCGCGCACCATAAATTCTTTCTGTCGAATAGGGAAGGTAGCCGATGGCTGCGCCATAATGCCGTTCAAGGTTCGGCCAAAGCTGCATATTTTTTTTAATATTGTCGACACAAGATTAAGCAATCTGATATACATTGATAGGCGGCAACCGATGTTTTTTGTCATCTTGGGCGAAGAATTAAATCCGGGGTGCGTGTCGCGCATAATTTCGATCCTTGGCGATGACGACTGAAGCGACGCCCCCGGAAAACAAGGAGGGAAAGTCCATGCCCGAAATATCCCTTGATTTAAGAACAATGGCAGTCCTGATGGTCCCCTTTTCTGGGGCCCTTTGTATCGCCCTGTTTTTTGTCTGGAAGGTTCACAGAAACACCGAGGGGCCTAAATGGTGGGCCATCGGCATGGGCGTAAGCATCGTCGGATATTGTCTGTTATCACTAAGGGGATTTGTCCCGCCTTTCGCGTCCATCGTCGTTGCCAATACTTTTTTTGTTGTTGCGGGCGCCCTAATTCTCAAGGGAATTCGTGCCTTTCAGGGCGTGCGGCGTGGGGGAGCATTGGAGTGGGGCGCTGTCGCTTTCGTCTTCCTGTCCTTTGTCTATTTCACTTTCGTCCGATTTGATGTGAACGCACGCATCGTTATCTTCTCGGCGGTCGTCGCTCTCCTGATGTTTCGTTGTTCAGTTGTGGTCCTTGGGGCTGTCCCGAACGAACGGCGCGGAGCCAATATAATTTCTGCAACCGGATTCGCCATCGTTGCGGTTTTTTTGTCTTTGCGAACTGCGTTGACCTTGATGGGCGTCGGAACGGCTTCCGTCGATGCCTCGGCATTTTCCGCCAATACTCTCACCCAACTGGCCTTTATCGTTGGGATTTTTGGGGCTGCCTTATTGACCTTTGGCTTGGCCATTTTGCCTGGGCAGAGGGCCCAAGCCGAACTGGGCGGTGAGATCGCCGAGCGCAAGCGGGCCGAAAGGGCCTACCGCGAAAGCGAGGCCAAATACCGGAACCTGGTGGAAACGTCTCACGACCTGATATGGTCGGTAGATGCCGACGGAAAGATCACCTTCGTCAACGAGGCGGGAGCACTATCCGTCTTGGGCTATAGATCAGATGAAATGGTCGGAAAGCCGTTTGCCTTCTTCAAGACGCCGGAGGAGGCCGAGGAGGTCATGAAGACCTTCGCCGAAACAAAGAAGGACGGACATCGATTTAATTACGAAACGAACTATCGGGCAAAGGACGGATCGCTGGTTCCCATGAATTTCAACGCCGTCGTACTCAAGGATGGAGGCGGCAACGTCGTGGGAGCGAGCGGTACGGCGCAGGACTTGACCGAGCGCAATCAGATTGAGAGCCGGCTTCGACAAGCGCAAAGGATGGAGGCCGTCGGCCAATTGACCGGCGGCGTCGCCCATGAGTTCAACAACATCCTTCAGGCAATCCTGGGAAGTCTCGAAATGCTCGGCGATCGCGTGGGTGATGACGGCAAAGCCGCAAAGATTGTTGATATCGCCGTTGGCGCCAGCAAGCGCGGCGGCAAACTGACCCAGCAACTCCTGTCATTTTCCCGAAAACAGATGCTCTCCTCCGAGGCGGTCAATATCAACAATTTGCTATCGGGATTTTCTGGGTCATTAGAAGAGACGCTCGGCGACGGAATTACAATCGAGACCATATTCGCCGACGGCCTGATGCCGGTCGAAATCGATCCCGGTGGCCTTGAGGTCGCCATCCGTAACTTGGCGCGTAACGCCCGTTCCTCGATGCCCGATGGAGGCGCGCTAACCATTGAAACCGCCAACGTCGGTTTGGGCGAAGCAATATCCCTCAATTACGGCGAACTGCCTGCTGGAGAGTACGTGGCGGTGACGGTATCGGATACCGGTTGCGGCATGTCCGCGGAGGTTCTCGAACGGGCCTTCGAGCCATTTTTCACCACCCACGATGTTGGCCAGGGTGCCGGGCTGGGGTTGAGCATGGTCTACGGCTTTACCGAGCAGTCGGGCGGGCACGCCTCCATCGATAGTGAACCCGGCAGCGGAACCGCCGTGAGAATGTACCTGCCCATCGCCAGCCCGTCGCAGAAATGACCAACCCGGACGTCGAACCAAACGCCATGGCGGAAATGTTATTCCGGTAGTGGCGGGATTTGGGTACTATCTCATTCAGTAATCCCCTGGAACGAACGTCGGGAGTGCAGCCCATGAAATGGTTTTCCAGATTCCTGCCGGTGGCCATTGCCGGGCTTCTTTCCGGTTGCGCCCATCCGCCGCCGCCAATGATGTCGGCCTACAATCCGCAATCGCCTGTCGAGATATGCGCCGGCGGCGAATGCGGTCTGGCCGGAGAGAAGTTCGCGCTGGACGATGTGGCCAAAGCCGTCGGTGAAATGTTCAGGGCGAACGGGCCCGGCGTCTGGGATTTCTGCCCGGCCAATCGTCACGACCGGCGTTGTACCGGTTCCCAGTTGTCCTACCCGGTCTACGGCATCATTACGGCCACGGGTTTTGTGCCCGGCGGCGCGCTTCGCGCGGGCGCCAGATACGACGGCAAACGCAGTGTGCGTTTCGGCGTGAATATCCCGACCATCGTTTTCGACAGCCCCAGTATTTGCGACGACGCCAGATCCACGCTGTCGGTGCGCTCATCCAACAATATTCTGTGGCAAAGCAACCCCTATCTGTGCAGTTGGGGCGGGGGTGCGAAGAACATCAAGGCCGAGGGACGCTACGGCATCGATTATATCGATTTCGACCGCGGCGTAATGGGTGGCGAGTTCATCATCCGCGTTTCGGAAGGCGGCAACGGCTATACCCAGGGATACGCGGTGACGAAGCTGTCCGTGGGCATGCAGGAGGTGCGCGAGGTTTGGCTCCGGCCCAAGGGTGCGCAGCCAAGAATAATTGCGCAGCCCCGTGTTCCCATCGCTCCGCCGCCTGTTGCGGCCGCGCCGAGGAAGCGCGTGAGCGCGTCGGCAAGGTTCCCGCAATCGCCGGCCAACCTGACCTTCCGCAAGGGCCCGCAGCGCCCTGACGACATCGCGGTGATCATTGGTAACGCCGACTACGCCAGGCAGGGAAACGACGTTCCCGACGTGGTGCCCGCCTATGCGGATGCCGCAGGGTTCAAGCGGTACGTGACGCAGGCGCTGGGCGTTCGCGAGGGCAATATTATCGAATTGCGTGATGCCACGGGCGCGCAGATGGCGCGGGTTTTCGGGACGGCGACCGACCACCGGGGCCAACTTCACGATTGGGTGGTTCCGGGCGTATCGCGCGTGTGGGTGTATTATGCCGGTCACGGCGCGCCGGCAATCGGGGAAGGTGCGAGCTATCTGGTTCCCTCCGACGCCGACGCATCGCGCATCCAACTGAACGGCTATGCGCTCGACACCCTGTATCGCAACCTTGGCCAACTTCCCGCCAAGTCGATCTCGGTGGTTCTTGAAGCCTGTTTCTCGGGGGCCAGTCAGTCAGGCTCGGTGATTGATGCCGCGTCGGCCATTTATGCGCGGCCCAGGGAAGTGACGGTGCCGCCGGGCGTCACTGTCATTGCCGCCGGAGCGCCGGATCAAATCGCATCGTGGGAGGAGGACAAATCGCACAGCCTGTTCACCAAGTACTATTTGATGGGCATGAGCGGCGAGGCGGACAAGAGCCCCTATGGGAACGGTGACGGGCAGGTCGCGTATTCGGAACTGGACGCGTATCTGAAACGGACCATGACCTACTACGCGCGCCGCTACTACGGCCGCGACCAGACGGCGCAGATCGTGGTTGGCAAGGCGCGCTGAAGCGTTCTAACCCTTGATGGAAATCCAGATTTCGATCTGGGCGTTATCCATGTGCACGGCGCGTTCGTCATAGACTTCGAAATCGCCGGTGTAGGCGCGCTCGCCGCCTAGCTGTTCGGGCGTCATGGCCCAGATTTCCTGCCACGCATTGAAGATGATCGACGGGATTTCGCCCTTTTCGCTGGTGAAAACGGCGTATTTCGAGGACGGAACCGTTTTCGTCACCAGACCGGCGGGCATTTTGCTTTCAGGTGACACCTCGCATCCCGCCATCAGGGTGTAGGGGCCATCGGCGTCGCTGTCGAATTCGGAATAGAGACCCAGCACAACGCCGGGATTGGTCTGCCCGGGGATATGGCCGGGCAGACTCTCGAAGCTGAAGCGTTCCCACAGGCCGGGGATGCGGGCCGTTTTCAGGTCCATCTCTGCGGCATTGGTGGTGCGCAGGTCAATGCCGCCCACGCTGAACGCGTCCCGTTTCGCTATTCTCGGTGCCTTCATCAGGACACCTTACTCGTCGGCGACCTTCGGTGACCAGAACTTTGCGTCGTCGGCTGTAGTCCAGATGTGTTCGTCGTTAAACTCGGGAACGGTGTAGCGGTTGCCCGGCAGGTGATTGATCACCCAGGCGTAATACATTCCGTAGCCGGGCGCGGCGCACTGGGCATGATCGTTGGGCGGAAAGATCTTCACCGTGTCGAACTGGCGCACGCGAACCACGTCGTCGGCCAGTTCCGCATGGCCGAAGCCGCGCGGGTCGGTAAACCGGTAATGGTAAATCTCGGGCTGCGGGTGGTGGTGCGGCGGATAGCTGGACCATCTGCCGGGCATGGTGATGACCTCGCCCAGGACCATTTCGGTGTTGGGATCGGAATTGTTGTTGTCGAAAATGGTGCGCACGAAGCGCAGGCATGTGCCGCCCACCTGGCCCGCGCCACGGTGTTCATTGGGAACGTCGGTTGGCATGTAGATGCACGGGTCGAACGGCTTTTGGTTATCCACCGTGTAGACGGTGAACTCCACATCGCTGTGGCAGGTGAAACGCACGGTTTCGCGGGTCGCCACGTGGACGCAGCTGGAACTTTCGTCAAACAGCGACGTGCGTTCAAACTCAACGGTGCGCCCGCCCACTTCGGCGGTAACCTTGCCGTCCATCAATAGCCACGCGGTTTCGGTGTCGGCGGTGGTTTCATAGGTCTTGCCGGCGGCGATCTTAAGGACCGCCAGTCCGATCCCGGTGTCGTCCTGGGCTTCGCCGAAGCGTGTGATTTCGGTCAATCCTGGGCCGAAGCCGCTGCGGTTCTGGGTCAGATGGACGGTCATGGAATGATCTCCTGCCGGACAAAAACAATTTTTCCAATTGACTATACGTTTAGAAATTCTTTTATTTGCTGTCAATGATATCCATTCCTGATTGGGCTCGAAACTGGAGATTGCCAAATGAACGACGTACCGGAACGCATTGCACCCGAACTTGATTTCAGGAATGAACTGGCTGGAATGTTCGATTTGAGCGGCCAGGTCGTTTACATGCCGGGCGGATACGGCGGTATTGGCGAGGCCTGCGCCTGGGCCTTGTGCATGCACGGCGCCAAGGTGGTGATATCGGGCCGCAGCCTTGAAAAGGCGGAAAAATTAGCCGCGAATTTGCGCAACGGGGGCTTTGAGGCCGAAGGCATCGGCGTTGACGTAACCAGCGTCGATGAAATCCGGGCATCGGTGGACAAGGTTGTCGAGACCTTCGGCGGGCTCGATATTCTGCTCAATTGCACCGGCATTCAAATCGAGCAGCCGATGCTGGAAGTCACCGAGGAAGCCTTCGATCAGGTCTACAGGGTCAACCTCAAGGCCTCCATGTTCCTGGGGCAGGCGGCGGCCAAACATATGATCGAAACGGGACGCAAGGGCCGTATCATCCATTTCCTTTCGGTGCGCTCGCAACTGGGTATCCGCAATCGCGGATATTCGGCCTACTGTTCGACCAAGGGCGGGCAGGTCATGATGATCAAGCAGCATGCCATGGAATTGGCCCCGCATGGCATCAACGTAAACGGCGTGGCGCCGACCTTCGTCTACACCGAACAGATCCGCCACGTGATGGAGAACCCGGAATTCCGCAAATACCTTTACGAACGCATTCCCCTGGGCCGGATTGCCGATCCCAAGGATATCGTCGGGCCGGTCACGTTCTTCTGTTCGCCGAGCGCGTCGTTCGTCACCGGTCAGACAATGTACGTTGACGGCGGAATTACCTGTTCGCAGTAGGCTTTTATCGGGGCCCGCCCGCCGCATTTAATTGCATTTTTCCGGAACACCGGACTGGACATGGTCTCCGGTCTTGTGGAATTGATGTAACCCTGAATTGCGAAGTCACAATGTGGCCGTCGCATGGAAGGTGCTGTCTGCAGCGGTTGAGGTTCTCGTGGCCCAAAGAAAACCATTGTTTTTCGCCGAACGGCTAAAGATTGCCGAACGCTATAAGGATGCGACGATCGCCGACGTCATGGAACAACTGGCGTCGCTGCGCGCCGATATTAATGACATTCAGAACAAGACCGAGGTTTCCGGAACCACGGAGAAGGAAACGGCCGTCGTTGAGCGGGCCATAGCCGAGGTGATGTCCGTCAACGAGCGTATTAGCGCGACCAAAGAGGAAATCACGGCGCTGAAAACCGCCGACGAGGCAAATACATCCATATCTTCCGCGACGGATGAATTGACCGAGGTGGTCAAGACCACCGAGGGCGCGGTCAATAAAATTTTGGAAAACGCCGAATTGATCGACGCGGTTGTCGCCGATTTGCGAAGTAAAATACCGGTTGGTGATCCCGATGATATCGAGCCCGATGTGGACAAGTTTGAATCCATCGGCGTCGAACTGATGACGGCGTGCAGCTTCCAGGATATTACCGGTCAGCGCATTGACAAGGTGGTCAACGCGCTGAATTTCATTGAGGAACGCCTGAGCAAAATCGTCGAAATATGGAATATCGAGCACGAATCCGCCGATAAACCCGCAGCGGTTTCCGCCGAAGGCGATGCGGGTAAAGATAAAGAGATGATCGACGGCCCTGCGTCGGATGATACGGGCGGCATGAGCCAGGACGACATCGACAAAATGTTCGACTGAGGAAACCCAACCTTCGGTTCTGAATTTCCGATTAATCGTTCGTTACAATTACAAACGTTGGCTCGCGGCTGATGACCATGGGTGCGATGTCTTCGCGCCAGCCCGGCATGTAAGGCATTTCCGAATGGGTCTTGAGGGCCGCCTCATCTTCGAACAGCTCGTACAGGAAGATGACGTTTCCACTTTCCTGCGGCACCAGAACGTCACAGCGAATGCACCCCGTTTCACTGCGCACGATGGCGGCGTGCCGTTGGGCGCGGGCAATGAAGTCTTCGCGAAACTCCGGTTTGCATTCGGCGCGAAAAACAATGGCGCGATGGCTCATAATAACCCCCTAATATACCAAATTGCACAAACAATAACCCATTGAGATCGTCTCCGCGCCCCGTCGGGTAGGAGCCAAGCCGCAGGCGATGCCTTTGCATCGTCAAGGTTTTGCGACGCCCTCCGACGGGGCGCGGAGACGACCGGAACGGCGGCCTTTCAAGGCTTTCGGACGTCGTCTCCCACGCCCTATCGATGCAAAGGCATCGCCGCGCCGCGCGCTCCTAGCCGAAAGCCTTGAAAGGCCGTCTCGATGGGTCATTCTTTGTGCAACTTGGTATAAGCCGCGTCCGGCGGCGTGGCAATGACGGCGTCATAGGCAAAACGATCGGAAATGACGCCTGAATGCATGAATACGTCCAGCGCGGTTTCATAGGCCGCGGATGAAATTTCCACCTCCGGCGTCCAGCAGCCCAGGCCCTGATAGGTCTCAATCGTGGCGGCCAGCACGTCCTGGTCGATGGTCTTGAAGAAATCGGCTTCGGCTTTGGCGATCTCGGCAGCCGGCGTTTCGTTGACATAGGCGCGCGCCTTGCGATAGGCGCGCATGAAAGCCAACGCGGCGTCCGTTTCAAGCCACGTGCGCGAAGCGGTCAGGCTGCTGAATGCGACCGGACCGATGGCGTCGCCCACCGCCGCCACAACGTAACCCAAACCATCCTTTTCCAACTGCTGCGGGGCCGGGCCCTGCAAATGCACGTAGTCGCCTTTTCCGTCGCGCCAGGCCTGCTCCATTTCGTTGGGTTCACCGGCGTCAATAGCGTTCAGGCCGCCATAATCCAGACCCTGTTTGTGGGCGGCGAATTTGAACATGGCCAGCGGCTGACCCAGATGGTCCACCAGGACGTCGCGCCCCTGCATCTTGCTCCAGGTGAAGTCCGGATCCCGTTCGCGCGCTGCAATGAAAAAGCCGTCGCGCTCGTTGATCTGGGCGAAATGCATCAGGTCCAGATCTTCGCCTCTGGCCAGCGGTCCCCAGCTTGCCGAAACCGCAATCTGGGCGACATCGGCGCTGCCGTTGGACAAAGCCTGCCAGGCGGTGCGATCCGGGGTCGCCGCTTCGTAATATGCTTCCAGCCCTTCGGCGGCGAGA
This sequence comes from Rhodospirillales bacterium, assembly GCA_016776725.1. Taxonomy (GTDB): domain Bacteria; phylum Pseudomonadota; class Alphaproteobacteria; order Rhodospirillales; family Shumkoniaceae; genus JABGRG01. The sequence goes on from JADHSV010000046.1 coordinate 11,674, forward strand.
AAGCCGCCCGAAATAGTCGAGATCAGCGGGCTGTAAAACGCCGAATGGCGCGATACGATGATATTGATTGTAGCCATGGTTTTGTTGCCTCCCTGATCGCTATATTAATCTTTATCTTCGGCTAATTCCCGCAAAATAGCGTCGCGCGCCGAATTCAGCGCCGGAACCGCCCGTCGCGTCGCCGGATCGGCGAAGGCCGACATTTTTATGGGATTGCCGGCCATGCGCAGGGTCTTTCCGCCCATGCTTTGCGCGCTGACAACCATATTGCGCGCACTCACCTGGGGGTCTTCGACCACGTGGCCCACATTGTTAATGGGACCACACGGAACGCCCGCGCGCTCCAGAACTTCCAGCCATTCGCTCGTGGACCGGGCCGACAGCGCCGCTTCCATCTCTTGCTTCAGGGCATCGGCGTTGGCGGCACGCGCGGCGTTGGTGGCGAAGCGGTCATCGGTTGCCAGTTCGGCCCGTCCCGTACTTTCGCACAGTTTGGCGAAAAGGGCGTCGTTACCGGCTGCGATCACCATATGGCCGTCACCTGTGGCGAAGGCCTCGAACGGCGTGATTGACGGATGGCGCGTGCCCAGCGGTCCGGGCACCGTTCCGGTGGCGAAATAGCGGGCCAGCGCGTTCTCCAGAATGGCCACCTGGCAATCCAGCATGGCGACGTCGATCTTCATGCCTTCGCCGGTTTGCGTGCGATGGAAAAGGGCCGCGTTGACGCCGATGGCCGTGAACAGCCCGGCGGTGATGTCGCCGACGCTGGTGCCCACGCGGGCCGGTGGCGAACCGGGCTCGCCCGTCAAACTCATGATGCCGCCCATGGCCTGCACCACCAGATCGTAGGCCGGGCGCTTCTGGTACGGCCCCGAATGGCCAAACCCCGAGGCCGCCGCATAGATCAACTTCGGATAGCGTGCGTGCAGCGCCTCCCAGCCGTAGCCCAGCCGATCCAGCGCGCCGGGCCGGAAATTCTCCACCACCACATCGGCCTTTTCCAAAAGGCCATCGAAGACGGCGCGGTCGTCATCATCCTTGAGGTTGAGAACGATGGACTCCTTGCCCCGGTTAAGCGACGCGAAATAAGCGGACTCGCCGTCCACGAACGGACCAAACGCCCGCGCGTCGTCCCCTTGCGGAGCCTCCACCTTGATAATGCGCGCCCCCAGATCCGACAGCACCATGGTGCAATAGGGACCAGCCAGAACCCGCGTCAGGTCAATCACCGTAATGCCGTTTAGCGGTCCCGGCGTCTGTTCAACGTCGGCCATATCTCACCCCCAAAGGACCAGCGGTTACCCCGTCGCCCGCGCCGTCTTTCGGTTTCTGAGTATCTGCAGCGCGAACACCGGGGCCGCGGCGATGGCGCCGATGGCCATGGTCTGCAGTCCGGGCGCGACGAAGAACAGGGCGGCGATGGCGATCCACCATCTTTCGTAATTCTTGAGCAGTCCGAAGGCGTAGCCCGCGAAGGCCGAACCCAGCAGCCCGATGCCCATGGCGCAACCCGATAGCGTGATGAAGAAGTCGGTCAGGTTGAATTCACTGGTCACGATTAACAGCGCAGGCGAATAAACAAACACGAACGGCACAAGCGCCTTGGCGATGCTAAGGCGGAAAGCGGTGTTGCCGGTTCTGAACGGATTGGCTCCGGCTATGCCCGCCCCGGCATAAGCCGCCAGCGCCACCGGCGGCGTCACGTCGGCGAGAACGCCGTAATAGAAGACAAAGAAATGCGCCACCAGCGGCTCGATGCCCAACTGGTTAAGGGCGGGTGCGGCGATGGACACGAGGATGATGTAGGTGGCCGTGGTGGGGATTCCCGCGCCCATGATGATGCAGGCGATGGCCGTGAAGACCAGCGAGAAGAAGAGCGTCAGGGCCTCGACGGTGAAGAAGTAGCCCATATATCCGGCCGTAAACCATTCGCCCAGTTGCGCGGCCGACTGGATCACCATGAAGCTCAGGCGAAAGCCCGTTCCGGTCAGGGTTACGACACCGACAATGATGCCCACCGACGCGGCGGCTGCCCCCACGGACAGCGCATATTTTGCGCCCGTCGCCAGCGCCCCGATCAGGGTCTTTATCGTCAGGCGGTTTCGCGGGTTTACAAAACCGATGACGACACAGGCCGTGATGGACCAGAACGCGGCATAGTCGGGCGTGTATCCGTCGATGATCAGATAAAGCAGGATGACGACCGGGAAAATGGTCATCCAGTGTTCGGCGAAGACTTTCATGAACTTCGGCAATTCATCCGCCGTCAGGCCGCGAAGCCCCAGTTTTTTGGCTTCCAGATGGACCATCACGAAAATGCCGAAGTAATGCATCATCGCGGGGAAGGTTGCCGCCAGCAAAATCTGGCGATAGGGAATTTCCAGGAATTCCACCATGATGAAGGCAGCCGCGCCCATGATCGGCGGCGTGATTTGCCCGCCCGTCGACGAACTTGCCTCAACCGCGCCCGCGAAATGCGGCGGGTATCCAATTTTCTTCATGGCCGGAATGGTCAGGGCTCCGGTGGTGACCGTATTGGCGATGGATGACCCCGATATGGTTCCCAGCAGGGCTGACGAGAAGATAGCGACTTTCGCCGGGCCGCCCGCGAAACGCCCGGCCAGCACTTGGGCCAGATCGATGAACAATCGACCGAGGCCGATCTCGGTTGCCAGAACGCCGAACAGCACGAACAGGAAGACGTATTTGGCGACCACCCCGATGGCGATGCCGTAAATGCCCTGGTTGGTCAGATAAAGATGGTTGATCAGCGCCGTCCAGCTTGCGCCGGAATGCTTCATAACGCCGGGGGCCTGCTGCCCGAAAACGGCATAGGTAAGTGCGATAAGTACGATAATCGGCAGGGTAATTCCCACCGAACGCCGTGTCGCCTCAAGCACGGCGACCAACAGCACCGAGCCCATGAAAACATCCATTGGCATCGGGTTGCCGACACGGTTGGACAGCTCTACCGGGGTCATCATGGGCAGGTACAAAACGGCCCATACCGCCAGGCCGGCGAAAATAAAATCGATAATGGCGACGCCCTGAAAACGGAACCACGCCTTGGGGGCGATTTGCGTCAGATTTTTGTTGGTGAAACCGAAAACCAGAAAAATGAGGCCCATAACAAACGATAAATGGATGCTGCGATGAACCAGCTCGCGCAACAGGCCGAAGCCCGACGCATAATAGTGATACAGGGACATGGCAACGAGCAAAGCAGTCACGAACGCGGCGACGGCAGGTCCCGTGCGCCGGAAGGCGACTGACGGATCATACACTTCACTTTTTTGTTTGCTCATTGCGCGTCCAGATCGAAAAATACATAAAAATTAGGCAGCGCCCCGCAGTTGTTTGCGGAGCGCTGCCCTGAAAAGACGCCTGCTTACTTAATCAGGCCGGCTTCTTTGTAATACTTTTCCGCACCCGGATGCAGCGGAATGCCAACGCCGTCCAAAGCGGTTTCAACGGTGATCACTTTACCCTTGGCGTGACCGCCGTCGAAAAGCTTGCGGGATTCTTTGTTCCACATGGCTTTGGTGATGTTGTAGATCAGGTCCGTGTCTTCCTTGGCGGACGTAATCCACTGCGCGCCAACGAACACGGTCTTGACTTCGCCAACACCTTCGTATGCGCCGGCCGGAATAACGCCTTCGGCGAAGAAGCCGTAATCCTTCATCAGCTTTTGCGCGCCGGCGCCGTCGATCGGCACCATCTTGACCTTCACGCTTGACGCCAGCTCGACGATGGAGCCAGACGGATAGCCGGTAACCACGAAATAGGCGTCGATTTTACCGTTGCGAAGCGCATCGGCGGCCGCGTTGCCCTTCAAGTGTTCGGCGGTGAGGTCGGCCTCCGACAGGCCATAGGATTTAAGCACCAGGTTGGCATCCACAAAAACGCCCGAGCCCGGCTCGTCCAACGAAACGCGCTTGCCCTTGAGGTCGGCAACCGAGTTGATCGGCGAATCAGCAAGAGCGATCAGGTGGATGTGCTCGGCGAACATCGCCGCAATCGCGCGCAGATCCTTCATCGGCGCTTTGCCGTCCATCACGCCCGTTCCGGTATGCGCCCAATAGGCCACGTCGGATTGAACGAAACCGGAATTGCGGATACCCGACGTGATCGCATTCACGTTGTCCACGGAACCGCGCGAGGAAACCGCAGAAGCGATCAGGCCATCAACGCCGCAGCTTCCGCCCTTGCCGCATTCACGAGAGCCCGGAGGCTTGGAAATGGCGTTGGCGATCATGCCACCCACGGGATAATACGTGTACGCCGTGCCACCCGTGCCGATGGTGAAGAAGTTAAGGTCGGCGGCCATGGCCGACATCGGAAGCGAAATGGCGACTGCCGCAGCGACGCTAAGAGTTTTGAGAGACAATAGTTTCAAGGATCAATCCTCCCCAGGTTCTCGTTGCTGAAAAAATCGGTGCAAGTTAGCACAAAGCCGGGCTTTTTCTGAACACTTCATTTTACGCCGCGGCGGAATATCCGCCATCCACGGGGATTGCCGTTCCGGTGATGTAGTTCGATGCCTGGCTTGCCAGGAAGACGGCGATGCCCGCGAAATCGTCACCCTGCCCCCAACGGCCGGTCGGACAGCGATCAACAACCTTTTCGTAAAGGCCGGGAACCTGCTCGGGAATATTGGCCGTCTGGCCGGTTTCAATCCAGCCGGGAAGGTAGCAATTCACCTGGATGTTTTCCTTGGCCCAGGCCACCGCCAGCGAGCGTGTCAGCTGAACCATACCGCCCTTGGCCGCGCCATAGGCCGCCGTGAAGGGCGCGCCGAATAGCG
>JADHSV010000047.1 GCA_016776725.1 Rhodospirillales bacterium
CCGGTCAGCCACATAACCTCCACATTACGAGCCGCTTCGCGCTCAAGACGGCGGCTCGATTGGACCCGGTTGAGGTAACCATAAACGTAGAGCTTCAGAAGAACCGAAGGATGATACGACGGTCGGCCCGTGGCCTTCGGATCGACGCTGCTGAAACCAAGCCTGCCGAGATCCAGCTCATCGACAAACACGTCGATCACCCGAACCGAATTCTCCTCGCCGATCCAGTCCTCAAGGCGCTCCGGGAATAGCGTCGACTGACTGCGATCCAAACCCTCAACAAAACGCCCCATCCGACCCTCCGCTTAGCATCCGAAGGAATCATATCACGCACCGCGTTTTCACACAGCCAGGGTCAGAAGCGGGCTTCATCGTCATTCTGGAAACTGGTCTGCTGTGCGGGGTGAAGCGGAGGTGGCTGCTCAAAGAACTTCGGAGGCGCCTTACCTGATATTGCGAAAATATCGGGTTCAAAGCGCGAAGCCTTTTGCGGGCACGGGCGGAGCCCGGTCTTTCTTTGGGTATTGCGTTCAGCGGCACGCAGCCTGCACTCCCGCTTGGTCGTTAGTCTCTTCGCTGCGCTTCGTTCCGGGCTAGTTGTCGGGGGCCTTGCGTGGTGCCGGTTTTGATTGATTTCGTTCAAGCGCCACTAAGGCTGCACTCCCGCTTGGTCGCATAGTCGTCGCGCTGGCGCGCTCCTCCGTGCTTGTTGTCGGGCGATGGGGCGTGGGGTGGTTTGGGTTTGGGTGTTGGTGATTTGCGTTCACGCGCCACGCAGGCGTTTGAACTTTTAAGCGTTCACGCGCCACGCAGGCGTTTGAACTTTTAAGCGTTCACGCGCCACGCAGGCTGGGGGGTTTGACTTTTTGCGCGAATTAGGTTATTATTCCGTTTTTGGATATTTTTCATTGTGAAGAGGGGTTGCGGGTTGGCGGCAAAATGATGACGTTTGCCTACGTTTGATGACGAATGCATACATTTCCGCGGGCTGTAGGGAGTGTTTTCGTTTGTTTTCAATTGGTTGGTTGGTTTGGGGTGGCGTTTTCGGGGCCTCGGGCTGAAAATTCGGGCAAAAAAATCCCCCGTAAAGCCGGAGGCTTGGCGGGGGGGGCGTATGTTTGGAACCGTAAAGGCGAAAAACAGAGTTCTCGAGGTTATTCCTCGTCCGTCGCGGTATCGGTATCGGTTTCACTATCGGTATCGGTTCCCGGTTCCGACGGATTTTCGAGTTCCGCTTTCTCCGCCTTTGCCAGGGCCCGGGCTGCCTTTTTGGCTGCTTTCGCCCGATCGCGTTCCATGCGTTCGAACTTATAGTTAGGTTTGCGGGCCATATCGGTCCTCTCGGTCAGGTTGGCGTAATGCCAGTCGTTAGTCCAGGACGCTCAGGTTTTCAGCCGAGGCTTTGCCATTCCGTCCGGGAACGAGTTCAAATTCAACCCTTTGGCCTTCGCGAAGGGTCGTCAGTCCGGCCTTCTCAACGGCGGAAATATGAACGAACGCGTCTTTGGAACCGTCTTCCGGCTCGATGAACCCGTAACCCTTGGTGGGGTTGAACCATTTCACTGATCCAGTCGCCATGTCTTGTCCTTTCAAGGCACTCATCAATTTGCAGACATACTTGGTCTGCACGGCTTCGTTTCGTGGTCTCACAATTTCATGGGGTAACGCGGCAAAGCGCAAGGGCTTCTAGGTGGATACGCCAGAATAATGTGCAACCGAACGCACTTGTATCCTGCGTTTTTGTGGTTTTTGCAAGCGTAATCAGCACGTTGGTGCTTTTTGGGGGACAGCCGACGGACGGTGCGCAAAATATGGTACAATGCCGCCTGAACGGTTTGGGCTCATAAACAGGGACTTGGGACGTGGCCCTGGATTTTTTACCGGTCTCCTCCACCAGCATCGCGGCGGCGGGGATCAGTACTTTGCGCGGTCTGTCGCGATCCTCGTCATCGGCGAGCATCGGACGCGAATTGCCGTCGAGCCTGACCTCGGGCCCGAAGCCGCCGTTTGTAACCTCGGTCGACATCCCAACCGCGTCGGCGGCCTTGTCCATCGCCATCAAGGTCGGCACGGCCATCAGAGACAGCCTGAACGCCCTGGCCGGAGCCCTCGAAACGGCCGATCACGGCTCTCTGGTATCATCGACGACGGCGTTGACCATCGACGGCACCCGTGTTTCCCGTGTCAATATTCAGGCGGAAGCCAGCATCCTGCTGGACAAGATCAATACCCTGATCAAGGCGAACACGTTTGACAGCGGCGCCAATTTCATTTCCAGTTCGTCAGGAAACATCCTGATCCAGACGTCGCGATACGGCGGCGGCGTCGAAATTGTGCCCCAGCCGCTTGATGCCGACGGCCTTGGCCTTACCGATTTAACATTGCTGACGGCGACCGACGTTGATCGCGGAATATCTCTGGTAAGCGAGGCGCTGTTCCGGGTCGATAGCCGCCTTCTCAACCTGGAATCCCTGCAACGCAATCTGGGCGGGCTGGGCGCACCCGGACAGGCCCTGTCGCGCGCTTTCGCCAGAGCAAGCGATACGCTGCCGCGCGGCAGTCTGGTGAACCTGATCGCCTGACCACCTGCCCCCCACGCAAATACCCCGCCCTTTCGGGCGGGGTTAAATAGCCTAATGGTTTCTGAGTGCCGACTTCTGTGTGGCCGGCGTTCTCGGCGCGAACAGGTATAGCGAGGCTACGATCTACGCCGAGTCACTCGCTTCTTTTTTTGGCTTCTTTTTGACTTCGCCCTGTTCGTGCATGACGAATTTCGCGGTTTCCGGAGCGCGGTACTTGTCGTGCTGATGCAGGCACTTGCGACCGCAGACATCAACACATACGCCACAGTAGACGCACTCGAAGGGATCGCACTCCCACGTCGCCTTTTCTCGGTCGACCGTAATGCATTGCGCCGGACAGGCCCGCGCACAAAGGGTGCACATGTTGCACTCCTTGACGTCGATGTAGAGCTCACCGCGGGCGTTATTGAACGGTTCGCGCGTCGTGATCGGGTACATCCGCGTGGCCGGTTTGCCAAAAAAGTTTCTGACAACGGTTGGGGTCATGAAAGCCATTTTGTTTGCCCCTTTCTTATCGTTCGGTGCAGCTGATGCACGGGTCGATGGACAGGATAATGACCGGTACGTCGGCCAGTTCCATCCCCGGCAACATTGCAGTCAGCGGCGGAATGTTCGCGAATGTCGGTGTGCGGATACGCAACCGGTCCAGGTTCTTGGAGCCATTGGCCTTGATGTAGTACATCAATTCGCCGCGCGGCTGCTCGACCCGAGAGATGACCTCGCCCTTCGGACGCCCGCGGACCTTTACCGCGATTTCGCCTTCGGGCAACCCGGCGATGGCCTTGCGGATAATCTCGCCAGCCTGCAACGTTTCGCGGAAGCGAACCGCGCCACGGGCATAGCAATCACCGTCGTTCTCGACAATAGGCTCGAAGCCCATGTCGTCATACGCCCCGTAGCCCAACATGCGCATGTCCTGGGCAACGCCGCTGCCACGCAGGCACGGCCCGGCAGCGCCCAGTTCGAGCGCCTGCTCCTTGGTGATGACGCCAACGCCAACGGTGCGCTTCTTGACCGAATAGTCGCTCAGCATGGTCGATTGAAGCTGCCGGATCTGCTTTTCGACATCTTCGATCTCGGAGAGGATCCACTTGCACTGGTCGTCGTCGAGGTCACGGCGCACACCGCCGATAACATTGACCGAAATGATGACACGCGCGCCGGCAGTCGCTTCCATAACGTCCATGACGCGTTCGCGAATGCGCCAGAACTGCATGAACAGCGATTCAAAGCCGAATGCGTCCGCATACAGGCCAAGCCACAGCAGGTGACTGTGCATCCTGTGCAGTTCGGACCAGATAACCCGCAGGTACTCGGCCCGTCGAGGAACCTCGACTTCCATCATCTTTTCGATGCCCTGCACATAACATGCAGCGTGGATCATCGAGCAAATGCCACACACGCGTTCGACCACCTGAATCATTTGCACGTGGTCACGGATGTCCGCCAACGTTTCCAGCCCACGGTGAACATAACCAAGCGCCGGAACGGCGTCGGTGATGATCTCGTCCTCCAGGGTCACGGTGACGTGGATGGGTTCCGGTAGAACGGGATGTTGCGGTCCGAATGGTACGATCGTTCTTGCCATGATCTTTCCTTCAATCGCGCTTTACGCGGTTTCCGCAGGTGCCGCTTCGGCATCCTTGCGAATGACGCCATATTTGCAGAACGGGGTCCGCTGGACCTCTTCCTCAAGATAGAGCGTGCCGCCGAAATCGAGGACCAGTCCGTCAAACTCCAGACCGAAATGGTCCTTGCTCTCGTTTTCAATCAGAAAAGCGGCGAAATACACCCCGCTAATGCTTGGCACGGGCTCTTTCTTGGGCACGGCCATGCGCAGATTGAGTTCCTCCAGGTCCTTGTCGAAATGATAAAGGATATCGACGTTTACCTCGTCCAGATCGACGACGGACATGGTTACGAAGCGGTAACCGTCGTTTTTCAGTTTCGTCACTTCGTCAACCACGGTTTCCCGGGTGATTGTCGTGCATTCTAGTTCCACGGTCGTTTTCCTTGTTACCAAAGGGCCAAGCGCCGCCGTTTAGGCGGCTGTCTTTTCGGCTTCCTTTTGCATTTCGGCCAACAATCCCAGACCAGTGACCACCCCGTCGATAATTGCTTCGGGCTTGGCCGCGCATCCGGGAACGTAGACGTTGACCGGAATGGCCGTATCAACCCCGCCCATGACGTTGTAGCAATCGCGGAACACGCCGCCGGAAAGGCCGCATGCGCCGATGGCGATCACGAATTTCGGATTGGGCATCTGGTCGTAGATTTTCTTGAGAACCTTCGCATTGCGAGGGTTCACAGTGCCGGTCACCAACAGCACGTCGGCGTGCTTGGGGTTGCCGACATTGATGATGCCAAAACGCTCGATATCGTAAAGCGGCGTCAGGCAGGCCAGCACCTCGATATCGCACCCGTTGCAGCTACCGCAGTCGAAATGGATCAACCACGGCGACTTGAGCTGGGATTTCTTGACAAAGTTACCAAGCATCTGAGCAACCCCTTAAGCGAAGTACAGCCATGCGAGATTGACCGTGGAAAGGCACAGTCCGGTAACCCAGACCGATCCCAACATCCACCGCCAAGTCAAACGGGCCGAAATGTTATCGATGATGATTTCAAGCGCGTAGGTCACCACGATCAAAACCGCCAGACCAATCAGGCTCGTCGTCCAGAACAGAGCGACAAAACCGAGGATCAGGATGGTTTCGTACCAGTGAGCGATTTCAACCAGCGCCAGGTTACGACCGACATACTCGGTGTAGACGCCCTTAACCAATTCCTGGTGCGCGTGGTGCGAACCGGAAATATCGAACGGCGACTTCCTGAGCTTGATGGTCAGCGCATAACCGAGAACGATGAACAGCAGCGGCAATTCAAGCAGCAGCGGCGTATCATGGGCCAGCACGGCTTCAACCTTGAAGCTGCCGGTGGTCACGTAGATACCGGCGATGACCAAAATCAGCAGCGGCTCGTAGGCCAGGATCTGCAGCAGCTCGCGCTGACCTCCGACCTGACTGTAAGGCGAAGGCACCGAAAGAGCGCCGATCACCAGGAACACCGCGCCGATGGCCTGCACGAAGAAGATGAGCAGCAAATCGCCCATCATGAAGAACAGCACCACCGATGTCGCCGCCGCGCCGACGTATACCCACGAGCAGAAGGTCAGCCACGGGTTGGCGACAGTGGTTTCCTTGGCCCAAAGCTTGGCCACGTCGTAGAAGGACTGGACGATCGGAGGTCCGACCCGGCCTTGAACACGCGCCGTCAGCTTTCGGTCAATACCGCCGATAAGTCCGCCGACGAGAGGCGCGACAATCAGCCCCGCGAGGGCTAACAGAATTACGTTTGTCACTGCATTCCTCCCATCACGAACATCAGCGCCAGGAGGGCAACCGCCCCACCGTTAACCCAGCGTGACAGCTTTTCCTCGCCGAACAACGCGGTCATGTAATAGTGACCGGAGGTGATCGGGACTTCCTTGTTCATCGGGCCTATATAAGCCGAACCGCTCTCATTCTGCAGTCCGCCCATATACGGCATTGCCGCAGGCGTGACTTTGGCGTTGCCCATTGCCTTCAGCGCAAACAGGAAGCCGATCACGACCACCGCGAACAGCGGCAGTACCGCGAACGCACCCGCCGGATTGCCGAACACGCCCTGACTGATTTCAAACGGAGACGCGCCCATTGCCGCCACCGCAGGCCCCACCAAACCGGTGTAGAGCCAAGGCGACGCGATGCTGACGAGAACCGCGCTAGCGCACAAGCCAACCAACGGCCAACGGGTCAGCGTGGCCTGCTCCTCGGTGGCGATTTTGCCGCCGAACGGGGCGCTCATGACGCCACCAGCCCAACGCACCCAGTACACGATCGTCAATGCGCTGCCGAGAGCAAGCATGATGATCAGAGCCAGATCCGAAGCAGCCGATTCGATGGCCATCCATTTGCCCAACAACATGCCGAAGGGCGGCAGGATCATGGTGATCACTGCGATCACCGTAATCAAAGCCGTTACCGGCATACCGGCGTAGACGCCGCGCATGTCTTCGATGTCGCGGCTGCCGATCTTTTGTTCGATGGTGCCGACGCACAGGAACAACAGGCCCTTGGAGATCGCATGGAACACGATGATCAGCATCGCTGCAGCCAACGCCGCCGGTGTGCCGATACCGGCGCAGGCGACAATCAGGCCCAGGTTGCTGATGGTCGAGTAGGCAAGGATCTTTTTGCCGTTGCTCTGACCGACGGCCAAAGCGGCCGTTGCCAGGAACGTAAAGGCGCCAACCAGAGCCACCGCATAGCCTAAGTAGGTGTCGGTGAAAGCCGGAGCAAACCGGACCACCGCGTAGACACCCGCCTTAACCATCGTCGATGAATGAAGCATGGCCGAGACCGGCGTCGGCGCAACCATGGCGCCAAGCAGCCAGCTTTGGAACGGAACCTGCGCCGCCTTGGTGAAAGCACCAAAGCAAAGCAGAGCCAGCGGGATCATCATCATGGCCGTATCCGGGCTGGCCTTGATAATGGCCGCAATGTCGAAGGTTCCAAGCTCTTTATAGAACCAGACGATGGCGCCCATCAAAGCCACGCCGCCCAGGCTGTTCATCCACAAAGCCCGAACCGCGTTCTTGGTCGCGATTTCGGTCTGGTCATGGCCGATCAGCAGGAACGAGCACAGCGTCGTGATCTCCCAGAAAAAATAGAAGTACGACAGGTCGTTGGTCATAACGAGGCCGTTCATGGCGCCGAGGAACAGAACCAACACGAAGAAGAACCGCGGTTGACGGCTCGTCTCAAGGTGCAGGTGCTCTTCATGAGCTTTCATGTACGGGACCGCATGAATGGCGATCGCCCCGCCCACCACCGTAATAATCCCAACCATCACCAGGGTGAGGTTGTCGATCACGAAAGTGGAATGGCCATACTCGTGGGTGCTGAGCCCAAATTCGAGATAGCTGGCAAAGCCAAGCTGCACAATCGCCAGAACAACCACCAAAGCGCTCTTATAGCGAACGCCAAAGTAGAAGATCAGCGCCAGCAGCGCGAAATCCGCAACCTGAATGATCTCGCGAATCCCCACCCCGAAAAGCGTTTCCGGCGTGTAGGTCGCAGGACCTTCGAGCAGCAACATAATGAAAGCGACGACCAACAACGCGCTGGTTGCCACGATGATCACAGAGCGAATGGCTGACGCGCGGATTGCAAAGCAACCAAGCGCCGCCAAAAACGGCAATACGATCAGAATAAATGCAAGGGTATCGAGCATCTCAATACAGCCCCGGTTCCGTTCATTGATTTATGAAAAGAGGCAGTCTTTCTGGCCACACAGTCTGGCTCTTTCTTTAGGTTTCCTCGGGGCGTAGGTTTATAGAAAAACCTCCGTCGTTTCAAGTTAGATGTTTTCTAAACTACATCTCTTTACTTGCGAATAATTATCATTACTGCGGTATTTGCAATAAACTTCTGCCTAACGCGCTTTGCGCGAAAGATTCTTTTTACCCCACCTTGTTTTTCCACGGAAAATTTCCCGAAAACACCTCCGAAATCCGTCCTCACGCCAGACGCGAAAATTCGGAGATTTTCAGGTGCTGTGGCGCCACCAGTACTTTGTATTTATTGAGAAAACGGGCTGGTAATGGCGCACGCGTTCGGCAGCGATAACCTGCTTGATCTGATTGTCCAGCACATAGGTTTTGCCGTCCACGAAGGCGACGAGAATGGCATGACCGACTTTCAGGTTAAGATCCTTGACCGCGACAACCCTGATTTCGCTGTTTTTGAAGCCCAGAAGGCGTAACGACATGAACTTGGCAATGGCGAAATCCTCGCAGTCGCCAAACCGCGCCATGAATTCCCCCGGTGACGCCCAGAAGTCCTTCTTGCCCCAATTGTTTTTATCGGTGATGTAGCGCGACTTGTTCATGAACTTGTTGACGGCCTTAATCTGCGTCAACTTGTCCTTTTTCTTTATGCTGACCAGAAACTTGATCCAGGTTTCATAGTGGCATTTGTTGAATTTCTTTGATTTGCAGCTTCCCTTGGTCTTCTTGGCCGTGCCTTTTTCACTCGAATAACGCTTCACTGCCGCCGTCCACTTCTTGAACGGCTTCATGTTTTTCGAGCGCACTTCTTTACTATTGAAGAAGCTGGCCGTGGGTTTTGCCTTGGCGGCATGGGTCGGCGTTGTCACGACCAGCGCGGACGTCACAAGCGCAACGGCAAGGACAGCTACCGCCGCTTTTGCAAACCATGTCTTTGATCCATCGGCAAAGGCCATATGCGTAACCGCTTGTCTGCCCTTGTTCTAACGCCCTCTATTTTAGGGTTTTTGGCCGATCAAGGGAATGATAGTGTTTTTATCAGCGTTACAGGTTTGCATGTGGGGGGTAGGTAGTATGAACGCAACCGCCGAATCCAAGGACGAAGCCGCCACCGAAGAAGCAGCGCCGCGACGCAAGGTCAACTGGATCGTCGTCGGATGCGCCATCGGAATGGTAATCGGCATCGCGCTGGCGATCGTATTTGCGTTGAAATTTGTAGACGATGAACGTCGGCGTGACCTTCAGGCTTGGCAAATCCGTCTTGGAATCGTCGCCGACAGCCGCGTCGCCGCCGTTCAGGAGTGGGCGGAAGAAAATTTCACGACCTTGCGGAACCTGACCCAGAACGCTTCGCTTCAGCTTTACATGAGCACCCAAAAAATGGATGAAGGCGAAGAGCCTGAGTCCGCCGAAGAGCCCGCTGCTGATTCCGCGGAAGAAACCCCCGACGCCGCGGACGATGGGCTCAACGAACTGGGGCTGGACGACGGTTTGCAAGAAGCCGACGACGAGGAAGAAGAGGATCAAATCGACGAAAGCGAGGGCGGCGAGGCCGAGGCCGGATACCTGCTAAACCTGTTGGTGGCAACCGCCGATCGCACCGGTTTCAAGGCGCCGGAACCCGATGGAGAGGTAAACGCCAATATTGAACGGGTCGGTATTGCCGGCCTGGGCCTTGTCGACGCAGACGGCAAGCCCATTGTCAGCACCCCCGGAATGCCGCCAATTAGCGGAAAAATCCGCGCTGCGGTCGCCACGGCGCTTGATGGCGAACCCGCGCTGATCGACATTTTTATGGGCGCATCGAACGAACCGACCATCGGCTTTGCCCTTCCCGTCTACGGCATTCAACAGGACGAGGGCGCGACCGGGATTGGCGCAGTTGTTGGCATTCGCACACTGGACGAAAAGCTGTTCCAGGCCCTGAAGCAACCCGGAGAAACATCCAAAACCGGCGAGACCTACCTGGTCCGGCTAAAGGGCAACACCGTCGAGTATCTGTCGCAGCTGGCCGACGGCACACCGCCGTTAAAGCGGTCCCTGGCCGCCGACACCCCCGATCTGGCAGCCGCCTACGCGGTGCAAAAACCGGGCGGGTTTAGCATCAAGCAGGACTATGCCGGGCAGGAAGTTCTGATCGTCTCGCGCCCCATCGCCAACCTGCCGTGGGTTCTGGCCCGGAAGATTTCCCGCGCCGAAGCGCTGGCCGCCAACGAGACGCGCCTGAAAACGATTCTGATCGTTTTCGTGCTGATTATCGTCGGCGTAACCATCGCCATCATCGCCGTGTGGCGGCACGGCACATCGGTACGCGCGGCCCAGGCCGCCGAGAAGTTCCGCGTTTCGTCCGAACGCTTTGAAAACATGAGCAAATTCATGCGCGTGGTGACGAACAGCCAGCCGCTCGGCATCGTGGCAGTCACCGGGGACACCAAATACACATTCGCCAACGAGCCCGCCGCGCGGGAAGCGGGGATTGCGCCCGAGGACATGTTCGGAAAAACAATGGCCAGCGTCGTCGGCCCGGTTCAGGCCGAGGCGTATTCCAAAATCAACAAGGACGTGCTGGCCAATTTCGCCGAAGCCGAGGACGAAGGGCATGAGGATTCCCGCGACCGCACGCGGCAGTCTCACATGCACGAGTTCAACGAGGGCGGCGACAATGACGACATCAAGGTCATAAAAACCGACCATGTACCCCTGCGCGGAGACCGCGATCACCCGCCCGGCATTCTGATGGTGCTGAACACATCACCGAGTTGACGGTGGAAAAGCGCCGCAGCAAACGCATGTTGGGGCAATTGATCGATACCCTGGTCGGCGTCGTTGACCGGCGCAACCCGTACTCTACCAACATGTCCTCGCGCGTGGCCAAGGTGGCGGCCGAAATCGCGCGCGAAATGGGCATAGAGGAAACCGAGGTCAAGACAATTGAAGTCGCCGCGAAATTGTATGGCGTCGGAACCGTTTTCGTGCCCACTTCGGTGCTGACCAAAACGACCCCCTTGTCGCCGCGAGAACAGAGGATGATCGACGACGCCTACCGCGTAAGCGCCAATTTGTTGAAGGACGTCACCTTCCACGGCCCCATTGTCGAAACCATCGGTCAGGCCGGAGAGCGTTGGGACGGCAGAGGACCGCTTGGCATTGAGGGTGAAACCATTCTGCTGCCGGCCCGCGTCGTCGCGGTGGCCGTCGCCTTTATGGGCATGATCAGCGTCAATGCGCGACGCGACGCGCTGTCTTTCGATGACGCCGCAGCGCGTCTTCTGCGTGCAGCCGGAACCTTCTTTGACCGTCGCCCCGTTTCCGCCTTGATCAACATCCTTCACAACCGCGAAGGAACCAAGCGTTGGTATCATTTCCGCAAACGCCCGAAGGAAGCCGCGAAAAAGGCGCGCGGAACCCAATAGAGATATCTCGCCCCTATACGACATCAACCCCCGCCCATTTCTGGACGGGGGTTGATTTTGTAGGCCCGCACGGTGGGCTATGGCTGTCCGGTCAGGTGTTGTCGATGGTGATATCGAATGTTCCCTGCCCGTCGGTAACCGTGTAGCCGTCGCCACCGGTATCATCGTTATCGGCAACCACCACGCCGTCGCCGTCCTCGGCGGTGAACTTGAAGCTGTCGCTGGTCGGCTGCGACGAGACCTCGTTTTCGTATTTCACCGAGAAGGTGACATCGTTGAAGTCGTTGTCGCCACCACCGGTCAAATCCTCGAAACCGATCATCAGTTCTTCGCCCTCGATTCCCGAGAGGGCGTGGTTAATGCCATCGGGGTTCATCGATTCGTTGGTAAAGAACAAATCGTCCGCGTCCATGCTGTGGGTGACATTGCCGCCGTTGTTTACGAATTCAATGCCTCCGTCTTCGCCGAACTGCATGGTGTTGCTGGAATCCTGCTGGCCTTCGAGCCACGGATACTCATCGGCCCCGTCCTTCACGATGAAGAAGCCGAATTGTTCGCCCGGTGCCAAGCCTTCCAACGTGACCGAGGTGCCTTCGGAAAGTTCACCCTCGTCGGTATTGGACCAGATCATCTGCGGATCGGTCGGGTTGCCGTCTTCGTCCAGCTTGAACCAGCCAAGTGAATTGTCGTAGCCGGCGCTTTCGCCCTGGAAGGTAATGGTTACGCTGTCGGCTTCCAGCGGCATGGTCAGGTTGGCCTAATCCACCGGAGCACCGCCATCGCCCCATTCCGGCGTTTCCGGGTTCCAGAAATCGGCAAGGGATTCATCCTGCTCGTAGCTGAGCAGACCCAGGTCGATATCTTCCTGACTGAACGTATCGCCCACATCCAGATCCGTCCGGTTGCCCGATCCGTCATCCAGATAAAGCGAGCCGAAATCGACATCATCGGTCAGGGTATAGAGCAACTCGTCCGCATCACTCGTATCATCGGCCAGATGCATGTCGTCAGCCGTGATGGTGACCTCGTCGCCCGCATCAACAGTGGTTTCGCCGTCACCCTCAAGGACCGGGGCTTCGTTTTCAGCATCCGGGACATCAACCGGCACAATGATCGTGGCGGAGGCCACGGCGCTGTCGCCGCCTACCGCCTCGGTCGATGCCACGGTGACCGAAATCTGGAAGTCGGCGGGAACGCTGTCGCTAACCGTCAGCTTAAGGTCGGCAAGATCGCCCTGCGAAACCGTCCAGGTGCCGTTCCCGTTGTCGGTACCGGCGGAAAGTTCCGCACCTTCGGGGATCCCCCCGATGGTGACGTCGCCCAGGGATTCCGATCCGTCGGCATCGGTCAGGTTGGTGGCGATTTCCAGCGGATACTCAATGGTCCCCGGATCGTCACCTTCCATCATGGCCTGAACGCCATCGCTGTACAGGCCGCCGATTTCGTCGGCGGTCAGTGCGCGGTCGAAAACCGCGACGTCGTCCATCTGCCCTTCAAAGAAGTTCTTGAGATCGTCCTCGTCCGCTTCGCCCTCGTCGGTTTTATGTGCACTTGCACCAAGGACCAAGGGATTAAGGTTGTCTGCCATGCCGCCAGCGTAATCGTTGGTGTCGACCAACTCGCCATCGACGTAAAGCTTCATTCCGTCCTCGCCCCAGGAGAACGTCGCCTGGTGCCAGCTATTGTCGGAAAGATCGCCGCCTTCGACCTTGAAGCTGTGGTCGTCGCTTTCAAAGCGCACCTCAACCTTTCCGTCGTCCACCCTCATGGTGAAATCGCCGTCGTTCTTATGTTCCGAATCCTTGGACATGATCCCTTGCTTCTTGTCAACATTGGGGCTCTGGAACCACACGGTAACGGTTCCGCTGTCCAGTTCCATGTCTTCGGTGTGCGGGATCGCAATGGCGTCGTCGTCATCGTCATCATGGCCGCGACCGTGGCCGCCCCCGTGATGGTCATGGCCGCGACCGTGGCCGCCATCATAACCGTCACCATCACCGTCACCGGATGCTAACTCGGCTCCGTCGCCGAACCTGCCGTCATCGTCGAATTCGACGCTGCCCATTTCCTGGCCATCAGCCGAGCCGATCTTGTCTTCAAGGGGACCGCCGTCGTGGTCCTCGAAGTTCCAGAAATGGATTGGGGTCGCGCCGCCATCACCGCCGGTCACCGTCGGATCGCCGAGTTCCACCGTAATCACCGGAACATCGGCAACGGCATCCACGGTCACCGGCATATCGACCGATTGCGTCGTCGCGCCACTGGTCGAAGACGCCGAGACCGAAAGGCTGAAATCAACATCCGAATTCTCGGCTGGTGTAATTTCCACCGCGCCGTCGGCCAGGGCCTGCAGATCATCGGCGGTAAACTGGCCACCCTCGCCCGAACCCGAAAGGACATTGCCGTCCAGGCTCAGACCGGTGTCGGTACCCACCGAAAGCGTCGCACCCTGCGGAACGCCGCCAATGGTAATGGAGCCGACCGGATCAAACGGGCTTGCCGCGCTGACGTCGATCAGCAATTCGATGGGCTGGTCTTCATCGCCCGCCGCAGCCGTGATCGAAACCGTCGGCTCGCCGCCGATACCTTCCACCGGAACGTCGCCGTCGTCGAACCGCAGAAGCTCGATGTTAACCAGGGTGTCGGTGCCGTCCGGCCCCGCAACCGTGATTTCGCCGGTTGCTGCGTCGGTGCTGATCGCGTAATCCGCGAAGGATCCGCTGAACACCGCGACATCAGCGCCCGCGCCGCCGTCCATGTAGTCGTCATCGGCCCCACCGGTAATCACGTCTTCCCCACCACCGGTGGTGATCGTGTCTTCTCCGGCGCCACCGGCAACGGTGGAAGCGTCGTAATCGCCGTCAAGCGTGATGGTATCGTCGCCCGCACCGGCGTCCACGTCGAAGGCACCGCTCTCACCGGCCTGGCCAGTGATTTCAATGCTGTCGTCGCCCGAACCCGTGGCAACGTCGCCGCTGGCGGCATTTTCGATATCGACCGTGCTGTCGCCGTCGCCGCCCAAGGTGACATTGGCTTCCACGAAGTCTTGCAGCACGACATCGGCGGCTTCGTCGCTGGTCGCGTCAATGGAGGCGACACTTCCCCAGTCATCCGTAACCGAAACCGTCGCACTGTCGGCATCGTCGTAGGTGTATTCGACCGCGCCGCCATCAACGTCGACGGTCTCCGCCTCGCCATAGTCGTCGGGGTCCGCCAGGGTCATCGTCGCTTCACCATCGCTAACGGTAAAGGTGACGTCCGTGTCCTCGGCCACCGCTTCTACGGCTATGGGAAGCACCGCCGCGCTGATGCCGCCATCGGTTGACGTCGCCGTGACACTTAGATCGAAGTCGGTGTTGTCGTCCGGAGCCGGTGTGATGCTCAACGCACCACCTTCCAGCGCCAGCAAGTCATCGACGGTGAACCGGCCTCCTTCTCCCGAACCCGTCAGGACATTGCCGTTCAGGCTCAAGCCGCTGTCGGTACCGACCGAAAGGGTCGCGTCAACTGGCACGTTGCCGATAACGATTGACGCCAGATCTTCGTTGCCCGGAACTTCGGCCGAGATATTCAGCGTAATTGCAGTGTCTTCAAGACCCGCAGCATCCGCAACCGTCATTTCCGGCGCATCCGCAACCGCGGCAACGCTGACGTCGATTGCCGCCGGAGCACCCGTGGTGCCGTCCGTCGAAGTTGCCGTGACGCTCAGCGTGAAGTCCACGTTACTGTCGGCAGCAGGCGTAACCGTCAGGCCAGTAAGATCGCCCGCTTCAAGGGTCCATGTGCCGTCCGGGTTGCTCGTACCCGCCGACAAGCTGGCGCCCGACGGAACACCCGAAACCGTCACGAAATCCACCGTTTCCGTGCTACCCGGCACGGCAGCGCTGATATCCAGCGCAATGGCCGTGTCTTCGTCGCCCGAGGCGGCGCTGACCGAAACTTCGGCTGCATCGCCAACGGCGGCAACGCTAACATCGATGTCGGCCGGAGCCCCTGCCGTGCCGTCCGTGCTGGTCGCCGTAACGCTCAGCGTGAAGTCGGCATTGTCATCGGCAGGCGGCGTGATCGTCAGACCAGTCAGCTCGCCCGCTTCAAGGGTCCATGTACCGTCGATATTGCTGGTACCCGCCGACAGGCTGGCACCCGCCGGGACGCCCGAGACTGTCACGAAGTCAACCGTTTCGGTGCTGCCCGGTACCGCCGCGCTGATATCGAGCGCAATGGCCGTGTCTTCCAAACCAGAAGTGTCGCTGACAGAAACCTCGGCTGCATCGCCAACCGCCGAAACCGTAACGTCGATATCGGCTGCCGCACCCGTGGTGCCGTCCGTCGAAGTCGCCGTGACGCTCAGCGTGAAGTCTGCGTTGCTGTCGTCGGCAGGTGTGATTGTCAGGCCTACAAGCTCGCTCGCTTCCAGTGTCCATGTGCCATTGATATTGCTGGTGCCCGCCGACAGGCTGGCGCCTTCGGGAACACCCGCCACGGTCACGAAGTCGACCGTTTCGGTGCTGTCCGCAACCGCCGCACTAATATCGAGAGCAATGGCCGTGTCTTCCGCACCGGAGGTATCGCTCACCGAAACTTCTGCCGCATCGCCCACCGCCGTCACCGCCACCGGAATGCTGGCTGTGCTGGTGCCGCCATCCGTGCTGGTCGCGGCAACACCCAGTGTAAAGTCGGCACTGGAATCCGCAGGAGGCGTGATCGCCAGATCCGCCAACTGGCCAGGATCGACCGTGGCAACGCCCGCCTCGCTCACCGTAATGGTAATCGGATCGCCGTTGCTGTCCATACCCGAAGACAGAACCTCACCGTCCGGAATGCCCGAAATCTCAACCGAGGCAACAGTTTCCGTCGTCGCCGCATCCATGACCGCGCCGATATCCAGCGCAATCGTCGTGTCTTCGTCGCCCGCCGCATCCGCAACCGTCACAACCGGAACGTCATCAACCGAAGCCACGTTCAGCGTAATCGTCGCCGTATCCGTGCCGC